>NZ_CAMPHI010000041.1 GCF_946885955.1 uncultured Pseudomonas sp.
GACAGGTGCAAAAGCAAAGCTTTGCTCACTACTTGTGGGGAGAGTCCATATACGCATTGTTAGATGCACTCACTTACTTAGCCAGCCCAGCAAGGCACCTAAAGCCACGCCCAGTAGACTGAATAAAGGTGATGATAGCCAGCGATACTCTCTATTTTGTTCTATGGCTCGCGTATGTAGGTTTATGGCTGTGTTGATTAAAACTGATATGTCGGAGCTATTTAGCGGTGCTCGGGAAATACGAGCACTATCTTCATTGCTTAAAGCTTGATACTCGGCAAGTGATAGCTCCCGCTGCTGATCCACTGAGTACCGCCTACGGTAGCTTCTACGCCAGGCTAAGGATGCTTTCACTCCGGCGGTGTCTAGCCTGAAGAATTCTGGGTGTTCTAGAAATACTTTCTTCCAGTGTTCTGCTTTGCTTTTGTCTCCGCTGATTCGCGTGGCCCATCCTTCAAAATCCAATTTGTAATAGCCATAACTACCCATGACTTGGATAGCTGCAATTACATCTCCTAGGCGATTTTCGCCATAGAGGTAAGGTGATTTTGTTTTGGCAGCCATGCGGTGCTCCTTGCAGTGCATCTAACGTTTGGTTAAGGGGAGGGCTTTAGCCCGTCCCAGTGAGCGAAGCGAGCGATTTGAACCACTTGTTAGCCGCGTTTACCAAGGACAAAGTATTTCCCTTTGACAGTCCCTATCGCTATTGGCATATCTTCGACTGCTCTACTGTCGATAGCCTTTCCATTTAGATCCCACTTCCAACGTGATAAAAGCCAGTCATAAGGTGTATTTTTATCATGGCACATTAAGTAGTGCGGCTCGTCAATAGGACCGGAGCTCGTTGATAAGCCAAAGTTTTTGCATGGGTAAATAGGGCGCCACCAGTGCTGGTCAGGCATTCCTATATGGCCATTCTGTGATGGGACAATCCAGACTTTTATTGAGTTATCTGGAGATTTCGTTAACAGGAGCGACCATTTATAACCTTGCGCGGCATCACCCCAAGTAGGATGATCACGTAAACTAAGTTCACCAAATTTTATCTGTGATATATCAATCCTAGGCAAAGCAGCCTCTGCTCGTGCATTCGGCTTGAGGCTGAGACCAAATGGAGCTACTGCTACCACAATAGCAATTAGCGCAAGGCCGGTCGTACAGATAGCAAGCAACTTTTTGGAGTTCATAAGATAGTGGCTAACGTTTGGTTAAGGGGCGGGCTTTAGCCCGTCCCAGTGAGCGAAGCGAACGGTTTGAACCAGTTGTTAGGCGTCATGAATTTTCAGGCTCAAGCCAGTCTATTCCGATGTTAGGTGTGCGTGTACTAAATGGTTTATTAGGTAGACGCTTACCACACCAAGGACAATGCAAGATATGACATCCTTTGGTGCCAATGCTCCATACCGGATCTTCCCCGCGCCAAAGACTAAAGCGAACCTTCTCCATGACGACGCCAGTGATTACCTCTTTTCCAGGAACGGTTTCCTCAGCGGCCATATACATGCTCAAACAGCAGTATTCGGCAGCTCTCTTCGCGCGCAGGAAAAAACGCTCCTCGACTTGTTGTCCGAGCCAATTTAGACAAGATTTACAGGCGATTAGGTGCTCCTTCACTCCGCCGTTGTTTCTTCCTTCCTTACGGTCTCGGTAAGCCTCAAGAAGTAAAACCTCTTTGAACCTCTGTGTAGTGATTTTTGTGCGTATATCGCTGCATTCAGGAGGTAGACCAGATATAAGGGTGAGGTTCACTCAATGCTCCTTGTGAAGCGTCCAATACGGGCATAAAAATTAATGATAATTCTGATCTTGGCTCAATTATTGTGATATCGGTGTTGACGCCTAACGTTTGGTTAAGGGGCCGGCTTTAGCCGGTCCCGAGTGAGCGAAGCGAGCGACTTGAACCAGTAGTTAGAAGACATCACAGCACGTCGGTGATTAAAAATAACCCTTCAAACTGCTCTTTTTTGTCTTCGGGGCCTTGGTCCAGCAAGCCAATACGGACTAAGCCATAAACAATTTCACCAATATCCATTGATGAAAATACGCCCCAAGAGCTCAGTGTGTCTTTTGGAGCTTCAAACACTTCCTTGGCGTGTAGCACATAGCAGTGTGCAAAGTTGAAGGCGCTTACATGGTACGCGAGCCCAAGATTGGGAGGCGGCGCTGGAATGTTTTCATGATATTCAGGCGCATACTGGTATGCCTCAAGCGCGAATTCATAAGCCTCGCGGTCGTACTTTGTTTCTCCAAGTGCCTCTAGTTTTTCGGCTACATGGGTTTGGTATTCGATGGTGTTGTACCAGTTATCCATGATGGTTTCTAACGTTTGGTTAAGGGGCGGGCTTTAGCCCGTCCCAGTGAGCGAAGCGAACGGTTTGAACCAGTTGTTAGGTTTTTAGTGCGCCTAATTTTGACATGCGAGAGATAATTTGAGCGCTTTGGTCTGCTGCAAACTCCACGCCCTCAATGATTGAATAGAATGAGTTTTCTAAATCTTGAATGTCTACAGCTAGGTCTACAGGGAAATAATGGCATGCATCCGATGCAAGATCATTCAGTGAGTCTGTGCAAATATCGGCTATTTTTGATACGGATCGCCGCACTTTTTCCGCTTCATCAGAAATTGTAAGCAAGGTACAAATAAGCTCCGTCTTTTTGTCACCGGTATTTCGCGATATGTTTAAAGCATTGCTGATTTCTTGTTGTTTTCGAGGTTGAAAACTAATGCCCTGCAATATTCCAATAATTTGATTGCTTGCATCTAGAAAATTAATTGCCAGTAGTGCGGAGACAGATGGTTGCTCATGCTTGTTTAGGTCTAGGTGATTTATAAAAGAATTTGTTAGTGAACAAATTGCGGAAGTGGGGTTTTCAGACTTCAAAATATGAAAATATTCTTCTATGCGCGACTCATACTTCTTTTTGAAGTCGGTGTCTGATTTTTCAAGTAAAGAAAATATAGTTTTTCGAGCAATAGATAAGAAGCCATCAATTATTTCTTTTGACTCAGAGGTCGAAAATACTAAATTTACGGCAAATATTGCGAAGGCTGTATTTATTATCGCTAGTTCGCTAGAAAGATATGCATGTTTTATTTTGAATAAAGTAAATCGCTTATATTTAATGTTGCTTGCGATTTTTTTGACTTCGTCGGACGAGCATTTTTGCTGCAGCCAAACACTTAAAAGTACGCTGCACTGATTTTCTATTTCTGGCCGCACAGATAAACCTCATAAAAACCTAACGTTTGGCTAAGGGGCGGGCTTTAGCCCGTCCCAGTGAGCGAAGCGAACGATTTGAGCCAGTTGTTAGGCTTTTAACCACTCGCTCAGGAGTGAAGCGGTGTACGGCTCGACAATTTTAATTACCCAGAAAAACAATGCTAGTTTCAAAGCCAAGATGACCCAAGAGAGGAACCCATATCGGCTATGCCTTAGCCAGCCGTCTAGAAATTTAGGGCCAACGAATACAAACCAAAGCACCGGGAACACTAAAAATATTGAAGTGAGCCAATTCTCGACGGTGTTCGGCCTTACGGTAATTATGGCTAGCGGAATGCACGCGAGCATATGCCATAAGCTGGTGTGGCGTTTTTTATATAGCGGGATATTCAACGGTTTTGATGGCATTCGATAGCCTAACTATAAATAGACACCAATTGGTGCATAACCTGCCGGGCAGGATTGGTGGATAACATTCCCTGTCACTTTCCGCTCCCTGGCTGGAATGGGGGCTGTAGCGAGATAGTGGCGGTTTTGGGAGGTTATACACCAATGCGATTTGCGGCGCACGGCGCGGCCGGGGCGTAGTGCCTATGGCCTTTCTGCCTGCCGCGTGCATCCCCCCTGCGCATGCCTTCCCGGTTCTTGATCCTGGTCAATCTTGCGCCTGCGTTTCTCGCGTAACTTTCACTGCATCTTGTGTTTTCGCTGAAGAAAACACCTATATGTAGTGTAAGGAGGCGCAATGCTCAGCACCAAGATGGCTCTTCACCCGCGGCAGCTATGCAAGCGCGACGGCAGCATAGTGGCGTTCGATCTCGGCAAGATCGAACAGGCGATTGCCGCCGCTGGGGAGGCGTGCGGGGAGTTCGATCGGGCCTTGGCCGGGCAGTTGGCCGATGCGGTGTTGGCGCGCCTGCTGGATGTGCCCGAGGTCGATGTCGAGCAGGTGCAGGACAGGGTCGAGCGTGTGTTGATGGAGGCCGGTTTCTATCAGACCGCGCGCGCCTATATCGTTTACCGCGAACGCCATGGCCGTCTGCGCCGCGACCGCAAGGCGCTGGTGGATGTAGCTGCATCGATGAACGAATACCTGTCGCGAGAGGATTGGCGGGTGCGCGCCAACGCCAACCAGGGTTATTCCCTAGGCGGGCTGATTCTCAACGTATCGGGCAAGGTCACCGCCAACTATTGGCTGGACGAGGTGTACAGCGAGGCCATTGGCCAGGCGCACCGCGAGGCCGATCTGCATGTTCACGACCTGGATATGCTCGCTGGCTACTGCGCCGGTTGGTCGCTACGCAGTTTGCTCAATGAAGGCTTCAACGGTATTCCCGGGCGGGTCGAGGCGGGGCCGCCGAAGCATCTGACCAGCGCCTTGGGGCAGATGGTCAATTTCCTCGGCACGCTGCAGAACGAGTGGGCCGGCGCCCAGGCGTTCAGCTCCTTCGATACTTATCTGGCGCCCTATGTGCGTAAGGACAACCTGGGTTTCGCCGAGGTGCGCCAGGCGATTCAGGAGTTCATCTACAACCTCAATGTGCCGTCGCGCTGGGGCACGCAGACGCCATTCACCAACCTGACGTTCGACTGGGTCTGCCCGGAGGATCTGCGCGAGCAGATCCCCTATATCGGCGGCGAGGAGATGCCGTTCGCCTATGGCGAGCTGCAGGCCGAGATGGAGTTGATCAACCGCGCCTATATCGAGGTGATGCAGGCTGGCGATTCGATGGGCCGGGTGTTCACCTTCCCGATCCCGACCTACAACATCACCCACGACTTCCCCTGGGACAGCGAAAACGCCGACCTGCTGTTCGAGATGACCGCGCGCTACGGCTTGCCGTACTTCCAGAACTTCCTCAACTCGGACATGCAGCCCAACCAGGTGCGCTCGATGTGCTGCCGTTTGCAGCTGGACGTGCGCGAGCTGCTCAAACGCGGCGGTGGGCTGTTCGGTTCGGCGGAGCAGACTGGCTCCCTCGGTGTGGTGACGATCAACTGTGCGCGCCTTGGCTACCTCTATAAGGGCGACACAAATGGCTTGCTCAAGCGCCTCGATCAGTTGATGGAACTGGCGATGGAGAGCCTGGAGGTCAAGCGCAAGGTGATCCAGCACCATATGGACGCCGGCCTTTATCCCTACACCAAGCGTTACCTGGGCACGCTGCGCAATCACTTCTCCACCATCGGCCTCAACGGCCTGCACGAGATGCTGCGCAACTTCACTGGCGATGAGGAGGGCATGCACACGCCGAGAGGCCGCGAGTTTGCCTTGCTCCTGCTCGACCACGTGCGTGCGACCCTGGTGCGCTTCCAGGAGGAAACCGGGCAGCTGTACAACCTCGAAGCGACGCCGGCGGAGGGCACCACCTACCGTTTCGCGAAGGAAGACCGCAAGCGCTACCCGGACATTCTCCAGGCCGGCAGCGTTGATGCGCCTTACTACACCAACTCCTCGCAGTTGCCGGTGGGCTTCACCGACGATCCCTTCGAGGCGCTGGAATTGCAGGACGAGCTGCAATGCAAATACACCGGAGGCACTGTGCTGCACCTGTATATGGCCGAGCGGATTTCCTCGACCCAGGCCTGCAAACAACTGGTGCGCAACGCCCTGGGGCGTTTCCGCCTGCCGTACCTGACGATCACCCCGACATTCTCGATCTGCCCGGTGCATGGCTACCTGGATGGCGAGCACGAGTTCTGCCCGAAATGCGATGAGGTGCTGCTGCACAAACAGCAAAGCTGCGGCGAGAAGGCCTGTGGCTGATCTCCCGAAGGCGGCCGGTCTGGCATCGCGGTGGGTTACGCGGCGCCCGAGGGAGGCGGTGGCTCGGCCCTCGGCGTCCCGCGCCGCTAACCCACCCTACGGACTGGCGATCTGCCGGTACTGGCTGGGTCGCGGCTGAAGCCCCTCCCACAAAAGCCCCCCTTCCATAGGAAGGGCGCGCAATCGATCCACATTTAGATTTTTCCGTTTCCCCACAACAAGGAGTAACACCATGAATGCCCAGCAACTGCCACAAGAACAACGTCAACGTTGCGAAGTCTGGACCCGCGTGATGGGCTATCACCGCCCGGTCACCGCGTTCAATCCCGGCAAGCAATCCGAGCACCTCGAACGTCAGCACTTCACCGAGTCGGCGGTGCGAGCGCGGGTTGCGTGAGCAGAGTGTTACGGGTCGGGGGCATGGTGCCCCTGACCACCCTGGATTACCCGGGACTGCTGGCCTGTGTACTGTTCTGCCAGGGTTGCGCCTGGCGTTGCCGTTACTGCCATAACCCCGATCTGATAGCGGCCCGCGGCGAGCAGGAAATCCCCTGGCCGCAGGTGTTGGAGTTTCTCCGCCGTCGTCAGGGTTTGTTGCAGGCGGTGGTGTTCAGCGGTGGCGAGGCGACCCTGCAAGGCGGCCTGGTGCCGGCGATGGACGAGGCGCGGGCGTTGGGTTATCGCATCGGCTTGCACAGTGCCGGGATCAAACCCTGGGCGTTTTCCTGGGCGCTGAAGGCGGTGGACTGGGTCGGTTTCGATATCAAGGCCCTGGCCGAAGATGCCGAGCTGATCACTGGCGTCAGCGGCAGCGGTAAAGCCAACTGGCGAAGCCTGGAACATTTGCTGGCCAGCGGTGTGGATTACGAATGCCGTACCACCGTGCATTGGCACCTGCTGGATGTGGAAAAGCTCTGGCGCATCGGCCAGCGGCTGCATGCCTTCGGCGTCAAACACTTCTCGGTACAGCTGGTGCGCAGCGCGCGCATGCTCGACGCGGAGCTGCCGATGACGGCGATACCGGACGAGGCGGGCGAGTTGTGGTTGCGCCTGGGGCAGTTGTTTGCGCATTTCGAGTTGCGTGGGCACTGATTGCGAGCTGATTGGTGTCAGCTCGGGAATGCTTTGGTAGGCGCACGAATTTTTCCCTCACCCTAATCCTCTCCCGGAGGGAGAGGGGACTGATCGGGGTGAGCTTGGAGCCCCGTGGTCTGGCCTGATATTGATGTCTCCCACGCTCCAGCGTGGGAGCAAGCCTGTGACGCTCCGCGTCACCAACGACCGTAGCTAGCTGCATTCCAACTCCGAGCACCATCTGCGTCTTGATTGACCTCGATCAGGTACGACGCTCGGGCGCGCGCCTTACAATCGCCGCATTCCATTACCGAGCCGGGCAGGGCGGTGGTCTTCATCCCCTGTGCGCTATACCTATTCATGCCTCCCGTGTCCGGCGCTTTGCGCTGCCTTCTATCGAGAGGTCGTTTCACTATTAGAGGTGGTCGAACATGGCCCAATCATTGAGTTTTGATCGCGCCCTGGTCGAGAAATACGATCGTCCGGGCCCGCGCTATACCTCCTATCCAACAGCGCCGCAGTTCCATCAGGCGTTCGCCATGGACGACTACCAGAGCGCCGCCGAGGCCAGCAACCGGGCCGTCGCGCCCAAGCCGCTGTCGCTGTATATCCATATCCCGTTCTGCAAGAGCCTTTGTTACTACTGCGCCTGCAATAAGATCATCACCCAGAAGACCCACCGTGCGGTCGAGTATCTGGACTACCTCAAGCGCGAGATCGCCATGCAGGCGGCGCTGTTCGACGGCACGCGCAAGCTGACCCAGCTGCACTTCGGCGGCGGCACCCCGACCTACCTGACCGGCGAACAGCTGGCTGATCTGATGGATTGCCTGCATCAGGCATTCGATATGGACGACAGCGACGAGCACGAGTTTTCCATCGAGGTCGACCCGCGCACCATCAGCCCCGAGCGCATTCATGAACTGCGTGCCCAGGGCTTCAATCGCCTGAGTTTCGGTGTGCAGGACTTCGATGCGGATGTGCAGGCGGCGGTCAACCGCGTGCAGAGCGAAGAGCAGGTCTATGCCCTGGTGGCCGCGGCGCGCGAGGCGCGCTTCAAGTCGGTCAGCGTCGACCTGATCTACGGCCTGCCATTGCAGACCGTGGCCAGCTTCGACGTCACCCTGAGCAAGATTATCGCCCTGCGCCCGGATCGCATTGCCGCCTACAGTTATGCGCACCTGCCGGAACTGGTACGCGCGCAGCGCTTGATCCGCCGCGAGGATATGCCGCCGCCGGAGCGCAAGCTGGAACTGCTGGAGCTGACCATCGAACGCCTGACCGCCGCTGGCTACGTGTATATCGGCATGGATCACTTCGCTTTACCGGACGACGAGCTGGCTTTGGCGAGGGCTAATGGCACGCTGCAGCGCAACTTCCAGGGTTATTCCACCCATGCCGATTGCGACCTGATCGGCCTCGGCGTGTCTTCGATCGGCAAGGTTGGCGACAGTTACAGCCAGAGTGTCAAGGAGCTCTCGCAGTATTACGCGCGCATCGATCAGGGCCTGCTGCCGGTGCATCGCGGCTATCGTCTGAACGCCGATGACCTGCTGCGCCGCGAGGTGATCAGCGACCTGATGTGCCACGGCCGGATCGATTTCGGCAAAATCGAGGAGCGCCACGGCATAGATTTCAAGGAATACTTCGCCGACGCCCTGGCGGCTCTCGATACGCATGTGGCCGATCGCCTGGTGGAAATCCATGACGATGCGCTGCTGCTGTTGCCGCAAGGGCATCTGCTGATGCGCAGCGTGGCCATGGCATTCGATGCCTATCTCGGTAAAGCGCAGAAGGGCAACTTCTCGCGTACGGTGTGAGGTTTGTCGCTGGGTGATGTCATTGTCACCATGGCCCCGTGCGCCAGGTGGCCGCAGCTGCGGTGCGCATGGCGCACCCTACGCCCTGTCCCGGTTCGACGAATGGTGAGGCTGCAATGAGTTATGCGTTATTACACGTGGTGCATCTGCTGGCGGCGATCGCCTTTATCGGCACGCTGTTCTACGAGGTGGTGATACTCGCCAAGGTCAAGCCGCAGCTGGATGCCGGTGCGGTGGTCGAGCTGGAACAGGCCCTCGGCAAACGCACGCGCACGGTGCTGCATTGGGTGGTGCTGTTGGTCTATGGCGCCGGCATCGGCCTGGCCTGGCAGCACCGCCAGGCATTGAGCGAGCCCTTCGCCAGCAGTTTCGCCACGCTGCTGAGCCTGAAAATCGTCCTGGCCGTCAGCGTGTTTCTCAGCTTCGGCCTGGTCGCCATGTTGCTGCGCTCCGGGCGCATGACGCCGGGCCTTTACCGTAAGCTGCACTGGGCCGTGCTGGCGCAGATGCTTGGTATTGTGCTGCTGGCCAAGGGCATGTTCTATATCCATTGGTGAGCTGAGTCGGATGGATTGATGATTGTTCCCACGCTTCGGCGTGGTAACCCTTCCGGGACGCTCTGCGCCCCTGCGACGCGGAGCGTCGCCAACTGCATTCCCACGTGGACGGTTCGACGCCTCGACGTGGGAACGATCAATCCAGTGGTGAGCTGAGTCGGGTGGGTTGATGATTGTTCCCACGCTCCGGCGTGGTAACCCATCCGGGACGCTCTGCGTCCCTGCGACGCGGAGCGTCGCCAACTGCGTTCCCACGTGGACGGTTCGACGCCTCGACGTGGGAACGATCAATAAAGCCTTAGCAGCTTTACCGCCTGTGGTAATGATTTCGATCAAGCTTTCTCGCCTGCTGGGGCGCTGTGATGGGGGCCGATTCAGGCGGTTGAAGATCCTGGGTTTTGCCGTGGCGGCGGCCTAACGTTGTGGCTCAATTCCATGATCGATACGAGGTTCGCCATGCACTTCGCCTACAGTCCCCGCACCGAAGCACTGCGCCAACAGCTGCGAACTTTTATGGACGCCCATATAGTCCCGCGTATCGGCGCCTGGCACGCGGCGGTCGCCGCCGGCCAGTTCCCGGTGCCGTTTATGGCCGACCTCAAGGCCCTGGCGCGCGACGAGGGACTGTGGAATCTGTTCCTGCCGGCATTGCACGACGATGAGCCGGGCACCCGCCTGAGCAACCTGGAATATGCGCCCCTGGCCGAGATCATGGGGCGCGTGCATTGGGCCTCCGAGGTGTTCAACTGCAACGCGCCGGATACCGGCAATATGGAGCTGCTGCATCTGTTCGCCACGTCCGGGCAGCGTGAGCGCTGGTTGCTGCCGCTGCTCGAAGGCCAGATTCGTTCGGCCTTCGCCATGACCGAGCCGGATGTGCCCTCATCGGACGCCAGCAATATCCAGACCTTGATCCGCCGCGACGGCGACGAGTACGTGATCAACGGGCGCAAGTGGTTTATCACCAACGCCTCGCACCCCGACTGCAAGTTGCTGATCGTGATGGGCAAGACCGACCCGAACGCCGACGCCCATCGCCAGCAGAGCATGATCCTGGTGCCGTTCGACACGCCCGGCGTGCAGCTGCTGCGCAATATTCCGGTGATGAACCATATCGCCCCGGAAGGTCACAGCGAACTGCTGCTGCGCGATGTGCGGGTGCCGGTCGGCAATCTGCTGGGCGAGGAGGGTGCAGGCTTCATGATGGCCCAGGCGCGCCTCGGACCGGGACGGATTCACCACTGCATGCGTTCCATCGGCATGGCCGAGCTGGCCTTGGAGCTGATGGTCGAGCGCGCCCAGGAGCGCAAGGCGTTCGGCAAGTACCTGCATCAATACGCCAATATCGGCGATTGGATCGCTGAGTCGCGTATCGAGATCGAGCAGGCCCGTTTGCTGGTACTCAAGACCGCCTGGATGATCGACGAAGTCGGCGCCAAGGCCGCGCGCAAGGAAATCGCCATGATCAAGGCCTTGGTGCCCGACATGCACACCCGCGTGGTCGATCGCGCCATGCAGGTCTACGGCGCCATGGGCCTGACCCCGGATACGCCACTGGCCGATATGTGGACCACCGGCCGCGCCCTGCGCTTCGCCGACGGCCCGGATCAGGTGCATTTGCGCAGCGTCGCCAAGCTGGAACTCAAGGCCAGTGAAGCCAAGCGGGGTGCGACCGCCGCGTATTTGACTCCGCCGCAGTAGCGGTGGGAGTAGGGCTGGTGCGCATGGCGCACCCTACGGGATAAACCGCAGGTGCGCGGTGCGCGCCGGTATTCGCGCATGGTGAGTTAGGCCGCGCCAGACCCTGCGTTTGTTCATGCACCGTGCCGTGCGCAACAATCCCTCTCTAATCTGAAAGCACGCAGATCGCACCTGTATTCCAGAAATTTCCTGAACGTTCGCAGTGGATCGATATCACTTGATTCATATCAAGGGACTGCCGGATAGAAATCCCTACCCTGGCCGTAGGTTTCTAAACCGCCCAAGGCGGACAAATAATGCATAGCTGCCAAACCTTTAAAACTTCCCTGCGCTCAAGTGGCACTGCCACGGCACTCGTTCGATCCTCCCTGCACCCTGCATGGCGCTCCTGGGGAGTGGCTGTCGCGATTTTGTTCGCGCTAATGTTCTCCACCTTCCAGGGCGTACAAGCCAAGTCTTACGGCGAAATCGAGCAGCAACGCATCGACTTGATCTTCCCCGAAGCCGACGCACCCTCCGAGCCGAAAGGCGAGTTCAAGGTGCGCACCCTGTCGAGTGGCGACAAGGTGCTCGGCTATGTATTCCAGAGCCTGGATGTCGTCGATATCCCGGCTTATTCCGGCAAGCCGATCAATATGCAGGTGATCCTCGACACGGCCGGGGTGATCCGCGACGCCTATGTACTCGAACACCATGAGCCGATCCTGCTGGTCGGTATTCCGGTGGAAAAGCTTCACGCATTTACCGCCAAGTACCAGGGAATCAAGATCGATCAGCGGGTGGTGGTCGGGCGCAGTAGCGACCCGGATGCGGTGACCATCGATGCGGTGACCGGCGCTACAGTCACGGTCATGGTGGTCAATGAAATCGTCATGCGCGCCGCGCACAAAGTGGCGGTATCGCTGGGCCTGGTCGAGGACCATGGCGGCATCAAGCAGAAGCCGGCGAGCGTGCGTGAGGATGTCTACCAGCCAGCTGACTGGGCCGAGTTGACCGGTAATGGCGCGATCCGCCGGTTGCACCTGACCCGTGCTCAGGTCGACGAGGCGTTCAAGGGCAGCGCCGCCGAGGGCGTCGATCAGGCTTCCCCCGAAGAGGCCGACGACACCTTCATCGACCTTTACGTCACGCACCTGAACCCGCCGACCATCGGCCGTAACCTGCTGGGCGACAACCAGTACCGCTTCCTTATGCAGGACCTCAAGCCAGGCGAGCAGGCCATCGCCGTGCTGGGCCGCGGCATCTATTCCTACAAGGGATCGGGCTATGTGCGCGGGGGTATTTTCGATCGGGTGCAGTTGCGCCAGTTCGGCGAGGTGATCAGTTTTCGCGACATGGACCACCAGCGCCTGACTGACGTGTACGCCAAGGGCATGCCCGAGTTCGACGAGCGCTCGATCTTCATCGTGCGCGCCAAGTCCGGGTTCGATCCGGGGTCGCCCTGGAGCCTGGAGCTGCTGGTGCGCCGCCAGACCGGCCCGATCAGCGGCGAGTTCAGCAGTTTCGAGCTGCCGTACCAGATGCCCGAGGAGTACCTCGAGCGTCCGCAGCCTACGGCCGAGGAGCTGGCTGCGGCGGAGGAGGCCAGCCGGCCGGTGTGGCTGAATATCTGGTACCAGAAGAGCTTCCAGATCGGTGTGATAGTCGTCGCCCTGCTGCTGTTGACGGTGATCCTGTTCCTCCAGGACAAGTTCACCCGCCAGCCGCGGTTCCTTCACTGGCTGCGCCGCGGTTACCTGATCTTTACCGTGGTGTTCATCGGCTGGTATTCCCTCGGGCAATTGTCGGTGGTCAACGTGCTGACCTTCGTGCATGCCGTGGTGCAGGACTTCCGCTGGGAGCTGTTCCTCACCGATCCGATCATTTTCATCCTCTGGACCTTCACCGCCGCCAGCATTCTGCTCTGGGGCCGCGGCGTGTTCTGCGGCTGGCTATGCCCGTTCGGCGCCCTGCAGGAGCTGATCAACGAGGCCGCGCGCAAGCTGAAGATCCGCCAGTTCGAGCTGCCATTCGCATTGCATGAACGGCTCTGGGCGATCAAGTACATCGTCCTGCTGGTGCTGTTCGGCATTTCCCTGGAGTCGATGTCGGCCGCCGAACGTTTCGCCGAGGTGGAACCGTTCAAGACCGCCATCACCCTGCACTTCGACCGCCAGTGGTGGTTCGTGGTCTACGCCGTGTTCCTCCTGGTGATCAACCTGTTCACCCGCAAGGTTTACTGCCGCTATGTCTGCCCGCTGGGCGCCGCCTTGGCGATCCCGACCAAGCTGCGCCTGTTCGACTGGCTGAAGCGGCGCAAGGAGTGCGGCAACCCCTGCCAACTGTGCGCCAAGGAATGCGAGATCCAGGCCATTCACCCCGATGGGCACATCAATGCCAACGAGTGCCACTACTGCCTCGATTGCCAGATGACCTACCACAACGAAAACAAATGCCCGCCGCTGATCAACAAGCGCAAGAAGCGCGGCAAGCGCGCGCCGGCGGGCCCCGAGTTGATACCTGCAGTGCAATTGACGGGCGCCGAATGAGCGCCACCTCGAAGCAGTCCAAAGGAGTATGACCATGAGTGAAAAAGAATCGAAGAATGCCGCTGGCCTGAGCCGGCGCGGCTTCCTCGGGGCATCGGCCATGACCGGTGTGGCGGTGGCTGCCACGGCGCTCGGCGGTGGGGTGATGACGCGTGAGTCCTGGGCCGCCGCGGTCAAGGAGTCGCAAGCGAAGATCCACGTGGCGCCCGGCGAACTGGACGACTACTACGGTTTCTGGAGCGGCGGCCACCAGGGTGAAGTGCGCGTGCTCGGCGTGCCCTCGATGCGCGAGCTGATGCGCATCCCGGTGTTCAACGTCGACTCCGCCACCGGCTGGGGCCTGACCAACGAAAGCCGGCGGGTCATGGGCGACAGCGCCAAGTTCCTCAACGGTGACTGCCACCACCCGCACATCTCCATGACCAACGGCCAGTACGACGGCAAATACCTGTTTATCAACGACAAGGCCAACAGCCGGGTCGCGCGCATCCGCCTGGACATCATGAAGTGCGACAAGATGCTCACCGTGCCCAACGTCCAGGCCATCCATGGCCTGCGTCTGCAGAAGGTGCCGCACACCAAGTACGTGTTCGCCAACGCCGAATTCGTCATTCCGCACCCCAACGACGGCAGCAACTTCGACCTGCAGGACAAGAACGCCTACACCATGTTCAACGTCATCGATGCGGAGAAGATGGAGATGGCCTTCCAGGTCATCGTCGACGGCAACCTGGACAACACCGATGCCGACTACACCGGCAAATACGCCGCCTCCACTTGCTACAACTCGGAAAAAGCCACCGACCTCGGCGGCATGATGCGCAACGAACGCGACTGGGTCGTGGTGTACAACATCCCGCGCATCGAGGCGGCGATCAAGGCTGGCAAGTTCACCACCCTGGGCGACTCCAAGGTGCCGGTGGTCGACGGCCGCGCCGGTTCCGAACTGACCCGCTACATTCCGGTGCCGAAGAACCCCCACGGCCTCAATACCTCGCCGGACGGCAAGTACTTCATCGCCAATGGCAAGCTGTCGCCGACCGTGAGCATGATCGCCATCGATCGTCTCGACGACCTGTTCGACAACAAGCTCAAGGACCCGCGCGACACCATTGCCGCGGAGCCGGAACTCGGCCTGGGCCCGCTGCACACCACCTATGACGGTCGCGGCAATGCCTACACCACGCTGTTCATCGACAGCCAGGTGGTCAAGTGGAATCTGGAAGATGCGGTGCGCGCCTACAAGGGCGAGAAGGTCAACTACATCAAGCAGAAGCTCGATGTGCAGTACCAGCCGGGCCACAACCATGCCTCGCTGACCGAGACCCGCGATGCCGACGGCCAGTGGCTGGTGGTGTTGTGCAAATTCTCCAAGGACCGCTTCCTCCAGGTCGGCCCGCTGCACCCGGAGAACGACCAGTTGATCGACATCTCCGGCGACGAGATGAAGCTGGTACACGATGGCCCGACCTACGCCGAGCCGCACGACTGCATCCTGGCGCGTCGCGACCAGATCAAGACCAAGAAGATCTGGGAGCGCAACGATCCGTTCTTCGCCGAAACCGTGGCCATCGCCAAGAAGGACGGCATCACCCTGGAAACCGACAACAAGGTGATCCGCGACGGCAACAAGGTGCGCGTGTACATGACCTCGTCGGCGCCGATCTATGGCGTCACCGAGTTCAACGTCAAGCAGGGTGATGAGGTCACCGTGACCATCACCAACATCGATGAGATCGAGGACGTGTCCCATGGTTTCTGCATGACCAACCATGGCGTGAGCATGGAAATCAGCCCGCAGCAGACCTCGTCGATCACCTTCACCGCCGACAAACCCGGGGTGCACTGGTACTACTGCAACTGGTTCTGCCACGCTCTGCACATGGAAATGGTCGGCCGCATGCTGGTGGAACCGGCGTAAACCCACGGCCGCTCTCACGGCTAACGCAGCCCCGTAGCCCGGATGAAATCCGGGGGCTTTATCGACAATCTCCCCGGATTGCATCCGGGCTACGGCTCCCATTCATTTCGCGAGTCCTGTGCGGCTCGGGAAACAAGGTAAACGCAGTGCTCAGACCTCAGGCAATCGCTTCGCTTCATGCCAGCGCGCTGTGCCTGCTGCTAATTCTCGGCGGCGTGGCCCAGGCGGCGCCGCAACCCATCACCGCGCTGCCGCTACAGGCCGATGGTGACAACCGCTGGCGCCTGCCAGCCGGCGAATACACCGGGCAGTTCAGGGTCGAACAGCCGATGCACCTGCGCTGCGAACCAGGCGCGGTGATCCACGCCCAGGGCCAGGGCAATGCGCTGACCATCGAAGCGCCCGGCGTGACCATCGAAGGCTGCACCCTGCTCGACTGGGGGCGCAACCTCACCGACTTGAATGCCGCCGTGTTCATCGGCTCCAAGGCGCGCGGCGCGCTGATCAAGGACAACCACCTGCAAGGGCCGGGCTCCGGCATCTGGGTCGACGGCACCGCCGATGTCAGCCTGATCGGCAACCACATCCAGGGCGACCCGAGCATCCGCTCCCAGGACCGCGGCAACGGCATCCATCTGTACGCCGTGCACGGCGCGCGAGTGATCGGCAACCAGGTGCGAGAAACACGCGACGGCATCTATATCGATACCTCGAACGGTAACCTGCTCGAAGGCAACACCCTGGAGGAGCTGCGCTACGGCGTGCACTACATGTACTCCAACGACAACCGAGTGATCGGCAATACCACCCGCAACACCCGCACCGGCTACGCGCTGATGCAGAGCCGCAAGCTGACGGTGATCGGCAACCGTTCCGAGCATGACCAGAACTACGGCATCCTGATGAACTACATCACCTATTCGACCCTGCGCGATAACGTCGTCAGCGATGTGCGCAGCGGCTCCAGCGGCGACAGCCTGATCAACGGCGCTGAGGGCAAGGCGCTGTTCATCTACAACTCGCAGTTCGACGTGATCGAACACAACCTGTTCGCCCGCAGCCCGCTGGGCATCCACCTGACCGCCGGCTCCGAGGACAACCGCATCGCTGGTAACGCCTTTGTCGACAACCAGCAACAGGTCAAGTACGTGGCCACCCGCACCCAGGAGTGGTCCCAGAACGGTCGCGGCAACTACTGGAGCGATTACCTGGGCTGGGATCGCAACAACGATGGCCTCGGCGACGTGGTCTATGAGCCCAACGACAACGTCGACCGCCTATTGTGGATGTACCCGCAGGTGCGCCTGCTGATGAACAGCCCCGGCATCGAGTTGCTGCGCTGGGTGCAGCGGGCCTTTCCGGTGGTCAAGTCGCCGGGGGTACAGGACAGCCATCCACTTATGCGATTCCCCACCGGGGATCTGCAATCCGTTACGCAGGAGTCCGCACCATGAACGCCGTCGATATCCAGGGCGTGTCCCAGCGCTACGGCAACCTGAGCGTGCTGCACGATCTGAACCTGAGCCTGGGCGAAGGCGAGGTGCTCGGCCTGTTCGGCCACAACGGCGCCGGCAAGACCACCAGCATGAAGCTGATTCTCGGCCTGTTGCAGGCCAGCGAGGGCAGGGTGCAGGTGCTCGGTCGTTCGCCAAACGACCCCGAGGTGCGGCGCCAGCTCGGCTACCTGCCGGAGAACGTGACCTTCTACCCGCAGCTCACCGGACGCGAGACCCTGCGCCACTTCGCCCGACTCAAGGGCGCCGCAGCGGCCCAGGTCGACGAACTGCTCGAGCAAGTCGGCCTTATCGACGCCGCGGATCGACGGGTGAAAACCTATTCCAAGGGCATGCGCCAGCGCCTCGGCCTGGCCCAGGCGCTGCTGGGCGCGCCGCGCCTGCTGCTGCTCGACGAGCCCACCGTGGGTCTCGATCCGATCGCCACCCTGGACCTCTATCGGCTGGTCGATCGCCTGCGTCAGCAAGGCACCAGCATCATCCTCTGTTCCCATGTGCTGCCGGGCGTCGAGGCGCATATCAACCGCGCGGCGATCCTCGCCCATGGTCGCCTGCAGGCGGTCGGCAGCCTGGCCAGCCTGCGCGAGGAGGCTGGTTTGCCGGCACTGATCCGCGCCAGCGGGCTCAAGCACAGCGAGCAGATGGTGCAGCGCTGGAGTGCCGCCGGGCATGACGCACAACAGATTGGCGAATCTGCAGTCGAGGTGGTAGCGGTCAACGGCCACAAACTCGGCCTGCTACGTCAGCTGCTTGGCGAGGGCGAGGCGCAGGATATCGATATCCACCAGCCGTCGCTGGAGGACCTCTATCGTTACTACATGGAGCGCGCCGGCAATGCGCCGATCGCGGAGGGCAAAGCATGAACCAGGTCTGGAACATCGCCCGCAAGGAACTCAGCGACGGCCTGCGTAATCGCTGGTTGCTGGCCATCAGTCTGCTGTTTGCCGTGCTCGCGGCAGGTATCGCCTGGCTCGGCGCCGCGGCATCCGGGCAACTGGGCTTCACCTCGATCCCGGCGACCATTGCCAGCCTGGCGAGCCTTGCGACTTTCCTGGTGCCGCTGATCGCCTTGCTGCTGGCCTACGACGCGATAGTCGGCGAAGACGAGGGCGGCACCCTGATGCTGTTGCTGACCTATCCGTTGGGGCGCGGCCAGATGCTCCTGGGCAAGTTCGTCGGCCACGGCCTGATCCTCGCCCTGGCCACCCTGATCGGCTTCGGTTGCGCCGCCCTGGCCATCGCCGTGCTGGTCGAGGATGTCGAGCTGGGCCAACTGGTCTGGGCCTTCGGCCGCTTCATCCTGTCCTCGACTTTGCTCGGCTGGGTGTTCCTCGCCCTGGCCTATGTGCTGAGCAGCAAGGCCAGCGAAAAATCCAGCGCCGCCGGGCTGGCCCTGGGCCTGTGGTTCCTCTTCGTGTTGGTGTTCGACCTGGCCTTGCTGGCCTTGCTGGTATTCAGCCAGGGTCAGTTCAACCCGGACCTGCTGCCCTGGCTGTTGCTGCTTAACCCGACCGACGTCTACCGGCTGATCAACCTGTCCGGCTTTGACGGCGGCGGCACTGCCGCCGGGGTGATGGCGTTGGGCGACGATTTGTCGGTGGCTGGCGGGCTGTTGTGGTCGTGCCTGCTGCTGTGGGTAGGAGTGCCGCTGCTGGCCGCCTACTGGGTGTTTCGGCGTCGGCCGAGCTGATTTTGGCGTTTAACTAAACCGCATGGTGTGCGTAGCGCACCGGGGTCGTTGCGACTGTTGGAGAAAAACTCGATGAACATCAATCCACGCCTGATGCGGCTCGTGTCGGCAGCCCTGTTCGGCCTGCTGCTGGCCGCCTGCGGCGAACCCGAACAACAGGCCAAGACGCTCACCCCGGTGGCCTTCCACCCGAGCGACGAGTGCCACGTCTGCGGCATGATCATTACCGATTTTCCCGGCCCCAAGGGTGAGGTTTTGGGGCAGGGCGGGGTGAAGAAATTCTGCTCCCCGGCGGAAATGCTCGGCTGGTGGCTGCAACCGGAAAATCGCCAACTGAAGGTCAAGCTGCTGGTCCATGACATGGGCCGCAGCGCCTGGGACAAGCCTGACGATCATTACCTGATCGACGCGACCAGCGCCTATTACGTTGTCGGCACCCGCCTCAAGGGCGCCATGGGCGTGGTGCTGGCGTCCTTCGCCGACGAGCAGGCCGCGCGCCAGCTGGCCGAGCGCGAAGGCGGGCGGGTGCTGCGTTTCGAGGAAATCGACGCGTCCGTCCTGCAGATGGGCGCGGCCATGGACATGGGTAAGCAGGACGGTCATCAACAAGCCAGCCGTTGAGGCAGGCAGCGACTTACACAAGGGGACTTCATCATGGGAATCAGCATCTGGCAGCTACTGATCATGCTGCTGATCGTGGTCATGCTATTCGGCAGCAAACGCCTGCGCAGCCTGGGTTCTGACCTGGGCGAGGCAATCGGCGGGTTTCGTAAATCGATCAACGCCAAGGATCAGACCGAGCCAACCGAGCGCTCATAAGCAGCGGACTGCTGCGCACTTTTTTTGTAGGTGCGGGGCCGATTGATGTATCCGGCATTGGATCGCCCCCGGATTTCATCCGGGCTACGAACTCAGCTGGCGGAGCAGTTGTAGCCTGGACAAGCGCCAGCGCAATCCGGGATAGCGACCCCGGGTTACGCCAAGGCATCGCCCCGAAGTCACGGCTCCACTCCACAGGCGCATAGCTTATCCGCGTGTGAATCGGAGCTTGGGATCTACCCCTAGCGGCCCGTTCAGCGGGCATTCCCTCTACGCAAGCCAAAGCTGATTGCGGTCAAGTCGCCAAACCTTTCCCTCGCGGTAAAAAGATCTTGTCCGGACAGCGCCGCTGCCCCGGATCGGAACCCGATCACCCGCACTCACTCGCAGGGTGACGCTGCCCGCCCGGCGCCGCCGGGCATCGGAGAGCAATGATGAAAAGCGAATTCCAGGATCGTCTGGCCGTGGTCACCGGCGCCAGTTCGGGCATCGGCCTGGCGCTGTGCGCGGCCTTGCTGCAACGCGGTGCCAGGGTATTGGCGATGTCCCGCACACTTGGCGGGTTGCCCGCGCTGATGGAAACCTATGGCGAGCGTTTGCACTGGCAAGCCGGCGACGTGACCTGCCGGGACGACCTCGACAGCCTGGCGCGACAGGCTGCGCGTCTCGGCCCGGTGGATTACCTGGTGCCCAACGCCGGCATCGCCGAACTGGCCGACTGCCTGGACCTGAGCGCCTTCGACCGGCAATGGGCGGTCAATGGTGCCGGCGCCTTGAACACCCTGGCGGCGTTGCGCGACACCCTGGCCAAACCGGCCTCGGTGGTGTTCGTCAGCACCTTTCTGAGCCATTTGAGCTTTCCCGGGCTGGCCGCCTATATCGCCAGCAAAGCGGCACTGAGCGCTCAGGTAAGAACCATAGCGGTGGAACTCGCCGCCCTGGATCTGCGCATCAACCTGGTTTCACCCGGCCCCACCGCGACGGCGATCTGGGGCACCCTGGGGCTGACCGACGAGCAACTGGGCGAGATTGCCGATACGGTCGCCCAACGCTTGCTGCCCGGCCATTTCCTCGAAGCGGCGGCGGTCGCCAATGTCATTCTCTTCCAGCTGTCCCAGGGGGCCCGCGGCGTATATGGCCAGGACTGGGTGGTGGACAACGGCTACACCCTGAGCTGACCCGGAGGGCGCTGCGAGCCGCAGCGAAAGCAGCCTGCAGGGCTATTCGCGTATCGCTCGCCGCGAGGCACGTCGCCGGACCGTCCGACAACAAGCCGCTTATGCAGCGGCTACGAGGGCAAGCCCTTTGCCTTCGTCGTGCCGGCCATGAATGGCCTGCAATCAGTTTCCATTGCAGCTATAAAGCAAAGTTATTGCTCTATAGCTGCAATGTTATTCATTAGAGATAAGTGATTCGCTTCGGCACACTGCGCAGGCACTTACCTCCAGCGTGGCCATTTGCCGCGCCAATATGAACCAGATCGAAAAGGAGCGGCGTGTAAACGCGGTGCGCCTGTTCGTGGGCGTTCGTGATCGGTCGCGCAAGTCTTATGAAACCCATCTCTATCAAACTGCCCATGGCTGCCGCGACAACGCTGATGGTCGCCGCACGCGGCAGCAAAACTTCCGTTCGTTAATTGAATTGACCCGCGCGAACTCCGCCAAGCGGCGCGCGAGCGGTTCGACCTTGCCAAACAGAAAACTCCGGGCAGCAACCATGCAACAACATCTATCCGACTGGCTCAGATCCCTTGCTCCCGCGCCGCTCAATGCTCACCCTCGAGAATGGCTGCGCGCGACCATTGGGGTCGGCGTCGTCATGGCACTCTGCGTTTCGCTCGGTGCCTGGTGGTTCGGCATGCCGATCACCCATAGCCTTGCCGGCCCTGCCGGGGCCTCCGCGGTCCTGCTGTTCGGCGCTTCGTCCAGCCCCTTCGCCCAGCCGTGGTCGGTTCTGGGCGGCAACTTGTTGTCCACGTTGATTGGCATAGCGCTGGGGTTGAGTGCGCTGCACACGCAGCCGGCGATCATGCTGGCTGCCGCCCTTTCGCTCGCATGCATGGTTGCCATGCGCTGTCTGCATCCGCCGGGCTGCGCCCTGGCCGTGGTGGTCGCCAGCGGTGGGGCGGATGTCGCGGTGCAGGGCTACGCCTTGCTCGTGCCGGTGGCGGCGACCTCGCTGTTGCTGGTTGCGGTCGCCTTGCTCTACAACAACCTGACCGGCCACGCCTATCCGAAGTGGCGTCTGCCCAGGGAAAACAGTCACCACACCCAGGATCTGTTGCCGAGCGAGCGGATGAGCTTTACCCGCAACGACATCGACCAGGCCTTGCAGGACTTCGGCGAATACGTCGACGTGACCCGCGACGATCTGGAGCAGCTGATCAAGCAAACCGAGAAACACGCGTTGCGCCGCAGCATGGGCGAGATCACCGCGGCGGATATCATGTCGCGCGATCTGCATTGCGCCGCGCCGGACAGTTTTATCGAACAGGCCTGGCAGACCCTGCGCGAGCATCGCCTGCGCTCGCTGCCGGTGCTCGAGGAAGGCAGCCGCAAACTGATCGGCATCGTCACCCTGGTCGATCTGCTCAAGCAGTTCCAGCCGAGCCGGGCGCGGGTCAATCTGGGTCAGCTGAAGTACCTGCGCGGCACCAAACTGCGCTCGGTCATGAGCGCGCCGGTGATCTCGGTGACGCCCGATGCGCACATGGTCGACCTGGTGTTTCTGCTCTCCGATCGCGGCTTGCATTGCCTGCCGGTGGTGGACGAGCAGCAGCGCCTGGTCGGCATGATCACCCAGACCGATCTGATCGCCGCGCTGTACCGCAACTGGCTCAAGCACCTGCCGGATTGAACCGTCGCGGTAGCTGCGTTCAGGTATTCGGCGCCGTCGTAGGGTGCGCGTCACGCGCACCGGGATTCTAGGCCGACGCCAGTGCGCACGGAGCACCCCACGAGCGGGGCCGTCTCGACTCAGCGGTTGTAACCGAGCCGGACAGGCTATTGGTGCCGCGCCAACCCGTTCCTAGGTATCGGGATACCAGCGCGACCAGTCGAAGTCGTCGCTGACCACTTCGCGCAGCAGTTCCAGGGCGCTGCGCAGGGCCGGGCTATCGGCGGCCCGAGGATAGACCAGGTACACCGGGTAGGTGAATTCCGGGGCCTTTTCCACCCGTTTGAGGAGGCCTTCATCAAGGTAGCGCTGCACTACCCGGGTGCGGAAGTAACCGCGGCCGCCGCATTGCAGCAGGTACTGCAAGGCGAACGGGCCGAGGCTGAAGGAGAGGGCGTTGCGGGTGTATTCAGGCAGCGCGTTGTCATGCAGCTTGCGAAACGCCGGGCCCCAGTCGACATACATATAGGGCTCGGGATTGTGCGCCTGCACCACCTGGATCAGCTTTTCCTCGAGCAATTGCTCGACCTGCAGGCTCGGCCAGTACTCGGGTTGGTGCACCAGGGCGGCGTCGAGCACGCCGAGGTCGAGCTGCTGTTGCAACAGGCTGCCGCTGGCCACTTCGCTGCGCAACGCGTGGGCCGGCAAGGCCTGGCGCAAGCGCTGCAGCCACGCCAGCATCAGTGGGTTGCACAGGCTGGTCTCCGCCCCCAGCGTCAGCAGCTCGCCATAACCGCGCGGCAACGGCAGGTCCCGGCGCGCGGCTTCCCAGGTCTGTACCAGCTGCGTCGCGTAGGGCACGAAACGCTCGCCGTCGGCGGTCAGCCGCGCGCCGGCACGGTTGCGCACGAACAGCCGGCAGCCGAGCTGGTTTTCCAGGTTCTGGATGCGGGCGGTCACCGCCGTCTGGGTGATATGCAGGCGTTCCGCGGTGGCGATAAAGCTACCGCTACGGGTGATATCGAGAAAGGTGCGGGCGAGATCGATGTCCATTACGGCGCTTCACTTCAATGAAACTGATAAGAAGCGGCATTGTATGGCACTGAGGAGATATTTAACGTCTCGAATCCCAGGTCTTTCAGGCTACCGGGAGAAGAGCAAAGGCGGGGGGGCGGGGAGGACGCCACTGGCGGTTACGAAAGTGGCGTCCTGGCGGGGCTTACTTCTGGCTCAGCACCCATTCGGCGAGGATCTTAGCTTCCTCTTCGGTGACCGGGTTGGCCGGCATCGGTATCGGGCCCCAGGTGCCCTGGGTACCATTTTTGATACGCCCGGCCAGCAGTTCGACGGCACCTTCGGTACCTGCGTATTTGGCGGCGACGTCCTTGAACGCCGGGCCAACCACTTTCATGTCGATCTTATGGCAAGCGGCGCACGGCTTGCTCTTGAACAGTGCTTCGGCGGCTGCCGAGTCGACGGCCAGGGCACTTTGCATACTGAGGGCAGCGCCCAGGGCCAACAACGGAGTGAAAAACTTCTTCATGGTATTTCCTCAAGGCGGTGACGCGAAGCGTTAGCGAGCCTGCGTCGATTTGGCGTAGTTAACGGCTTGGCATACATGGTACCGAGCCCTGTGTGATGCATCGCTAGTGGCGACAGTTTGCCGAAAACGATCCAAGCATAGCCGGGAGCCGTTTACTTGCGTTTGATTTCAATCAACTGTTGCCGTTAGCCACTGTGCGTCGCCGCAACCCCTCGGTTCAATGCGGCTTATCGTCTCAGACAACGACCCCGGACCAAGGTGCGAGTTTCTCCAGTACGGCTGCCGGAGGGACATCCCGCGCCGATGCACTTGACCACAATCAAGAGTTGCCGGCGGATGCCTTGAGCGTAGCGCCGCGTCGCGGTTAGCGTGCAGACATGCTCAATAGTCCGCCGAGGTATCCGTTGTGAATGCGCCCATCCAATCAATCGACGCCGCACGCGCCATGCCGTTCTACCAGGCCCTGGGTAGCGAAGAGGTGCTGTTCGAGAAAGCCTGGCAGCACGGCATGCCGGTACTGATCAAAGGGCCGACCGGGTGCGGCAAAACCCGTTTCGTGCAGTACATGGCCCACCGCCTGAACCTGCCGCTGTACACCGTGGCCTGCCATGACGACCTGTCCGCCGCCGACCTGGTCGGTCGCCATCTGATCGGAGCCCAGGGCACCTGGTGGCAGGACGGTCCGCTGACCCGCGCGGTGCGCGAAGGCTGTATCTGTTACCTGGATGAAGTGGTCGAAGCGCGCCAGGACACCGCTGTGGTGCTGCACCCGCTGGCTGACGACCGCCGCGAGCTGTATCTGGAGCGCACCGGCGAAGTGCTGCGCGCGCCGCCCGGTTTTATGCTGGTGGTGTCCTACAACCCCGGCTATCAGAACCTGCTCAAGGGCATGAAGCCGAGCACCCGCCAGCGCTTCGTCGCCCTGCGTTTCGACTACCCAGCGCAGGCCGAGGAGGAACGCATAGTCGCCAACGAGGCGCAGGTCGATACCGTCCTGGCGGCCCAGGTGGTCCAGTTGGGGCAGGCGTTGCGGCGCCTGGAACAACATGATCTGGAGGAGGTGGCGTCCACCCGCCTGCTGATTTTCGCCGCACGCATGATCGGCGCCGGCATGAGCCCGCGCGAAGCTTGCCTGGCTTGCCTGGCCGAACCGCTGTCGGACGATCCGCAGACGGTTGCGGCGCTGATGGACGTGGTCGATGTCCACTTCGCTTGAACTGACCTCATGCCCAGACGCCAGCCCGGCGCGCCATCTGCCGGGCGATCTGGCGATGTGGTTTTTTATCCTCGCCGAGCTGACGGTATTCGGCCTGCTGATTCTGGTCTTCGCCGTCACCCAGGCCCTGCACCCGCAGCTGTTTCACGACAGCCGCCAGTTGCTCGACAGCACCACCGGCCTGGCGCTGACTTTGAGCCTGCTCAGCAGCGGCTTGCTCGCCGCCCTGGCCCAGGAGCAGGTGCGTCAGGCCCGCGGCCGGCGCGCGGCCTGGTTGCTGCTGGCCGCGCTGCTTTCGGCCTGCATTTACGTCGGCTTGAAGCTCAGTGAATACGCGCACTTGTCCGGCCTCGGGCTGGGCATGGAGCACAACACCTTCTTCACCCTGTACTGGATTCTCACCGGCTTTCACTTTCTCCATGTGCTGCTCGGCATGCTGATTCTCGCCTGGCTGGCCGAGCGTTGCCGACGATGCGCCTTTGCCCCGGGTAACTACAGCTCGCTGGAATCCGGCGTGCTCTATTGGCACATGGTCGACCTGGTCTGGGTGCTGCTGTTTCCGCTGGTGTATGTCCTGAATTGACCGAGGAGGTCGCCATGTCCGCTTCGCGCACCCTGATCTACTGCTGGCTGGGCCTGGCCGTGCTGTCCGTGGTCAGCGTGCAGCTGGGCAGCAGCGGGGCGACCTTGCTGCTGAGTGCGGGCGTATTGCTGGCGGCGCTGGGCAAGGCCTGGCTGATCGCCGACGGCTTCATGGAGCTGCGCCACGCCCCACGCTTATGGCGCGGCTTGCTGCTCGCCTGGCCAGTGACGATGGCGGCGGGCGTGCTGCTGGCGTTGCGCTGCTCCTTATAGCTCGGGATCGGGGCTAAAGCACACGTAGTCCGTAGCCCGGGTCGAGCTCAGCGAAACCCGGGAAAGGGTGCCCCGGGTATCGCTGTGCTCAATACAAGCTGCGCTCAGCGCCAACCTACCCATCACCCCCGAATCTGCAAATCGCGGACAAGTCTTCGGCATGGCCGCCCTACGAATAATCACGCTCTCTATACCCGACCTGTTTGATCGGTCTTTCTTGATTGCCATCAAGCGGGTTTCGCTAGGTCGCTTTCTAGAATGGACTCGCCAAGCAAAGAGGAAGCGACCATGTCAGAGACCTTCACCAAGAGCATGGCCAGGAACATCTACTTCGGGGGAAGCCTGTTCTTCTTCCTGGTGTTCCTGGCCCTGACCTATCACACAGAGCAGACCTTTCCGGAGCGTACCAACGCATCGGAGCTGACCGAGTCGGTTATTCGCGGCAAGGCGGTCTGGGAAAACAACAACTGCATCGGCTGCCACAGCCTGCTGGGCGAGGGTGCCTACTTCGCGCCTGAGCTGGGCAATGTGTTCACCCGGCGCGGCGAGGACGCGGGCTTCAAACCTTTCCTGCACGCCTGGATGAAGGCACAACCGCTGGGTATCCCGGGGCGCAGGACGATGCCGCAATTCAACCTGAGCGAGCAGGAAGTTGACGATATGGCGGAGTTCCTCAAGTGGACTTCGAAGATCGATACCAACAACTGGCCGCCAAACAAGGAGGGCTGAGAGATGACCATCATGAACCCGCATCTCAAATTCCAATCGCAGGCCGTGGCCAAACCCTACTTCGTGTTCGCTCTGATGCTGTTCCTAGGCCAGGTGCTGTTCGGCCTGATCATGGGCCTGCAATACGTGGTCGGCGACTTCCTGTTCCCGCTGATCCCGTTCAACGTCGCACGTATGGTGCACACCAACCTGCTGATCGTCTGGCTGCTGTTCGGCTTCATGGGCGCGGCCTACTACCTGATTCCCGAGGAGGCGGACCGCGAGCTGCACAGCCCGAAACTGGCGATCCTGCTGTTCTGGGTATTCGCCGCGGCCGGGGTGCTGACCATTCTCGGCTACCTGTTCGTGCCCTATGCAGGGCTGGCCAAGTTGACCCACAACGAGCTGCTGCCGACCATGGGTCGCGAGTTCCTCGAACAGCCGACCATCACCAAGGCCGGCATCGTGGTGGTCGCCCTGGGCTTCCTCTACAACATCGGCATGACCCTGCTCAAAGGCCGTAAAACCACGGTCAGCATGGTCATGATGACCGGCCTGATCGGTTTGGCGGTGTTCTTCCTGTTCTCCTTCTACAACCCGGAAAACCTGGCGCGCGACAAGTACTACTGGTGGTTCGTGGTGCACCTGTGGGTGGAAGGCGTGTGGGAGTTGATCATGGGCGCGATGCTCGCCTTCGTGCTGATCAAGATCACCGGGGTGGACCGTGAAGTGGTCGAGAAGTGGCTCTACGTGATCATCGCCATGGCTCTGATCACCGGCATCATCGGTACCGGTCACCACTTCTTCTGGATCGGTGCTCCGGCGGTCTGGTTGTGGCTCGGCTCGATCTTTTCGGCGATGGAACCGATCCCGTTCTTCGCCATGGTGCTGTTCGCCTTCACCATGGTCGGCAAACGCCGTCGCCAGCATGCCAACCGCGCCGCCACCCTGTGGGCCAAAGGCACGACCGTCACCGCGTTTCTCGGCGCCGGCGTATGGGGCTTCCTGCATACCCTGGCCCCGGTGAACTACTACACCCACGGTTCGCAGCTCACCGCGGCGCATGGTCACCTGGCCTTCTACGGCGCTTACGCGATGATCGTGATGACCTTGATCAGCTACGCCATGCCGCGCTTGCGGGGCTTTGGCGAGGCGCCGGACGAGCGGGCGCAAACCCTCGAAATCCGCGGCTTCTGGTTGATGACCTTGTCGATGGTGGCGATCACCCTGTTCCTTACTGCCGCAGGCGTGGTGCAGGTTCAGCTGCAGCGGTTGCCGGCGGATGGCATAGCGCTGTCGTTCATGAATACCGTCGACCAGTTGGCCGTGTTCTTCTGGCTGCGCCTGGTGGCCGGGGTGTTCTTCCTGATCGGCTTGCTCTGCTACCTGTACAGCTTCAAGCAGCGTGGCCGGGCCACTGTCCGCGACGAAGCCACCCTGGCCGTTTCGGCCTGAGTGGTGATTGTTGGTTAACTTCTCGGCCCGGCTGGTACAGCGGGCCGTTTTGCGTTTGCTGAACAGCGGCCCTGCTTGAAGGGCCGCAACAGGTAGGGTGCGCCGTGCGCACCAAGAGTCTGCAGCCAGCGCCGGTGCGCACAGCGCACCCTACGAGGACACACCTGTTAGCCATTGCAACAACTAACTGGGACATAGCCATAGAGAGGTGCAGCAGATGGCCTTTACCGTCGAACTGGAAGAGTGGGTGGGCAGCGTTTGGCACCGCTTTATCACCCGGCGCGCCAGCCCGGATTTTCCCGAGGCGCGGGTCGAGCTGAGCAGCATGCAGCGACCTCTGGCGTTGTTGTTCCGCGCCATGGGCGGTGCCAACGGGGTTGGCGTGGAGGCCGCCAGCGCCCGCGATCTACTGTTGCGGCGCAGCCTGCTGCAACAGGTGGCCGGCACCTGCAAGCAACTGCCGGTGGCTTGGTGCGATGCCCACAACCTGCGTCTGCCGTCCAGCCTGGCGGTGTATCCCGAGACCGCGCTGAATCAGGACTTGTATCGCTGGCTGGCATTGCTCGCCGCGCAAGCGGGGCAGATGCACCATTGGGCGCGGGACAACCAGCGCTGGACACTGCAGCTGCTGGAACGCTATCCGGCCTTGCGTGCGCGCTATCAGCGGCTGGTCGAAGCCCACCTGCAATTACGCCCCCACCCCGACCAAGTCGGCAAAGACGAAGCCGAGCTGGAGGCGGCGCTCCGGCAAGCGCTACGCGAGCCGGGCAGCGTCGCGAATTTCCCGCGGAGCGAACGGGCGCCCTGGCCGTTGCCGCTGTGGTTGTATCCGGCGGAAAACCTCGGCGAACCCCAAGCCTGCGAGCTGGGCGAGGAAAGCGAGGGCAACCTGCTGGCTCCGTCGGATGAACGCCAGGGCGGGCCAAAACGCGCCAAGCGGATCGAGGAAAGTACCAGCAAGAGCGGGCTGCTGATTTTCCGTCTGGAGAACCTGTTCAGCTGGTCCGAGCATGTCGAGCTGGATCGCTGCACGGACGACAGCGAAGACCTGGACGCCGCGCGGGTCGCCGAAGACCTCGACGAGCTGGCGCTGTCCAAACAACGTCTGCGCAAGGGTGGCGGGCTCAAGTTGCACCTCGATCTGCCGCCAGCGGATGTCGACGACATTCCCTTGGGCGAGGGCATCAAGCTACCGGAGTGGGATTACCGCAAGCAGAATCTGCGCGAGGAATTCGTCAACCTGCAGATGATGGTGCCGCGCGGCAGCGAGGCGCAGCCACTGCCACCTCGTCTGGCACCATTGGCCAAGCGCCTGCGCCGCCAGTTCGAGCATCTGCGCAACGACCGTCAATGGCTGCGCCAGCAAGCCCAGGGTTCGGAGCTGGACATGCAGGCCTGGCTGGATTTCCACGTCGAGCGCCAGCATGGCCAATGCGCCGAGCGTGGTCTGTTTATGGAGCAGCGGCCTAACCGCCGCGACCTGGCTTGTTTGCTGCTGGCCGATCTGTCGATGTCCACCGACGCGCACCTGGACGATGAGCACAAGGTTATAGACGTGATCACCGACAGCCTGTTGCTGTTCGGCGAAACACTGTCGACCCTGGGCGACAACTTCGCCCTTTACGGTTTTTCCTCGCTACGCCGCCAGCAGGTGCGCATGCAGGAACTCAAGTCGTTCGAACAGCGCTACGACGACCACACCCGCGGGCGCATTCAGGCGCTCAAACCTGGTTATTACACCCGCATGGGCGCGGCCATCCGCCAGGCCAGCGCGCTGCTCGGCGCTTGTAAGCAAAGGCGCAAGCTGCTGCTCTTGGTGACCGACGGCAAACCCAACGATCTGGATCTTTACGAGGGCCGTTACGGCGTGGAAGACACCCGCGAAGCGGTATTGGAAGCGCGGCGCCAAGGGCTGCTGCCGTTCTGCATCACCATCGACCGCGAGGCCGGCGATTACCTGCCCTATATGTTCGGCGCCAATGGCTACACCCTGATTCGCAACCCCCAACAGCTGCCGCTACGCCTGCCGCAGCTGTACCGGCAACTGACCCAGGTATAAATGGCGCGCTCTTGTAGCCCGGATGAAATCCGGGGAAACGGCGCTATGGCGACTCTGTTGGGTTACGCGGCGGTTGGTTGCGGCAGCGTCCGATTAATCGCGGTCGCCGCTAACCCAACCTACTACCAGGCTCACAGACCGTCGGTTGGGTTAGCGGCGCGGTGCCAAAAATCATCCAGACACCGCTGCAACCTGCCGCCGCGTAACCCAACAAACAGGCACAGAAATAGACACAGAAGCGCCGGGATCCTCAGGCAATACTGCGCGGCAACCAGACGATCATCACCGCGCAAAACACCGTCAAGCCGATGCAGAACCACATAAAGCGACGTTGCCGGCGTTCTGCATTTTTTTCGCTGAGCGCTGGGAGCGGCATGCCGCAGTGGCCGCATTCGGTTTCCCGGGGTGGATTGTCGCGTTGGCAATACAGGCACTGGGGCATAAAAGCGTGCTCTTCGTTCATTCGGCCAAGCCGCGGGGTGTTTACTCGAACTGTTCCAGGCGTGGACGATCGAGTACGGCGATCAGCCGGCCTTCCTGGGTGATGACTTCTTCGTCAATCAACCGGCGGATAATCCGCGAAAAGGTCTCCGGCTGGATCGACAGGTGCCCGGCGATCAACTGCTTGGCCATCGGCAATTCGAAACTGTTGACGCCGTCCGGCAGGCGCGCGAGCTGGGTGATCAGGTAGCGCACCACCCGGTGGGTGGCGTTCTTCAGCGACAGGGTTTCGATCTCGTTGACCCGCTGGTGCAGGCGCACGCACAGCTTGCCGAGCAGGGCGAAGGTCAGCCGGCTATTGCTTTGCAGCAGGCGCATATAGGTGCTGTTGGCGATGCGATAAAGCTGGGTCGGACACAGCGCCTCGGCCGAGGCCACGTAGTTGGGCGTGTCCATCAGCATCATGGCCTCGGCGAAGGTCTGCCGATTGCCGATGACTTCAAAGACCTTTTCCTGGCCATCCGGCGTCAGCCGATAGATCTTCACCGCTCCGGCGATCACGAAGTAGAACGCGTTGGCCGGTTCGCCCTGGCGGAACAGCGGCTCGCCCTTGTCGATGCTGAGCAACTGGCTGGTGCTCATGAGTTCGTCCATCTGCTCCTCGTTCAACGGCTCGAACAGGTGATGGCTGCGAAGAATCTGGTGGTGTACGCGATGAAGCACCATAAAAGGCATCCTGAATAAATGAGAGTGATGGCTTAGAGCGCCTGCTGCGGCCCGTTGCCGGGATAACCGCTGCTTACGGTGCTGAGGGCGAAGCCGCTGGCCAGGGCGAGCGTCGAGGTAAGGACGAGAAACCACAGCAGCGGCTGGATGAGTTTTTTCATGATTGGCCTCCGAAGTGGCGGTCGGTGTGGTTCGCCGCGTGGCGACTGGATCGGGACGCGGCGAACAGCAGGTTGTTTTCCAGGTGCATGTGCTGCGCCAGATCGCGGCGCAGCTCCCAAAGCCCCAGGTACAGCGCGACCCAGGTATTGCAGGCGCGAGCCGGTGCGTTGAAGTCATTGTTCGAGCGCGCCAGCTCCAGCAGCGTCGCGGCGTAGGCCTGGTGTTCGAGCCGCATCGCCGCGACCGCAAGGGAGCTTGGGTCCGGCAGCAGGGGCAGCAGCTGTTTTTCCCGCAGCAGGTGCTGGTCCAGATCCCGCTGCAGGTTGCACAGTTGCCAGGCCAGGCCCCGGGGGCATTCGGGCCGGTCGGCATAGCGCTGCTCGATGTGCCAGGCCTGGTCGATCAGTTGCGGCAGCAGGCGCAGGTGACGTGCATGCAAGTGGCCGAGGATATGATCGACCAGCTCGCCTGCCGCCTGATAACGCCAGGCCGGCTCGCCCCCGGGCCGCGCGCCGGCCTGTTGGATCTGCGACGCGATAGACGCGGCATCAAGGCCGCGAAGCAGCGCCTCGTCACGCAGGCTGCGCTGGCCGTTGCAGGCGAAGTCGAGGTTGTACCTGGCCAGGATATCGGCGGCGCCTTGCAGGGAACTGGCAAGGTCGGCCAGGCTGAGGTCAATCAGGGCGGAGGACATAAGGCGTGCTCGAGAGTGAGTGCACAACCTATTCAGCAAAGCCTATGCCATCTTCAAGCCAATGATTTATAAGGCTTTATATTGAATGTGGTGATAAATACCCGGCCTCGGGCATGGTACAAATGACCGCTGTGGGTATTTTTTACCTAATTGCCGAGCGCGCGCCGGGTTCTTCGCTGGCCGGGTGACTGAGGTCGCTGGCGATGATCCTTTGCATGTCCTCGAACAGCGCTTCGGCTTCTTCCGCGCTGCAATCCTGCCGGTAGCGTTTGCGCAGGCCGTAGCTGTTGAGGGTGATATGCCGGTCGGCTTCGATGCCGTGCTGGGCCAGGCAGGCTTTCACGCAGTGCAACGGGCAACCGTCGATGGCGAGGATCGGTCGCCCGGACCTGGCCTTGTTCACCAGCGCCGCAACATGCCCGCCGACCCCGGCGATACAGGACATTTCCGCCAGGCCGGCACGATCCAGCCGCACCGCCAGGGTGTTGGCCAACTGGGCCACGTTCGAGCAGCCCGAGCAGGCGTAGACGAGCGGTTGGCTTGGCGCGGACATGGCGCGTGCTCCCTGAGGCATCAAGACGGCCCTAGAGTATGGCGGCGGCTCAGTGGCGGGCGTTGATCAAAATCAAGATGCGCCGAAAGGGCGGTGTACCTGGCCCTCACCCCCGGCCCCTCTCCCGAGGGAGAGGGGAGAAAAGCGCCTCAACTCCAGCCCCAGAACTGCAACCACCAGCCATAGCCGACCCCGGCCGACCCGAGCATCAGGCAGCAGAATGCCGCGAGCCGATTCAGTCCGCGCGCGCCGTGCCGGCCGAGCACCTGCCAGCCCAGCCACAGACTCCAGCCGATAGCGGCGGCGAGCAGGGTCGCGCGCGCCGGCTGTACCCAGGCCAGGGCCAGGCCCTCGTAACGCAACAGCTTGACGGTGGTGGCGCTGAGGCCGAGAAACAGCCCGCTGGCGCCAAGCGGAATCAGCGTTAACGCCAGGTGTTCGAAGGCATTGCCGGTGCGCGATACCAGCCAGGCCGCGCCTCGCAACAGGATCCACAGACCACCGCCGAGCAGCAGCGCGCTGGCTGCCAGGTAGCCCAGAATCAGCAGTCCATCGAGCCAGCTGAACAGGTCGTTGGCCTGGGGGTAATGGGTCAGTAACCACCAGGGCGCATCGGTTTGCAGCAGCCGGTAACTGTCGTGCTCGACCAACCAGGTCGCCGCCGCTTGTTTCAGGTCGATGAACCAGGGGCTGAGCGTCCATTGAAAGGCGCCCATGGCCAGGCCGATCACGCCGAACAGCAACAGGCGGCTGTCCCAATGGCCGCTATGCTGCGGGCCGACGATCAGCACTTCGGCGTTCGGCGAACGCGCGCTCAGCTTCACCGCACCGCGTTGTCCGCTGCAGCGCCCGCAGGCGTGGCAGTCGGCGGCGCCGCGCATGCGCCGGATATCCAACAAGGGGGCGCAGTTGGGCGGCGGCTGACGCGGCGGCGGATTGTCCAGCCAGCGCTGTTCGTCGACCCGGTAGTGCATCGGCGCCAAGCGGGCGAGCAGGGCGAACACGCCGCTGACCGGGCACAGGTAGCGGCACCAGATGCGCTTGCCGCGACCATAGAGAAAACCCACCAGCATCGCCGCCAGCGTCGAGCCGCCGAGAATCAGCAAGGCTGCTTGGGCGTAGTCGTAGACGCTGATCAGCTGGCCATAAACAGTGGTGAGGATAAACGCCAGGGTCGGCCAGCCGCCCCAGCGAATCCAGCGTGGGGTGCCGCGACCCAGGCCGCGCCAGCTGATCCATTCGCTGAGCGAACCTTCGGGGCAGAGCACGCCGCACCAGAGCCGGCCGAACAGCACGATCGACAGCAGCACGAACGGCCACCAGACGCCCCAGAAAATGAACTGGGCGAGCAACGTCAGGTTATCGAGAATGCGTGCCTGGCTGGACGGCAACGGCAGCAGCGCCGGCAGCACCAGCAATAGGCCGTAGAAGGCTACGACCGCCCATTGCAGGCCGCGAATCAGCCGCGCGTGGCGCCGTAGCGCATCGCCCAGGCCGCCGAGCAGGCCGTTCAGTTGGCGCATGGCGACACGGCGGGCGAACTGCGCCGCAACCAGAGCGCAACCACCGCCCAGTAGCCGGCGAGGGCGGCGACCGTGGCCAGGGAGGGCATGGCGCGGTAACCGGCGAAGTCGGCCAGTACCGACCCCAGACCCGTGGCGTCATCCAGACCTGCCGAAGTGTCCCAGAGCGCGTCGCCGAACCAGCCGTAGACCTGTTCGGGCAATTCCAGCGCCATCAGCTGGCCGCTGATACGGTCGAGCCCGGCGATCAACATGGAGGCGCCGAGCAACAGCAGCACGATCTCGCTGAACAGGAAGAAATGCCGCCAGGAGACCAAGCGGCTGCCGGCCTGCAACAGCACGAAGGTAAGCAGCGCCAGCCCCAGACCCAGGGCACCGCCGAGGACGAATTGCCAGAGTTCGACGCCTTGCTTGTCGATGCCCATGCCATACAGGAAGACCACGGTCTCGCTGCCTTCGCGGCCCACCGCGAGCATCGCCAGGAGCAGCAGGCCGAGGCCGCCGTTGCGCTGCAGATGGCTGTCGGCGGCCTGCTGCAGGTCGTGTTTGAAGGTGCGGCCATGCCGACGCATCCAGCCGACCATCTGCAGGATCAACGCACTCGCCAGCAGTACCAGCGCCGCCTGGAACCACTCGCCGGCCGGCCCCGTCAGCCATTCGCCAGCGAACAGAACCGCCAGCGCCAGCGCCGCGGACAACCCCAGGCCCAGCGCCACACCACTCCAGAGAAAGGTCATGGCGCGACCTCGCTCGGCCTGCTGGCTGATCCACGCATACAGGATGCCGATCACCAGTAACGCCTCGACGCTTTCCCGCCAGACGATAAACAGCGACTGATTCATTCGAAACTCCGGTGCAACAGGTTCATTTGGCGACTATGCCGCCCTCGGGCAAGCCGAGGTGGAACTCGTCGAAGAACGGATAGTGGCCGGGCCGCAGCGGGTGGATCACCACGAACGAGGTGACCCCGGGCGACATGACTTTTTCCACCCGCAAGGGCGTGCTTTCGAACTCCGCCGGGCCTTGCCCCTGGTTATGCAAAACGATCTTGAAGCGCTGGCCGGCCGCCACTTCGAGCAGCGGCGGGGTGAAGTGACCATCGCGGATCACCAACTCGTAGGTTGGCAAGCCGGCCGCGAAACCAGGCAAGCCAAAGGTGGCCAACAGCAGGGCACACAGCAGACGTGTCATAGCCAACTCCGATGGATGCGATCAGTAACCGCCTTTCTTGCCGATACCGGCATAGGTGAATTCGTAGCTGAGATCGCAGCGCTCGAACCAGGGCGCGACGCCGGTTTCCTTGTCGGTGTGGCGGCCGAACATGCCGTGGCCGCCAGCGGGCGAGGTGATCTTATAGGTCAGCTGGTATTTGCCCGGGCCGAACAGCTTGAGGTTTTCGCCGTAGTGCGGTCCGTCGTTGGCCACCATGGCGTGGAAATCGCCCTCGAGCACTTCGTCGCTACCTTCCTTGCGCAGGACGAAGGCGATATTCAGGTAGGGCACGAAACTGCCCTCCTGGAAGCCATTGGGGTTGTTTTCCAGTGCGCGAACGTCCGCTTCCAGATGCACATCGGAGTCGGCGGCGGGGCGCATCATGCCCGGCGGGTCCATCTCGATCGGTTGCAGGTACACGGCGCCGACATCCAGGCCGCCGCATTGCTGGGGTTCGCCGATCGGGTATTCCTTGGCCTGGGCCAGCGAGGCGCAGACCAAGGCTGCGAGAGAAAGGGAGAGCTGTACGCGCATCGATATATTCCTCGAAAGGTGCAAGTGATGGGCGCAGTTTATGAGGCGTATTCGCAATCAATAATGATTCGTGTCAAGTTTTGCTCTGATTTCTCCCCCGCATGCCGTCTATCGGCGAGAGCGTCGGGTAGCGCTGCATCGACCAACGTATAAGAACGAGGTGAAGCCCGTACGGGTCATACCTGCATGCACTGTTATCGGAGGTTGCGGATGGCTCATCACTCTGCCCTCGATGTTCCTATCCGTGACCGGGTCGCCGCCGGGCGCGCCCTGGTGCCCTGGTTATCGGCGTATCACGGGCAGGCGGATGCAATCGTCCTGGCGCTGCCGCGCGGCGGCGTGCCGGTGGCCTATGAGATAGCCAGGGCGCTGGACCTGCGGCTGGACCTGATGCTGGTGCGCAAGCTCGGCGTACCGGGCCACGAAGAGTACGCCATGGGCGCCATCGCCAGCGGCGGGGTGCGGGTATTGAACGCCGAGGTGGTGCAGATGCTCGATCTGCGGGCGGAAACCATCGAAGCGGTGGTGGCCCGCGAAACCCGTGAATTACAGCGTCGCGATCATGCCTACCGTGGCGACCGTGCCGCTCCGGTGTTATGCGGCCAGCGGGTGATTCTGGTCGACGATGGCCTGGCCACCGGCGCGACCATGCGTGCGGCGGTGCAGGCGGCACGTCAGCAGAAGCCGTTATCGGTATGTGTCGCCGTGCCGGTCGGCGCGGCGGAAAGCGTGACGCTGCTGCGCGCCGAAGCCGATGAGGTTATCTGCCCGCTGATACCGGAAACGCTGATAGCGATCGGCAGCTGGTATGCCGACTTCTCTCAAACCTCGGATCGCGAGGTGCTCAACCTTCTGCAGCGGGCTTGGCTGCGGCCGTGCGAACAGCAACCATGGCGGAGGAACCGATGAGCGTAGCGCGAGGTTTGCAACTGGCGCTGAGCGATGCCCACCTGAATGCCGATTTACTGCTGCCCGATGGCGCAAAAGCTTTGGTGGTGTTCGTTCACGGCAGCGGTAGCGGGCGTCTCAGCCCACGCAATCAGCAGGTGGCGCGTTACTTCGCCGAGCGTGGGCTGGCTGCCTTGCTGTTCGATTTGCTCAGCGAAGCGGAACAGCGGCGCGATGCGGTCACCTGCGAGTTGCGGTTCGATATTCCGCTGCTGACGGAACGGATTGTCGAGGTGATCGATTGGCTGCCGCGCCACTTGGAGTTGGCGCGCCTGCGCGTCGGTTTGTTTGGTGCCAGCACCGGGGCTGCCGCGGCATTGGTTGCCGCGGCGCAGCGCCCGCAGGCGATCCACGCCCTGGTGTCGCGAGGTGGTCGCACGGATCTGGCCGGACAGGCCGTGACGCAGGTGAGGGCGCCAACCCTGCAGATAGTCGGCGGCCTGGATATTGCCGTGCTGCACCTGAATCGCGAGGTCAGCGCCCGTCTGCGATGCGAGCAGCGCTTACAGGTAGTGGCGGGGGCGAGCCACTTGTTCGTCGAGCCTGGCGCGTTGGAAGAAGTGGCCAGGTTGGCGGCGGATTGGTTTCAACGCTACCTGGTGGGGGCCGGAGTACGGCAGGCTTAGCAGGCCGCAGGGGGGCAAAACAGCTGAATTTCTCTCCCCGTCGCCCGGTCAAACCTGCGCAGGCCAAACCCGGGAGATGCCTTTATGACGCATCGACAGATGACCGCGAAGGACTATGGCAAAGCCATCGGAGTGGGTATCGCCACCGCGATAATTCTTTCGCTGATCATCGTGCCCGCCAATCAGGCCGGGTTTTTGCCGATGCCCAGGCCGTTATCGCTGGCGTTCGCCCAATTGCTGTTCGGCGATGTGCCGCTTGTGGTGGGCCTGCTGTTTCATCTCCTGTATGTGACCTTCTGGTCGGTGATCTATCTGCGGGTCTTCACCCAACCGACATTTTTCAATGCCCTGTACCTGGCAGTGGGGCTCTGGTTACTGGTGCTAGTACTATTTTTCCCGATCATCGGTTGGGGACTGTTCGGGCTGGCCGTCGGCCCCATGCTCATGGTCGCCGCGCTGATCCCCCACCTGCTGTTCGCCATCGTCCTCTGGGGCCTGTCGCGCTTGGCCTTCGCCCGTGGCGGTGCAGGTCCGATCTAGACTACTGGCGCTTTCCGGTGCGCGCGGCGCACCCGACGAAGTCTGCGGATGTGTGAAGGCAAACCTCACAAGCTCTGCAGTTCTTTCTGTAGCTGCTCGAGCGCCATGCCCAACGCCTTCTGCCGGTCGACCAGCTTCTGCTTGCGCTCGCCGTTGCTCTTGCCGATCTCGCCGAGCAGTTGCTTGAGTGCCGCATCGTTGCCGATGGCGCGAAGCAGGTTCTTATCCTTGAGCAGCGCAGCGGTCGCCGCCACCTCGGCCTGGGCGGTTTCGCTGCGCGCCGCGAGGTGCTTGTCGTAGGCGCCGAGGTCTTCGCGCAACTGGTCGATAACCTGCTGTTCCGGGCTTTCCAGGGCGCGTCGGGTCTTGCTGCGCAGCTCCGGCAGGTCGGGCACATGAAGAATGGTGCCGGCGCGCAACGTGCCGATCTCGCCGAGCTGCGGGTTGGCCTTTAGCAGCGCCGCTTCGACCTTTTCCTTCTGCTTGGGGGTCAGGCGCACGAACAGCTTGCTGGAGAGATCCCCGAGGTTTTTCTCGCCGCGAAAGGTGGTGATGGCCATGAAAGATTCCTCTAGAAACCGATGACGTTGGTCAGGCCCATGTCGGCGGGCACCGGCGTGCCGCCCAGCACGCGGATATTGCCGGTGCTGGTGTTGCCGATGACGATGGCGAGCTTGATCTGCGGCTGCAGGTGCAGGGTGTCGAGATCGCCGATGCCGACCAGGCGGTTGTTGCTGGCATTCAGCGTGCGCGCCGTCAGTTGCCCGAGCTGCGCTTGCTCGCCAGCGCCAGCGCCGAAGGTTTCGCAGCGGTTGGCGGCGAACAGGCAATGTTCCAGCCCCGTACAAAGGTTGAGCGACACGCTGGTCAGGTGCGCGCGCAGCTGGTTGCCCTGGATCGACAGGTCGGGCGGAAGCAGGGCCACGGCGAAGGCGTGGTTGGCGGTGAGCAGGTAGGCCGCTTCGGCGCCACCGACGAAGTAGGCCTCGGTGAAATAACCGCTGCCGCCAACCTGGGTGGGGGCGATGTGAATCGCGCGCCAGACGATCGGCGCGGTGCCCGGCTGGGCATCCTCGCCGAGGCGGTCGACAAAATTGGCATCGATGGTCACGCGGTCGAATGGCGGCACGATGTGCATCGCGGCGATCTCGCCGCTGCTGCGGTCCGGGCCGATGGCGAACAGGCGATTGCCGGCGATGCGCAGCTGACCCACCGCCACCGCGCGAATCGCATCCACGACGGGCGAGGCAATGGCGCCGCGGGCCACGTCGGCGACGAGGTTGTCGCATAAGTCGCCGCGCTCGACACGAATCAACTGAATGGCGGCAAAGGCACTGACTTCGTTGTTGGCAGCCAGGCCGAGCTGGCGGCAACGGTTGCCCGTGAACGCCAGCACGCCCGCCGCCGCGCCTTCGCCCATGGCCAGCGCGGCGAGGCCGATGCGCTCGATGAGGTTATCGGCGATGCGCGCGTTCTCCAGCCGATGGGTGACGAGAATGGCGTTGCCTTGCAGGTTCTTCAGCCGATTGCCATGGACGATCACATCGTCCAGCGCGACAGGGTCGAGCCCCTCTTCGAGCACGATACCGTCACCACTGCGCTCGCCCAGCCCGGTGACTTCGTTGTTCTCGATACGCAGCCCATCGACCCCGACGCGGATGCCGCCGCCACTGGTGTAGATCAGGTTGTCGGCGACCGTGAACGGCGAGCCGGGCAAGACCGCGCCGCTGGCGACTATGGCGGTCTGCTCGCCGTTGAGCATCAGGTTGCCGCTGAGCCGGGTGTTGCCGTAGTGCAGGCAGATGCCCTCGAAATCGATGCCGCGCTGGCTGCAGAAGAACAGGCTGCGCGCCACGCGCAGCTCGCCGGTGAGCAGGTAGTTCTGCTGTTTGGCCTCGACCACGGCGATGCCGCGTTCGGCGACTATGGCGCAGTCGCTGATACTGGCGCCGAGCAGGAAGCCGGACAGGCCGATGCCGACGCTGGCGCCATTGCCGACGGCAAGGCCGAGCACATTGATATGTTCGGCGCGCAGGTCGATGCAGTTGCGCACATCGATCATAGGCGTGCTGCCGGCACTGGCGGCCGAGCCGATGACGCTGAGGTTCTCCAGCGCGACGCCGGTGCTGGCGCTGATCTCGATCACCGTTGCCGGCTCGCTGCCGACCAGTTGCGTGCGCCAACCCTGGCCGCGAATGCGCAGCGAGCGCGCGCCATCGATGGTCAGCGGGGTATCGATGTTGTAGGTACCGATGCCCAGGCAGACGGTGCCGCCGCTGTCCTTGATCGAGTCGATGGCCTGTTGCAGGGTGGCGCTGCCATTGTTGTGGCCTTCGGCGCTGACGCAGACGCTGCAGTCGCAACCTTCGCCCTCGGCGATGGGCGGCCACAGCGTGCGGCAGTCGGTTTCGTCGTCGGGAAACTCGATCACCGCCAGCCGCGCGTAGTGGTGGTGGATGCCCAGCGGCGGCGCCTGGTCAAGCAGTTCGATGCTGGCGTCCACGCCGCGGGCGGCGAACACCCAGTAGTCGCCGCTGTGGAACTCGCCGCCGGCCGGGTCGAGGCTGAATTCGACGAGGATGCCGTATTCGAGGAACAGCCGTGTGCCCGCTGCGGGAATGTTGATCTCGCCGTTGGCCAGCGCCGCGTTGAGGTCTTGCACCTGGGTGCCGTCCTCGCGGCGCACCAGGCCAGCCTGGTCCCAGCGGCGCACGCGGGTATTGCGCGCCGCCTCGGTGGCTTGCTGGGCGTCGGTGGGGAACAGCCCGGCGCTGAGGGCGACGTCGAACTCCAGGGTGCGAGCGGTTTCGTCCACGCCGCCAGCGACGCGAATACGCCGCAGCTCGCCGGGCAGGTTGTGCAGCTCGCGCCAATCGTCGGTCACTTCGACCCAATCGCCATCGTGGAAGCGCAGCACCTCGTCGCGGCCGATGCTTTCCACCGTGATGCGGTCACGCGCCGGGTTGATATGGCTGACCCGCGAGGCGACGCTGGCGTTGTCCCGCGACCACTTGAACGTGGCCTCGCCGAGCACGCCGCCCTGGTGCACCTCGACGCGGTACAGCTGGTTCTCCAGGCCGCGATAGCCGGCGGCGGGCGGCACCTGGCACGGGTCCGGCTCGAAGCTGGGGTCGCCGGTGGCGGTGGACAGCCGGCCGGCCGAGGGCGCGGTCGCTTCCAGCCAGCCGGGAATCTCGTCGTCATTGGTGGCACAGCTGATATCGCCGACATCGGCCAGCAGCTTGACCTGCCAGACCGTCTGCAGGCGGCCGGTGGTATCCACGCCGACGGCCTTTTCCACCAGCTCGGGCATGTTCACCGCGCTCAGCTCGCGCTGCCAGACGTCCACATAGGCCAGGTGCGGCCCGCCGTCCGGCAGCTCAGGCGGGTTGTGGTAATAGGGTTGGGCGGCGTAATCCAGCGGCAGGCTGCCGGTCAGTTCGGCCAGGCGCGGCTCCCAGGTATCCGGGGCGGCGCCATGATTCTCCGCCAGCAGGCCGTCGACGTAGATGCGTCCGACGCCGATGCTCAGGGCGCCGCCGTCTGCCTCGATGCGAAAACCGTCCGGGGTGATACGCGGCACCACGTTGCCGCCGTAGGTGTCCAGGGAGCCGGCTTGCAGGCGTCGCGCCAACTGGGCGACCCACTCGTTCCAGTCGGCGTCCAGCTGGACGCGCCCCTGCTGCATGACCACGCCGAGAAAATCCTGGCGGGCGTCAAAGCGAATACGGCTCAGATCGAAACTCATAATGGGTTCCCTCCCTCAGGATTCGTGAAAGATGCCGGCACGCAGGCCGACGCGCAGGTATTCCGCCAGGCGGATACGCAGGTTGGTCACGCGCTGGGCGCCATACAGCTGGTGAAACACGCCCATTTCGCTCTCGTCGTCGGCGCCGCGCAGCACCTCGCCGGGTGTCGAGGCGCGGAGCTGGCCGTAGGCCGGCGTGCCATAGCGCAGCGAGGTGAAGCGCGGCGCGATGGAGTTGGCGGTTGCGGCGGAGTCCGGCTGGCAGCGATGGCGTCGGGGCACGATGGAGGCGAACGGCAGCCAGCTGAAGCGCACGCAACCGACCTGCTTGCGCGCCGCGCGCACCGGCGTGCTCCAGCTATCGGCCTCCGCCAGCGCGGCGAACAGGATGCTGTTGGAGATCAGGCCGATTTCGGCGGCATGCAGCTTGCCGATCAGGGTGCAGGCGTCCAGCGACAGCGTCGCGCCGGGGGATTCGCCATCGAGAGCGGCGAAGGCCACGCCATCGCGGGCGGTGGCGTCGATCAGGCTGTCGCTGGCCTCGACCTGGGCGCGCTCATGGGCGCGAATGGCGCCGACGATGCTGCGGGTGATCTGCACCTGCAAACCGGCGATGGCCAGTTGCAGGCTCGGCGTGCCGGGTTGCAGCGGCTGGCCGGCGCTGTCCAGCTCGATGCCCGGCACCAGGGTGCAATGCGACAGTTGCAGGTGTTCGAGCAGATTGCCGGGGTCGTCCGGCACCCGCAGCGGCGCGCCGTCGATCAGCAGGCCGTTGAGCAGGCAGGCACTGTTGGCCGCGCCGGTGATGGTCAAGGCGCCGAGCAGCAGGGTCGGCCGGCGGCCGTTGGCCGCACGGATCTCCACCGCACCATCGGCCTGCACGGCGATTTCCAGGGTTTCCTCGTAGCGGCTGTTGTCGCTGATCTCGATCACGCCGTTGCCGGCGATCTCGATCAGCGCGGCGGCCAGGGTCGGCTGGTCTTCGGGCACGCGTACCACAGTGGTGCCGGCGGGCACGGGCGCCAGGTCAGCGCCGCGCTCGTATTCGCCGCCGCCGATATCGGCGGAAAAGCCTTCGTGCCAGGTCAGGCGCACGTCCTCGGAGTCAGCCGCGTCGAGGGGCAGGGCGATGCGCCCGAGCACCGGGTCGATGGCGTAGCAGCCGTCGGGCGGCGGCGTATGGGCCCAGCCGGCGCCGTCGTCGCCGAGATGGCAGATACAGATCTGCTCGCGCTCGATCAGCGTGCCGTCCACCCACAGGTTGAGGCTCGGTGCCGGGTTGTCGATCGGCGCCAGGGCATTGGCGCGGGTGCCGTAGTAACGGGCCAGGTGGGCGGCGAGGCGGCGCCGCGATAGTGGTAGGGGAACGTTGTCCGGCTCGGCCAGGTGGCTGATGTCGTCTTCCGCCAGCGGGCGGTTGTACAGCGGCAGATCGTGGCCCAGGGGGCTGGCGCGGTAGCGCCGCGGACCTTGCCTCGGGCAGGGCGAGGCGCTGCGAGCATAGGCTTGCAGGCGCCATAGGTGCAGGCCGACGTTGGGAATGTTGTGGCGACCACGGCCGGAGTCGATACGCCGCACGTCGACGCTGCGGTTGGCGCTTTCGAAGGCGCTGCCGAGCCATTCCAGCGCCTCGCCCTGACGCATATCCGGCGCTTGCAACGCCTGCGGTCGCAGATGATTCATGTACTGGGTGGCGCACAGGCGTTGGAAGTATTCCACCGCCTTGGCGTCCCAGCCGGTAACGTCGCGGGCCAGCTGTTCCAGGACCAGGGCGGTGCCCTTGCGCCGGCGCAGGGCGATGGTATGGGCGACCTCGGCGCGCGGGCTGGCGACCTTGGGCGCGACCTGATGCAGGCTCTGGTAGCCGATCAGGTCGCCGATGTAGGGCACCACCCAATCGGCGCAGGTTTCGATAAACAGGTCGTCGTAGAGCTGTTCGAGGCTTTCGTCGGCGATCGCGATCTGTTCGGCGAGCACCGCCACCAGTTCTTCCAGCGGCCCGCGTTCCAGCCCTTCGGTCGCCGCCAGTTCGGCATTGCGGATGCGCTGGATGGCCGGCAGCAGCGCGTAAAGCGCCTGGGCATCGGCATTCATGGCAGCACCTCCAGTTCGATCGGCGCATCGGCCAGGGTCAACAGCTCGGCGGCCTGCGGCAAGCCGCTCAGGGTCGCCACCGGCAGGGTGGCGAACAACCGCGGCACCACGCCGGGAGGCTGGCCCTGGCGATGCAGGCGGGTGACTTGCACCGCCAGCACCCCGGCCACGCCCTGGGCCACGGCGGCCACCTCGTCCACCGACACGGTCTGGCCGAAATCGCGCTGGGCGAAGCTGAAGTGCGTGCGCAGCGCGCTGTCCACGGCGGCCAGCACCTGCTCGCCGTCGTATTCCGTGAGCACCTTGACCGATAGCCGGCAGCGGAAGCGCGCGTCCTGGTAGTCGACCATGCGTAGCGGCACCAACGGGTCGCCGTAGGTGCTCAGGGCTTCGCGCAGAAAGCCATAGGTATCGCTGCTCTCCGGCACCTTGGCGCCGTCGACCCCGGCGATGCTGAGGAATACGCCACGGGCGGGGCCGGCCGGTATCCACAGCGCGTGGGCCTTGTCGATGCCGGCGAAGGCGCGAGCGAAGTTGGCGTAATCGGCGATGGATACCGCGCGGTCCAGGGTCAGCACGGTCAGGGGCGCGTTGCTGCGCGCCCGCGACAGCGGTTCGGCATCCTCGCCACCGGTCGCCGGCACCGGGTTGACCGCTTCGCTGACGCCCAGCGGCCGCGACAGCAGGGTGGTCAGCTTGCCGGCGGCCAGGTTGCCACCGGCGCCGAGGCCCTTGCGGTAGCGCACCCGTACATTGCTGTGGCCGCTGGGCAGGCGCGCGCCTTCGCTGCCGTCGCCGAATTGTAGGGTGGTGACGGCCTCGTCGTCCTCGGCGGTTTCGTAGCGGCGGGCATCGGCGGCGACCTGGTAAAGCGTCGGCACCTCGCTCCACAGCACCTCGTTGATGCGCACTTCCAGGGTCGAGGCACGGCCGCTGGGGGTGTTGGCGCTGACATAGGTCAGCGGCGCCTGGCTCAGGCGGAAGCGCTGGTTGGCCACGCTGGCATTGCCGTCGCCGAGAATGCCCTCGACCGTTTCGCCGTGGGTCGCGGGCGCCACGTTGGCATTGATGCGCAGGCCGGCGCGCTCGTAGACGTGTTCAAGTGGCGCCTGCAACTTGAGATAGGTGCGGTCGCGGTCATGGGCGATGGCCTCGTCGCCGCTGCCGATAAAGGCGATCTCGCGCACCAACTCGTCGTCCTTGCGCTTGGCGGTGAGGCGTATCTCGCTGCCCTTGGCGATCAGCGTGCCGCGGCGGCCATCGCGGTCGAGCAGGGCCAGGCGCAAGCGCACACCGGCCTTGCCGATCAATCCGGCGAACGCCTCGGCGCCCAGGGCCACCGGGGTGCTGCCGAACAGGCGGTCGGCCGGCGCCAGCATAAATAGCTCGTCGCCCTCCACCAGCGCAGCGCTGCCGCCGTCATCGAGAACCAGCGACAGGCCGCTGGCACCGGCGGCGATGACGAGGCGCTGGCGCGTGCCCGACAGCGCGATGGGCTGGCCGGGCTGCAAACCCTCGATCCGCCGGGCGAGGCTCAGGGCATCGCCATACGCCGGGTGGAACAGCGGCACCGCGCTGGCGGCCAACTCCTCGCTGTGCGCCAACACCAGGGTGCGGCGCAGCGGGAAGCGGCTGGCGGTGAGGTTTTCGCTGGTGTCCGGGGTGATCCGGGTGATCTTGCCGGACAGCGCGAAGGCGTTGCGGCTGCGATGCACCACCTGACTGGCGCGATACAGCTCGGTATAGCCGGGCAGATCGGCGCTGCCCAGGCCCGGCTGATTGGACACCAGGGCGAACCAGCTGCCAGCGACGATCTTGGCGTTGTCGGTGTCCAGGTCCACCGCATTGGCATCGACCTGGAAGTTCTTCCACTGCCAATCGTTGCTGTTGGTCTTGTCGATCAGCTTGGCAGCGTTGGAATCGTCATTGCCCATCAGATTGGCGTCGGGCGCGTTATGGCCGAACAGCGCGGTGCGTTGGCGCAGGGCGAACACCTGCACGCCAACGCTGGCCGGGCCCATAGGTGGGAACACGCTGCCCAGCGGATGCTGCCAGAACACCCGGGTGCGATTGTTGCTGTTGTCCGCCTCGACCCCGGCCAGCACGCGCACATCCCAGTATTCGCTGCCGGGGTTGGCGATGCGGTCGGCGCCGACGATGAGGATCGCATCGCCGGGCTGTAGCTGGGTCGCCAGCCCAACCAGCCACAGCTCGCTGTCGCCGAAGTGCGGCGCCCAGGCCTGCGTGCTTTGTACCGGGATGGCGTTCCATTCGGCCCGCGCTGGCGCCGGCGCGACGGTTTCGAAGGTCTGCGCCTGTTCGTCCTGGCCGGGCACGCTCTGCACCCGCGTGCCGACCGGGATGACGATCGGTTCGGCCGGTGCGCCGGGCACGCTTTGCAGGGTGAAGGCCAGGTGGGTGCTGGCGGCCACGCCGGGTGCCGGGCGGTAGCCGATCAGCCGCGCCATCTGGCCCACCGACAGGCGTTCGACGGCGGTGCGCAGGTAGTGCTCCTGGGCGTAGCGCTCGGTATAGAAGGCCAGCACGTCCAGCGAGCAGGCCAGGGCGTCGGCCAGCGCCAGGGTGAAATCGCTGTCCTCGCGAGTGGTCAGCGCCGCCAGGGCCGGGTAATCGGTGCTCGACAGGCGAGCCCGCAGGCTTTCCATGAAATCGCCGTGCTGGCCGATGCGGTAGGCGATGGCGGGCAGGCCGGGTGGGTTGGCGATACGCAGCGGGGTTTGCGCATCGACGCCGGCACAGCAGCCGCAACCGGGCTTGGTCGAGATACTCATCACTTGCCTCCGTGCAAATCGAGTCGCAGCACACCGTGCTCCGGAAAGTTGGGGTCGTTGTCCAGCCGGGCGATTTCCAGTCGGCCGAGCGGCAAAAAGCCATCGGCCAGGGGCTTGGCGTCGTCCTGGCCCTGGCGCTGAAAACGCGTGACCTGAACCGAGGCGACCCCGGCCACGGTGCGCGCGGCGGCATACAGCGGGCTGAGATAGACGCTCTGGCCGAAACTGAAATTGTCCGGATGGAACAGGCCGAGAGTGCCGTCGGCGCGCCGCCGGCTGCTCAGCACATCGGACAGGCCGCGGCGCACGTCGCTGCGGAAATAGCCGGCCTTGACGCAGACCAGCAGGTCGATCTGCAGCGAGACGTGCAGCGGCTCGTTGACGTGCAGGTCGTGCCCGGCCATGCGGTAGCGCTCCAGGTGCTCGACCACGCTGGTGGCGAAGCCCTGGTCCACCGCCGCACCGCCTTCGCGGTCGACGGTGACGAACACCGTGTGCCAGCTGCCGGTCCAGCGCAGCCCGGCTGCGGCGCGCTGCACGCCGGCCAGGCGTTCGGTGACTTCGGCGTAATCGGCCGGGGTCACCGCGCGCTCCTGGGTGCGAAACGCATGGGGCGCGGCGCGGCGCACCTGTGCCGCGTTCTCCGCGGCGACGCCGCCGCGGGCCGGCAGCGGGTTGCGCACCGCTTCGATGCGCGCCTCGGCGCTCACCACGTGGGCGATGCTGTCGGCGCCGACATTGCCTTCGGGACCGTTGCCGACCCGATAGAAGGCGAAAAACTCGGTACCGGCATCCGGCCGGCGGCCGTGGGCGTCGTCGCCGAAACGCAAACGGGCACTGCCGTCGTTTTCGCTTTCCAGGACGAAGTGACGGTCGTCGGCCTTGCTGTCCAGCAGGTTGCGCTGGGCGCTCCAGTGGTCGGGCGCGGCGCCGCTTTGCAGGCGCAGATCGGGTATCGCATCGGCGGTTCGCCAACGCAGCGCCGCGCTGGCCGAGGCGTCGGGATCGAACGGCACCCGCTCGTGGCGGCGCAGGCCGTTTTCCATAAAGCTGCGCAGCACCTGGCCCTGGTGGCTCACCGGGCCTTCGCCGAGCAGTGGGCGAAAGCGCGGCGGCAAGGGTTGCGGCGCGCTGCGTTGGCAGGCGTCGCCGCGCACGGGCGGGTAGTGCAGGGTCGGCGCGGGCACGCTGCCGAGGGCTTCGCCGTCGATGCTGCGGCCATGGTCGACCAGCAGATTGTTGCCCAGGGCGATGCTGACGTTGTCCAGCTGCGTCTGGCCGTGGGCCGAGTCGGTTTCGCTGGAGATGCACAGCGCCATCGGCAGGGCGTCGTCCGCGTGCCAGGCGATTTCGGTGACTTCGCTGCCATCCAGCGGATCGGTCAGCGGGTTGACCCCATCGAAGGCGCGCACCTCGGTCAGGCGCACCGCATGGCGATGCTCGGGGTCGGCATCGGCCGGCTCGCCGGTGAGCGGGCCGAGCACTTCCTGGAAGATCAGCACATCGCCCGCCGCCAGGTCGGGGAAGTGCCCGGCGATGGTGGCGCGAGTGGCGCCGGCCGGCAGGCAGCAGCGCTCGTCGCTCCAGGTGTAGAAGCTGAACTGGTTGTGGGCTTCGCGCAGGCTCAGCGAGTGCATTGGCTCGAACACCAGCGGCGCCGCCAGCAGGGCTTGGCGCTCTTGGGGCGAGTCGGCGAGCAGCCGCGGCGGCACGCCGGGCACGCGAGTGTAGAAGCGCAGGCCGGCCGGCAGGTCGAACGACCCGCCGCTGACTTGCAGGTGCAGCCAGGCGCGGGCATTACAGCCTTCGTGCACGGCATAGTCCACCAACAGCGCGTGCCGCCGCAGGCTGCTGCGACGGCGCGCGCTATGCAGGTAGGCTTCTGTGGCGACGGCATCCAGGCGGTAATGCTGCAAATCGCCGACATAGGCGATCAGCTCGCCCAGGGTGGTGGCCAGGTCCGCCGCGCTGCGGTCGCGCCAGCCGGGCATCTGCCGGCCGAGGCGATCCATGATCAGACGGCGCAGGCTGGCATAGTCGCGGGCCAGGTAGTTGATGTCGGCGGCTGGCGGCGGTTCGTCGATGCAGTCGTGTTGCGGCTTGCAGTCGAAGTCGCTGGGGCATTCGACCTTGAAGGCGAAGTCGACGGCCGACAGCCGC
>NZ_CAMPHI010000042.1 GCF_946885955.1 uncultured Pseudomonas sp.
AATGCGTTACCTATGTCTCCCGACACCTGTTACCTATGTCTCCCGGCTGAACACCCTGTGCACCAGCCTAGGCGTAGATTTTTTGTGCGCACGGCGCACCCTACCTTTGCGGTGGCCTGCTGGCGCTGATCCTGTTCTGCCTCAAGCGCGACTGGTCGGTTTGGCCGCGCGCTTGCCGGCGGTGCCGCCCTTGGCTGTGGTTGCCTTGCCGGTGGCGGTCTTGCGCGGCCCCGCCTTGCGTTTCTTTTTCCAGGGCGCCGCTGCCGCCGGGCTCGCCGGCCCGCTGATGCTCATGTGCAGACCGGCGCAGCGCTGCACCTGCTTGCTCATCCACGCCGACTGTTTGGCGACGAATTCTTCCAGGCTCATTTCACCGCTCTGCACCATGTCCAGCGCCTGCTCCCAGATCGCTGTGGTGCCAGGGTCGGCGATGGCGCGCGGCACCGCATCGATCAGGCTGAAGGCCGCCGGGGTGGCTGCCAGCGCCTTGCCCTGTTTGAGCAGATAACCGCGGTCGAGCAGGCCCTGGATGATTCCGGCGCGGGTCGCCTCGGTGCCGATGCCGGTGGTGTCCTTGAGCTTCTGCTTGAGGCGTGGGTCGTCGACCAGCTTGGCGACGTTCTTCATCGCCTTGATCAGGTCGCCTTCGGTAAATGGCTTGGGCGGTTGGGTCCAGAGATCCTTGAGGGTGACATCCTCCACTGCACAATCCTGGCCTTCGCGTAGCGCCGGCAAGGGCTGCGGCGGCGCCGCTTCACGACCTTTGCCGGGCGTTAGGGCTTCGGGCAGGGCACGCCGCCAGCCGGGTTCGACTATGACTTTGCCCACCGCGCGCAGGGCCTGGCCGGCGCAGTCGAAGTCGGCCTGGGTGCGGTCGTACTCGTGGTTCGGCAGAAACTGCGCCAGATAGCGCGCGCGGATCAGCGTGTAAACGGCGCGCTGCTTGCCGACCAGTCGATCCAGATTCAGCGCCGCGGCCGTGGGAATAATGCCGTGGTGGGCGCTGACCTTGCCGTCGTTCCAGGCCCGCGAGCGGCGCTTGGCATCGAGATGTGGCAGCAGCTCGGCCAGGCCGGGATCGGCGCGGCCCAGGGCTGTGATAATCGCCGGCGCCTCGCCATGCTGGCTCAGCGGCAGGTAACCGCAATCGCTGCGCGGGTAGGTGATGACCTTGTGGGTTTCGTACAGCGCCTGGGCGATATCCAGGGTTTCCTGGGCGCCGAGGCCGAGCTTCTTCGAGCAGACTTCCTGCAGTGTGCCCAGGTCGAACGGCAGGGGAGCTGCCTCGCGCATGCGCTCGGTGCGCAGCTTCAGCACCCGCGCGCTGGCGGCATTGCCAATGGCCGCGGCGGCCTGTTGCGCCAGCGCCTGATTCAGGCAGCGACCTTGATCGTCGCAGGCGTCCTCAGGGGCGCGCCATTGCGCGCTGAAGCTGCTGCCGTCGGCCAGCAGCGCGACCTCGATGGCCCAATAAGCCACCGGCACGAAATCGGCGATGCTGCGGTCGCGGTCCACCACCAAGCGTAGCGTCGGCGTCTGCACCCGGCCCACCGGCAACACGCCCTGATAGCCGGATTGGCGACCGAGCAGGGTGAACAAACGGCTCATGTTCATGCCGATCAACCAGTCGGCGCGCGAACGGCCCAGTGCCGAATGATAGAGGCTGAACGTCTCCGCCCCCGGCTTGAGCGCCGCCAGGGCCTTGCGGATTGAAGCGTCGTCCAGGGCCGACAACCACAGGCGCTGGATCGGCCCACGGTAGCGGCAATGTTCGACCAGTTCGCGGGCGATCATCTCGCCCTCGCGGTCGGCGTCGGTGGCGATCACCAACTCCCGCGCTTCGCCGAGCAGGCGTTTCACCGCCTTGAACTGGCTGGCGGTCTTGGGTTTGACCAGCATCTTCCAGCGCTCGGGAATGATCGGCAGATCGGCCAGCACCCAACGCTTGTAGCGCGCGTCGTAGGCATCCGGCGGCGCGGTTTCCAACAAATGGCCAATGCACCAGGTCACGGTCACATCCGCGCCCAGCCAGCAGCCATCGCCACGCCGGTTGGCACCGAGCACCTTGGCGATGTCCTTGGCCTGGGAAGGTTTCTCGCAGAGGAAGAGCCGCATAACCGTCATCGTTCATCAGCCGGGAATGGCGTACAGCATGCGTAGTGGAGGGGAATCAGGCAAGTAAAAACTGTATGGATATCCAGTTTTATTGCTGGCATGATCTGCGTGGGATTGTGGCCCTTGACGCCCAAGCGTTTGCCGTGTGAATTATCACGCCAGCTGAATTAGTCGCGCTCAGATAACCTTTCATCGAACCAACAGGGAAGTACGCCGCTATGCAGAAAAACATCACCATCGGCTTGATTGGCGATTACGACGAAACCGTTCCGGCCCATCGAGCCATTCCGCTCGCACTGCGACTCGCGGCCGAGGCGTTGCACCTCGATGTCCAGTTCGAATGGGTTGCCACTGAAGAAATCACCTCCGTCTCGCGCATTGCCCGGTTTGATGGCCTGTGGTGCGTGCCAGCCAGCCCCTATAAAAATATGCAGGGCGCATTGCTCGCCATTGGTCATGCGCGCAGCAATTCCATTCCATTTTTGGGTACATGCGGCGGGTTTCAGCATGCGGTAATCGAGTACGCACGCAATGTTCTCGGCTGGCTCGACGCCGACCATGCGGAAACCGCACCGGATGCCCCGCGTGCGGTTATTTCCGCACTGGCCTGCTCACTCGTCGAGGTTACGAGCCCGGTCCGCTTGTGCGCCAACACGCGGATTGCATCGGCCTATGGCGTCAGTGAAATCACCGAGGGCTATCGCTGCAACTATGGGCTTAACCCCGAGTTTCAAACGGCGCTGGTCGCAGGCCCGCTTCGCGCAGCGGCCTACGATGAGTCGGGCGAAGTTCGCGCGGTGGAACTGGACGGACATCCGTTTTTCGTTGCGACCCTGTTTCAACCGGAACGCATTGCGCTCAAAGGCAACTCTGCGCCGCTGGTTGTTGCCTTTGTGCGGGCCTGCGCTGCATAAAGCCCGGTTTTAGGCCGCCATATTTATCTGAAGGACAAAGAGAAATGGCATTTCCATCGCTATCGCTAAACCATCTCGAGTTGTACGTAGGCGATATAAAAACGATCGAACAGTTCTACACGGGTTGTCTCGGTTTCGTTGTGACGGACCGGGGGGAGGGGGATGATGGAATGGTTTTTCTCAGTAGGAACCCGGCCGAGCACCATCAGCTTGTGCTAAATCCTCAACCGGCAAGCAAGGTATCAACGAGCCACGTGGATCATATTTCTTTTCGGGTTCAGACACTTTCTGATCTACGCCACTTCCATTTGTCGATATCCGCAGCTCAGATTCCGTTCGAATCAGTGTCCCACGGTACGACCTGGTCGTTATATGTGCGGGATCCAGAGGCTAACCGAATTGAAATATTTACAGACACGCCTTGGTACGTTCACCAGCCCTGTAAATTCAAAATCGACCTCGAGCTTTCTGATGAAGAGTTGCAGGCAGTTACCAAAAACAAGATATCCGGGATGCCAGGGTTTTGTTTAGCCGAGCATTGGCGAAGCATGCACAGCGTTAATGTTTGATCGTTTCCGCGCTCTGCATGGCAATGCAGCCCCCGACGCCACTACAGCGAATAACCAGCAGATGACCCGCCTTGTGATCCAGAAGATGACAAGGCGGGCATCTATGGGGTTGCGCTTGAGACCGCCATCATTTCCTCGGGATTTTCTCGGGGCGCCAGCCTGAGCCAGCCAAGCACGCGCGGCTCGTTGATAGACCAGCGGCCTTCGCTCTGGGCAAGCGGCAACTGCTCGCGCGAGCGGCCAAAAGGGCCGGGGTTCTGCTGGGCGATCTCCAGGGTGTTCTGGTCGACACGGGCAATGATGGCGACGTGGCCGTAGCGGTTGAACAGCGAGGGGCCGAACACCAGCAAGTCTTCGGCCTGGGGTTGCTCGGCGCCACCATTACTGAATTGCAGCATGGCCCGCTGGGCGTTAAAGACGCCGTCGCCGAGCTTGGGGTCGAAGAAATCCTTGGCATGACCGTAAGGGTCGGGCATGCGGTGGTCATAGCGCTCGAAGTAGTAGCGCTTGACGAACTCCACGCACTGATAGCGCAGGCCGAGGTTGTAGCCATCCACCGAGAGATTGCGGCCTTGGACGCTATTCACCCCGCCGTTGTAGTAGATGACGACACCGTTCAGCTCATCGAGTCGCTCGCCGACCTGATGCTGGCTATTGGGGTCGATGCGGGTGATACCCGCGTAGAGCGCAAGCGTGATCAGGGGCAGCAGCGCGCAGGCGGCCGCCAGGGCAAATCGGCGTTTGTTCATGGCGAGGTCTTTTATCGTCAGCAGAAGTGCACGGCCTGCTAGAGGCTGATCATCGGGCTCAGGCGTCGGCGTGCCCGGCGTTCGGCTCGAGCGGCATGTCCACAAAATGGGTGGGCTGTTGATCAGGACATCGGGCGAACCTCGGATGCCGAGGTTGCTGCCGTAACCATGACGGTGAATAGCTATTCAGACCGCTCAGGTAGGAGGCTGGTTTGGCCATCGGTGACTTCCTTGTGCATGAAAGGGCTAATCCTAAGGGGCATGGGATTTTGCAGGCGTGGTTAAGTTCATGTTTGGCGAAAAAAGGCCAGGGCTCACTATCGCGCTGTGCATTCGCTGCGGCTGCGGGCCCTACAAGCCCGCCGCCGCGAGCAATGATCCTCAGCTCTCCAAGATAAATAAGCCAACCTGCGGTTCCTCGCTGAGCCAGTAGCGGCCCAGTTGCCAGCCGGCTTCGGCGGCGAGGCGGGTGAGGGATTCGACGCTGTATTTGTGCGAACACTCGGTATGCAGGCGCTCGCCGCGCTTGAAGGCGAAGCGCTGGCCGGCTGCCTGCACCTGCTGGTCGTGGCGGCTGACCAGGTACATTTCCATGCAGTTCTCCTGCGGGTTCCATTGCGCCAGGTGGTCGAAGGCGTCCGGGTCGAAGTCGCCTTGCAGCTCGCGGTTGATGCGTACCAGCAGGTTCTTGTTGAAGCGCGCGGTGATGCCGTCGGCATCGTCGTAGGCGGCTTCCAGAGTGGCGATGTTCTTGAGCATGTCGACGCCGACGATAAAGCGCGCGTTCGGGCCGAGGAAGCTGCGCACCGAGTGCAGGAACTGCACCGCGTCGCCCTGGCTGAAGTTGCCCAGTGTCGAACCGGGAAAAAAGCCCACCCGCGCCTGCGCCGAAGTCGTCAGGCATAGCTGCGCCAGCTGGCTGAAGTCCGCCACCTGGGGGGCGATCTCCAATTGCGGGTAGTCGCGGCGCAAGCGTTCGGCCGCTTTATGCAGGGCCGCTTCGCTGATATCGATGGGCAGGTAGGCGGCCAGCTGCGGCGCGGCGTCGAGCAGCAGTCGAGTCTTTTCGCTGGCGCCGCTGCCGAATTCGATCAGCGCGGCGCCGGCCGGAATCTGCGCGGCGAGTTGCGGGGCGATGCTTTTGAGCAATGTGGTCTCGGCGCGAGTGGGGTAGTACTCCGGCGTACGGCAGATGGCCTCGAACAGCTCCGAGCCGGTGGCGTCGTAGAAGTATTTCGGCGCCAGCCACTTCTGTGCTGCGGACAGGCCGCTGATCACATCCTGGGCGAATTCCCCGGCAAAGGTGGCGGGCCGCGCGAGCGGCGCGCTATCGCCCGCCCGGCTATCGACCGTTGCGCTAGCGGTCGCTCCAGCGTCACGCGCCAGGCGCAGGCCGGAAAACATCCAGCGCTGCGCCGGGTAGAAAAAGTTGCGATAGCTCGGGCGCGAATGCCCGGTGGGTGTGACGCTGGCGCCGCCGCGCAAGACCATCTGGTTGATCATGAACTTGCCGTTGTACTCGCCGATGGCATTGCTCGCCGGGCGAAACCCCGGGTAGGCGGTGTAGGCGCTTTGCGTCCATTGCCAGGCCACGTCGTCGACCTGTTCGAGCAGGCCGCTGCGGGCGGCGTGCTCCCATTCCGCCTCGGTCGGCAGACGTGCATCGGCCCAGGTAGCATAGGCCGCGGCCTCGTAATAGCTGATATGGGTCACGGGCGCATCCGGGTCGAGCGGTTGCAAGCCGCGCAGGCTCATCGTCTGCCATTGGCCGCCGAGGCGCTGCCAGTACAAGGGCGCTTGCCATTGCTCGGCCTGGGCCAGTGCCCAGCCGTCCGCCAGCCACAGCTCGGCGCGCTGATAACCCTCCGCTTCGATAAAGCCCAGCCATTCGCCGTTGCTCACCAGTCGATCACCGATCTCGAACGGCTGCAGGTAGCAGCTATGGCGCGGGCCTTCGTTGTCGAAGGCGAAGCCGTCGCCGTCATGCCCCACCTCGATCAAACCGCCCGACACGGGCAGGAAACGTCCGCGCCGACCGGCCGTATCCGCCGGCCAACACTCGGCATACGCCGGCTTGAGCGGCGACAGGCTGAACAGGTGCAGCAGGTCCATCAGCAGCAATTCCTGGTGCTGCTGCTCGTGGGCCAGGCCCAGTTCAACCCGGGCGGTCAGTTCGGCATTCAGCGGCGCTTGCAGCAGCCAACTCATGTGTTCGTCGACGTGTTTGCGATAGGCCAGTACCCGAGCCAGCGACGGGCGCGTCAGCAAGCCGCGTTGCGGCCGCGGTTGACGCGGGCCGAGGGCTTCGTAATAGGAGTTGAACAGGTAGGCGAAGGTTGGATCGAAGGGGCGATAGTCCGGCGCATGCGGGGTGAGTAGAAAAGTCTCGAAGAACCAGCTGGTATGCGCCAGGTGCCATTTGCTCGGGCTGGCGTCGGCCATCGACTGGACGACCATGTCCTCCTCGCTGAGCGGCGCGATCAATTTCGCGGTGTGGAGGCGAACTTGCTTATAACGATCGAGAAGCGGGCTATTCATCGGTCTCTTCTCCCGAGGCACTGGGCTTCGCTGGCTGACGCCCGCTGCGCAAGCCCTGAGTCGGGCAGGCGTGTTTGGCGCCGAATGGCTCGATGTGCGGTATTTTTCTGGACGTTGAAGTCGGCTGCGACACAAGCCCTATCTGTGATGGCCCTGGCGGGGAAAAAGTTCGAGTCGATATCGGCGCAGGACGCCGTACAGATCCGGGGGGCAGGAGAGGCCTGTTAGTCGGCCGGTACCGGTAGAACGTCGTTCGGCAGCCACTGCCGATGCAGGCGGGTGAGGGTGCCGTCGCTGGTCATCTGGTTGAGGGCGGTTTGCCAGCGCTGTACCAGAGTGGGGTCGGTTTGCAGAGAAAACACGATGTAGCTGCTGCTCTGCATAAAGCTGTATTGGCGTTCGAGATCGGCCATCGAACTGCCGACTGCGGCCATCAGCCCGGGCAATAGCTGGTCCTCATAGACCATCAAGGGGATGCGCCCGTACAGCACCATCTTGAGCATGTTGTGTGGTTTGGCGACCAGGTGCAGGTTGGTGAAACCCTCGTGCTCGAGAAACTGCTGGGAATACCAGTCCCGCGGTACCCCGATCATTGCGGCGTGGCGGGCATCGTCCAGGCTGTCGATGTGCAGGCCACTGCCGCTGCGGGTATAGAAGCTGCTTGTGGTCGACAGCAGCGGTCCGACCCACTGGAACAGCGCCTCGCGCTCGGGCGTGCGCACGGCGACGAACAATCCGACATTGGCGGCGCTTTGCGCCCGCATGTAACCGCGGGCCCAGGGCTGGATCTGAATGGTCGCGCTGTCCCCGGTGCGCTTCAGCAGCTCGCGCACCGCGGCGACGGCCAGACCGTCAGGCTGCCCGCCGCGGCTGAAGTTGATGGGCGGATTTTCCTCGGTATACAGCTGTAGCTCGGTGGCGGTCACCGAGGAGCAGAGCACCCATGCTCCCAGCAGCCGTAGTAACCATACCGCCATGCGCAAAACCCTTACCCGCCATTGAATGATCCAACGATAGATCATGAGTGTAGTTGACCCGCCAGGGACGCCTTTCTCACCGATCTGCATAGCCAGCCAATACTCTGGCGAGGGGCAGAAAATGCCCCTCGCCGCTGGCTGCGCAAGTGAGCAGACTGGGACCGAGCAAAAGCATTCGCCTAAGGTGTATGAACAGTTCAAGGCCAATCGGGCTCTGATGGATGAGGTGAAACAAAACCGGCCATTTGCGGCCAGGCGAGCGAGGGCGCGAATGCAAGAACGGCAAGGCGCTCCTCGCCCTGATTCGCTGAATAAGCGCAGCGGGCCGCTGTCCGCGAAGCGTTGAACCACCCAGGCGGCCCAGTGCCGCCACCTGATACAACCATGATGTGGAGGCTACATGAACGTCTCTCGCGGGGTCCTGGCGACTGCTCTGTTGGCGATATCGGTGTCTGCTCAGGCCGCCACCCCGGCGGCTGTCTATACCGGAGGCGGGGCCAACCCCGCCGCAATGGCGTGCGTCAGCTGCCATGGCGCTGAGGGGGAGGGGATGGCCGCCGGCGGATTTCCGCGTCTTGCCGGGCTGTCCGCCGAGTACATGAGAAAACAGCTCGCCGACTTCGCTTCCGGCGAACGCGCCAATCCGATCATGCAACCCATTGCCACTGCCTTGAGTGCGGAGGAAGCGCAAGCCGTCACGACCATGCTGGCCGACAAGCCGCGACCCAAAGTCGAGCGGATCGGCCGCGCGGCTGCGGCACAAGGCGTTGGTGAAACACTGGCGCTGCGCGGCGCATGGGCGCGCAACATTCCCGAATGCGTGGCGTGCCACGGGCCAAGCGGAGTAGGGGTCGGCAAAACCTTTCCGCCGCTCGCAGGGCAATCCGCCCAGTACCTTGCCGCGCAGCTGAACGCCTGGCGCCAAGGCACCCGCAAGAACGACCCCAACGACCTGATGGGGCATATCGCCCGTAGCCTGAGCGATGACGAGATCAAGGCCGTCTCGGCGTATTTCGCCGGCTTGACTGACACAGGAGCAGGAAAATGAGCGCGCGCATGAGTTTGTTGCTGTTCGCATTCGCCCTACCTGCCTATGCGGACGAGATTGCGATGGAGGATCAATCCCAGCTGCTCGCCGGCGCCGGGCAGCCCGTCAGCCACACGTACTTTCAGCCCCCGCAGGAAAGCGAGCTCCCGGATAACGCCTTTGGCAAGCTGGTGCAGGAAGGCCGCGCCATCTTCGTCGACACCAAAAACCGCGCCCCGGAATTTGTAGGCAACGGCCTTTCCTGCACCAACTGTCACCTGGAGCAGGGCCGCAAGGCCAACTCCGCGCCGCTGTGGGCGGCGTACACCATGTACCCCGCGTACCGGAAGAAGAACGACAAGGTGAACAGCTACGCCGAGCGGCTGCAGGGGTGTTTTCAGTTCAGCATGAACGGCAAGGCGCCGGCAGCGGACGGCCCGGTCATTGCGGCCCTTACCGCCTACTCGTACTGGCTCGCGACCGGCGCACCCAGCGGTCAGGAACTGCCAGGTCGCGCCTATTCCGAAGTACCGCAACCCGAGGGCGGCTATGACCTTGCCAAAGGGCAGCGGGTGTATGCCGCGCAATGCGCGGTGTGCCATGGCGAGAATGGCGAAGGGCAGAAGTCGGGCGCAGACTACGTATTGCCGCCGCTGTGGGGTGCGGATTCGTTCAACTGGGGCGCAGGCATGCATCGGATCAACACCGCCGCAGCCTTCATCAAGGAGAACATGCCGTTGGGCAAAGGCGGCACCCTGTCGGACGCAGACGCCTGGCATGTGGCGGCGTTTATGAACAGCCACGAACGGCCGCAGGACCCGCGCTTGATCGATGGCTCGGTGGAAAAGACCCGCGACCGCTACCACGCCAACGATGGCGTAAACCTCTACGGCAAGACGGTTGACGGCAAGATCCTGGGCAAGGGCATCTAGCACGCTGAGCGGCCTGTGCGTGAGAGCGCAGCTATCCGTTGCGATTGTGCAAGTGGGCATAGCAACGGTTCAGGCCACCCACTCAAGAGAGGTCGCAGCTGGCCTGAACACCATGCGAAAAAACCGCGTGGGATCAATCAGCGACCCCACTGGTAACCACGGTGAATTTTCGGCTGAACTCGAAGACCTCGCAGACACCAGTATGGCCGGCAGGAATCGAGACGGCATCGCCCGGGCCCATCTCGAATCGCTCGCCGGTGTCCATGGTGATGGCGATACGCCCCTCGATCAGCACGAAGGCTTCGTCGTTGTCGAAGCGCCAGTCGAACTTCGATGGTTCCGAAGTGAAGAGCGCCACGGCTTTGTACGGGGTTTTCACGCCGACGGTGCGCAGCAACTTCATTCGGGTATTGGGGTTGCCTTCGATCACATCATCGCCCAGCGGGTAGTCGAGCCAGCCGTCGGGAGTGTTCAGCGATGCCAGGGCTACGGAATCAATTGGGTTGGGGAGCGTAGGGCGAGTGGTCATCTTTTTCGGTGCCTCGTAACGGATTAGATGGATGAATGACTATGACAAGTGGCATAGTCGAGGCTCGAGCCTACAGCAAAATATGACAGGTGGCATAATTTTTTCGATGAACATTTCAACTCGTGATCGGATGATCGTCGGCGCTGCCGATCTGCTGCGCCGCAAGGGCATGACCGCAACCAGCATGCGTGAGGTGGTGCGTTACTCGAACACGCCACGCGGCTCCATCGCTCATCACTTCCCAGGCGGCAAGCGCCAGCTACTCGAAGCCGCTGTTGAACATGCCGGTCGTGAGGTCAGCGAGCCGCTAACACTGCTGTTGAGTAAACATGGCCCCGTAAAAGGCATGCAGCTATTCGTTGCCTTATGGCGCAAAACCCTGGAAGAAACCGCCTTCCAGGCGGGCTGCGCGGTGCTGGCCGTGGCGGTTGAGCAGTATGTTTCCGACCAGCGTGGCGAAGCCGAACCTGAACTCGAAGCGCAGATCCAGCTGCAGCTGCTGGATCAGGCCAATGCAATTTTTGGCCAATGGCAGGCCATAGTCGCGCACTCGCTGCAGCAGGCGGGAGTGGCTGAGCAGCAGTCGCGCCGCCTGGCGATGCTGGCTATAGCATCCATCGAGGGCTCTGTCGCGCTATGCAGAGCCGCGCGCAGCGCGGAGCCGCTCGATCTGATTTGGCAAGAACTGCAACGGAGTTTCGAGCGAGAGCTGGCCTAGCGACCTGGCAGGTGTAGAGGCCGCAATGGGTAGGGTGCGATCCCCCTTAGGGTGGGTTAGGCGCACCCTGCCGATAGCAATAAACCAGCAAGATCCGTTGCGCCGTAACCCACCATCGGCGCAACGCAGGGAGATCGCCTGGTGGGTTACGCGGCGCTCTGCGAAGTCCAACATGCTGATTTTGTTGGGCTTCGTTCCTCAGCACCAACCTACAATTTGCGTCAGCTGCTGGTCTTGGACAGCTTGCTAGGCACCAGCGGCCATGGGCTCCAGCTGGCGCAGGCCGCGCTCGGTCACGGCGTCTATGTAGCTCGGGTCGCCATAGATTCGAGCGAGCAAGATGGCCCCCTCGAAATCAGCCACTAGTTGTCGCGCCAAACTGTGCGCCTCGGGTTGGCTGTAGCTGGCGCTAAAGAGCTGGGCAAACGCTGCGGCCCAGTCATCCATGAAGCGCCGAATCGGCTCCATCAGCTCGGCCTTGCCATAGGCCGCATCGACCGAAATCACTCCCATCAGGCAGCCAATCGAGTCGTCCTGAAACAGCTTCTTGGCCTTGCGTCCCATGCGGGCGAGTCGCTCCTGAGGCGTTTGGCTCTCGTCGGAAGCGATGCAGAACAGCGACTGCGCGAGCTGTTCATGCGTCCACGCCAGCACATCCCGCAGCAGAGCTTCCTTGTTGGGGTAGTGGTGATAGAAGGACGCCTTGGTCAGCCCGCAAGCAGCCGACAACGCATCCATGGTGGTGCCGTTGTAGCCGAGGCGCTTGAAGGTGTGGGCGCAGCGCAGCAGCAATTCATCGCGGGATACTTTCAGGGGGCGCACGGGCAAACCTGCTCTCGATAAGTCGGGCTGATTCTACGTCATAAGGCTTGGTGCCTCAATTTGACGGTTACCGAATGTTTGTTTAGTGTTTTTCAAACCGAACGTTCGGTAAGTAATTTGAGTGCGCCTGAAATCGCCAGGTAAGCACCTTATCCAGCCAGGAGAGTTCTTTCATGAGCGAAGCAAACAGCGGTTCGGGTCGCGTCACCCGAGAGCAGCGTGGTCATCTGTTTCTTATCGGCCTCGACCGGGCCGGCAAACGTAACGCCTTCGACAGCCACATGCTCAGCGATCTGGCCCTGGCCTTGGGCGAGTACGAGCGCAACGATGAGATGCGCTGCGCCGTGGTGTTCGCTCACGGCGAGCATTTCACCGCCGGCCTCGACCTGATGGAGCTGACGCCGAAACTGGCGTCGGGCGGCTTCAAGTACCCGGACGAGGGCATCGACCCCTGGGGCGTCTCCAAGCCGCGCCGCGCCAAGCCGGTCGTGGTTGCCGTGCAAGGCACCTGCTGGACCGCCGGCATCGAGCTGGTGCTCAACGCCGACATCGCCATCGCCGCCAGCAACACCCGCTTCGCCCACCTGGAAGTGCTGCGTGGCATTCCACCATCCGGCGGCTCCACCGTGCGCTTCACCCAGGCCGCGGGTTGGACCAACGCCATGCGCTACATGCTGACCGGCGAAGAGTTCGGTGCTACCGAGGCGCTGGCCATGCGTTTGCTGACCGAGGTAGTCGAGCCCGGCCAGGAACTGGCGCGCGCCATCGAATACGCCGAGCGTATTGCCAAGGCCGCCCCGCTGGCGATCAAGGCCACCTTGCAGTCGGCCTTCCAGGCACGTGACGAAGGTGACGATGCCGCGCTCTCCAAACTCAACGAACTGCTGTTCACGCTGATCAAGAGCGAAGACGTGCGTGAAGGCGTGATGGCGATGATGCAAAAACGCGAACCGGCGTTCAAAGGCCGTTAACTCTCAAGGGCAGGGGCAAAAGATGCTGCAATACCAAGCGCCATTGGCGGTATTCACCTTCCTCGCCGAGCAACGGGAGCGTCGCCAATGACGCGGCCCGCTTGCGGCAACGCCTTCTCGGTAATTGAACGGCTGACGCTGGTGGCCGACGACGGCTATCGCCTCGCCGCGACCCGCTATTCCGCCCAGGGACAGCTGCGCGGCAATCTGATCATGGCCGGGGCGACCGGTGTGCAACAGCGTTTCTATCGCCGCTTCGCCCAGCATGCCAGCGCCCAGGGCTTCAACGTGCTGACGCTCGACTACCGGGGCATCGGCGAGTCCGCCCCTCGGTCGCTGAAAGGCTTCGAGATGTCCTATCTGGATTGGGGCTTTCGCGACCTGGCAACGGCCGTCGACTTTATGGCCGATGGCGCAACGCCGCTGTTCTGGGTCGGTCACTCCTTCGGTGGGCATGCCCTCGGGCTGCTGCCCAATCATCACAAGATCAGCGCCGCCTATTGCTTCGGCACCGGTGCTGGATGGGCTGGGTGGATGCCCAAGCTGGAGGCGCTCAAGGTTCGCCTGCTGTGGTCCTGCGTCCTGCCGCTGATCGTCGCCCACAAGGGCTATATGGCTTGGAGCATGCTGGGCATGGGCGACGACCTGCCGCTGGGGGTCTACAAGGATTGGCGGCGCTGGTGTGCTCACCCGCATTACTTTTTCGACGATCCGGCAATGGCCCAGGTCGCCCGTCTTTACGCGGAAGTCCGCATGCCCTGCATTTTCGCCAACGCAGTGGACGACCCCTGGGCGCCACCTGCATCGCGGGATGCCTTTATCAAGGGCTACCGCAACGCCCAGTTGCTGGCGCGCGACCTCTATCCCGCGACTAAGCGGCAGCCCATCGGTCATATGGGCTATTTCCGCGCCTCGGCGACGGAGGTCTGGGATGAGCTACTCAACTGGTTCGCGATACAAAACGACAATGCTGCGGCGCAACACCGCACTGGCACGGAGCACGGGCGATGAACACGGCAGCGCCACGCCCACACCTTGCCGACTCCGCCGAGACCTTCCGCGCCTTGGTAGAGAGCCGACGCGCGGTGCGCCGATTCACCGCCGAAGCGGTACCGGAGGCGGTTATCCGCGAATGCCTGGCGCTGGCCATGTTGGCCCCCAGCTCCTGCAACCTGCAGCCCTGGTCTTTTCAGGTGGTGCGCGACCCCGCGTTGCTCCAGCAACTGCAACAGGTGTGCCTCGGCCAGAGCGCGGCGCAAGCGCCACTGATCATTGCCGTCCTGGCGCATAGCGACAGCTGGAAGCAGGCCTGTGCCGACGTGCTGCGCTTTTGGCCGGAGCCGAGCGTGCCCAAGGCCATTACGCACTTCTATGGCAAGACCGCGCCATTTCAATACAACCAGGGCTGGCTGGGTTGGCGTGGTTTGTTCAAGCGGCAGCTGGTCAGGCTGATGGGGCTGAGGCGCCCGGTCATGCGCAGCCCCAACAGCCTGCAGCAGATGCGCCTGTGGGCCGTGAAGTCGACGGCGCTGGCGGCGCAGAACCTGATGTTGGCGTTCCAGAGCCACGGCTACAGCACGTGCCCGATGGAGGGCTTCGATGAGCAGCGCCTCAGGCAATTGCTGCCCATTCCAAAGCGCGCCATTCCGATCATGTTGCTGGCGGTCGGAATGCCGGGAGAACGCGCGGTCTACAACCCACGCTTGCGCTTCCCGCTCGAGCAGAGCGTGTCCTGGTATTGATCATTCACACAGAACAACAAGAGGACTGCAGCTATGGCCTTTAGCCAAATCGACTACGAAACACACGGGCCGATCCGGATCATCCGCTTCAATCGCCCGAACAAACGCAACTGCATCGGGCCAACCACTCACCTGGAATTGATCGAAGCCTGGACCCGCTTTCGCGATGACCCGAACGCCCTGGTTGCGATCATCACCGGTGCCGGCGACAAGGCATTTTGTGCGGGCGGAGACCTGGAAGCAGGCTTCGATCTGGTGCCCACGACTCCGGACGAGATAGCAGCGCACGACCGCGGTGAGCGTCCCGGCATCCTCGGCCCGAGCCGCTGGACGGACATCTACAAACCGGTGATCGCCGCGGTGAACGGCGCAGCCTATGCCGGCGGCCTGGAGTGGGCCTGCTTTGCCGACATGCGCATCGCCGAAGAGCATGCCTCGTTCGGCGTGACCTGCCGGCGCTGGAACATCGGCCTGGCCGATGGCGGCAGCCAACGCCTGCCGCGCATCGTCGGCATGGGCCGGGCGATGGAGCTGATCCTCACGGGTAAAGTCATCTCCGCTGCGGAAGCGCTCAACATCGGCTTGGCCAATGAAGTCGTGCCCAAAGGGCGCTCACTGGCGCGGGCGATGGAACTGGCCCAGTTCCTCTGCACCCTGCCGCAACCGGCCATGCGCGCGGACAAGGAGGCCGCTGTCCGCGGCTACGGCCAGCCCCTGGCGGAAGGTTTGCGTATCGAGGCCGAGTGCTTCAATCGCTCCATTCATCAACCCGAAACCCGCGAAGGGCTGCGTCGCTTTCTTGAGCGCGACCACCCCGATCGGCGCGCCGATGCGCCAGCCAGGACGCCAGGCCTGGTCAGGGACTGAGGAGGCCAGCATGCGATATGAACTTCTGTTGCAGCTGCACCTTTTCGCCGTGGCCTTCTGGCTTGGGGTAGTGGCGGTCGAATACTTGATCGAGCAGGGCAGGGCGCAAAGCCGCAGCCAGGGTTTTACCGTTGCCCGCCTGCATCGGCGCATCGATATATTCTTCGAAATGCCGGCTTTCACAGTGGTGCTGGTCACCGGCGTACTGCTTATCGAACCCGCACGTTTCGACGGCATCTACGCCCTGAAAATTGTGGCCGGTGGTCTCGCCGTTCTCGGCAATCTGTTGTGCCTGGTTCCCGTGCTGAAGCGACACGCATCCGCCGAGGCGAACGACCTCGCCGAGGTCATCCATCAATCGAAGATGATCGACCGAATCTCCTTGCTAGCCATCCCGGCTGGGCTGCTGGCACTCGCCTGCGGTGTCTACCTGGCGGTGCTTCGCTGACACCTTGATAGCGTGCTTAAGGGTTCGCTTGTGGTTGATTGCTGGCTGTTACCAAAGGCAGCTTCGGGGCGGCTGTGGTCATTTATGACCGGCCGCTGTCGACTCTTGACGCCAGTGAGAGCCGGCTGAAATCGGCCTGGGACGGAAGGTCTGGTCTGATAATAAATCCGTCCCCGTTTTTCGCGTCCCCGTTTTTCGAATTATTTTTATGGCTAATAGCCATCCGCCTTTGGGCTTGCCCATCGCGCCTTGCCGGGCTAGAGTGCGTCCGTCACGGTCAATCCCGTGGCCGGGCGTCAGAACCCGTATTTGTTCGAGGCGCGACAGCGCCATAGCCGTGAAGCAGCAGGCGCTTTTTTCATGCCCGCTGTTTACGCGCATCTATGGTGGGCCGTGCGGGGCAGGCTTCGGCCTGGCCGGTTCCCTCGGACGCCGGTTTCTGACCCCCGTACGGTCCGCCTCCCAACCGCGTCAGAACGGCGGGGGCGGCTCCTTAAATAGTTCGAGGAGCATAAGGAAAATGCGCTATCCCCCTTTTACCCAAGGGCTCCGCCTTGGGGCCTGCTGTTACTCGTCCACCTCCGCCCTGGAGGTGCGTCATGACTAAATCCCACCCCGCTGTCATCCCCTTTCCGAAACGTATCGAACCGCTCGACTGCACCATTTCCGCGGTCTGCCACTTTCAAGCGGCGGCCGAGTTGCGGATGACGATGCTGCATAAGCTGTTCGACATCCTGGCGCGCACGGATGCGTCCACCGACAACGCCTGGCATTTGCGCGAGTGCTGCGACAACGCCCGCGAGCTGCTTAACGATGCGCAGGTGCTGTACCGCAGTGCATTGGCGCAAGGGAGGGTTGCCGATGACTAAGCTCTTCACCAGCTACCTGCCCAGCCACGACGGTCAACGCGGCGCGGTGATCGAGTGGACGCACAACTGTCAGCACTCCTTTGATCAGGGCGTGAGCTGCGCTCAAGCCTGGTTGAGCAACGACGACACCGGCTGGCTATGGGCCAACCTGATTGTCGAACGCGACGCCTTGCCAACCGGGGTGCAGCGCCGTGCGTTCGAGATTGGCTTTCTCAGCCGGGTGCACCAACGTTTGTGTTCGCCGTTCGGCGGTGGTCACCAGGCCCGGCAGACCTGTTTGCAGCTCTGAATAACGGCTGACCATAACGGATCGATATCTGCCGGTCGCGGCCGGCAGGTATCGGTCCATCGCTGAACCGTTAAGCCCCGAATATGTGCGCCATGGCATGCCTGCGTCATGTCCATGGCGGGTAGCATTCGGGGCTGGATACCTCGCAGGTCGTCTTTCAATGGCCTGCCAATCGAAGGATCGATGATATGAGTGGATATGTACCCAATGACCGGGGCAAGCGGCCCGCTCCGGTGAGCGAACCCTATAACGGGGAATTCGATCAGCAGCCCGCCAGGCCACTGGTGCTCGCCGATACACAAGCACCTGCGCCCACTCCAGCCCCCAAGCCTATTGGCTGCGTGTTCGCCAAATCCTGCAACCTGCCGGATGGGGTGATCGATCACAACAATCCCGGTGGCTTCGTACCGCTAGAACAACTGAAGGACTATGGCGACTGGGCCGTGTTGAGCACCGGTACGGCGATCAGGGCGGGCGGTACGCCCCTGCGGTTGATCGGTAGTTCGACTGCAGCGACCACAATAGCGAGCCGCCTGAGCGGTACCTTGTCGCTGGGCATACTCGAAGGCGCTGGTGTCGTGCTGATGGGTGTAGTGGTTGGCACCATCGCCATGCTGCTACCCAACACCACCTCGGCCGACAGCGCGCTCTACACCAACGAGCAATATCGCTCCCTGACCTTGGGCCGTACCCGTGTTCGCGTACACATCCAGCAACTGACCGCGGGCACCATCAATGCCTACGGTTTCTACACCGGCCGCAAACCGGAATGGGAAAACGCCCGGGTCGTGGCGGCCACCCAGCGTGGCGATCAGTTCGTCGCCGACCTGGGGCAAGGTATCGGGGTAATCTGGACGCCGGCAGCCGACCCCAACGAACTGGGCATCCCAGCACTGGAAGGCGCGCCGCAACTGCCAGCCATCTGGGTTTACCCGCCCACAGAACAATCCAACAAAGCCTTGGTCAATCCCGTACACCCACCCGACTACCAGGACGCCATAATCTGGTTCCCGGCGACCGATATTCCGCCGATCTATGTGGTGCTCAGCGTTCGCTATCAGCCTGGGGTTGTTACCGGCCAAGGTGAGGATGTGACAGGCATATGGCTGGCAGATGCGGGCAAGGCGCTGGGCGCTCCGATACCATCTCGGATCGCTGATCAACTCCGAGGACGGGAGTTCTCACGCTTCGATGATTTCAGAGAAGCCTTCTGGCAAGCCGTAGGGAGCGACTCTCAGCTCAGCAGCCAGTTCATAGTGAGTAACCGTGCTCGTATGCTGGCAGGTAAAGCGCCGAAAGTCAGGACGGCCGATGTAGCAGGTAAGTGAACTTCATTCGAACTCCACCATATCGAGAAAATTTCGGAAGGTGGTGAGGTCTACGACGTTGACAACCTCGGCGTTACGACGCCAAAACACCATATTGATCTTCACAAAGGCTTATAGGTACGGGCATGAAAGATAAGTTTTCCGACTATACAGAAGCAGAGTTCATCCAGTTCATGGAGGAAATTTTCAAAGAAAATCAGGCTGCAACAGATGACCAACTAGATCCTTTGCTAGAGCACTTTGCAAAGATCACTGAGCATCCCGACGGCACAGACCTAATTTATTACGCAGAGTCAGACGCCGAAGCTACCGCCGATAAGATTACCCAGAAGGTCAAGGCGTGGAGAAAGGCAAATGGTTTGCCAGGCTTTAAGATTTGACAGTTAAAGAGTCATTGGCGGACTACACCGAAGAAGAGTTCAAGTCTTTGATACAAGCTATTGATGATGCTGAGACTGAGAGCCAGCAGGCTGAACTGGTGGTGCACCTAAACAAAATTGTGCCTCACCCTACCGGATCAGATCTGCTGTTCTATCCAGAACCTGAAGTGGATGAGTCTGCGTTTATGGCTCATACATGACATCTCTTTCGGTGGATTTTTCAGCGGCGGAGGCGTCTAGCGAAATTAGACTACGCTTTGCAAGCGACGCCCAAATTGCGCATTCATCCGAGTTGACTATCCTTAAGGTGCGATAAAGGCAAACCCGTCGAAAGGCGGAGACGCAAAGTCACCGGTCTAAAGGGCCCTAAAGCCTCATGACAGCGGGATCGTCGACATTCAGTGTAGTTTTTCCGAGCTGCTTTCCCGGTGCTCAGGCTACATTGATCTGTTTTTCGGCCCCCTGATTGGCCTGTTTTCGGATCCCCTGTGATTGGTGTTTCAGTTCAGCTGCTGTCGACGGCAAGCACGCCTGCGGCATGGCTTAACAAGGGGATTTACCTATGAAATCCGTTCTTTCTAGCAAGCACTTCCGCCTGGCCGCATTGGCTTCGGTCGCTGCATTGGGCGCTTTTGGAGCTTCCAACAGTTTTGCTGCGGCAGTAAGCGACACCGCCGCTACCAGCGCTACGGTCGTTGTGCCCATTGCGATTGCACAGGCCCAGGATCTTTCTTTCGGCGAATTCGCTGCGGGCACAGGCGGCACCGTCGTATTGACTACCGGCGGTGCGGCTAGCCCGAGTGGCGATGTTGTACTGACGGGGGGCACTGCTGCCGCGGCGCAGTTCACGGTTACCGGCCAAGCCGACGCCAGCTTCAGCATCACCGTCACGGACAACAATCTGACTCATACGGATACCGTCACGACTATGGCCCTAGCGACCGTCCACGACCTCGATGGCGCTTCAGAGGATAGCCCGGCAAGCGGCATACTCACTAGTGGTACACAGACACTCTATGTCGGTGGGACTCTGACTGTAGGGAACGCTCAAACAACGGGAGTTTATTCTGGCACCATCACGGCAGAAGTGAACTATAACTAGCCGTTCACCGATGCGGGGTAAAGAGGCCGCTGGCCCGGTGGAAAGGGGGCGGAACTATGGAGCTATGAGGTTGGGTTTCGGCAGCTTCGCCCTTGCATTATCGCTGGCCTCGAGCATGGCCGGGGCCAGCGGCAGCACCTGCGCAAACCGGGCGACGGCGATGGCTGGCGCCAGGATAGTCGCTCCGGCCAAAATCAACGAAACACTCATGCCACGAGGTACGGACGTATTTGTCAGCGGCATCACAGGGGATCTGATAATTCGTCTTCCCAGCGAATTCACGGCCGAAACAAATGAAGATCGTTTTCGCTCCGTCATTACACGATTGCAGGAGAGAGTCGATACAGGTTGTGCCGATCGGGGCGATTGCTTCAGGCGGGCGGATCAGGAAGGGCTGCTTGATGGTGATCCGGTAAGCGGCATCATTCTGAAAGCTACCGACGACAGTCCCTCCGGCATGAACGGTATCAGTATCACCGTAACCTACAATTGATATCGGGCGCTGCAGCACTCTGGAATCACCCACCCGAGAGAGAGCCAATGAAGCAATACCTGCCGATCGCTGCGGTTAGTCTACTGGCCCTCATCACGGTTCCCGGTATCTGCGCGGAAATCGCCATCCAGAATACCCAACCCTTGGCCTTCGGCAGCTTCGTAGCTGGCCTCGGTGGTACCGTGGCGGTCGATACCAACGATATGCGCAGCGCCAGCGGGGACGTGATGCTGATGCCTTCGAGTTCAGGCCAGGCCGCCAAGTTCATGGTCACCGGCGATCCCAATGCCACCTTTACCATAGAGTTGCCAGCCAACGACTTTGTAAAGCTGGCTGGGCCGGGCGCCGACATGCTCATCAACGATTTCACCAGCACGCCGTCGGAAGCAGCCGGCCAATTGAGTGCGGGCGGCTCCCAGACATTATCGGTGGGTGCCGCTCTCCAGGTGGGCAGCGGTCAGGCTGCCGGCCAGTACTCGGGTAGTTTTATGGTTATCGTCAACTACAACTGAGGTAAACGGGACTCACAGGCGCCCCTCGTCGAAACGGCAAAAAGATGCCGCTCAATAAGGATCCACATTTCCTGCGCAGGCCGCAGGGAGCACGGAGTTAGAAGGACTTGGATATGAGCGTTACCACTTCGACTAGAGCTATTTGCCCCGGAACAGCCGGAGCCATGATGCATTCATCCTGTTTCTGGACTTCGGTCACGAGCCGGTTTCCGCGGCGGCTATCCGCAGTGGTGTGCGCTGTGCTCATGCTGTTCTGTACGAGCGAAGCACTGGCGGAGCTGATGCTTTATCCAACCCGCATAGTCTTCAAGGGCAACCAGCGGGCAGCCCAGCTTGAATTGATCAACAACGGTAGCCAAAGCGCGACTTACCGAATCAGTCTGGTTAATCGGCGCATGGACGAAACCGGAGGCTTTTCAGATATCGATACCCCCCGGCCAGGCGAGCAGTTTTCAGACACCATGCTGCGCTATTCCCCTCGTCAGGTGACGCTTGCTCCGGGGGCGGGACAGACCGTTCGCATTATGGTGCGCAAACCCGGCGATATTGCGGCGGGAGAATACCGTTCGCACTTGCTGTTTACCCAGTTGCCGGAAGCCAAGGGCAGATCCAGCATTGAAACCCGCAATGACAAAGGTATCGGGATCGTCCTGAATACACTGGTCGGCATCGCTATCCCAATTATTGTTCGCCATGGTAATACCGAGGCCAAGGTGGCGTTGACCCAACTCGAGCTTCAGCATCTGCCTCGCGGGCAGTCACTGCTGGCGCTACAGATGGAGCGCAGCGGCAATCAGTCCGTTTACGGCGATCTGGCTGCCAGTTTCACCCCCAGGGGGGGCACCGAACAGATCATCGGGCGTGCCAATGGTGTGGCCATCTATACCCCTAATGCGCTGCGACGCGCAAAGCTGAGGCTCGATCCTCCAAGCGGCCTGCAACTGGCCAATGGGGTGCTGCGGATTACTTACCGGGAACAGGCGGAGGACGGCGGCGACCTGCTGGCCGAGGCGGTTCTCCAGCTGCCCTGATCAGTACGTCTGCCATGGCATTTTTAGCAGCCTGTCAGAGGGCGGTGGGTAGGTGTGTTCGGCTGGCGTTATTGCCAGGGCTGCTGGGCTATGCCGGTATCCTGGCCGCCCAGGAACCTGGGCTTGAGTCTTCGGAGCCAAGCCTGCTGCTCGAGGTGCGTCTGGATCAATCGGTGCTGTCCGACGCCATTCCTGCCTTTGACATAGGTGAACACACCCTGTTGCCTCTGGGTGAGCTGGCCCGCCTGCTCACGATCGCGGTGCAGACCCAACCCGGGCAGGGTACCGCCAGCGGTTTCGTTCTGAACGAGGACCGCGGATTCAGCCTGAACCTGAAAGAGGCCCGCATTACCCTGGCCGGTGAAACGCAAGCCTTCGATCCTGAGCTGGTGCTGGAGGAGCCGGATGATCTGTACGTCGCGGAGTCATTGATCGAGCGTTGGCTACCGGTAGAGCTGGAGATCGATCGACCAAGACTGACATTGCGGGTCCATCCGCTCGAACCTTTGCCGCTGCAGGCTCGCTTGCTGCGCGAACGCGTCGGCGAGCGGACCGGGAGACATGGCGCCTACGAAGATCCCGGCTATCCACGTCATGACATGCCTTATCGGATATTGAGCACCCCCTTTATCGATCAGACATTCGCGACGGAAGCCCGCCGCGACGACACCGGCACCCATACCGATAGCCGCTACACCGCGCTCTTGACCGGCGATCTGCTGGGTATGGAGTCCACCGTTTACCTCAATGGCAATACGGCGGGTGAGTCGCAGGAAATACGCGCGACCTTTGGCCGGCACGATCCGGATGGCGGCTTACTGGGTCCCCTGCAGGCGCGGTCCTTCCAATTCGGCAGCCTTTCCACTCCGAGCGTGGATAACGTCACCCTGGGCAGAGCCGGCGAGGGGATCACCCTGAGCAATCGGCCATTGACCCGGCCCACGCAGTTCGACCGCCAGACTTTCGAAGGCGACCTGTCACCGGGGTGGGATGTGGAACTCTTCTACAATGGCGCATTGTTGGACTTCCAGCAGCCCAATGCCGAGGGCCGCTATCGCTTTGCGGATCAGCCCCTGAGTTATGGTCGCAACGACTTTCAATTGGTTTTCCATGGCCCACTGGGGCAGACGCAGGTCGAGCAATACAGCTACTCCCTCGCCGAGTCCATGGTCCTGCCTGGCGAACTCGAGTACAGCCTAGTCGAGCACCGCGACGAGGATGGTCTGGCGCGCTCAATCGCCCAGTTCGATATGGGGTTGTCCCGAACGCTCTCCGCTACAGGTGGCTTCATCAGAGCGCCGGTGGATGGTGTCGAACATCAATATTCCAATATCGGGCTGCGGACCTTCTGGCAATCCCTGAGTCTTAACACCGATCTGATCAGAGACCAGGAGGGTGGCTCGCTAACGGAACTCGGTATGCAGACTCGTCTCGGCGGCGTTTCGGTAGATGCCAGTCGTCTGTTTCTCGACGACTTCAAAAGCGACTATTTCAGTTTTTACAACGATCCCATCAAGACCCGTGATGAGCTACGGTTGACCGGTTCCATTCCAATGGGCGCCCGCACACGGATACCGGTTACCGTTCAGGCAAGGCGTGATGAGTTCGAGTCCGGCCGGATCGATAACGACGTCAGTGCTCGCATCTCCGGGTATGCCTATCGCACTGCGTTGAGCAATACCCTCAATTGGCACTCTATCGCTGGCGACGAGTTCGCTTTCGGCAATCTACAGCTCAGCCAACGTGTACGCGATATGAGTTTTCGCGGCCAACTGAGCTACAATCTGGCCCCCCATACGGAGCTCTCCAGTGCGGCCGTGACGGCGGACAAGTACCTGGCGGACGGCTATCGGCTGACTCTGGGTATTGCGCATAGCTTTCAGTCGCCTGAAACACGATATACCGCCGGCTTCACCAAAAGCCTGGGTCGATTCGGTCTGGGGGTCAATGCCAGCTATCTGGACAGCGGCGACATCGCAGTCGGTATGCAGCTCTTTCTCGCTCTGGGCCGAGATCCACGCAAGGCCGACTGGCTGCTCGATGCCCAGCCCATGGCAAATACCGGTGTCGCCTCCGTGCGCATGTTTCTGGATGACAACAATAACGGCCTGATGGATCCCGGCGAGCAGCCGCTGGAGGGGGCGGGGTTCACTATCAATGGCGGCAGGCGGCAAGTCCGCACAGACGCGCAGGGCATCGCCCATATTAGGCAACTACCGATCAAGCAGCGTGTCGATATCGGCGTGGACACCAGCACCCTGAGCGATCCGCAATGGGCACCCGAAGTCGCAGGCCATAGCCTGGTGCCTCGTCCAGGTCGAGTGGCCGAGCTGGACTTTCCAGTGCGCATGACCACCGAAATCGATGGCACGGTTTATCTGTTCGAGCATGAGAACAAGCGAGGTATCGGCGATATGCAATTGGAGCTGTTGGACGAACAGATGGAGGTCGTTGGCCAGATAACCAGTAGCTGGGATGGCTTCTATATCATCCCTGGGGTAGTTGCCGGCGATTACCTGCTAAGGGTCTCACCCAAGCAACTACAGCGCCTCGGGCTTAACGATACGGGGACTAGGATGATAACGGTGTCAGGCGACGGCACCTTTATCTCAGGTATGGATCTACTGGTGGTACCGAATAAGGCAAAAGCCATAGCGCCTGGTTCTAATGCGCTGTGAGCTTACCACTACGCGAACATTGCACGCCCAGTGTTTCCGAATTTGATAGTGAAGAGGTAGACCTCATCAACTCCATCGTCTCCACGCTTGGTTGATAAGGCGTCAATGCCGACTTGCGTCGGGCCGATTTAGGGAAGACTCAGTACCGAGTGTCTCATAGCTTCTTTAAACAGCTTGGACAATAGACTGCCGGTTGTGATCGCTGCTCACGGGCACGGCCAAAAGCAGACATTTAGGTCTATCTACGAAACCAGGAGCGACTCAATCTTTAGTAATTGAACGATAACACTAGAAACTAGCCAAGTGGCCGATCATGCACGAGCCAATAATGACGAAAGGTTTCGCGGATATTGTCGCGTAGGGTATCGCTGTCCCAAGGCTTGGTGTAGAAGCGATAAATCGAGCCACGATTGATTGCCTCCAAGACGGAGTGCAGATCGGTGTAACCGGACAGGATGATTCTGAGGGTGTCGGGATATAGGCTCTTGATCCTGTCGAGGAACTCGGTGCCGTTCATGCCCGGCATGCGTTGGTCACAGAGAACGACTTGTACGGAATGCAGGGCCAGGAGTTCAAAACCCTCGGCTGCTGACCGCGCTGACAGCACCTGATAGCCGTCCTGCTGTAGCAGCCGCTGTAAAGAAGTCAGTATGTGGCTCTCATCATCCACCAGCAATAGGGTATTGGGCGGGCGTGCCTCCAGAGAGACAGTCGGTAGGTGCTTATTGTCACGCAGCAGCTGTTCCAGTTCGGCCACCGATAGTGGCGGGCTGAAATAGAACCCTTGGATATGATCACAGTGATTACGTCGTAAGTAAGCCAGCTGCGCCGCCGTTTCAACCCCTTCCGCGGTCACCTCCAATTTCAAATTGTGAGCCATGGAAATAATGGCCAAAGCGATGGCAGCATCGTCCGGATTACAGGTTATGTTGCGGACAAAGGCGATATCGATCTTCAGTTTGTCGACAGGGAACCGCTGCAAATAGGCCAGACTCGAATAGCCGGTACCGAAATCGTCGATAGAAATATGCACGCCTCGATTCTTCAGGCTCTGTAAACAGGCAATGGTTCGCGCGGTATTTGCCATCAGGGTGCTTTCAGTCAGCTCCAGTTCGAGCAGGTCGGCGTCGATAGCATTGTCGTCAAGGGCGCGGATGATGTCGCCCTCCAGATCGCCTTCGATGAATTGACGGCCGCAGACGTTCACTGCCACCTGCATAGGCCCGACCGAAGAACGCAGCCAAATGGCAATCTGCGCGCAGACCGTAGCGATCACCCAACTGCCCACGCGCACGATCAAACCTGTGTCTTCCAGAACCGGGATGAAGTCCTGGGGCGCTATCAGGCCGTATCCGGGGCGTTGCCAGCGCAGCAAGGCCTCGACGCCGGTCACCCGGCCGCTATTGAGCTGCACCTTGGGTTGGTAGAACAGCACGAATTCGCCCAGTTCGACTGCCTTGCGCAGAGCCATTTCCAGTTCTAGGCGGGCCAGCACCTCGGCGTTCATCTGCGCTGTGAAAAACCTGTAAGCGTCGCGCCCGGCCTGTTTGGCCCTGTACATGGCGGTGTCCGCGTACTTGATCAGGGTGTCGGCGTCCGCGGCATCGTCAGGGTATAGGGTTATGCCGATGCTGGCGGTCAACGTCACTTCGTGGCCTTGTAAGTCGAAGGGCGCGCGCAAGGTCTCGCGGATCTTTTTGGCCACCAGAGTTGCGCCCTGCTGGCTGTCCTGCATCATCAGGATCAAGGCGAATTCGTCGCCACCCAGGCGACCGACCGTGTCGCGCACGCGCACGCATTGCAACAGACGGTCACTGAACTGGCTGAGCAACTCGTCGCCGTTGGCATGGCCGAGGGTGTCGTTGATGTATTTGAAGTGATCCAGATCGATAAACAGGACGGCGACCATCCAGTAATTGCCTGCGGCCTGGAGCAGGGTTTTCATAAGGGTGTCATAGAACAGCGTACGATTGGGCAGGCCGGTGAGGGTGTCGTAATGGGCCAGGCGGTGCAGGCGCTGCTGAACCTCCTTGCGTTCGGTTATGTCACGCACCACACCGATGATGATCCAATCCGAGCCGGAGCGTTGGGCTTGCCGTTGCACTTCGACTTGTAGCAAGGAACCGTCCTTGCACCGTACTTGGCTTTCCGACAAGCCGCCGTTGCCATCGACGCTGCCACTAATCAGGGCATCGTACAGGTGTTCGAGTTGCTCACGCGTAGCCACGTCCAGTTGCACCGGGCCCATCTGCAGCAACTCTTCGCGGCTGTAGCCGAGCATGTTGCAGGCAGTCGCATTGACCTCGACAAAGAGCATGCTGGCGCGGCTCACCAGAAAAATCGCATCGGCGGTGGTGTCTAATGCCGAGCGGAAGCGCTGCAGTTCGGTAGTGCGCGCTTGCACCTGCTGTTCCAGCATCCAACTATGGTTTTGCATGGCTTTAAAGCGCAATAGATTGCGCACGCGAAACCACAATTCCTCGCAGTCAACCGGTTTTCTCAAGAATTCTTCCGCGCCAGCACTCAGAGCAGCCTGGCGGGTGGCTCGGTCGATTTGCGCGGAGACCATGATAATCGGGATATGCGAGGTGGCCGGGTTGGCCTTGAGGATGCCGGCTATCACGTAGCCGTCCATGTCCGGCAGCATGACATCTAGCAGAATCAAGTCCGGAGGGCACTGGGCGATCGAGGTCAGTGCCTCATCGCCGCTTGCAGCGCTCTGTGTAAGGTACCCCTCGGGCCGCAGCAATGCCTCCAGTAGCTTGCGGTTGTTCAGTTCGTCATCGACGATTAGCACTGTAGTGGCTACGGAGCTGGCCGTGGATTTGGTTACAGGCGAGATGGTAGTGGGGCTAATCATGGCGCTTAACCAAAAGGACTCGGGGCCTCGGTCGTGCTGAGCACCTTAATGGCTTGGGTGGCACAGCAGGGAGGTCAGTTTCATATTTGCCGGGTTATCTCCAATGGCGAGGATGCTTGACAATAGTCAGGCCCTTTGGAGGATAGGGGTTATGCGGTTGAGCACATCCAAAGCCTTATAGCCCAGCATGTGTTCAGCTCCGGCGCTGAGTATCTGGGTACTTTCCACGCGAGCAATTTCATATCAACCAGCGGTATACGTGGCACCACTGTAGAGCAGGCTTGCAGATTGCCGTTTCGAACTGCTTTTAAGAACCATAATCAAATAACGAAGAGGAGATGGGTATTCGTAAGGAGAACGTCCCCTGCATGAAGTGGAGCCTAGCAGAGGCTTCGCATTGATCAAGAAAGAATGAATCGCCGCTGATTTTGTAGGCGTTTCAAGCGCCCGCTATAGGCCAGACATGATCGGCAGGGCCGTTAGCTGACGATCACTAAGGGCAGCAATCGACCGATTCTGTTGAAAAAGTAGCTGAGTCCCCATGCCTTCGGCAGAATTGCTCTGTCAGCAAGCTCGGGGGGGCGAACAGCATGATGGGGCAGTTACCGGGAGGACAGCAGCGCCTGTTCTACTCGTTCAATCTGGAGGATCACTTCCCGGCCCAACACCTCCTGCGCAGCATTGACCAGTGCTTGGATCTCAGTGATCTGCGCGCCTATCTGGCCGATTTCTATAGCCCCATCGGGAGCCCCTCGATTGATCCGGAGTTAATGGTGCGCATGCTGGTCGTCGGCTACTGCTATGGCATCCGTTCCGAGCGGCGATTGTGCGAAGAGGTGCACTTAAACCTGGCCTATCGCTGATTCTGCCGACTGGGCCTGGAGGATGAAGTACCCAATCACTCGACCTTCTCGAAGAATCGCCACGGCCGTTTCCGTGACAGCGGTCTGTTCCGCTGGTTGTTCAATGAGGTGCTGCGGCGTTGCATGGCGGCCGGCCTGGTAAAGGGTGAAGGTTTCGCCGTCGACGCCAGCATCATCAAGGCTGATGCCAGCCGGCAACGTGGGGTGGCGGGTGATGAGGTCGATTGGAGCGATCCAAAGCTCAGCAGCCGCGCCGTGCGCGAGTACCTCGAAGCCCTTGATGAAGAGGCGTTGGCTGAAACCCTCCCCAAGAAGATTTCACTCACCGACCCGCTGTCTCGTTGGACAGCAACGCCAGGCGGCCCGGCTCACTTTGCCTACTCCACCAACTACCTGATCGATACCGAGCACGGTGTGATCATGGATGTGGAAGCGACTCCGGCGCATCGTACCGCTGAAGTCGACTCGACCAGAACGATGGTCGAGCGTGTCGAAGCGCAGTTCGACTTCACGCCAGAGCGCCTCATTGGCGATACCGCCTATGGCACTGCCCCGATGCTGGCCTGGATGGTCGAAGAAAAGGACATCGAGCCGCATGTGCCGGCGTGGGACAAGACCGAGCGCAAGGACGACAGCCTATCCAGTAACGACTTCCACTGGAATCAGGAGGCCGATGAATATCGCTGCCCAGCCGGCAAATCGCTACGCAGTGAATGGCGCGCCTTCACCCAGAAAAGATCGCGGGTGACCAAGGCCAATACCATCATCTACCGCTCCAGCCAAACCGACTGCGCCACCTGTCCTTTGAAAGCGAAATGCTGCCCCAACACGCCGAATCGGAAGATCGTCCGCAGCATCCATGAGGCTGTGCGCGATGTGGCCAGGCGCATCGCCAAGACACCGGAATATCTCGTCTTTCGTTGCGAACGAAAGAAGGTGGAAATGCTATTCGCCCACCTCAAACGGATCATGAAACTCGACCGTTTACGACTGCGTGGCCTGACGGGTGCGACTGACGAATTCACCTTGGCCGCGACCGTGCAAAACCCGTGACGCATGGCCAAGCTTTTGCCTCAAGGGCCACCGCTCACGGGATAGGTACGCCTGCTGCAAGCAGAAACCCTCAAATTAACCCTCAAGCCTGAGCAAGGACGCTCAGTGAAACGCCGAAAGGCAACTCGAAGTGGCTTGCAGCCACTTCGGCAGCAGGCACACCTGATTTGCTGACTGCTGCCGGAACCTACTTTTTCAACAGAATCGGCCGGTACCTGCCATTAGCCACCGGCCGCTCTGGGCCGCCAACCGCCCGCCACGAACGAGCAGGCGCCGCCCCGAAGCGGCCTGTCACTACACCACCACCCGGCCAGGGACGGCAAACAGCCTGATAAATCCATCCCCCTGTTTTCCGCAGGCGTGGTTTCACCGCTGTTCGTCGACCAGTAGCTCCATGCTCGCTCGAGCGACGGTTATGGCCAGGTCGTTCAGGCTTTCTCGCAGTACCGGCAGGGCGATATTCAAGCCTTGGCAGAGTTGTTCGAGTTCCTCCATGGCGAATTCGTCGCCATGTTCGATTTGTTCGGCGATGAGTTGCAGTGTCGGAATCAGGGTGCGCAGTAGCGAGGTGAGCTGGCGATCTTTGCAGGTCAAAAAGCATCGTCGGAGTGCCGAACCACAGCAAGCTGGCTCCTACAGAGTTTGCTGCGCGACAGCGCTCCGTCGAAGACGACGGGGGATCTCCCACTGACTGCGACAAATGATTCGTGTCGCGACACTAGTGATGTCTATCGTGTTTTTGTCTATTCGCTGCAGGGCCTTTCTTTGATCTCGATCAGAACCCGGCTTCGGCCCTTGCTCTACGCTGAAATCTCCCAGCCCACCGAGTCGAGGTCGGCGTGATCCGAGAGCACTCCGGGGAACCCCAGCGCCGCACCGCGGAGGTTGCCGCCGTGGCCGTTATCCTCATCGGCAGCCTGGTCTGTGCGCTGTGGATGCTCGGCATGCCCGACGCCACCAAGCTGGTGCCGGCGTCTTCCACGGTGCGCTTCAATACCGGGCTGTGCTTCATCCTGGGTGGGGCGGGCCTGCTACTGATTCTCGGACGTAATCCCCGCTGGGCGCTCGTCGCCATCGTGCCGATGCTGTTGCTGGCGGTGTTGACGCTGCTCGAGTACCTGCTCGGGCGGAGCATGGTGATCGACGAACTGTTTATCGCCGGCCGCTCACACCTGCATCCGGGGCGCATGGCACCGAACACTGCGGTCGGCCTGCTGTTGGTCGCAATGGGCTTGGCGATCCTGATGCCGGGCCGTTCGCGGATCTGGGCATTGAGCATTTCTGCGATGCTGGCCGCACTGAGCACGGCCCTCGCCCTGGTGGCGGCCCTCGGTTACGCCTTCGACCTGACCGCCGCTTTCGAGTGGGCCGGCCTCACGCGCATGGCCTTGCTGACCGCGATAACCCTGGCCGTGCTCGGCGTGGGAGTTATTCTGGCGACGCGCGAAGTTGGACGCATCGCCTCCTGGATCGAGCAGCCCTGGCTGGCGAGCAGCATCGGCGTCGGTGTCGCCGGGCTCGGCCTGCTGGCTTTACATGCGCTTAACTCCGAGGCGCTCAGGTTACCCACGCGAGTGCTAGAGGGTTTGTACGTCGCCGTGATCGTATCCGCGATTCTGCTCGCGGGCGCCATGGCCCAGGCGCGGCACATGCGCCTGCTCACACTGCAACTGGCTACCGCCAATCGCCGCCAGGCCGAACAATCGGCGGAAATCGCCGACCTCTATGAAAACGCGCCCTGCGGCTACCACTCGCTCGACGCCGAGGCACGGATCTTACGGATCAACCGCACCGAGCTCGAATGGCTCGGCTACGAAAGCGACGAAGTGGTCGGGCGCAGAACCCTGTTCGAGCTGCTTGCCCCGCATAGCCGGGAGGTCTTTCGGGCGCAGTTCTCGCGCTTCAAGGAATGCGGCGTCTTGCGCGACCTGCAGCTGGAGCTGCTGCGCAAGGACGGCAGCACCTTGCCGGTGGTGCTCAGCGAGACGGCGGTATACGACGCCCGCGGCGAGTTCCACCACAGCCGCAGTACCCTATCCGATGGTAGTGAACGCCGGCGCTTCGAACAGGCGCTACGCGACAGCGAACACCGATTGCAGATGCTGATCGATAACGTGCAGACGGCCGTCGTCGTGCATGCCGGCGATTCTTCGATCGAGTTTGCCAATCCCAGCGCGGCGAATCTGCTCGGGCTGACCCGTGAGCAAATGCTGGGACTTTCGGCGATCGACCCCGCGTGGCATTTCGTTCGCGAAGACGGCTCGCCGATGCCTGTCGAGGAGTATCCGGTCAGCCTCGTTATCCAGAGTGGGAGGGCGTTGCGCGACTACGTGACCGGCGTCCGCGTTGCCGAGTCGGAACCGATTCGCTGGCTACTGGTAAATGCGATACCGGCGAGCGGGGAGGACGGCCGCGTGCGGCAGGTCATAGTGTCGTTCATCGACATCAGCGAACGTCAGCGACAGAAGTTGCAGCTGGAGCAGCTGGCATCGACCGACACGCTGACCGGCTTGGCCACGCGCCGCCACCTGATCGAGCAGGCAGGCCACGAGTTGGCGCGCGCGCGTCGCAGCGGTCAGCCGCTGGCCCTGATTCTCTTCGATATCGACTATTTCAAGTCGGTCAACGACCGCTTCGGACACGAGACCGGCGACCAGGTGCTGCGGCGGGTCGGCGAGCTGCTGCGCGGGGAGTTGCGGGAGGTCGACATCGCCGCGCGTTGGGGCGGCGAAGAGTTCTGCGTGTTGCTGCCGGACACCGACTCACAGGCCGCAGTCGAGATTGCCGAGCGGCTGTGCGCGGTGGTGGAAAGCACACTTCTGACCTCACCAGACGGAAACCCACTACCGGTCACGGCGTCGTTCGGCGTGGCGCTGTCTCCGCCCGACGATGACGACTTCAACCTGCTGGTCAATGCGGCGGACCAAGCCATGTACCAGGCGAAGCGCGAGGGTCGTAACCGCGTTCGCGTAGCGCCGGCAGCCGCGCACGGTGCCCCCCGTGCGCCGGATGAGGAACAGCGCGAAGCGGACATCTGACGCGACGCCGGAAGCCCGGCCGTCTCGATCAACGGTTCCGCTTGTTTCTTTCAGGCGTGGGCATTCTCAGGCGCCGGACATACAAGCGCTGCCATGATCATCGCGTGCGGAAGAACTCAGGGCATTGCCCACCCGGATCATCGCCAAGCCTTGAAAAGGCTATTGAGTGATCGTCTTGCAACCGCGGCCCGAGTTACTAGGCTGAAGCAGTCATTGACGGGAATGCGAGGGAACGCCATGGAGTTCAGCAAAAATGCGAAAAATCTGGTGCTGCAAAACAATAATGGCACTTACTTTATCGACTGCGAAGATTTGCTGAAATGGCTTCAGGAGGAAACGATAGCGCGCATTGATTCTCTTAAAAACAATATACATCCCTCATATGTAGATGAATCCAGGCCCGAAGCAACCCTTCCTGGGTCAGGTGTCCGTCTACCGGCCATACGTGAAATAAAGATCGATAGTGCAGGCGACTTCATCGCATTCCAGTCCCTGTGGGCGGCGGGCGTGTTTGCTGGCGCCAATATCAAACTTAACGTTCCTCGCTGGAAGTCCTCGTATTTTATCTATCCAACCCAGCATGGTTTGAATACGACAGATTTGAAACTCGTCTCTAGTGGCACCTCAGTTGCAAACGGTACATACGAGGAGATCGTTGACACTATTAGATTCAATATTCCCGGGTTTTGGCAGAATGAAAAAATAGGCCAGGAACAAATAGCGCGAGAAGTCCGGCAGCTGCTTAAAATGAAGCAGAGCACTCAAGGTAGTTCAATGTGGGACCTTGAATTCATGGAGCTGATCGGCAAGGTGCTCAACATCACGCTGGCAGCTGAGGCCGTACGCTCCTACGTAATGTTACCGATAGGTATGATGGTCAATGATCTCGTCAAATTCGGTGTTATTGACTATGCCAGCTATGCCGGCCTTAACTTGACTAATAAAAAATATGCGTGGAAAGGTCCCGTAATTCCGTTTTACTGGGACAGCGTAAAAGAAGCGTCCGGGCTTCGAAGTGCCGCAGAATATCTTGCCACCGACCAGGTTACCGGCGGCAATAGTCTTGGTGATGCAGAAAGAATCATCAATAACATGATTGAAATAATAGCCATCTACTTCGAGGCGTATTTTACCCATGGCAAAGGGGCGCAAGGGGAGAATAAAAAATACGATGTGGAATCCATAAACTCCAATCAATCTTTGCTGGATATGGCAAAGGAACTTCTTTGGAAGAAATATCTTCTCAATCTTTCAATATATCAAGGGGTTTAGCAGGCCGTTTTTCCTGCCTGCCTCACCTCGATTTTTCAACGTCCCGCTAAAGATGCTGCAGCACATTGATGAGCTTGCCAAACGGGTCGCGCAGGTAAAACCGCTTTACGCCCCAGGGTTCATCGACAGGCCCGTACTCAATGGCCAAGCCGGCAGCCGCCACCCGTTGTAGCGCCTGCTCCAGATCATCCACCTCAATCGACAGATCGGGGACCGGCGTGTCCGAGCCGCCCTGGCTGGCGAAGCTCAGCTGCACGGACATCTTGGCGGGCGAGCCATAGGTGCGAATCCAGCCATGATCCATTATCAGGTCGAGGCCAAACACGTCCTGGTAAAAGGCATTGGCTGCGGCCACATCGGCCGTCGCGATATTGGCTACTATGCGTTTAACGTTCATCCGAGTCCTCCTGCGTTCCGTGAACAATCGCGGACAGGCTACGACTAATTTGGCTTTCTTTCGATCATTCGAGCCACGCCTTGCTCTGCCCTCAATGTTTCCTGGTCGCCAGAAATATAGGCGTCCCATCAGGTTTTGCAGGCGGCTTTTGGGCGGGGCGGGCAGGTTAGTGGCGGTAGCAAAAACGGGACGGATTTATTTATAGGGCCGGCTGCTGCTATTTCCCACAGGTCGCTTTGCGCGGAGAATCGTCCGTCTCTTAAAGATGAGAGAGTACTGGGGCCGTTTGGCTCACCCGCGAAACAAGGAGGTTGCATGCGCGCAATCCGTAGTACCCGTGGTTTTCTTGCTTGCTTAGAGTTCATTCTGGTTTTGCTCTGGCTACCGGCGACACCGGTCAGCGCAGCACAAGCGCCTGTTGGTTCCGTGGAGTTCCCCGTCTGGAGCCGCACCTGGGTCGGTACCCTGGGCAACAAACGGGTGGAAGTGGCTCTGAGGCGCGCTGCCGATGGCCTGTCGGGCAGCTACTGTTATCAGCCCTGCAGCGTCAAAACACGCATGCAGCTTATGTTGACGGGGCAAGTGCGGGGCGATGGAGCCGAGCTGACCGAGCGAGACAGCGGCCATGGAGCCGCCACAACGGGCACCTGGCATATCGAGTCGCTCAAGGACGGCATCACCGGCATCTGGGCCTCGCCCAACGGCAAGCGGCGACTTTCACTGGCCCTGCGCCAGAGCCAGGACGATCTGCAAGCGCGCTTCCCCTATGAGGTGCGCCTACTCGCGGATGCGCTACCCGAGGAAGAGGGCGATGGTTGCCCCACACCGCCGCTGGTGTCGGCTATCCGTCTGTACAAGGACGGCGCACTGTTCCAGACCTTGGAAACCGAGTCCCAGGGAACCTGCGGCATGTTCACGCCTGGCCTGATTGATGCGAACTTCGATGGCTGGCCGGATCTGAGCATCGCCCAGTTCCTCCCGGCCGGCCCCAACATTCCCCACCAGACTTGGCTGTACGACGCAACCACAGGTCATTTCGTCGATGCTCCAGCGGTTTTGCAGGACATCAGCTCGGCGGAATTCGATCCGCTCCACCGGATTATCTACTCCTACTGGCGAGCCAGTTGCTGTGAGCACGGCGTATCGACCTATCGCTGGAAGGGGAGCGATATCGAAGAAGTAGAGTCCCAAAGCAGCTATTTCCTGCCACTCCTGGATGGCAGCAAGCGACGTCTTTGCTACATCATGCCCAGCTATGGCGACGGTTACATCGAGTTCGCCAGCCGGGTCGAGCAAGCCGCCGATGGTCGGCTGAAACTACGCGAGATCGATCCGCAAACCTGCGAAATCGACGGCGGGGCCTTTTTCGAGCGTTCTTATATCGACATCTGGAAACCCGGCCTGCCTGGGCAAAAGCCGGTGCTCTTGCGAACTGAAGGGATAGCCTGGAAACCAGCGCAGACCTCAGCAGGCCAGCGCTACTGTCCCGAGGTGCCGTTTTTCGACAGTGGACGTATCCGACGCATAGTGCTCAGCGACAATCCCGACCTGTGCAGCGAGAAGGGCCCGCAGCAGGAGTAGTTTGTTAGGTAAAGCGAGTAATAGGCATGAGCAAACGGAGGTAACCGACCCAATGCGGACATCCCATTAGCTCGTGGTCTATAACCTGCTCATCGATGAGAGTCTTCAAGTTAGAACCCAGGGTCAGAGTCGATGTATTTGAAAGTCGGCTCTGACCCTCAAGGCTTCGCCTGCGCTGCGCTTGTGGAGTCACTGTCGTCGGGCAATTTTTCAGCTGTTTCGCGGCTTCAGAATTGCCGCAAAGCTTTGCGTTAGGCCCAGGTATCCGAGACCGGCGCAAGTGAAACCGTGAAGGGGAGGAAGAGGTGACGTTAACCACAACAATCCTGCTTGTGCTTGGGCTCTATATGCTGCAGCTGTTCCTGCAAGAGACCTCGCGCTTTGGTTTCGATCTGCGAGGCATTGTGGGCAACCGCGATAACGCGCCGCCGCTCTCAACTCTGGCGGGGCGGCTCGAACGTGCGAAGGGCAATATGCTCGAATCATTGCCGCTGTTCCTTGGCATCGCTTTGCTCGCGGTGGCCAAGGGGCGCGAGACGGCGCTGGTCAACAATGCGGCATCTGTCTTTCTCTTCGCACGCATCGCCTACGTTCCCGCATACGTGAGCGGTCTACCCATGCTGCGGTCCGCCGTCTGGCTGGTCGGCGTTGCAAGTCTCGTCGTCATGGCTTGCGCTATTGTTTGAGCGGCTGTCTGCGCTTAGCCCCTCCATCTTTTATATGGCCTGGGTGGGCGCTGCTATTTAGCAGCATCACTATCGTGGTCTGGCCCCGTTTGTTCTCACCACGGGGCCTGACCGCCGTGATAGCCAAGCCATGATGGAAATGACCAGGACTGACATCGCGCTGATCGAGGCGGCTCTAAAGGGATGGTCCGCGCGGCTTCGTGCTCGCTGGCGCACCGGCACTCCAGCAAATCAATGACTCGACACCAATAGCGTGGATGCCGCCGATTGCCATGTTTGGTCATCCGCCGCCCCGCCTTGCGCTTTATATACCTTTGGTCAAGGGCAGTAGCGCCGTCAGCAAGCCGAGCAACGGCAGGAACGAGCACAGGAAGAATACGTACTCGATGCCATGGATATCCGCCAGATGGCCGAGAAGCGCAGCGCCGATACCGCTGAACCCAAACATCAGGCCGAAGAATATCCCGGCGATCATGCCGACATTGCCAGGCACCAGCTCCTGGGCGAACACCACGATGGCGGAGAAGGCCGAGGCGAGGACGAAGCCGATGACCATGCTCAGCACGCCCGTCCAGAACAGGTCCATATGGGGCAACGCGAGGGTGAAGGGGGCAACACCGAGGATGGAAAACCAGATCACCTGTTTGCGGCCGATCCTGTCGCCGATCGGGCCGCCAAAGAAGGTACCCGCGGCGACGGCGCCGAGAAACAGGAACAGGTACAGCTGCGAGGTGGCCACCGACAGCTGGAACTTCTCGATCAGGTAGAAGGTGAAGTAGCTGGTGAAACTGGACATGTAGAAGTACTTGGAAAACACCAGCAGCGCCAACACTACCAGGGCGGCGGTCACGCGCCGTTTCGACAGGCCGTGGGTGGCGACGCTGCCCTGCTTGAGCCTGAACAGATTGAGGTGGTTGCGGTACCAGCGGCTCAGGCCGTAGAGCACGAAGATCGCAAATGTCGCGAACAGCCCGAACCAGGCGACATGGCCCTGGCCGTAAGGAACCACGATGGCGGCGGCGAGCAGCGGGCCGAAGGCGCTGCCGACGTTACCGCCGACCTGGAAGGTGGACTGCGCCAAGCCATAGCGGCCGCCCGAGGCCAGGCGCGCGATACGTGAAGTCTCCGGGTGGAAGGTCGATGAACCGATGCCGACCAGCGCCGAGGCCAGCAGGATCGCCGGGAAGGTCCCGACGAACGCCAGCATGAGAATGCCCACCAGCGTGCACAGCGAACCCAGCGGCAGTAGCCAGGGTTTGGGATGGCGATCGGTGTAGTAACCCACCCAGGGTTGCAGCAGCGAGGCCGTCAGTTGAAAGGTCAGGGTAATCAGGCCGATCTGGGCGAAGCTCAGGCCGTAATTGGCCTTGAGCATCGGGTAAATCGACGGCAGCACGGCCTGGATCAAATCATTGATCAGGTGCGCCAATGCGCAGGCGCCGAGCACGCGCATAACCAGGGGGCTGGCTTGATTGGCCATCGCAGGCGAAGCCAGGGGGGAGGCAGTGGTACTGAGGGACATGTTCGATCTTCCAGATAGAAACAACCTGAGCTGATACGTCTCCAGCAGAACGCGCTGCTGGATTTCAGCGTTCGCGGCTATCCTAGATTTTCGAGAAACTGCCTGTCTCGCGCAGTTCAGGCAATAACTATCGCAAAAGGGGCGATCTTCACGTGCGTCTGGGTAAATCGTTGGCGGAGATCGATGAAGGCAATTGGCTGGTCAGTGGCAACGCCGTTGACTACCCCGAGAACTGGCACATCGAAGCCCATAGCCACAACAAGCATCAGCTGATCTATGCCATTCAGGGCGTGATGGTGGTCAATGCCGCGCTCAACCAATGGACCGTTCCGCCCAGCCGCGGCATCTGGATGCCCAGCGGCCAGGTTCACGCCATTCGTTGCGTCGGCCAGGTGAAAATGCGCAGCGTATTTATCCGACCAGACGTCAAGCAGGGGCTCCCCGGCGAACCCAAAGCCGTGAGCATTTCGCCGCTGCTCAGTGAGCTGATTCAGGCCTCCATCGCGATCACCGAACCCTACGAACAGAACTCCCGCGAAGCCAGGGTGATGCACCTGATTCTGGACGAACTGAAAATTCTCCCGACCCTACCACTGCACCTGCCGCAACCCGCGGACCCACGCATCCAGGCCGTATGCAACACCCTGCAGCAAGACCCGGGCGACGGCTCAACCCTTGCCGAATGGAGCACGCGCCTGCACCTCGACGAAAAAACCATCCAGCGCCTATTCCAAAAAGGTACCGGCATGACCTTCGGCCAATGGCGCCAGCAGGCCCGGCTGTTACTGGCCCTGGAGCGTATCGCGGTGGGGGAGAAGATCATCGACGTGGCCGGGCAACTGGGCTACGAAAGCCCCAGTGCGTTTACCAGCATGTTTAAAAAGCAGTTCGGCATGACGCCTAGTAAATTTTTTAGGTGAGGCGGGGGCTTGGTCGGCCTGCGGTTTTTGCAGCGGTGGGTGCTCAGTTTTCGATAGCTACGCACCGGATTCAGGAGCGGACTTTTCAATAGGATCGGCACAAAGTGTTGGGTTGCGACAGGCGTAAATCAGCCAGGAGATGACGGAATCGCAGCGGCTGTGCAGACCTCTCGTGAAACCTGGAGGCCTCCACGAAAGCCGGGGCGATTCAGTCAGCAGAAAGCTGGCAATAGATAGGCACTGATCGCAAGCCTTCGATTGGCTTCAGTAAGCAACATGATTGAAGCCTCTCCTCGGATTTGTTCTTACTCTGGTAAGAGGCTAGCAGGCGCATCACGTAGCCGATCTTGAGCGCTGATGGGCCGAGAATGGTCAGCGTATGGGCCCCGACCAACTCACCGATGCTCAAGTGCAAATCGAGTACATAAGCAAACGCGATGCCGGCGATCAGCATGACCAGGCCGGCGGCCAGGGTCACGTTGGACAGGAAGAGCAGGTTCCGTTGTGGACGAATGAAGTCGATCATGATGGCTAGCTCCGATTAGTAGAGATTTCGTGCCAGGCTTCCAGCGCGCTTGGTGGCCGAAGAGCTCGAAGTTCCTCTGCTTCTTCCTCACTCCCAGTCCGTGCAGGATTTTTCACCTGAGCCATAAAGGATTGGGGGCGAGGAAATTTGCATTCAGGTCGTGCTCTGCCGGCAGCCATGCGCCCGGTCGGTCACATGTCAATGACGGGAATGGTGGATTCTTGAGGCGCCATAGGTGACCTCATCGCCGGCAGCAAAAGATGATTTTGGCGACCGAACTCTGTAGACCTCCCCGTTTTCCGCCGCAACTTCGTAGCCACGCTCTGACAGCCCTGCCGCATGCTGCGCGGCTGAACCCAAGAAGAACCCGGCGGCACCGCCCACCAGCGCACCGACTGGACCACCGGCCGCGCCCCCGGCCATTACACCGCTCAGCACACCTACGCCTTTACCTGCGGTGGTGTCCGGTACCTCGCGGATCACCTCATCAGCACTCGCCTGATGGCTGAGGACCAAAGCAACTAAAACGAACAACGATTGAATTTTCATACTGACCTCACGTAGGCATGATCGAATGGATCACCCAATACACTTCATCTATCGTGCCAGTTTTTAATTTATTTAGTATCAAGGTCTTAGGATTGATGTGAGTCATAAAGACACGATCATTTATGGTCATTAAGACAATCAAGGAGTCGTAATGACCATTTCGACATCGTCGGAGGGTGCCGGCATGTCTTCGAGCACACACCCTGCGTTCCCTGGTTGACGATCTGGCGAGCGGCATCAGTGATGCCGGAAAGACCGAAGCGCCTGGGGTGCATTTCGGAGCTGCTGCCGTGCGATGCCATCGCGCTGCTGCGCCCAGGCGGTGATCCGCTGGTGCCCATCGCCACTAAGGGCTTGAGTCAGGACATCTATGGCCGCCGCTTCAAGATGGAGGACCATTCGAGGCTAGCGGCGATCCTGTCCCAACGGGAGGGTGGGCTGCGATTTGAAGCCTAACGATAGGGGGACGGACCACAATATTGATTGCGCCTGTCAGCTTCGGGGCGTTTTCTGCCCGTCGCGGCACGAATAATTTGTCGCATCACGTGCGAGGGGCAGGGCGGCGCTCCATGCCAGCCTGGCATTTAACCGACGCCTGATGGTTAACGCGACACTACGACTGGAGAACCGCAACACTTTTCCGCCACGGCCAACCACAATCCAAATTTTTGCCATCCTTTCGCCATCTTGGCGGTGACGATGGCGGTAAAAGCCGATATAACGAACCACAATTCATGTCAGGACTCATGTGGTTCTGACCGAGCAATCGAGGCTTTCCGGCCTTGGTGTATAACCTCCCAAATCGGTCATCCCGGCCGCGTAAGCACCAACCTAGACAGGGAGCAGAGACATGACAAGGAAGGTTATCCCCCAATCCCGTCCGGCAGGTTATGCACCACTTGGTGTCTATTTATAGTTATGTTTCAGGAAAGAATTCGTGCCAACCCATGAATCCATAAACAAATTAATTGATGAGGCTTTGGAAAAGCTAAATAAAGCTTTAACCGACGCACTGAATATTTCGCGCGAAGTCGATAACGATCTATATAAAATTGGCACGCTTGGTCGCTCAATTGGCCTTCTTAGAGAATTTCAAGCTCCTATCTTAGAAAAATATCCAGAGTTAAAATCACCACCATCTTGGGCCGGAAAGCTTGAGCCGAGTCTCACAGAAGAACAGCAAGCTATTATCGCTACATTGCCGGAAACGCTCGTTCATGAAATCGACGAAGCGCTTTTGTCTTATGCATCCAGTCAATTTCAAAAGGTTGCAAAAATTGTAGGAGTTTTCATGACAGAATCGGCGCTACATTCGAGAGGAATTCCGGATATTTTTTACGCTCAGCGAATCGAAGAGTTAGCGAATGATGCCAGGCTTGAGTATCAAGGCAATTTAAAGCTCATGAGGTATAGCGAAGTTCGCGTGCCAAAAACATAACAATTGGTTCAAACCGTTCGCTTCGCTCACTGGGACGGGCTAAAGCCCGCCCCTTAACCAAACGTTAGGCGATTACATGCTTGATTTCGATGTTACTGAAATTCTCCAGATTGAAAACAGGATAACTATTTTTACTGGCAAGATTGTCGGCGGTGAAGTTCACATAGGCGACAATGTGGCCTTAGTCTCAGGTAGTGGAAAAATAAGTTTCACAGTGAAAAGGCTTGAGCCAAATGGCTTTCGGCATAGTGGAGCAAAAGCAGGCTGTAATGTAGCTATTGTCACCGAATATCTAGAGCTATCACCTTTTGCCGGCAGTATGCGCTGGACAGGAGGCCACTATGAATCTCAATCACTTAAAATACTTAGCGATAAAATAGATGGAGCCGCCTAACAATTGTATATGGACTCTCCCCACAAGTAGTAAGCAAAGCTTTTCTTTTGCACTTGTCGTCAGCGCGGTTGCATTCGTATATCCGGC
>NZ_CAMPHI010000043.1 GCF_946885955.1 uncultured Pseudomonas sp.
GGCAAGGGAACAACCATTACCGGCGTCCTACGCCTAGCCTGGCGAGATTTTTCGCGGCAACGCGGCTTGCGCTGAAACGGCAACAGACCCTAGGCAGTCCGACTCGTGCAGGCGCGGAAGGTTCGACTGCGAGGCAGGGGGAGGGTTACCGGGAAATGCCGCTCCACAGCTCGTCGACATTGCGAAAGCCCCAGTCGATGGCCGACTCGCGCGCGACTATCTTGTCGCGGCCGACCCATTGGGCCAGGTCGATCACTTCCTGGGGGATCGGCATTTTCGCCTTGGCGGAAAAGAACACCTTGACCTTGGGAGAGAGCAGGGACGTCGGGCTTTGATCGAGCACCACCGCGATACGCCCGCTGGCCAGGCGCACCAGCGAGCCGGTGGGATAGATGCCCATGACCTTGACGAAGGACTGGAACACGCGGTCGTCGAAATGGCCCTTCCATTCGGCCATTTTGTGAATCGACTCGGCCGGTCCCCAGCCCTTTTTGTAGGGGCGATCGGAGCTGATCGCGTCGTATACGTCGCACACCGCGCCCATGCGCGCGAGCAGGCTGATCTGCTCGCCGGCCAAGCGGTGCGGGTAACCGCTGCCGTCGACCTTTTCGTGGTGATGCAGACAGACATCCAGCACCGAGGCATTGGTTTGTTTGCCCGTCAGGAGAATTTCCCGGCCCGCCAGCGGATGCTTGCGCATGATGACGAACTCGTCGTCGGTGAGTTTGCCAGGCTTGTTCAGCAGCGCCCAGGGCACCGCCATCTTGCCGATGTCATGCAGCATGCCGGCCAGTCCGGCGTCGCGCACTTGCGCCTCGTCCAGGCCGAGTTGCCGGGCCAGAGCGATCATCAGCGCGCAGACCGCTACCGAGTGCATATAGGTGTACTCGTCGACATTCTTCAGCCGGGCCAGACTGATCAGCGCATTGGGATGGCGCAGCAGCGAGTCGGAAATTTCCCCCACCAATTCTTCGGCCTGCTCGAACTCCAACGCGCGGCCCATGCGCGCATCGCTGAACATGCTCACCACCGCCTGCTTGGCGCGTGCACACAGTTTGGAGGCTCGCGCGATCTCTTCATCCAGCGGACAGTGCGCGCCAAGCGGCTCGGCGACCACCGCCGAAAGCCGCTCTTCGACTTCGGCCTCGACTTGCTCGGCACTCTCGCTGTGGGTTTCGGCGCCGACATCCAGCCCCTTGCTGGCGTCGATCCAGAGTTCACTGATGCCGCTGGCCTGAATGCGCTGCAGGTCTTTTTCCGACTGCAACAGAAATCTGCTGCGCCAGAACGGATGATCCATCCAGGTGCCGCAAAACTCCTGGATGTACATGCCAACACGAACGTCGGCGACGGCGATACGTTTCAACATCGGCTGCACTCGGGTGCGACAACGGGTTCCAAACGGAGGCTTGTCTTGCAATAGTAGGCCATCGATAAAGGACCAATCGGCGTCATTTTTCGATACTGGCAATATGACATAAAAGGCGGCCAAGCGGAGCCGTACGACACGACCTGTCGTTCATCGTCGGAGCTGACCAGCCGCGCGGGCAAGCGACGGCCCGCCGCCCAGTGCGCCACAAGGAGTCTGCATGCGCCCTCTGTTGACCGGTTTGTCCGTGACCCTGTTGCTGCTGATCAATACCCTGGTCCTGATCGGACCGATGCTGGTGATCGCGCTGGGCAAGCTGGTTCTGCCCGGCAAAACACTGAAGGCCGCCTGCTCGCGCCGGGTGATGTGGGTAGCGGAAACCTGGGCCGAACTGAACAAGCTGATTTTTGCCACGCTGCTGCCGGTGCAATGGGATATCCGTGGCGGTGCGCAGCTGCACCCGAGCACCTCGTATCTGGTTGTCAGCAACCACCAGTCCTGGGTCGACATTCCGGCCCTGGTGCAGGCGTTCAACCGCAAGACGCCGTACTTCAAATTCTTCCTCAAGCAACAGCTGATCTGGGTGCCCTTCCTCGGCCTGGCGTTCTGGGCGCTGGATTACCCGTTCATGAAGCGCTACAGCAAGGAATTCCTGGCCAAGCACCCGCAGCTCAAGGGTCAGGATCTGCTGATCACCAAACTTGCCTGCGAGAAGTTCAAAGAGCTGCCGGTGACCGTGGTCAACTACCTCGAAGGCACCCGCTGCACGCCAGCGAAACAGGCGCAGCAGGGTTCGCCCTATCGGTACCTGCTCAAACCCAAGGCCGGAGGCGTGGCCTTCGTGCTCGCCGCGTTGGGCGAACAACTGGATGCGGTGCTGGATGTCACCGTGGTCTACCCCGGCGAACGCATACCCGGCTTCTGGGATTTGATCAGTGGCCAGGTGCCCAAGGTGATCGTCGATATCCAGACCCACGCGCTCGACCCGGCGCTGTGGCAGGGTGACTACGAAAACGACGCGGAATTTCGCCAGTACGTGCAGGCTTGGGTCACGCGTTTGTGGGAAGAGAAGGATGCGCGGATAGCCGCGATTCGCGCGGAACTCTGAAACAGCTCGCGGCTAAAGCCCCTCCCACGGGATCAGCTGCCTGCGTGGGAGGGGCTTTAGCCGCGATGGTTTAACCGCAGATGTAGGGTCGGCTGGGCGTGCCATAACCCGCCAACGAGACAGGCCGGGACGCCGCAATATTGGCTTACGCGGCGCCCGACCTATTCCGTTGCATGCAGAGTCGCTGGATTGCGCCGCTAACCCAACCTACGGAGGTTATGGGGAGCGGCGCTATCGTGCATTACGCCGCGCTGAACATCTTGTGCGGGTCGATAACGAATTTCTTCGGCACGCCGGCATCGAACTCGCCATAACCGCGCGGCGCGTCGTCCAGGGTAATCACCTGCACACCGACCACTTCGGCGATGTTGATGCGGTCCCACATGATCGCCTGCATCAGTTGGCGGTTGTACTTCATCACCGGGGTCTGGCCAGTGTGGAAGCTGTGCGACTTGGCCCAACCGAGGCCGAAGCGGATGCTCAACGCACCTTTCTTCGCGGCGGCATCGACCGCACCCGGATCATCGGTGACGTACAGGCCGGGGATACCGATCTTGCCGGCGACCCGCACCACGCCCATCAGCGAGTTGAGCACGGTGGCCGGGGCCTCGTGTTGCACGCCAGCATGGCCGTGGCCGCGGGCCTCGAAGCCCACCGCATCGACTGCGCAATCGACTTCCGGCTCGCCCAGCAATGCAGCGATCTGCTCGTGCAGCGGGGTGTCGAGGGACAGGTCGGCGATTTCAAAGCCCTGGGCCTTGGCATGCACCAGACGCACCGGGTTGACGTCACCGACGATCACCACAGCGGCGCCCAAGAGGCGTGCCGAGGCCGCGGCGGCCAGGCCAACAGGGCCAGCGCCGGCGATATATACGGTGCTGCCCGGGCCGACACCGGCGGTGACCGCGCCGTGGTAACCGGTCGGCAGGATGTCGGAGAGGCAGGTCAGGTCGCGGATTTTCTCCATCGCCCGGTCGCGGTCCGGCAGTTTCAGCAGGTTGAAGTCGGCGTAAGGCACCATGGCGTATTCGGCCTGGCCGCCGGTCCAGTCGCCCATGTCGACGTAGCCGTATGCACCACCGGGACGGGCCGGGTTGACCGACAGGCAGACACCGGTGTGCATTTCCTTACAGCTGCGGCAGCGGCCGCAGGCAACGTTAAACGGCACCGAAACCAGGTCGCCGATTTTCAGGTTCTCGACGTCGCTGCCCTTCTCGATCACCTCACCGGTGATCTCGTGGCCTAGCACCAGGCCGGTTTGCGCCGTGGTCCGCCCACGCACCATGTGCTGGTCGGAGCCGCAAATGTTGGTGGATACCACCTTGAGAATCACCCCATGTTCGATCTTGCGACCGCGCGGGTCCTGCATTTTCGGATAGTCGATTTTCTGTACCTCGACCTTACCCGCGCCGAGATACACCACACCACGATTACCAGACATAGATAGTTCTCCCTTCTTGTTGTGAAAACAAAGGCGCGGCCAACGGTCGCGCGACCTTGCATTGGAGTTCGTTGCCAGTGGGGCCGAGGACTTGGCAGTCGGCGGGTCCACCCGTGTATTTCTGTGTTGCTGTTGATGCTTGTAGCCTGGGTTGAGCGCAGCGATACCCAGGGCACCTTTCCCGGGTGTCGCTTCGCTCGACCCGGGCTACGGGTTACCTGGACCTGGATGCAATCCGGGGTAAGTCCGTGTCACCAAAATCAAATTTGCCCAGCCTTATCCTAACGACCGGCCCCAGGTGCGAATGACGCTGCGGCCAGATAGCGGTCGCTGTTCGCACCGAATCTGTAGCGCTGGATGGGTATCGCTTCGCTCGACCCATCCTACAAATCGACGCGGCCCGTAGCCTGGGTTGAGCGCAGCGATACCCGGGTGTCGCTGCGCTCGACCCGGGCTACGGATCACTTGGTGTTCAGTGTTTTATGCATGCAACACCACGGTGCGGTTGGCGTTGAGGAACACGCGCCGCTCGAGGTGATAACCGATGGCTTTGGCCAGGGTCTGGCATTCGATATCGCGGCCCTTGGCGATCAGGTCTTCGGGGTAGTGGGCATGGTCCACCGCCTCCACGCCCTGGGCGATGATCGGACCTTCGTCGAGGTCGTTGTTGATGTAATGGGCGGTGGCGCCGACCAGCTTGACGCCCTTCTGATAAGCCTGATGGTAGGGCTTGGCACCCTTGAAACCGGGCAGCAGCGAGTGATGGATATTGATCGCCCAGCCATCGAGCCTGCGGCACAGCTCCGGCGACAGCACCTGCATATAGCGGGCGAGCACCACCAACTCGGCGCCGGTGTCTTCGATCACCTGCAGCACCTTGCGCTCCTGCGCCGCCTTGTCGTTGGGGTCGAGGGCGAAGTGGTGGTAAGGGATGTCGTGCCAGCGCGCCAGCGGTTCGAGGTCCGGGTGGTTGGAGATCACCGCGACCACGTCCATCGGCAACTGGCCGATACGCTGCCGGTAGAGCAGATCGTTGAGGCAGTGATCGGCCTTCGACACCATCAGCACCACCTTGGCCCGGTAGGCTGGCGGGGTCAGCTCGACCTGCATGTCGAAAGGCGCCAGACGCTCCTGCACGCCCGCGCGGAACACGGCCTCGTCGAAGCCCTCCGGCTGGCGGAACTCCACGCGGATAAAGAAGCGCGACGACAACCGATCATCGAACGAATGGTGCTCGGTGACGTAGCAGCGCTGCTCGAACAGAAAACGCGTCACCGCATCCACGGTACCGAGCACGCTCGGGCAGTGGGCGGTGAGAATCCAGGTATCCGGGGTGCGGCTCATATCGATCTCCAATACGGAGTGACCGTAGGTTGGTGTTGAGCGAAGCGATACCCAACGAGTGCGCCGGGAAATGTTGGGTATCGGCGCTGCGCGCCTCCACCCAACCTACGTCCTTGCCGGTTTACGCCTTGATCGCCAACCCGAACTCGGCGCAGGCATCCTGCAGCCACAGCCAGATGTAGTCGGAGAAGCTGCGGCGCACCAGCAGCTCCCAGGTTTCCTCGCCGGTGCGGCGAATCACCAGTTGCGACTTGGCGAACGCGGTGCCGACCGCCTTGCCGACCGGGAAGTTGCTCGGGTGCACGTCGTAGGGGGTCGACTTCATCAGCACTTCGCGCGCCTTGGGGCCGCTCAGCTCGACAATGGTCTGGCCGCCGCTGACGTTGACCACCGAGATGTGCTGGCCGGCCAGGGCCTCGCGCAGCTTCTGCTCGGTGGCGTACTCCGTGCCGCTCGGCACGATCAGCAGCCATTCATCCGGGCCCATCCACTGCAACGTGGTGTCGCCCTTGGCCACCAGGGTCAGGGCCACCGGCAGTTCCAGGCCCAGGGCCTTGTATACGCCGCCGGCGAAGTCGGCGTCGTCGGCGTCGCCGCGCAGGGTCAGGTGGCCGAGCAGTTTCTTCTCGCGCAGCACCACACCGGCACTGCTCTTGCCCTTGCGCGCCATCTCGTCGAGACCGGCGTGGAACAGCGGCGACTCGGCCCGGCCGTTGTCAGGGCGTTGCTTGTAGACATTGACGTTAGACATTCTGGCGATCCCCTTTCGGGTCAAAGAACACGGGGCTGACGATTTCGGCTTCGATCACGCTGCCATCCACCAGCGGCGCGAACACACGCTCGCCGATGCGCTTGAGGCCGCCCTTGACCAGGGCCATGGCGAAGGAATAATTCATCGCCGCGCTCATGTAGCTGGAAGTAACGTGGCCGACCATGGTCATCGGAATCGACTGTTTCGGGTCGAACACCAGCTGCGCGCCTTCCGGCAGCACCTTTTTCGGGTCCAGCGGCTTGAGGCCGACCAGTTGCTTGCGGTTCTCGCGCACGCAGTCTTCGCGATTCATGCCACGCCAGCCGATCCAGGAGAAAGGTTTGGTGCGACCGACACACCAGCCCATGCCCAGGTCATCCGGGGTGACCGAACCGTCGGTGTCCTGGCCGACGATGATGAAGCCCTTCTCGGCCCGCAGTACGTGCATGGTCTCGGTACCGTAGGGCGTCAGGCCGTGCTTCTTGCCAGCGGCGACGATCTTTTCCCATACGGCCAGGGCGTAGTCGGCCTGGACGTTGACTTCGTAGCTCAGCTCGCCGGTGAAGGAGATACGGAACACCCGCGCCGGCACACCGCCAACCTCGCCTTCCTTCCAGGTCATGAACGGAAAGGCGTCCTTGTCCAGGTCGATATCCGTGACTTCCGCCAGCAGCTTGCGGCTATTGGGGCCGGACAGGGTCATGGTCGCCCAGTGGTCGGTGACCGAGGTGAAGTACACCTTCAGCTCCGGCCACTCGGTCTGGTGGTAGATCTCCAGCCATTCCATCACCCGTGCAGCACCGCCGGTGGTGGTGGTCATCAGGAAGTGGTTGTCGGCCAGACAGGCGGTTACACCGTCGTCGAAGACCATGCCGTCTTCCTTGCACATCAGGCCGTAGCGGGCCTTGCCCACGTCCAGCTTGGTCCAGGCGTTGGTGTAGACGCGGTTGAGGAACTCGCGTGCATCCGGGCCCTGGATGTCGATCTTGCCCAGGGTCGAAGCGTCGAGGATACCCACCGCATTACGCACCGCCAGGCACTCGCGGGCCACGGCGGCGTGCAGGTCTTCGCCTTTTTTCGGGAAGTACCAGGGGCGTTTCCACTGGCCGACGTCCTCGAACTCGGCGCCATTTTGCAGATGCCACTTTTGCATCGCGGTATAGCGCTTGGCCTCGAACAGCTCACCGCAGTGACGACCGGCGAGCGCACCGAAGGTCACCGGGGTGTAGTTCGGGCGGAACATGGTGGTGCCCATCTGCGAGATGCTGATGCCCATGGAACGCGCAGCGATGGCCAGACCGTTGATATTGCCGAGTTTGCCCTGGTCGGTACCGAAGCCCAGTGCGGTGTAGCGCTTGACGTGCTCGACCGACTCGAAGCCCTCGCGGGTAGCCAGCTCGATGCCGGCGGAGGTGACGTCGTTCTGCAGGTCGACGAACTGCTTGGGCGCACGCGCCGTGGACTTGTCGTGGGGGATCTGGAACAGCGCGACTGTCGCTTCCTCGACGCGTTTCTCGACCTTCGGCAGGCTGGCGGTGACCGCCTTGAAGCCCGTTTCAGCAGCCGCCATGGCGCCGGATTCGAAGCCGTCGGCAATGCTGTCGCCGAGGGCGAATACGCCATTCACCGCACCGGCGCAGAAGCGCTTCTGGAAGCCTTCACCGGGGACGAACGCGAGGATGTCTTCGCGCCAGGTCGGACGCCCACCGAGGTGCGAAGCCAGGTGTACCACCGGGCTGTAGCCACCGGAGCTGACGATCAGGTCGCAGTCGACCACTTCGCCCGCGCTGACCACCTTGTGGTTGACCAGATCGATGGCGCAGATGCGCGCACCAGTAACCCGCTTGCTGCCGCGCGCTTCGACCACCGCACTGCCGGTGAGGACGCGTACGCCGCGCTTGCGCGCTTCTTCGACCCAGGTGCCGCGCGGATTGCTGCGTGCGTCGGCAACGGCGACCACTTGCAGGCCGGCGTCGAGCCAGTCGAGCACCACGCGATAGGCGTAGTCGTTGTTGGTCGACAGCACCAGCTGGCGGCCCGGAGCGACGCCATAGCGACGCACGTAGGTGGAGACCGCGTCAGCCAGCATGTTGCCCGGCACGTCGTTGTTCGAATAGACCAGCGGCCGCTCGTGAGCGCCAGTGGCCAGGACCACACGCTTGGCACGCACGCGGTGCATGCGCTGACGCACCATGCCCATGGGCGCGACTTCACCCAGGTGATCGGTGAGGCGCTGGTGGATGGTGAGGAAGTTGTGGTCGTGGTAGCCGTTCACGGTAGCGCGCGGCAACAGGGTCACTTCCGGCATTTTTTCCAGCTCGGCGATGGCCTTGGCGGCCCAGTCGGCGGCGGGCTTGCCGTCGAGGGTCTCGCGGGTGCCGAGCAGGCTGCCGCCGAACTCTTCCTGTTCGTCGGCGAGGATCACCCGCGCGCCGCTGCGACCGGCGGCCAGAGCCGCGGCCAGGCCGGCAGGGCCGGCGCCGACGACCAGCACGTCACAGTGCTGGTTCAGGTAGTCGTAGCTGTCCGGATCGTTTTCCTTCGGTGCCCGACCTAAACCCGCGGCCTTACGAATGTACTTCTCGTAGGTCAGCCAGAGGTTCTGCGGGTACATGAAGGTCTTGTAGTAGAAGCCGGGCGGCATCATGCCGCCGCCAACCTTACCGAGAATGCCCATCAGGTCGGTATTGACGTTCGGCCAGCCGTTCACGCTGTTGGCAACCAGACCGGCGTACAGCGCCTGCTGGGTGGCCCGCACGTTGGGGATCTGCGCGGCTTCGGTGGAGCCGATCTGCAACACAGCGTTCGGCTCTTCGGCACCGGCAGCGACGATGCCGCGTGGCCGCGAGTATTTGAAGCTACGGCCGACCACGTCGACGCCGTTGGCCAGCAGCGCGGCGGCCAGGGTATCGCCGGCAAAGCCTTGGTAGGTCTGGCCATTGAAGCTGAAGTTGAGAGGCTGGCCGCGGTCGATGCGGCCACCCTGGGAAAGACGATTGACCTGGCTCATGCCGTTACTCCTTGGTCGACAGCCTTCTTCGCGGCGATCGATGCCTCAGTCACGCTGGGCCGTTCGCCGATCTTGTAGGTTTCGAGGATTTCGTAACTCACCGTGTGACGGGTGACGTTGAAGTACTGGCGGCAGCCCGCCGCGTGGATCCACAGTTCGTGGTGGATGCCGCGCGGGTTGTCGCGGAAGAACAGGTACTCGCCCCACTCCTCATCGGTGCAGGCGTTCGGGTCCAGCGGGCGCGGAATGTGCGCCTGGCCACCGGCGTGGAACTCTTCTTCGGAACGCAATTCGCCACAGTGAGGGCAGAAGATGTGCAGCATGGTCGGTACCTCCAGAAAACCTTCCTCCCTCTCCCGCCGGGAGAGGGGGCCAAAATCAGTGTGCGACCCCGGCCGCGCCGTGTTCGTCGATCAGCGCGCCGCTGTAGAAGCGGTCCATGGAGAACGGCTTGGCCAGCGGATGCATCTCGCCTTTGGCCAGGCTCGCGGCGAATACGTGGCCTGAGCCCGGAGTCGCCTTGAAGCCGCCGGTACCCCAACCGCAGTTGAAGAACAGGTTCTTTACCGGGGTCTTGCTGATGATCGGGCAGGCATCTGGACAGGTGTCGACGATGCCGCCCCACTGACGGTTCATGCGCACACGCGAAAGCACCGGGAACATCTCGACGATGGCCTGCAGGGTGTGTTCGATGGTCGGATAGGAACCGCGCTGACCATAGCCGTTGTAACCGTCGATGCCGGCGCCGATAACCAGGTCGCCCTTGTCTGACTGGCTGATATAGCCATGCACGGCGTTGGACATGATCACGGTGTCGATGATCGGCTTGATCGGCTCGGATACCAGCGCCTGCAGCGGGTGAGACTCAAGCGGCAGGCGGAAGCCGGCCTGCTTGGCCATGTGCCCGGAGTTACCGGCGGTGACCACGCCGACGCGCTTGCCACCGATAAAGCCCTTGGTGGTTTCCACGCCGATGCATACGCCGTTTTCCTTGCGGAAGCCGATCACTTCGGTCTGCTGGATCAGGTCGACGCCCAGGGCGTCGGCGGCGCGGGCATAGCCCCAGGCCACGGCATCGTGACGGGCCACACCACCGCGACGCTGCAGGGAAGCGCCGAGGATCGGGTAACGGGTGTTCTTCGAGCAATCCAGGTAGGGGATCATATCCGCGACCTGTTGGGTGTTGAGCACTTCGCCGTCGACGCCGTTGAGGCGGTTGGCGCTGACGCGGCGCTCGATGTCACGCATGTCCTGCAGGGTGTGGCCGAGGTTGAACACGCCGCGCTGGGAGAACATGACGTTGTAGTTGATGTCCTGGGACAGACCTTCCCACAACTTCATGGCATGTTCGTAGAGCTGCGCCGACTCGTCCCACAGGTAGTTGGAACGCACGATGGTGGTGTTGCGCGCGGTGTTACCGCCGCCCAGCCAGCCCTTCTCGATCACCGCGACGTTCTTTACGCCGAATTCCTTGGCCAGGTAATAGGCGGTGGCCAGGCCGTGGCCGCCACCACCAACGATGATCACGTCATAGACCGGCTTGGGCGTCGGATTGCGCCACATGCGCTGCCAGTTTTCGTGATGGCTGAAGGAGTGCTTGAGCAGGCCGAAGCCGGAATAACGTTGCATCAGTGGGTACTCCTGATACTTGAAAACGGTGTGCAGGCGACTGTGCCGGTTCTCGCTGCCGCCCTACGCCTCTGCAAACGGCAGCGTAGCCTGGGTTGAGCGCAGCGATACCCAGGGAAAATCGGTTTGATGGGCTGCGCCATGCTCAGCGCGACCCACCTTTTCTGGTGGAAGACAGCAGCGCCTTCCACCCTACAAATCAGCGATAAACCGGGTAATCGGCACAGAGGCCGGCGGCCAGGGTCGCGACCTGCGCTTCGACGTCGGCATCGCCGAGGTGGTCGAGCACGTCGCAGATCCAACCGGCCAGTTCGATGCTCTGCTGCTCCTTGAGGCCGCGGGTGGTGATCGCCGGGGTGCCAATGCGCAGGCCCGAGGTCACGAACGGCGACTGCGGGTCGTTCGGTACGGCGTTCTTGTTGACCGTGATACCAACACGACCCAGGGCGGCGTCGGCGTCTTTGCCGGTCAGGCCCTGCTTGATCAGGCTGACCAGGAACAGGTGGTTGTCGGTACCACCGGACACCACATCGAAACCGCGATCGATAAATACCTTGGCCATGGCCTGGGCGTTCTTGATCACCTGGGCCTGGTATTCCTTGAAGCCCGGCTCCATGGCTTCCTTGAAGCACACCGCCTTGGCGGCGATCACGTGCATCAGCGGGCCGCCCTGGGCACCCGGGAACACCGCGGCGTTGAGCTTCTTCTCGATCTCGGGATTGGCCTTGGCCAGGATCAGGCCGCCACGCGGACCGCGCAGGGTCTTGTGGGTGGTGGTGGTGACCACGTCGGCGAACGGAATCGGATTCGGGTACAGGCCGGCGGCGACCAGGCCAGCGACGTGGGCCATGTCGACGAACAGCAGCGCCCCGACCTTGTCGGCGATGGCGCGAAAACGCGGGAAATCCAGGGTCTTGGAGTAAGCGCTGAAGCCGGCAACGATCATCTTCGGCTTGTGCTCGACAGCCAGGCGCTCGACTTCGTCGTAGTCGATCAGGCCGGTGACGGTGTCGATGCCGTACTGCACGGCGTTATACAGCTTGCCCGAGGACGACACCTTGGCGCCGTGGGTCAGGTGACCACCGTGGGCCAGGCTCATGCCGAGGATGGTATCGCCGGCGTTGATCAGGGCCAGGTAGACCGCGCTGTTGGCCGAGGAGCCGGAGTGCGGCTGAACGTTGGCGTAGTCGGCGCCGAACAGCGCCTTGGCGCGATCGATAGCCAGCTGCTCGACCACATCGACGTGCTCGCAGCCGCCGTAGTAGCGCTTGCCCGGGTAACCTTCGGCGTACTTGTTGGTCAGGCCACTACCCTGCGCCTGCATGACGCGCTTGCTGGTGTAGTTTTCCGAAGCGATCAGCTCGATGTGATGCTCTTGGCGCGCTTCTTCGGCGTTGATGGCAACGAGCAGTTCATCGTCGTAACCCTGGATTTGATCTTGTTTGCTGAACATCGCGAGTCTCCTGCGGCCCCTGGGCGGCGCCTATCTATCGGTTCTGGGAACTAGCCCAGTTGCCAACGATGGTATGACTCGCACTCAAGACCCAGATGCCTATGCACGCCACAGGGGGGCGCGTTTGCGACATGGGCACTTTCACGACAGGCACATTGGCGACATGTGGCGCGGACCTCCAGACCGCGCGATATCCGAAAAACGGTAGATCCCAGACCCGGGATCCAGGGCCATACCGCCCCTACCAACGCACACCTCGTAGCCCGGATAAGCGCAGCGCAATCCGGGGCCGCTATCCCGGATTGCGCCAAGGCTTATTCAGGCTACGAACAATCCGTAGCCCGGATGAAATCCGGGGAACTCTCGGGACCCACAGATAGCTCCCGGATTGCATCCGGGCTACCGGAATCCTCGATACCTGCGAACGGCTATCAGCGCAGCCACTCGCGCAACCCGGCCAACAGCAGCAAGTGCCCGGGGTAGAACAGGTAGGCCCAGCGCCGTACCGGCGGCACGGCCAATGCCAGGGGCTGGCGCAGCAGCCAGAGACCGAGCGGCGGAGCGACGATACAACTGAGGATGACCGCCCAGGCGAAGGCGTCGCCGTGCAGCGCATCGATATAGAACGGCGGCCAGTAGTTGGCGAGCAGGCACAGCAGCAGCGGCCAGATCCAGCCGCTGGCGGGGCGCCGCAGGGCGAACAGGAAGGCAGCCGGCAACAGCGTGCCGGCGAAGCCGAACATCAACCAGGAATGCCCCAGCAGCGCCACCAGCAAGGCCGCCAACCCCAGCCAGCGACGCTGGCCGTATGGATGCTGCAAGCCCGCGGCGATCAGCAACCCCAAGGCCAAAGTCGGCAATACATTCAGCGACTGCGGCGCGGGCGCGAGCAGCCGATACGGCCACTCGGACAACAGCGCAAAGCCCAGTAACAAGCCGAGGTAACGCAGCGGGATGGGGCGATGCCCCTGCGCCGAAGGCCGCGCCAGATTCGCCGCAATCGCCAGACAAAACAACGGAAAGGCCAGGCGGCCGGGGATATACAGCGCATACAGCTGTGGCCAGACGTGGCGCAGGTGGTCGAGCAACATACTGAGCAACGCCAGCCACTTGAGCAGATCGAGCCCAGGGTCGCGACGTAGCAGTGCGGTTGAGTCGGGCATGGCGATCATCGGCGCGGGACAGAGCCCCTCACCTTAACCCAAGCCCGACAGGCCACCAGCTATTGCTGCAGATGCGTCTCGCAGCTGCTCGACGCGTCGACCAGGCGCTGGCGCAACGCCGGGTCGGGCGACGCCTGCTGGCCCAGCTCGCGCAGTTCGGCTTCGCTGAACTCGCTGCTGACCTGGGTCGCCGCGCACTCGCAGTAGGCACGCAACTGCGCCTGACTGTGGCTACCCTGAGCGCTGGCGATACACTCTTCGGTGAACTGGTTCTTGGCGCCCTCCGGCCAGTCGGCAGCGGCCGGCAAGGACAGAAGCAAGGGGGCGCATGCTGCAATCGACTGGACCAGCAAGTGGCGATAATTCATGGCGAACTCCGTTCAGATCTAGCAGGCCGTTGAAAAATGTAGGCGAGGCAGCCGAGACAAGGCAAAAACAGGCGAAAAAGCGCAGTTTACGTGGTGTAAATGAGCATTTTGAGCCTGTTTTTAACGCCGCATCGGCAACGCAGGTAGTTTTCCAACGACCTGCTAAGCCCGGCAAGCGCTGCCGGACCTGTATCTCTGAGGCCATCACCCGCTCTGAGTTCCTTGTCATTTCGCCGACGCCCGCCGATGACGAGCATCGAATAGCGCCTGGAATGAACAAGATGTCGCCGCAATGTCCGTAGGCCGACCGGTGCGCAGGTAAAGTAAGGCGATCCGCCGACGCCTCGTCTCGGCACCCCGATGTCCGACGCCCGAATAGAAGGAACTAGCAATGCCCGATCTCTCGCAACAGTTCGCCAGCGACAACTATTCCGGTATCTGCCCGGAGGCCTGGGCCGCAATGGCCGAAGCCAATCACGGCCACGACCGTGCCTACGGCGACGATCAGTGGACCGCCCGCGCCGCCGATCACTTCCGCCGCCTGTTCGAAACCGATTGCGAGGTGTTCTTCGCCTTCAACGGTACCGCGGCCAATTCCCTGGCCCTGGCCGCCTTGTGCCAGAGCTATCACAGCGTGATCTGCTCGGAGACCGCCCATGTCGAAACCGACGAATGCGGCGCCCCGGAGTTCTTCTCCAACGGCTCCAAGCTGCTGCTGGCCCGAACCGAAAACGGCAAGCTGACCCCCGAAGCGATCCGCGAAGTGGCGCTCAAGCGCCTGGATATCCACTACCCCAAACCGCGGGTGGTGACGCTGACCCAGGCCACCGAGGTCGGCACCGTCTATCGCCCCGAGGAGATCGCCGCAATCAGCGCGACCTGCCATGAGTTGGGCCTCAATCTGCATATGGACGGCGCACGCTTTTCCAACGCCTGCGCCTCGCTCGGCTGTTCGCCGGCCGAGCTGACCTGGAAGGCCGGCGTCGACGTGTTGTGTTTCGGCGGCACCAAGAACGGCATGGCGGTGGGCGAAGCGATCCTGTTCTTCAACAAGGCCCTGGCCGAGGACTTCGACTATCGCTGCAAGCAGGCCGGTCAATTGGCGTCGAAAATGCGCTACCTGTCGGCGCCCTGGGTCGGCATCCTGCAGGACGGCGCCTGGCTGCGCTATGCCAACCACGCCAACCATTGCGCGCAGCTGCTCGCCGAGCTGGTCGCCGATGTACCGGGCGTCAGCCTGATGTTTCCGGTAGAGGCCAACGGGGTGTTCCTGCAGATGTCCGAAACCGCCCTGGAAACCCTGCGCGCCAAGGGCTGGCGCTTCTATACCTTTATCGGCGCCGGCGGCGCGCGTTTCATGTGCTCCTGGGATACCGAAGAGCAACGGGTGCGGCAATTGGCGGCGGATATCCGCGCGGCCATGACGGCGGCCTGATCGTGCAGTTCGTCCGCTCGCGCGTGCGCCCCGGGAATCCAGGGCTAATCTGATGCAGATACAGGCAGATTGCCTGCACGCGCAAGCGGAGGAGCATGCCAATGGCAACCGACAACAGCTTCGAACTCAGCCTCGAGGACCTGAGCCTCGAACCGCTGGAGCCGATCGATCCGCCATCCGCCCCCGCCAAACCACCGGCATCGTTCAAGATCGACACCCGCGGCAAGCGCGAACGCCGCAGCCACGCCGACAGACGCGACGCCATCCGTTTCGAGGAAGACCGCCGCGCCAACAAAGACCGCCGGGGCGACGCCAACGGCTGGACCCTGGGTACGGATATCTAACAGGCTGACGATGCTTCGTAGGGTGGACATGCCAAAGCCTTGCCCACCACTACACCTGCGACCATCAGTAATCGATGGTCACATCGCCCTGGGCGACGCTGCAGCAGGAGAGGATATAACCCTCGGCAACGTCCTCGTCGGTGATCCCACCGTTGTGCTCCATGGTCACCTCGCCGGCGGTTTTCATCACCTTACAGGTACCGCAGATGCCCATGCCGCAAGCCTTGGGAATATGCAGGCCGAGCTTGGCGGCCGCGGCGTGCACGGTTTCGCCCGGGTTGATGCGCACGCTCTTGCCGGTGGCGGCGAAGGTTACCTGGTGCTGATCGGCGGCCGGCACCGGCGGCGCGTCGGCGGCTTCGGCGGCCAGCTCCGAGACCTCGGCGCGCACTTCCGGCGGCGTCGCGCCGAAGGATTCTTCGTGGTAACGCTGCATGTCGTAGCCGTTGTTCTGCAGCAGGTGCTTGACCGCGTTCATATAGGGCGTCGGGCCGCAGCAGAAAATTTCCCGCTCCAGAAAGTCCGGGGCGATCAGCTCCAGCATCTTCTGGTTGAGATAACCACGGTAGCCGGCCCAGGCTTCGCCAAAACCGTGCTTTTCGCAGATCACGTGCAGGCTGAAGTTGTTGATCCGCGCAGCCATGTGTTCCAGCTCGCGGTGGTAGATGATGTCCTTCGGCGAGCGCGCGCTGTGCACGAAGACCATATCGACATTGCCGTTGGTGTCGTAAAACCAGCGCGCCATCGACATCACCGGGGTGATGCCGACGCCGCCGCTGAGAAACAGCACCTTGTCCGCCGGGAAGTCCATGGCGTTGAACAGCCCGACCGGGCCGTGCACCGGCAGCACCGCGCCTTCCTGCAGGTTGTCATGCAGCCAGTTGGAGACCTTGCCGCCCGGCACCCGCTTGATGGTGATGGAGAAGCTGTAAGGCACCGAAGGCGAGCTGGAAATGGTGTAGGAACGCATGATCGGCTGGCCGTCGATCTCCAGTTCCAGGGTGACGAACTGCCCCGGCTTGAAGAAAAACAGCACCGGCTGATCCGCCATAAAGCAGAAGGTGCGTACATCCCAGGTTTCCTGGATAACCTTGACACAGCGCACCATGTGGCGGCCGTTGCTCCAGGTCTGGGTGGTAACCGGATTGAGGAAGTCGTTCGACATGGTCGTTCTCTCGTGCACGGGGCCTGTTGCCGGCCTGATGGGGCGATTGTGCTCAACGCTCAGGATAGCCACTTATCTGCCAACGACACCGACATACTTATCGCGACCTGCCGCTGAATACGGGGCTTGCCGCGTCGGAAACGGATGCCGCCATGTCGCCCGTAGATAAGGCCACAACCCCGACCAACTCCACACTCAGCCCATGCCGAAGAAGCACGCCGCAGGCCGGTGCAGCACACCGACCAGCAGGACGCCAGCAACCTTGCGTAGCAACACCGAACAGCCACTTTTTTGCGGCAATCGCATGCGCGATTCGCCTTTGAGGAGTTACCGATGGACGTCACTTCCACCCTGAGCTTGGGCGACCCACTCGAACCAGCGCGCAAGGCCACTGCCGAGATGCTGCAAACCCGCGAGCGCACCTTTTCCCTGCCGCAACCGTTCTATAACGACGAGCGGCTGTTCCAGCTCGACATGCAGGAGATCTTCCACAAGGAATGGCTGATCGCTGGCATGACCTGCGAGATTCCCGCCAAGGGCAACTACCTGACGCTGCAACTGGGCGACAACCCGATCATTGTCATTCGTGGCGCCGAAGGTGCAGTGCATGCGTTCCATAACGTCTGCCGCCACCGCGGCTCGCGCCTGTGCGTCAGCGACAAGGGCAAGGTCGCCAAGCTGGTCTGCCCCTACCACCAGTGGACCTACGAGCTGGACGGCCGCCTGCTGTTCGCTGGCACCGAGATGGGCGACGACTTCAAGCTCAGCGATTACAACCTCAAGCCGGTGAAATGCAAGACCGCCGGCGGCTTCATCTTCATCTCCCTGGCGGAAAACCCGCCAGCCATCGATGAGTTCCTTTCGACTCTGGCTCACTACATGGAGCCTTACGACATGGAGAACACCAAGGTGGCGGTGCAGAGCACCATGCGCGAGCAGGCCAACTGGAAGCTGGTGATCGAGAACAACCGCGAGTGCTACCACTGCAACGGTTCGCACCCGGAGCTACTCAACACCCTGCTGGAATGGGACGACACCAACGACCCGCGCGCCAGCCAGGAATTCAAGGATCATGTGGCCGACTCGGCGGCCAAGTGGGAAGCGGAGAAGATCCCTTACCTGCATGCCGGTTTTGGCCTGCGCAACCGTATCGTGCGCATGCCGCTGCTCAAGGGCACCGTGTCCATGACCATGGACGGCAAGCAGGGCTGCAACAAGCTGATGGGCCGGATCAAGAACCCGGACCTCGGCTCGATGCGCATCCTGCACCTGCCGCACTCGTGGAACCACTGCATGGGCGATCACCTGATCAACTTCACCGTGTGGCCGATCAGCGCCCAGGAAACCATCGTCATCACCAAGTGGCTGGTACACAAGGACGCGGTGGAAGGGGTCGACTACGACGTCGCCCGCCTGCGCCAGGTCTGGGATGCAACCAACGACCAGGACCGTCGCCTCGGCGAGGAGAATCAGCGCGGCATCAACTCCACGGCTTACCAGCCTGGCCCGTACTCGAAGACCTACGAGTTCGGCGTGGTCAATTTCATGGACTGGTACAGCGAGCGGATGCTGAGCAACCTCGGTGCCGCGCCTGCGCCTTACCTGCGTGAAGTCAGCGCGGAATAACCCTCGCCCACTGACTCCACCCTCAGCCAGTGCACACCTGCGGTCTGCACTGGCTGAGGACCCCGACGCACCCACACCCGCCCAGCGGGTGTTACCGCCTCCTCGCAACGGGGAACACAGGCGGGTAGAACCGTCACAGATTTCCCCGCCAACCCCCCTTCAAAAATCTCCACCAATCTATCAAGCCATTGATTTATATGGGATTTGCAAAAGTAGGCACGGAGAATGCTATCAATATCTGCACAACAACAATAACAAGCCACAACCAAAATATCGTCTCGACTCAGGCACAACAAAAACAATAGGACCGATGAGTCGCAAACAGATTTTTTTGGAGAGGATGTGCTGTTCGGGGTGATCCCCGCAACCAGGCCAAAAACAATAAAACTACCTTGAGGTAGCAGGTGTGCCGGTTGGATCGTTGCGGTTGTCTGCAGCGGCGATAGCTGTATCAGCGTCCAAAAAAATACGTTTGCCCTTGATTCCACTTGGAATCATCGACAGCGATGAGAGCGCTAAAAACAACAACAAATCGCTCAATAAGAAGAACAAAGCACCACCCATTAGAAGGGGAGCCTCGGCTCCCCTTCGTGCTTTCCGCGCTTTACCTTTCCCCCAGCCATCCTTGCCAAGTGAAGCCATTCGGCGACACGGCTTGAACGCTCCAGTCGTCGTCACACACAGCCCAGAACCCGCACCACGACCCAGCCTCAACGCCTATGCCGAAGCCTGGCAATCCGCGGCATCGCAGCGCACGACACCCGACCGCCGACACCCCTGGATGCGCCCCACTCGCCCCGGCCGCTGTCACTCCTGACGCTTACGGCAATACCCCGGTCGTTTTTACACCGGGTCGTCCAGCCCCCCAGGGATATGCTGCCCACAAAGCGCCAACACAGGGTATGGCGATAGCAGATAAGGGGACAGCCTGATGAGCCCAGCCGAAGTGCACGCCGACAGCATCGTTATCGATGGCCTGATCATCGCCAAGTGGAACCGTGAACTGTTCGAAGACATGCGCAAGGGTGGCCTGACAGCCGCCAACTGCACCGTCTCCGTTTGGGAAGGTTTCCAGGCCACGGTCAACAGCATCGCCGCCAGCCAGAAGCTGATCCGCGAAAACAGCGACCTGGTGATGCCGGTGCGCACCACCGCCGACATCCGCAAGGCCAAGGAGCTGGGCAAGACCGGCATCCTCTTCGGCTTCCAGAACGCACACGCGTTCGAGGACCAGATCGGCTACGTCGAGATCTTCAAGCAGCTCGGCGTGGGCATCGTACAGATGTGCTACAACACCCAGAACCTGATCGGCACCGGCTGCTACGAGCGCGACGGCGGCCTGTCAGGTTTCGGTCGCGAGATCGTCGCCGAGATGAACCGCGTCGGCATCATGTGCGACCTGTCCCACGTCGGTTCGAAAACCTCTGAAGAAGTCATCCTCGAATCGCAGAAGCCGGTGTGCTACTCCCACTGCCTGCCGTCCGGCCTGAAAGAGCACCCGCGCAACAAGTCCGACGAGGAACTGAAGTTCATCGCCGACCATGGCGGTTTCGTCGGCGTGACCATGTTCGCGCCCTTCCTGGCCAAGGGCATCGACTCGACCATCGACGACTACGCCGAGGCCATCGAGTACGTGATGAACATCGTCGGTGAAGACGCCATCGGCATCGGCACCGACTTCACCCAGGGCCACGGCCAGGAATTCTTCGAATACCTGACCCACGACAAGGGCTACGCCCGTCGCCTGACCAACTTCGGCAAGATCGTCAACCCGCTGGGCATCCGCACCGTCGGCGAATTCCCCAACCTCACCGAAACCCTGCTCAAACGCGGCATGCCCGAGCGCGTGGTGCGCAAGGTGATGGGCGAGAACTGGGTACGCGTACTCGCGGACGTCTGGGGCGAGTAAGCCCGGAACACAACACGATCAAATGTGGGAGGGGCTTTAGCCGCGAAGCCCTCAAGAGCGCTGCCCCTTCGGGCCAGATCGCGGCTAAAGCCCCTCCCACAAATCAAATGAAATTCTGGAGTTTGAACACATGACCACCCACGCCCCTGAAATGCCCATCGAAGTCGACAGCGAAACCGGCGTCTGGACCACCGACGCCCTGCCGATGCTCTACGTACCGCGGCATTTCTTCGTCAACAACCATATCGGCATCGAAGAAGTACTGGGCGCCGAGGCCTATGCCGAGATTCTCTACAAGGCCGGCTACAAGTCCGCCTGGCACTGGTGCGAGAAAGAAGCCGAGTGCCACGGCCTGGAAGGCGTGGCAGTGTTCGAGCACTACATGAAGCGCCTGTCGCAGCGTGGCTGGGGCCTGTTCAAGATCGAATCGATCGACCTCGACAAGGGCACCTGCGAAGTACGTCTGGATCACTCCGCCTTCGTCTACGTCTACGGCCAGTGCGGGCGCATGGTCGACTACATGTTCACCGGCTGGTTCGCCGGCGCCATGGACCAGATTCTCCAGGCCCAGGGCAGCAGCATTCGCACCGTCGCCGAACAGGTCTACGGTGCTTCGCAAGAAGGCCACGACCACGGCCTCTTCATCGTCAAGCCGCGCTAAGTCGAGGATCGAGTCATGGCCTTTGAAGCAATGTTCCAGCCGATCCAGATCGGCAAACTGACCATCCGCAACCGCGTGCTGTCCACCGCGCACGCCGAGGTCTATGCCACCGACGGCGGCATGACCACCGAGCGTTACGTCCAGTACTACGAAGAAAAGGCCAAGGGCGGCATCGGCCTGGCGATCTGCGGCGGCTCCTCGGTTGTGGCCATCGACAGCCCGCAGCAATGGTGGAGTTCGGTCAACCTGTCGACCGACCGGATCATTCCGCATTTCCAGAACCTTGCTGACGCCATGCACAAGCACGGCGCCAAGATCATGATCCAGATAACCCACATGGGTCGTCGCTCGCGCTGGGACGGTTTCCACTGGCCGACCCTGATGTCGCCGTCGGGCATCCGCGAACCGGTACACCGCGCCACCTGCAAGACCATCGAAATCGAAGAAATCTGGCGGATCATCGGTAACTACGCCCAGGCCGCACGTCGCGCCAAAGAAGGCGGCCTGGACGGCGTCGAACTGTCCGCCGTGCACCAGCACCTGATCGATCAGTTCTGGTCGCCGCGCGTCAACAAGCGTACCGACGAATGGGGCGGTACCTTCGAAGGCCGGATGAAGTTCGGCCTGGAAGTGCTCAAGGCCGTACGCAAGGAAGTCGGCGACGACTTCTGCGTCGGCATGCGCATCACCGGCGATGAATTCCACCCGGACGGTCTGTCCCACGAGGACATGAAGCAGATCGCCGCCTACTACGATGCCACCGGTATGCTCGATTTCATCGGCGTGGTCGGTTCGGGCTGCGACACCCACAACACCCTGGCCAACGTTATCCCCAACATGAGCTACCCACCGGAGCCGTTCCTGCACCTGGCGGCAGGGATCAAGGAAGTGGTCAAGGTACCGGTGCTGCACGCGCAGAACATCAAGGACCCGAACCAGGCCACACGCATCCTCGAAGGCGGCTATGTCGACATGGTCGGCATGACCCGCGCGCACATCGCCGACCCGCACCTGATCGCCAAGATCAAGATGGGTCAGGTCGATCAGATCAAGCAGTGCGTCGGCGCCAACTATTGCATCGACCGTCAGTACCAGGGTCTCGACGTACTCTGCATCCAGAACGCCGCGACCTCGCGTGAATACATGGGCCTGCCGCACATCATCGAAAAATCCACCGGACCGAAGCGCAAGGTGGTGATCGTCGGCGGCGGCCCGGCCGGTATGGAAGCGGCGCGTGTCGCCGCCGAGCGTGGCCACGATGTGACCCTGTTCGAGAAGAAAGACAGTCTCGGCGGGCAGATCAGCCTCGCCGCCAAGGCGCCGCAACGCGACCAGATGGCCGGTATCACCCGTTGGTTCCAGATGGAGATCGCCCGCCTCGGCGTCGACCTGCGTCTGAACACCGGCGCAGATATCGACAGCATCCTGGATCTGCGTCCGGACATCGTGGTGCTGGCCAACGGCGGCCACCCGTTCATCGAGCAGAACGAACACTGGGGCGCGGACGAAGGCCTGGTGGTCAGCAGCTGGGACATCCTCGACGGCACCGTCGCACCGGGCAACAACGTGCTGGTGTACGACACCATCTGCGAATTCACCGGTATGTCGGTGGCCGACTTCATCGCCGAGAAAGGCGCCAAGGTGGAGATCGTCACCGACGATATCAAGCCGGGTGTGGCCATCGGCGGCACCAGCTTCCCGACCTACTACCGCAGCCTGTACCCGAAAGAAGTGATCATGACCGGCGACCTGATGCTGGAAAAGGTCTACCGCGAAGGTGACAAGCTGGTGGCGGTGCTGGAGAACGAATACACCGGCGCCAAGGAAGAACGGGTGGTCGACCAGGTCGTGGTGGAGAACGGCGTGCGTCCGGACGAAAGCCTGTACTACGGGCTCAAGGACGGCTCGCGCAACAAAGGTCAGATCGACGTGGAAGCGCTGTTCGCGATCCAGCCGCAGCCTTGCCTGAAGGAAGCCGGCGACGGCTACCTGCTGTTCCGCATCGGCGACTGCGTGGCCCAACGCAATACCCACGCGGCGATCTACGACGCGCTGCGGTTGTGCAAGGATTTCTGATCCAGACGCTGAACCATTGTGGGAGGGGCTTTAGCCGCGATGCTTTTCGCCTTGTCGCGGCTAAAGCCCCTCCCACAGGAACCATGTCCAAGGTCACGATCATATTGGTCGCCCTATGTGGTCCCCCTAAGGAGACCAACGAATGTTAAACACCCTACTCCCCATTCTGCTGTTCGCCGCACTCGGCCTCGCCGTGCTCGGTGCCGGCAAGCGCTTCTTTATGTGGCGCCGCGGTCGACCGGCCAAGGTCGACTGGATCGGCGGCCTGCTGAAGATGCCGCGCCGCTATATGGTCGATCTGCACCATGTGGTGGCCCGCGACAAGTACATCGCCAACACCCACGTGGCCACCGCCGGTGGCTTCGTCCTGGCTGCCGTGTTGGCGATCCTGGTGCATGGTTTCGGCCTGCACAACAAGATCCTCGGCTTCGCCCTGCTGGGCGCCAGCGTGCTGATGTTCGTCGGTGCGCTGTTCGTCGCCAAACGTCGCCTCGATCCGCCGGCGCGGCTGTCGAAAGGCCCGTGGATGCGCCTGCCGAAAAGCCTGCTGATGTTCGCCGCCAGCTTCTTTATCGCCACCCTGCCGGTGGCCGGTATCCTGCCGCAGGGTTTCGGTAGCTGGATGCTCGGTGGCGTGCTCGCCATCGGCGTGGCCTGGGGCGTGTCCGAACTGTTCCTCGGCATGACCTGGGGCGGGCCGATGAAGCACGCCTTCGCCGGCGCCCTGCACCTGGCCTGGCACCGCCGCGCCGAGCGCTTCGGCGGCGGCCGCTCGACCGGGCTGAAGGCATTGGATCTGAACGATCCCAAAGCGCCACTGGGTGTGGAAAAACCCACCGACTTCACCTGGAACCAGTTGCTCGGCTTTGACGCCTGCGTGCAGTGCGGCAAGTGCGAGGCGGCTTGCCCGGCGTTCGCCGCCGGCCAGCCGCTGAACCCGAAAAAGCTGATTCAGGACATGGTGGTCGGCCTGGCCGGCGGCAGCGATGCCAAGTTCGCCGGCTCCCCCTACCCTGGCAAGCCGATCGGCGAGCACAGCGGCGGTCCGCACCTGCCGATCGTCAACCTGCAGGGCAAGGCCCTGGTCGATGCCGAAACGCTGTGGTCGTGCACCACCTGCCGCGCCTGCGTCGAGGAGTGCCCGATGATGATCGAGCACGTCGATGCCATCGTCGACATGCGCCGCCACCTGACCCTGGAAAAAGGCGCCACGCCGAACAAGGGCGCCGAAGTGCTGGACAACCTGATCGCCACCGACAACCCCGGCGGCTTCAACCCCGGTGGTCGACTGAACTGGGCGGCGGATTTGAACCTGCCGCTGATGAGCGACAAACAGAGCGTCGATGTGCTGTTCTGGGTCGGCGACGGTGCCTTCGACATGCGCAACCAACGCACCCTGCGCGCCTTTGTCAAAGTGTTGAAGGCGGCCAATGTCGACTTCGCCGTGCTCGGCCTGGAAGAGCGCGACAGCGGTGACGTAGCCCGCCGCCTGGGCGACGAGGCAACGTTCCAGCAGTTGGCCAAACGCAATATCGCCACCCTGGGCAAGTACCGCTTCAACAAGATCGTGTCCTGCGACCCGCACAGCTTCCACGTTCTCAAGAACGAGTACGGCGAGCTGGGTGGCCACTACCAGGTGCTGCACCACAGCACTTATATGGACGAATTGATCAGCGCGCAGAAACTCAACCTCGGTACCCACAAAGGCGGCTCGGTCACCTACCACGACCCCTGCTACCTGGGCCGTTACAACGGCGAGTACCAAGCCCCGCGCAACGTGCTGAACGCCATCGGTATCGAAGTGAAAGAAATGCAGCGTTCCGGCTTCCGTTCGCGTTGCTGCGGCGGTGGTGGCGGCGCACCGATCACCGACATCCCCGGCAAGCAGCGGATTCCCGATATGCGCATGGTCGATATCCAGGAAACCGGCGCCGAACTGGTGGCCGTGGGCTGCCCGCAGTGCACCGCGATGCTCGAAGGCGTGGTCGAACCGCGCCCACAGATCAAGGATATCGCCGAGCTGGTGGCCGACGTGTTGATCGAAGGCGCGGTCGAGGCAAAGAAGCTCGCACCAGTCAAAGCTAAGATCGCGGAGGTGAACCCATGAGCGACATTATCCGCCGCGACCCACGCGCCGAGTGGATAGCGCGCAACCGCCTGCACCCGCTGCACGCGTCCATGCAGAAGGCTGAATCCAGCTGGCTGAGCGCCGCCGGTGTGTTGCGCAAAAACCCTCATGCGGTCGGTTTTATCGGCCCTAACGGGATCAAGCGCATCGACCGCTCCGGCGTTCAGCAGGGCGCATCGGGCAAGCGCAGCAGTGCGACCGAAGCGGTGCAGCTGCCGCTGCATAGCGTGGCGCAGCCGGCCTTTCATATCGTGGTGGTGCCGGATATGGTCGGCGGCCGCCTCGGCAGCCATGACAAGGACCTGCTCGGTCTGGCCAACAAGCTGGCCGGCAACGACGGCGCAGTAGTCGCCGTGGTGTTCGGCGAGCATAAAGAAAGCGCCTTCGATTGCAACGGCGTCGACCGCCTGCTGCAGATCGACGGCGAGGCGTTCGAGGGCTACGCCCCGGAAGCGCGAGTGCTGGCGTTGAGCGCAGTGGAAAGCCAGTTGGCTCCGCGTCACTGGCTGCTGCCCGACAGCCGCAGCGGTGGCGGCGAACTGGGTCGCCGCCTGGCCGCCAAACTCGGCGAACGTCCGGCGACCCGGGTCTGGCAGGTGGCCGACGGCCAAGCCAGCGGTCGCGCTGGCGCGGGCCGCGAAGATCTCGTACGGCAAGCACCACGGCTGATCCTGGCCGCCGCCGAATGCGCCGAGCCGGTCAGCGAAACCCGCCATGAAGCAAGGCCAATCGAACTCAGCGAACAGGTCGTCCGCCACCTGCCGCGTATCCAGGATCTCGGCGCGGTGGCAGTGGACCCGGCCCTGATCCCCATGGCCGAAGCCGAATTCATTCTCTCCGGCGGCAACGGGGTCAAGGACTGGGAGCTGTTCCACCAGGCCGCGAAAACCCTCGGCGCCACCGAGGGCGCCTCGCGCGTCGCGGTGGACGACGGCTTTATGCCGCGTAACCGCCAGGTCGGCGCCACCGGTACCTGGGTCAGTGCACGGGTCTATCTGGCCGTCGGCATTTCCGGGGCGATCCAGCACCTGCAAGGCATAGGCGCCTGCGACAAGGTGATCGCGATCAACCTGGACCCCGGTTGCGACATGATCAAACGAGCCGACCTCTCGGTGATCGGCGACTCGGCGGCGATTCTGCAGGCGCTGATCGAGCGAATCACCGCCCACCGTCAGGGAGCGGCGCGCGATGCGGCTTGAGTTGTTTCTAACCCGGAAGAATTCCGCGGCCCTCACTATCAACCCCCGGAGTGTATCCGGGCTACGGGTGCGCCATGACTGATCTGAACATCATCACCCTAGTCTCGGTCGGCGCCCACCCGACCTCCGGCCGCCCGCGCCGCGCCGAGCAGGACGCCCGCGCGGTCGAGCTCGGCCTGCGCCTGGCCGGTAATCGGCTGCATTTGCTGCACGCCGGCAACCCGAGGGAGGAGGCCCTGCGTGCCTATCTGGGCATGGGCCTGAGCGAAATCGGCGTGCTCGAACAGGCACCCGGCAGCGATGCCCTGCCCGCCCTCGCCGCCTACCTCGACAATGCCGACGCGCAGTTGGTGCTGACCGGTAGCCAAGCGGAAACCGGAGAAGGCTCGGGCATGCTGCCCTACCTGCTGGCGGAGCGCCTGGGCTGGCCCCTGGTGGTCGGCTTGGCCGAAGTTGAGAAGGTGGAGAACGGTGTGGCGCAAGTGCTGCAGGCATTGCCTCGCGGTCAGCGCCGACGCCTGCAGGTGCGCCTGCCGTTTATCGCCAGCGTTGACAACGCCGCCCCGATCGCCCGTCAAAGCGCCTTCGGTCCGGCACGCCGCGGCCAGGTGCAAGCCAGCGCGACACCTGCGGTCGAGGACACCCTGCTGGCCAACGCCCAGTTGCAACCGGCGCGGCCACGCCCCAAGCGACTCAAGGTGATCAAGGCGAAAACCGGTGCCGAACGGATGAAGGCGGCCACCGCCAAAGCTTCCGGTGGCGGCGGTCAGGTACTCAAGGACGCCTCGCCACAAGCGGGCGCCGAGGCTATCTTCAAATTACTGCTTGAAGAAGGCGTGCTGCGTTAGCAGGCCCCACTGGAGGATTCAACCATGATGCATGCCGATCTGATCGACCAGGATGACTTCCGCGAGCGTCTGGTGGCGCTGGGCCTGTCGATACCACCCGGAGTGAGCGCCGATCAGGCCTGCGAATACGCAGTCAGCGGCCTGAGCCCGGAGCGCGCCGTCGCCCTGCGCCGGCTGGTCGAGGAAATGCTCGGCGGTAGCGCCACCCTGCTGCCTACCGTGCGTGAAGCGATTTCGCGCACGCTGTTACCGGCCCTGGTACCCCGCTAAGGTTTTTTCCCCGCCTGCTCGGCGTGCCAATGCGCCGGCAGCAACTGTCCTTTGAACGCCGGCGCCTCTTCCAGCAGCACCTCGTGGGGCGCCAGCGGTTCGGCGCAGTCCGAACAGACCAGCTGGGCGCGCAGCGGCTTGCCACAGGTGCGATGGATATGCCGAATCGGCGGGCCGTTTTCATCGCTCATATGCCGATCGCCCCAACTCACCAGGGCCATGATCACCGGGTAGAGGTCGCGGCCCTTATCGGTTAGCCGGTACTCCTCGCGCACGGGCCGCTGCTGATACGCCACCTTGTTCAACACCCCCGCCTGCACCAGGGTTTTCAGTCGATCCGCAAGCACGTGCCGGGTCACCCCCAGGCGTTGTTCGAAGGCATCGAAACGCCGCGTGCCAAGAAAACATTCGCGCAGCACCAACAGCGTCCATCGGTCACCGACCACCGACAAGGTGCGGGCCAAGGAACAGGGTTGTTGCTCGAGTTCTTCCCAACGCATGACGTTTCTCCCGGATCGATGGCCCATCCTAGCTTGACAAGTTCCAAAATGGAACCGACTATCGATAAAGGTTCCAAAACAGAACTAACGGAGAAACCAATGACAGAACGCAAAGCCATTCTGGTGGTCGGTGCCGGCGACGCCACCGGCGGCGCCATTGCCAAACGCTTCGCCCGCGAGGGCTATGTCGCCTGCGTGGCGCGGCGCAATGCCGACAAGCTGACGCCCCTGGTCGAGGCCATAGAAGCCGAAGGCGGTAGCGCCCGTGCCTTCGGTTGCGATGCGCGAGTCGAGGAGCAGGTGGTCGATCTGTTCGCCACCATCGAACGCGAGATCGGCCCGCTCGAGGCGGTGGTGTTCAATATCGGCGCCAACGTGCAGTTCTCCATCACCGAAACCACCGAGCGGGTCTATCGCAAAGTCTGGGAAATGGCCGCCCTGGCCGGTTTCCTTACCGGTCGCGAAGCTGCCAAGGTCATGCTCGCGCGCGGTCGCGGCAGCATCATTTTCACCGGCGCCACCGCCTCCTTGCGCGGCCGGGCCAATTTTTCCGCGTTCGCCGGCGCCAAGTTCGCCCTGCGCGCCCTGGCCCAGAGCATGGCCCGCGAATTGGGCCCGCAAGGCATCCATGTTGCCCATCCGATTATCGACGGCGCCATCGACACCGCGTTTATCCGCGACAATTTCCCCGAGATGTACCAACGCCGCGAGCAGGACGGCATCCTCGATCCCGCGCACATCGCCGATGTCTACTGGCAGATCCACTGCCAACCGCGCGACTGCTGGGTGCACGAGATGGATCTGCGGCCCTGGACCGAGACGTTCTAATCGCCCCAACAATCGCGGCCAAGGCCGCTCCTACAAAAGGCGCGTTGCCCCGTAGCCCGGATGCAATCCGGGCTACGGGACTGCACTCTCACCCATAAGGCCATCACATGCACAAAACCGTTGAGTTCTTTTTCGATGTAGGCAGCCCGGCCACCTACCTGGCCTGGACCCAACTGCCACGAATCGCCGCTACCGCGGGCGCTCGAATAATCTGGCGGCCGATGCTGCTCGGTGGCGTATTCAAGGCCACCGGCAACCAGTCGCCCGTGGCCATCCCGAGCAAGGGCCGCTATATGCTGCAAGACCTCGACCGCTTTGCCAGACGCTACGGCGTGCTCATGGCGTTCAACCCACACTTCCCGATCAACACCCTGACGCTGATGCGCGGCGCCGCCGGCTATCTCGATAGCGAGCATTTGCAGACTTACCTGCAAGCCGTATTCGAGGCCATCTGGGTGCGCCAACAAAACCTCGGCAAGCCCGAGATAGTCGCTGAAGTACTGGGAGCGGCCGGCCTGGATAGCGCCGAATTCGAGCGTCTGATCAGCGATGAAGCGGTGAAACAGCGCTTGAAAGACAATACCGAAGAGGCGGTCAAACGCGGCGTATTCGGCGCACCGACGTTCTTCGTCGGCAGTGAGATGCACTTCGGTCAGGATCGCCTGGATTTCGTCGCCGAGGCTCTGGCGAGACCCAACTGAGGCGACGAGCCGGCTTCACCTGAGCTGCGCGCGAGGTTATGGTCGACTCAAATGAAGTCTGGAGTCCGCGCCATGATGCATTCTCTGAAACTTGAACTCGCGCGAATCGAACAGGCAATGCTGCGTCAGGACGACGCCGAGTATTTCCTCGATCTGCAAACCGGCGGCGTGCTGCGCATGCGCGACAAGATGCGGCCGGATGCCGAGGAAAAATACGATGTGCAGCCAGATCGCTACCTGGCCATCGAGCCCCTGCCCCAGGAGGACAGCCTGGCCATGCGCGTGGCCTTTCTCGCTGGCGTCCATGACATCAACGCCCATGTCGCCCTGAGCCAGGCCCTGGCCGGACGCAAGCCGATCCGCACCTTCGACTTCCTGCTCGAAACCCTGCCCCAGGCGCAGCGAGACTGGCAGGCCTACCAAAGCCAGCGCATGCGCGAGCATGTGCTGGAATGGTTGCAGATCAATGGTTTGGAGATGCTGCCGCCGCGTTGAGTCTTGTAGCCGGGCGCCACCCGGGCGCGGCTACGCACCCACCATCGCCCCCGGACTGCGCTAGGGGCTTATTCGGGCTACGGCCGCTTTGGTAGCCCGGATGCATCCGGGAAGGGTATACACCGCATCATCGCCCGCGGGTTGCGCCCCGGGCTACGGCTTTGCTCGCCAATTAGACCTGCAACAGAAAGGTCACCGGCCCGTCATTGACCAAGTGCACCTGCATATTGGCGCCGAAGCACCCGGTGGCGACCTGAGGGTGTTTGGCCCGCGCCCGCTCGACCAGCAGGTCGAACAGCTCGGCCCCCAGGGCCGGTGGCGCGGCGCTGGAAAAACTCGGACGCAGGCCGCTTTGGGTGTCGGCCGCCAGGGTGAATTGCGAAACCAGCAGCAAACCGCCGCCGACATCAGCGAGCGACAGGTTCATCTTGCCCGCGGCGTCGCTGAAAACCCGGTAATTGAGCAGTTTGTGCAGCAGCTTGTCGACGCTGGCCGGGGTGTCCTGGGGTTCGACCGCGACCAGCGCGAGCAAACCCTGATCGATGGCACCAACCACCTCACCCGCTACCTCGACCCGCGCACTAGCGGCGCGTTGAATCAGAGCCTTCATGCCTCTTCGGGTGCCAGGTCGAGCAGACGCTCGGCGATCTGGCTGGCCGCACGCACCAGGGCATCGGCGATGCCGTTCTCGGAGGCCGCATGGCCGGCGTCGCGGATGATCTGCAATTCGCTATTGGGCCAGGCGCGATGCAGCTCCCAGGCATTTTCCAGCGGACAGATCATGTCGTAGCGCCCGTGCACGATGACCCCGGGCAGGTGGGCGATCTTCGGCATGTCACGCAGCAGCTGATCGGGCTCGAGAAAGGCGTTGTTGAGGAAGTAATGACATTCGATGCGGGCGATCGACAACGCCCGGTGGGCATCGCCGAAACGCTCGACCACCTGCGGGTTGGGCCGCAGGGTGGCGGTACGGCCTTCCCAGGTCGACCAGGCCTTGGCCGCATGCATCTGGGCGATCTGGTCGGGCCCGGTCAGGCGCTTGTAGAACGCCTGCATCAAGTCGCCGCGCTCCTCGAGCGGGATCGGCGCCAGGTAATCCTGCCAGTAATCGGGGAATATCCGACTCGCGCCTTCCTGATAGAACCAGCGGAACTCCTGCGGCCGGCAGAGGAAGATGCCGCGCAGGATCATCGCATGCACGCGTTCGGGGTGGGTTTGCGCGTAGGCCAGCGCCAGGGTCGAGCCCCAGGAGCCGCCGAACAGCACCCATTTGTCGATTCCCAGGTGCTCACGAATCCGTTCCAGATCGGCGACCAGATCCCAGGTCGTGTTGTTTTCCAGGCTGGCATGCGGGGTGGAGCGGCCGCAACCACGTTGGTCGAAGGTGACGATGCGGTACAGGTTGGGATCGAAAAAGCGCCGGCTCAGGGCATCGCAACCGGCGCCGGGGCCACCATGAATGAACACCACGGGCAAACCATCCGGCGCGCCGCTCTCATCCACATAGAGAACGTGCGGTTCCTCCACAGCCAGCTCATGGCGGGCGTAGGGTTTGATCTCCGGATACAAAGTCTGCATGGTGCACTCCTGGCGTTATACATAGGGTACGGTTGCAGCCGCCGTGCAAACGACGCCCTTTGCGGAATCAGACCGCAAGGGGCCGACACTGCCGTTTCCCGCTCTGCCTCGCATCATAACCATGTATCAGGAATTCGGCATGCCGACTCGGAAATTTGCCCTGCCTTTGCTCATGTTTTTCCTCCTGCTGGCCGGCTGCGGTGCCAAGGATGACCCACAAGCGGCGCTGGAGGCGGCGGTGCAACTGCTGCAGGAAAACCTCGAAGCCAAGCAGACTGGCGCGGTTCTCGATCAATTGCATCCGAGCTTCGCCGCCCAACAGCAGTTCGACCGCGACTGGGCCAGGCGCACCATGACCCTGCTGTTTCTACGGCACAAGAACGTGCAGGTAATCGCGCTGAATAAAAACAGCTGGGTCGATTCGACCTATAGCGAGAAAGGCCATACCGAAGCCCAGATCGCCATGACCGGCGCTGAAGGGCTGATCCCCGACAGCGCCCGTCATTATGCGGTGAAGCTGGAATGGTGGCGCGAAGGCGACGAGTGGAAACTCGCGCGCCTCGCCTGGGAATGACGCGGCCGCTTACCAGTCCAGACTCAGACCGACATTGATCCCGTGCTGACGGTCTTCGGTGCCGCGGAAGTGGTAGCTGCCGACCAGTTTCAGTTGGCCACCCAGTACCTGGCTGATGCCGATCAACGCGGTGGTCTGGCCATTCGCGGGGGTATGGCCTTGCAGCTCGAAATGGTCGCCGCTGACGCTGTTGAGGTTCATATCCAGCTGACTGGCATCGTCTTCAAACTCGCGTTCACGCGCTACTTCGGCGAACAACTGGGTCTGCGGCGTCAATTGGTAGTTGACCTGCATACCAACGCCAAGACGACGGCTGTCGCGCTGCTGATCGCCGAACTCCAGGGCGGTGGAGCGATTGCCCTGTTCGCGGTAGCCATCGACATCGATCCGCGCCAGGTCGGCGCTGATAAAGGGGCTGACGCGCCAGCCGGTATCTTCGTTTGCCAGGTCGTAACCGATACGTCCGGACAGCGCGTACAGCTGGCCGTCGGTGTCGCCACTTTCAGTGCGCTGGGTGATGCCCAGGGCGAACTGCCGGTCGAGGTCGCTGTAATCGAGCATGCCCAGGGTGAAACTGGCGTCGGCCCACAAGCGATTCTGCTGGTACTGGGCGAAGGCGGTTAGCAGGTAACTGCCCAGGTCGTACTGGGAGTCACTTTCGCTGTCCAGTTGCTGCTTCTGCAAACCCAGGGCCAGGCCCATGCGCCAGTTCGGATCGAGTCGGTAGCTGCCGCCCAGGGTGACGCCCAGGCCATCGCTGTCGCCTTCGCTCACCGCCTCGCCACGCTGGAACTCCTGACGCATGCCGCTAGCGCTGACGAAACTGTTCCACTGCCCCACGGCCTGCCATTGCCCACGATCCGCCTGCCATTCGCTGCGCAACTGCTGCTGATGGCCGTTGAGGCTGGCCAGGGCCATTTCCGGCAGCAGGCTGACTTCCCAGGGCGCGGCGAGGATCGAGTAGATGTAGTCGGCGGTAATTTGGTGGGTCGCCGCCGACGGGTGAATACCGTCGTTGAACAGCAGCTTGCTCGGGTCGGCGGTGAGGCTACCAATGCCCCAGGTCGGATCGGCATTACAGCTCACCCCAGCGATAGGCGCGCCGTCGAAACACACGGCCGTCTGCACGATGCTGTCATCGAAGCCAAAAGAGGCCAGATCGCCCTGCACTTCGGCTAGTAGACCACGCAGATTCAGGCGAATCACATTGCCGCCCAAGGCGGTCAGCTGCGAGGCCAATTCCTGATTGAACAATGCAGAGGCGGTGGAGCGTGTAGCGGTGAGCCCGAGCATCGTACTTTCCGGGGTCATGCCCACATCGGGCAGATCGGAGACGATGATGGTGCGCGCACCGGCAGCCTGCAGCGCCGCCACGGCAGCCACCAGGTTACCGGCGGACGTGGCCGCAGTGGTCTGATCGACGATCACGCCATCGCGCACATCGTTGCCACCGCCGTTGATATAGAACAACGCATTAGGGTCGACCCGCGGCACATCAATCAAATAGCCGTTGCGCGTTAAAGGAGTAGGGCCAAAGATATTGATCGGGTTAACCGAAACAGTGGTAACGGAACTAAGAATATTTGCCGTTTCATAACCGGCCACAGCGTAGTTGGTCCCAGGTGCGTTACCCGTCAATGCCTGCGGCAACGATGGCGTCGAGGGTAAAGCCTGCAGGCCGAGCAGCGAAGCCAGACGCTGGGGGGAGACCTCGGCGTAATACTCGCTGTTGTCGTGCTGATAGGTCGGCCCGGTACGGTTGGTAAAACGCGCGCCGCCAGTCGGGAAACCGCCCGCCAAGGGGCTGCCGAGATCGGGAAACTGCCCGCTGTCGCTTAGCGAATCGCCGAACACGATGAATTGCGAATAGGGCATGGCTTGCGCGGTGGACAGACCCGCCATCATTACGGCCGCAGTGAGAAGTTTCAGGCTGGGCTTCATGGGTACTCCCTCTTATTGTTTTATTTGCCGGAAGGCTGGCCACGCAGGCTAATGAGAACGGGCGCACATCGCCCTCACCCAAACGGGTGAGGGCGGCGGTCGATCAGCTCGCTGAATACGCCTAGATAAGCCAGGGAATAAACATTCGGCTGCGCTGCATATAGCGCGCATAGGCATCGCCGAAATAGGCCAGGCACTCGGCCTCGTCGCGTTTGGCGGTCAGGTAGAGCATGGCGCTGGCCAACACTGCCAAGCCGACCGTCAGGCCATTGACCTGCTTCCAGCAGATGCCCCATGCCAGCAATAGCAGCGAGCAATACAGTGGATGGCGGATATAGCGAAAAATTCCGCTGCTGACCAACTGCGACGTGCGCTCGAAGGCGAATAGCTCGGCATCCTTACGGCCGGCATCCGGGCGGCCGGCGCTGCGCAACTGGTGCAGGCCGAGAAACAGCACCAGCAGCGAGCCGAACAGCAGCGCCCAGGAGACCAGCTGATGCACGGCGAAACGATCGTCGAACCACACCGGTGCGTTCGCCACCAGCAACCCCAGCAGCGCTTCCCAGGCGAAAAAGCGGTAAAAACCGTGGGAGTGCGGGCGGCGTAGCGACCGCCAGGAAATCCCGACCAGCAGCGCCGACCCCAGCACCATTCCCAGCACCTGCCACAGCATTCGCTTGCTCCTATAGGCTCGATAACCATCCGTCAGCCGCCGACCGGCCCGCTCGCTGCGAGACGCGCAAGCCCTCTGCTACACTGCCGGCCCACCCGTATCGACCGTACGCAATGGACCGCACCCAACTACAGCACCTGCTACCGCACCGCGGCCCGGCGCTCTGGCTCGAGGGCCTTTTAGCTCACGATGCCCAAAGCATCCGCGGGCTCAGTGCCTGGCATCACCTGGATGCCTTCGGCCAAGACGCCTCGCCCTGCCTGCTGTTCGAAGCGGCGGCACAGTTGTGCGCCGCGCATGGTGCCTTATACGGCGACGACAGTGCCATTGAAATGGCGCTGATCGGCAAGCTCTCGCAGTTGCAGTTACATCGCCAGCCCAAGCGCCGCCAAGGTCCGCTGCTGGTCGCCGCCAACCAACAGGCGTTGAGCCCGGCCGGCGCGCTCTACGCCTTTAGCATCCACGCCGAGGAGCAATTGCTGCTCGATGGCAAACTCCTGCTGGTACTGGTCCGTGCTTGAATTACGCAACCTCGGCTATCGCTACCCCGGCGCGGCGCAACCGGCGCTGAGCGGCATCGACCTGCAACTGCGCAGCGGCGAATGCCTGGGCCTGCTCGGCAGCAACGGCGCCGGCAAGACCACCCTGCTGTCGCTGCTCAGCGGCGTGTTGCAGGCGCAGCAGGGCGAGATCGTCTGGCACGGCGAGCGCCGCCTCGGCCTGGTGCCGCAACAATTGGCGTTCTATGCCGGGCTCAAGGTCCGCGAGAACCTCGAACTGTTCGCCGACCTCTACCGCCTGCGCGGCAACGAACGCCGCCAACGCATGGAGTTGTGCATCGCCTGCACCGACCTCGGCGACAAGCTACAACGCCGCAGCGACCGCCTCTCCGGCGGCGAACAGCGCCGCTTGAACTTTGCCATCGGCCTGCTGCAACCGGCTGAGCTGTATCTGTTCGACGAGGCCACCGTGGGGGTCGATACCAACAGCCGGCAGATGCTGCTAAGTGCCGTCGAGCAACTGGTCGCCGCCGGCAAGAGCGCGATCTACACCAGCCACTACCTGGACGAAGTCGAGCGGGTGGCGCAGCGCATCCTGCTGCTGCATGAAGGCCAGGTCCGCCTCGACCTGGACAAGCGCCAATTGCTCGGCGATAGCCACGGGCTGCTGCTGGAATGGCCGCAAGCGGCGCCAGCGGGCCTGGATACCTTACTAGCGCGCCTGCAACTGAGCGGCGAACGCCTGCCCAACGGCGTGCATATCGCCGACTTGAACGGCGAGCAACTGCTGGAAATCACCCGCTTCGTCCAGGCCCAGGACGGTCTGCCGAGCCTGATGCGCTTCGGCCGCCCCTCTCTGGAGCAGCTTTACCTGCGTCTCAACGGAGGTCGGCTATGAGGCTAAGGGCGTTGGTGCGTAAGGAAATCCGCCTGTTGTTGCGCGATCCCCATGCGCTGGCCGTGCTGTTCATCATGCCGACCCTGTTCCTGGTGCTGATGGCCGGAGCCATGTCCAGCTACCTGCAGGATCAGCCGCCCCCGCTGCGCCTGATACTGGAAGCGCCGCAGGCCAGCGCCTCCAGCGAGCTGTTCGAGGCGGCCTTGCTGGCTCAGCTGCCCGGCAGCAGCCTGGTCGCCGGCAGCAACGAGGCGCTACCGCATATCAGCCTGGCCGCCGACTTCTCCGCCACTCTGCTGGAAGTACCGCACCAGGGCCCGCACCTGAGCTACCCGGCGCAGACCGACGCACAGACTCGCCAGCGCCTGCGCAGCGCGGTGACCATCGCCTTGGCGCAAACCCGCCTGCTCGCCTACCTGGAGGACAGCGGCGCGGTCGACCCCGACGCGCCGTTGCACGAGCGTCTGGAAATCGCCCGACAACGCACGCAGAGCGAAATCAGCGAGTCGCAACTACTGAGCAGCGGCAGCCTTGGCAGCCGCGCCAACGCCACTCAGTTGAGCGTGCCGGCCTGGCTGATCTTCGGCATGTTCTTCGTCATGCTGCCGATGGCCGCAGGCTTTCAGCGCGAACAGCAAAGCGGCACCCTGCTGCGCTTCCGCTGCCTGGGGCTGAGCCTCGGGAGCCTGGTGTTGAGCAAGCTGCTGCCTTACCTGGCGATCAACCTGCTGCAATTCGTTCTGCTGCTGGCCCTGGGGGTTTATGGGCTACCGGCGGTCGGCCTGCCGGCACTGAGCCTGCCCGGCAACCCGGCGGCCTATGTGCTGTTGGCGCTCAGCCTGAGCCTCGCGGCCTGCAGCCTCGGCCTGTTTCTCGCGGCGCTGGCGCGCAGCAGCGAGCAGGCGTTGTTGCTCGGCGGTGGGCTGAATATCATCCTCGCGGCCATCGGCGGCATCATGGTGCCGAAAAGCGTGATGCCCGAGGCGATGCGCCAGCTGGCCGAAATTTCCCCGATGAGCTGGGCGCTGGACGCCTTTCTCACGCTGCTGGTGGGCCATGGCTCGCTGGCCGACATCGCCCCCTATTGCGCCCGCTTGCTGCTGTTCGCAGCGCTGCTGGGCGGCGGCGGGCTGCTTCTGTTCACTCGACGAGTACGGCAAACGCAATGGACCACACACTACTAGAACAACAACTCAAGCAGCTGCTGATTCGTGAGTGCGACAAGGAAGACGATATCGACTGGCAGAGCATCGCCGACGACGAGCCGCTGTTCGGGCGGGAAAGCCGTATCCAGATGGACAGCCTGGACGCCCTGCAAGTCTCCCTGGCCCTGCAGCAGAGCTATGGCGTACGCATCGAAGGGGCGAAAGATGGCCGGCGTATTCTCAACAGCATCGCCAGCATCGCCGCCTTTATCAGGCAGCAACAGTGACCCCGGTCTACCTGCAGCGCGGCGCCCTGCGCAGTGCCCTGGGCGCGGATCTGCCCGCGGCGGCCCTGGCCCTGCGCAGCGGCGAACGGCCTCGAGCGGGAAAGTTTTTGCTGCATGAATTGCTGCAACCGCGTCCTTATCTGTATGCCATCGGTCCCGCCGAACCCCTCATACAGCGCCTCCACCGTTTGCTGGGTGAAACCCTTGGCGATAGCGAGCAAGCACTCGACGACTGCCTGCTGATCGTCGCCAGCACCGGCCTGGATATCGCCGAGCTGGAGGCAGAGGTCTGCGCCGATCAGGGTTTTCGCCTGGCACATTCGACGCCCCTCGACTCGCTGGCCGCGCAACTGCGCCAACGCTGGGGTTTCGCCGCGGCCTTCACCCTCAATACCGCCTGCTCCAGCGCCGCCAACGGCCTGACCTATGGCGCCCGGCTGATCGCCAATGGGCAATTCAAGCGGGTTATGGTGTTGGCCTTCGAGCCACCCAGCGCACTGGCCATGCAGGGCTTCGGCGCCCTCGAGCTGACCAGCCCGAGCGGTCGCTACCAACCCTTTCACCCTGAGCGCGACGGTCTGGTGCTCGGCGAAACCTATGCCTGCGCCCTGCTCGGCCTCGAGCCCGGCCCGGCTCCACTGGCGCGCCTGCTCGGCGGCTTCAGCGCCTGCGACACCAGCAGCCTGACCGGCACCCGCGAAGACGGCAGCCATATCGACGCGGTGATGCGCGGCGCGCTGCAAAGCGCCGGGCGCAGCGCCAACGAGGTCGACCTGATCAAATTGCACGGCACCGCCACCAAGGCCAACGACGACGCCGAAAGCAACGGCACGCGCCGCCTGTTCGGCGAAGCCATGCCAACACTTTGCGCACTCAAGCCCTGGCTCGGGCATACCCTCGGCGCCTGCGGTCTCAGCGAAACCCTGCTGCTGGTCGAAGCGCTACGCCAAGGCCAACTACCGGGCACCGACTATGCCAACGAAGCCATATTGCCTCTAGCCGCCGCCCCTTTCGGCGCGGTCGACGATCTGTTGCTGGCGAACTTCTTCGGCTTCGGCGGCAACAACGCCAGCCTGGTATTGCAAGCCTGCGCGCCGGGAGAACGGCCATGAGCGTGATTGCCGCCAGCGAAATCCGCGGCCAGGCCGCGACCACCGACAAACAACTGAAAACCGCCCTGAGCCAATGGCTGGACAGCCCGCCACGGCGGGTCGACCGTTTGATTCTGCAAGCCCTGCTCGGCGCCGCCGCGCTCAAGGATCAGGTACGCAGCGATTGCGGCCTGTACCTGGCCGCGCGCTACCCATCGCGCTCGACCATGGGCACGCTGCTCGATACGGTGTGCGTGCAGCAGCATCAGCCAAAACCCTTCGAGTTCGTCAACAGCGTCAGCAACTCGGCCGGCTTCCACGTCGCCCAGCAGCTCGGCCTGGAAGGGCCGAACCTGTTTATCGGCGCAGGCGAGCAAGTCTGGTCGCAGCTGCTCAGCCTGGCGCAACTCGACCTGCACGACGGCCTGGCGACTCAGGCCTTGCTGGTGTTCTGCGACGAGCAACACGACTTCTGCGTACAGGCGCTGTTGCTCGAAGGCGGCGAAGTGCATCCGCAGGCGAGCGACTTCGTCAGCCTGAGCGCCGACGTAGAAGTACGGCGATTAGTGCTATAGAACGCACCATCATGGATAAAGCCCACCTGTAGGATCCAGGTGGATACCTGGTTCTTGCTGGCGATATTCGAGGCTCGCCAGCAAGCTAGCTCCTACAGCTACTGGCGCAACCGTGTTTGTGACCGGATAAGCGCAGCGCAATCCGGGAGAAAGCCTCCGAGCTAACACTTGAACCGCCTCACCCCTTACGCTTGGCCCAGGCGCCCAGTTCCTTCATCAGCACGCGCTCCTGCAGCGCTATGGCCTGCAGGCTTGCGGCGATGGGGGAGAAATCTGGTGTGGCGGTCTTGTTGCGGCTGGCGCGCACGCAGGCCGAGGCGAATTGGCGCCAGTCGTCGCCGATATGACTCTGAGTTCTGCTCTGCCAAAACGGGTCCCCCGGTAAAAAACAAAGGCCCATCGTACGATGAGCCTTTGTTTAAACGCTAACGCCGGAGATTTACTGCCAGTTGGCGGCAATCACCACGTCCAATTGTGCACGCTGATCGGCAGTAAGATTGGACTCACCGCCAGCAGGCACACCGAACGAGGCCATTGCATCGACCAGATTCTGTACTTGGCCGTCCAGCAGGGTCTTGCCATCTGCAGTCTTGAACTGATCCAGATGGTAATTACTGCCGGAATACCAGTTGCTGATCGTTGCCTTGTCACCTGTGCCAATAATGCTGACACTCAGGCTCGAACCGCTCTGCCTAAACCACAATTGTTCTATCGATACACCCTCGTTGAAACTCAGCGTATCCACGCTGCCGGCGGAGGTATCGTAGTTGTTGATAATGTCTTGGCCTGAGCCAGTGCCGAATAGATAGGTATCGTGGCCACTACCACCTCTGAGGGTGTCGTTGCCGGCACCACCATCGAGCAGGTCGTTACCCTCATCGCCATTGAGCGTGTCGTTATCGGCACCACCAAGCAGCGTATCGTTGCCCGCACCGCCATTGAGCGTGTCGCTACCGTTACCGCCGTCGATCTGATCATTCAGCACACCGCCGGTGAGGGTGTCGTTACCGTCCAGACCGAAGATGCGATTCTCGCCATCGTTGTAACCGGTGATGCTGTCATTGCCTGCCATGCCGTTGGTGAGGACCCGGGCCTTGATGTCGGCTTCGGTCCAGGACACGCCATCGGCGAATTCAAACCGCTCAATTTCAAAAGGGTTTGAGTTGAAGTAATTGCTGATCATTACCTGATCGGTCGCCCCGTACCGCAGGTAAAGGTTATTGCTTATCCGCAATACCGAGGTCACGTCAGTTGAAGCCACGTCAGTGAACTGCAAGATATCGCTGTTGCCAGCTGTCGTGTCGTAGTCACTGACCGAGTCATAACCCGACCCCTTGGCAAACACATAGGTGTCGTTGCCCTTTCCACCATTGAGGTTGTCATTGCCGAGACCACCATCCAGCACATCGTTGCCGTCATCGCCATTGAGCGTGTCGTTATCGGCACCACCAAGCAGCGTATCGTTGCCCG
>NZ_CAMPHI010000044.1 GCF_946885955.1 uncultured Pseudomonas sp.
TGCGCGAAAAATCTCGCCATGCGTTGTTGTAGGACTTGGCAAGGGAACAACCATTACCGGCGTCCTACGCCTAGCCTGGCGAGATTTTTCGCAGCAACGCGGCTTGCGCTGAAACGGCAACAGACCCTAGGGTAACCAGTCTGACGGCCCGGCGCGACAACGCCGCAACCGCATCAGCTGCTAGGCTTTGTAGGGACAAACGGGAGATGTCATGAGCGATACCAACGAAGTTGGCCCTATGGATGTGTTCCCCTACTTGCAAACGCTCTATGAACACGGCGGCTCGGACCTGTTCTTCAGCGTCGGGGCGCCGGTGCATATGAAGCTGGAGGGAATCAGCCAGGCGCTGCCCGGGCCCGTACTCAATCCTGGCGAGGTGCAGCAACTGGCGTATCAACTGATGAACCAGAAACAGATCATGGAATTCGAACGCGATCTGGAAATGAATCTGGCGGTCAGTGTGCAGAACGCCGGGCGCTTCCGCGTAAACGTCTATTACCAACGCGGCGAAGCGAGCATGGTGATACGCCTGATCAAGAGCAGCATTGCCGATTTCCAGAGCCTTGGCCTGCCCAAATTGCTGGAAAAACTCAGCATGCAGGACCGCGGTCTGATCCTGGTGGTGGGCGCGGCGGGATCGGGCAAGTCCACCACCCTCGCGGCGATGCTGGATTTCCGCAACCGGCACAAGAGCGGGCATATCGTCTGTATCGAAGACCCTATCGAGTTCCTCCATACGCACCAGCAGTCGATCATCGATCAGCGCGAGGTGGGCCTGGATACCCACAGTTTTTCCGATGCCCTGCGCAACGTTCTGCGCGAGGCACCGGATGTGATCATGCTCGGTGAGATCCGCGATGCCCCAACCATGCAACACGCCCTGCACTATGCGGAAACCGGCCACCTGTGCCTGGCAACCCTGCACGCGACCAGCAGCAGCCATGCCATCGAGCGTATCGTGCGTTTCTTCCCCGACGAGGCGCGCAAACAGGTACTCGCCGATCTGGCACAGAACCTGTTGGCGGTAATCGGCCAACGCCTGGTACCTGGTATTCAGCAAAAGCGCGTGGCGGTTATCGAGCTGATGCTCGGCACTCCCTATATCCGCGACCTGATTCAGCGCGACCAGCTCGGCGATCTCCGCGAAGCCACGGCACGGGCTCTGGAGCAGGGCCTGCAGACCTTTGACCAGCACCTCTATCGCCTGCTGGAGAGCGGATCGATCAGCTTGACCGAGGCGCTGAAGTTCGCCGACTCGCGTACCGACCTGAGCCTCAAGGTCAAACTGGAGCGAGGCTTTGGCGCCGACGACAGCGAACAAAAAGTAATGCGCGATTTTTGAAACCCGGCGAAGCTGGCGATCGTCAGATTGGCAGCCTGGCCGCAAGCAGCTATAGCTGAATACAAGGCCGCACAACTGCGTGATACGCATCCAATAACCATCGGCCCACCGCCAGGGAGGCTGCCGTCATGCTCACCCTGCTCAATCTGTTATCCGCCATCGCCATGCTGATCTGGGGCACGCATATCGTGCGCACCGGCATTCTGCGCGTATACGGCTCGCACCTGCGCAAGGTGCTCAGCCACAACATCAGCAAGCGACCGCTGGCCTTCGTCGCCGGGATCGGCGTGACCGCGCTGGTGCAGAGCAGCAACGCCACCGCTCTGCTGGTCACGTCCTTCGTCAGCCAGGGCCTGATGGCGTTGACCCCGGCGCTGGCGATCATGCTCGGCGCCGATGTCGGCACCGCGCTGATGGCGCGGGTGCTGACCCTGGACCTGAGCTGGCTGTCGCCGCTGCTGATCTTCCTCGGAGTGATTTTCTTCCTCTCGCGCAAACAGACCCGCGCCGGCCAGCTCGGCCGCGTGGCAGTCGGCCTGGGCCTGATGCTGCTGGCCCTGGAACTGATAGTCGCCGCCGCCACACCGATGACTCAGGCGCAGGGCATCAAGGTGCTGTTTGCCTCGTTGACCGGCGACCTGCTGCTGGATGCGCTGATTGGTGCCCTGTTCGCGCTGATTTCCTACTCCAGCCTGGCCGCGGTGCTGCTCACCGCCACCCTCACCGGCGCCGCACTGATCAGCCTGCCGGTGGCCATCGGCCTGGTGATAGGCGCGAATATCGGCAGCGGCGTGCTGGCCTTTCTCAACAGCAGCCTGCAAAGCCCGGCCGGGCGGCGCGTGGCCCTGGGCAGCCTGCTGTACAAGGTGATCGGCCTGCTGCTGGTGATGCCGCTGCTCGACCCGCTGGTGCACTGGCTGGATGGGCTGAACTGGAACCCGGCCGAACTGGTGATCGCCTTCCATGTGTTCTACAACAGCCTGCGCTGCCTGCTGATGCTGCCCACGGTCGGACCCATGGCGCGTTTCTGCAGCTGGCTGCTGCCCGATCGCCCCGACAACAATGGCGTCGCCCATGCCAAACACCTCGACCCCACTGCCCTGTCGACGCCAAGCCTGGCGTTGGCCAACGCGGTACGCGAAACCCTGCGCATCGGCGATCTGGTCGAAACCATGCTCAGCCACCTGTTGGCCGTGCTGCGCGACCACCAGCCGGCGCTGAGCAAGGAACTGCGCCGCCTGGACGACGACGTCGACGCGCTCTACAGCGCGGTGAAACTCTACCTGGCCCAGGTACAACGCGACGCCCTCAGTGAACACGACAACCGACGCTGGGCGGAGATCATCGAACTGGCGGTGAATCTGGAACAGGCCGGCGACATCATCGAACGCATGCTCGGCAAGGTGCAGGACCAGAAAACCGCCCAGCGCCACTCGTTCTCCGAAACCGGACTGGAAGAGCTGGCCGCCCTGCATAGCCAATTGATGGCCAACCTGCGCCTGGGTCTCTCGGTATTTCTCTCCGGCGACAAGGAAAGCGCCCGCCAACTGCTGCGGGAAAAACGCCGCTTCCGCGCCCAGGAACGCCGCCTGGCCCACGCCCACGTCGGCCGCCTGCACCATCAGGTGGTCGAAAGCATCGAAACCAGCTCGCTGCACCTGGACCTGATCGGCGACATGAAACGCCTCAACTCGCTGTTTTGCAGCAGCGCCTATGTGGTGCTGGAGGCCGGGGAAAGCGGTGCGCTGCATGCCCAGGATCTGGGCAGCGAGTAGCTGGGCGGCGAACGCCTGGCGCAAGCGGCGGGCCCGCTTACACCCAGCCGTGTTCCCGGTAATAGCGAACGGCGCCGTCATGCAGCGACGCTGCGGTTGACGAACCTGCGGATCGACTGACCAACGACGAGTAACTGCCGGCTTACCCGCCGGTACCGATAGTCCCCGATTGGGCTTTGCCCGGCGCACCCGTCAAAGCGTGGACCGAACCGCGCTGGCCGCCTGCAAGCAATCCAGCAAACAGTCCAGGGCCGGTTGCTGCTGGGCGCGCCGCACGACCGCGACCAGTTCGCGCTCGAAGCCCAGCTCGCCGAGTTCGAGCACCCGCAACTGCACCTTGCGCTGCAGCCACAGCCCCGCGCGCGGAATCAGCGACACGCCGAGACCGCACTCGACCATCCGCACGATGGCTTCCAGCTCGTCGAGCTCCAGCGCTTCGCGCACATTCAGGCGGTGTGTGCGGAGAAAGGCGCTGACCTGGCGCCCGCCAAAGGAGCGCCGGTCGTAACGCACCAGCGGCTGCTCGGCGAGCAGCTTCAGCGGCTCGTCGCCCAGCACAGTCAGCGGGGTAATCAGCACGAACGGCTCACGGGCCAGGCTGATTTGCCTTAGCTCCTTGGGCAGCTCGAATGGCGGCTTGATCATCAGCGCCAGATCAAGTTCGCCGGCATCCAACTGGCTGAGCAGCTGCAAGGACACACCCGGAACCAGCTTCAGCTCGACGCCCGGCGCCGCCGCGCGAAAATCCGGCAGGGCATCGGGCAGCAATCCGGTCTGCACGCTGGCGATCGCGCCGATTTTCAGCTCGCCGCGCCACTCCGTCGCCGCCGTCGGCAAAGCCATCTGCGCATAGAGCGCGAGCATCTGCTCGGCCAGCGGCAAGGCATGCCGACCGGCGGCATTGAGCAGCGCGGCGCGCCCGCTGCGATCGAACAGGCGCACCCCGAGGCCCTGCTCGAGCACCCGTATCTGCGCACTGACCGCCGATTGGGTGAGGCCGACCTGCTGCCCCGCGGCGGCGAAGGTGCCGTGGCGGGCAACCATCAGAAAGGTTTTCAATTCACGCAACATGGGCGCCTCGATTGATCGATTTTGTTTGAGCTCGCAAGCAAGGATATTCGCTTTTAATCGGAATCGTTGTTGCTGAGAATCACCGGACATCCCCTATCAGGAGTCAACGCATGGCCATCGCCCCCTTTCATCTCGCCATTCCCGTCCACGACCTGAGCGCCGCCCGGCACTTTTACGGCGAAGTGTTCGGTTGCGCCGAGGGCCGCAGCAGCGCGCACTGGGTGGACTTCGACTTTTTCGGCCACCAGCTGGTGATCCACCAGGCGCCGCAGATGGAGTACCAACGGGCCGCGCCGAGCAATGCGGTGGATGGTCACGATGTGCCGGTGCCACATTTCGGCGTGGTGCTGGGCTGGGATGACTGGCAAACCCTGGCCGCACGCCTGCAAGCCAAGGGCACCGCCTTCGTCATCGAGCCCTACGTGCGTTTTCAGGGCCAGCCCGGCGAACAGGCCACGCTATTCCTGCTCGATCCCTGCGGCAATGCCCTGGAATTCAAGGCGTTCAAGGATATCGGCCAACTGTTCGCCAAGTAGCCCGTGAGCGACTGAGCCGCAAGTTGTTGCAATGGACTGATCAGGTAGCGGTCGAACTTCCCGTGTCGGGTGCCTGCGCCCGACTGAAGCAAAAGCCGGATACATTCTGTAGCTGGCCTTACGCGCTAACGCCGGGCAAGATGCCGCGCCTGAGTTCCAACAACTTCGAGACAGCCGATCATGCAACGTTTCCTCAGTATCGCCCTGGCCTTGTGCCTGAGCCTTTCGTTCAGTTTCGATGCCGACGCCAAGCGCTTCGGTGGCGCCCGGTCGTTCGGCTCCGCACCGAGCCATCAAACCACCACAACCCGCCAGACCCAACAAGCCGCACCGGCGCCAACGGCTGGCCGTCAGCCCGCCGCCACCAGCGGTGCCTCGCGCTGGCTTGGCCCCCTGGCCGGCTTGGCCGCCGGCGGCCTGCTCGCCTCGATGTTCATGGGCGACGGCTTCGAAGGCCTGAAGATCATGGACCTGCTGATCTTTGGCCTGATCGCCTTCGTTCTGTTCCGCCTGTTCGCCACACGTCGCCAGCCCCCACAGCCAACGGCCGCCAACGGTGCGCCGATGCAGCGTGAAATGCCCGGCCAGGCCGCGCCCGCTTCGATCTTCGGAGGCAATGGCGCCGCGCCAACCAAGCCGACGATCAACGCCCCGGCCTGGTTCAACGAGCAGAGCTTCGTCGCCGCCGGTCGTGAGCACTTCCTCAGCTTGCAACAGCACTGGGACGCCAACGAGATGGACAAGATCGGCGAATTCGTCACCCCGCAGCTGCTGGAATTTCTCAGCCGCGAACGGGCCGACCTGGGCGACGGCTTCCAGTCCACCTATATCGACGACCTCGATGTGCAGCTGGACGGCGTCGACGACCTCAGCGACAAGACCGTCGCCACCCTGACCTTCACCGGCGTGGCCAAGACCTCGCGCTTTGACCAGGGCGAAGCCTTCAGCGAAAGCTGGCGCCTGGAACGCGCAACCGGCGACAACCAGCCCTGGCTGGTCGCGGGCATCCGCCAGAACGGCTGATTGGTCGCTGGATTCAAACAAAACCCGGACCTGTTCCGGGTTTTTGTTGTTGGCGGCATCAGTCTAGGGCTGTCGGACTTAACGCTGTTCTATTGCGGAAAGCAGCAAAGCTGCCTCAAGCTGGAATGTCGGAATGTCGGATAAATCAGTTGCTCTGAACCCCACTGCTCCCTAAGGCTAGGGAGAAAGCCAGGCCAACCCTGTTGGCGCGCATAAATCAATTACTCTGACCCTATTGATTCTGACCCTATTGATTCAGTTACTTGGCAGCCTGAGAGCCAACACTGGCAATGGCAAATGGTTGGCGTGCATTAAAAGGCGATGGATTTAAAGCAGCCTACGCCTTCTCCAAATCCCCCCACACCACTTCAACCGCTAAGCTCGCCTTGCTCTTGGCTGGTTTGAAATAGAGAACCTCACGAAATTCCGCCAGAAACTTGGTTAGATAGCCCTGCTCAAACTCGCTGGGTCTATCCGCTGAATAAATCTCCACTCGGAATTGCCCGTCGAACTTCTTATCCAGTATGTTACCCTCCCATCCCAGCGGATGATCGCAGGTTTCATGAATAAGCCGACTCAATTCGCTGGCGGCAGAGCGGATGGCTTTATTGACCGACTTATCCTTCACACGAATGCAGTAACCATGCTTGCCCTTGACGACCGAGGAGGTCTGCTCGATCTCAATATTGTCCGAAATATCCAAACGAAACGAGTCTTGGCTAAGCGTCTCTCCCGGCGTCCAGATCAACTGCGCGCGGTCGAAAGTATGATAGCGCCGGGCCAGCGGCAAGATGTTAAATCCCTCCTTGAAGCCATAAGTTCCGCCATCGATTCGCCATTCATTGGGGAATGAGAGTCGTTGCGCCGGCTCGCCGTTCAGCGGCAGCGTTAAAAGGCTTTGTGCTTCATAAATATCGAACGCCAGATAGGTATTGCGATCATCCACCCAGGTCAGTACTTGGATATCCTCGTCGACCGCCGACTCGAAGGTAAGCACGGGCGACACCTCAATTTCGCCACCGACGATTTGAAAGCGTTGTATGCCGGCCAAGTCCACCACCAATACACTGCCGTCGGGGAGGTCCTGTACCGCTAGGATGACTCCGTTGAAGCGCCGCACACCAGTTGCTCGCTCCCCCTCTACGTCGTATACCTCGTATTCTTCCCCAGGACTCAGTGGGAAAAAGAACAACGATTTGCTAAAACGCGCCACACCACGATTATTTCCACTTACCGGTCGTATGATTGAAAAGACAACCTGGCCAGTCATATTGTATATACGCCATTCAGTATCGCTACTCAGTGCCAGATGATGGGTACCCAGGTGCTTCGGATGTTGATAAGGCGCTCGATAAAGCTCCTCACCAGTAGGCTTCATCACCACGGCCTCCATATTATATTTCTCATCTGCCTCTATACGAAGAAGGAAATTCTTACCTACCGCCGGATCACCAAACGACTCAAAAATAAACTCATTTTCATTATAGCGAGATAGATAACGTTTTCCGGGCAGAGCTAGAACATCGAAAGCCCCTCGTGTATTACCAATATAACGATACGAGTCCTCTCTTACTGAAACCAACTCAATTTTTTCCCGTGTCACAAGCAGCCAGCCTATCTGATCGACGAAGCTCAATGCACCAACCCTTCGATCAGAAAGAACATGCGGAAAACTAAAGACCATCATGCTCACGGCACTCCCTTCAAAATAATATCAACAGCAGAGGGGTCAGGTCTTGCCTTTTGCCTTCGCTATTATGCGGCTGACACGTGAATAATGCAGACCAAAATAATCACCTATTTCCTTCATGCTGTAACCGCCACTTGCGTAAGCTAACTTCACCGCATCATCACGGGTGGTGCCCGACTTTTCGTACCAATCCAGCGGCTTGGGCATCGGACGCCTTTGCGACAAAGGTATTTCGCTGAGCTCCTGATCGGCCTCTATTTTTGCCTGCATGGCTGAGACAAATTGATCTGAACCCAAATAGATTTGGCTCTTTAACTGCTCCCATGGCGAAGGCTGCCGTGTCCCTTCTGCGATGAACAGCTTATAGCCCTTTACAGCCTCAGATAGGTACGGGCCAAAGGCCGACAGCACCCAGTTAACCATTAGCCATCGCGGCGCTTCGGAAAAGCCCACCGTTGCGCGATAACTACTCCAGGGCCAATCCTGCGCGGTGCGTACCATTCGAGCTCTGACGGGATTCAAGACGATATAACGCGACAGCTCCAGCAGATAGCTATCTTTCTCAACCAGAATGGCCTTGTAACGCCCTTGAAAGACATGTCCAACCCGTTTCTGTGTCTGGTTGAAACGCTGCGTATAAACACCATTAAGCTGACGCATACCTTGTACAAGATTCGCATCCGGCGTTTCAATAAGTAGGTGGTAATGATTACTCATCAAACAGTAAGCGTGGCAATGCCAGTTGAACCGCTGGCAAACCTCATCTAAAACTGACAAAAACAGCTCTCTGTCATGATCAGACAAGTAAATATCTTCACGTCCATCGCCGCGAGACGTTATATGATAAAGCGCACCGGCAAATTCAATTCGTAGTGGACGGGCCAAAGCTCTTATCCATCATCAGTCAAACCAGAATAATCTCGTTCAACCAAAGCCTAGTACAGAAAAGGCAAAAGGCAAGACCTGACCCCTGCTGATTCATGACCCCTGCTAATTGGTCGCTGGATTCAAACAAAACCCGGACCTGTTCCGGGTTTTGTTTTTTGCGGCCGCCGCCGACTTTCTGCTTGTGAATTGCCATCAGCGCGAGGATAGAATCGGCGGCCCGCTATTTCGGGCGGGTCATTCGATTCTCAAGGAAGAATTATGAAAATAAAGTCGCTGCTCGCCGGTCTTTCTTTCACCTCTCTCGCTTCCCTCGCCAATGCCACGCTGCTCTATGACGTGCCGTTCGCTTCGCCGCCGAACATCAGTGGCGAGAAAGTCGCCATCGATGCCAGCAGCCAAACGCCCTCGGCCATCGTCTTCGGCGAACCGGTCATGCAGAGCAATTTCGCAGGACTGCCGGGCAACTGGGCAGTGTTCAACACGCCAACCTGCGGTGCTTATGAGCAGATTCGCTTCGATCTGCCTGGCGATACGAAAAAAATCACCCTCAGCTACGACATCGATACCCAATACCTGAACAACAGCGATAACAACTTCGCGGTGCTTATCGATAGCACTGGTTACAGTGGCCGCTCGATTAACTTGCATGGCGGCAACAACCGCATGTACCTGTTCAACTCCGGCTCGTTCTTCTTCGACACCTTCGTCGATCAGCGGACCTATCGCATGGATATAGTCGCGGACGTTCTCGACAACAGCCTGACGATATCGGTGGATGGTTTTCAAAAATATTCTGGCCCACTCGGCAGCACCGACCTCAAAAGCATCCGCATGAGCTTATCGCCATGGACCGGGGCCGCCAGCATCTGCGATCGCAGCAACGTGGCAGTCAGCAACATTAAAGTCGAAACCCCGGATGCACCGGTAGAACCACCAATCGAACCCCCAGTTGTGGATACCGTCACTGCCGATATCAGCCTGTACCCCGGTTCCCCCAGCGTGGTCGGCCCCAACGGAGGTGATATTCGCTTTCGGCGCATCGTCAAGAACATCAACGACAGCCCAAGCAGCATTCGCTATTGGGTCTATGCCGCCAGTCTGGATGGCAGCGCCTATCCGTTGAACCTCCCCTATACCACAACTCTCTATCCGGGCCAGCAGACCAACGTACTCGGCACCTTCAGCGTGCCGGCCTGGTTCCCGGCCGGCCAATACAGCGTTCGCCTGATGGCCGTCGACCTGAGCAATGGCCAACTCGTCAGCGACAGCCTGCCGTTCACCAAGGCTGAGTAAACCCTGATAACCACCAACCCAGGCCCCGGGTTGGTGGTTATAGCGCGACGAAAACCAGCCATTGCGTGCTGTTTGGCCAGCCCAGTTGCCACACATAAGCTTGCAATTGCTCAACCAGCCAACTACTCCAATTGTGGCCATACCCCTACCACGCCGGGGCCGCGCTGCTGTATAAGCGCACTATTTGTGGGAGGCTGTCGTGGAAGAAGTCATCGAACAACTGCGTGAACTGAACGAACCGGTGCCGGTGCCGCTGGAGTTGCCGGAAGAGGAGCTGCTGGTGGAGATCGAGGAGCAGATTCTGATCAATCTGCCGTTCGAGTTGCGCGAGTTTCTGCTCAAGGTCAGCGATGTGGTTTATGGCCGGCTGGAGCCGGTGACCGCGACCGATCCGCAGTCGCACACCTATCTGCCGGAAGTGGCCTCGGTGGCCTGGTCGCTCGGCGTGCCGCGCGAGCTGGTGCCGATCTGTGAACACCGCGGCGACTACTACTGCGTCGAGCAGGATGGCACGGTGGTGTTATGGGAAGACGAAACCGGTGAAGTCAGCGAAGAGGAAACCTGGGATTCGGTCTGGCACTGGGTGCGCGACGTCTGGCTGGAAAGCTGATTCCTGGCTCTGCGGGTATGGCTGCCTGGGCAGGACCGCCCGGCAGCGCCAGCGCGGCCTTCGCTGACGCGCGGGTTGAGCGTCACTCTTCAGGCGTCGCACTAACCTTGTAGTAGCGACCCGCGACGCTGATCCCCGCACCGCCGTACTGCTGGCAAGCGTCCTCGGCGACTACTTCCAGCACCCGCAGATCCAGGCCTTCGATCAGCAGCTCGACCGAACACTGCGCAGCCAGCCCGGCGTCCTGCAGCAGATAATGCGCGCCCTGCCCCTGCAAGCTGCCCTCAAGTTCACCGATAGCCGCCGGGCCGTACTCTTCGATCTGCGCGCCCGCGCGCAGCGGAAAGAAGCTTGCACGCAGACGGCCATCGGCATGCCTGTGAATATCCAGCGAACTCCATACCGCCTGACCGCCATAGCGTAAATAACGCCCGGCTACAGAGGCGGTCATGCCGCGATAGTCGAGCGTGCTGGCGACCTTCGCCAGGTTGTGCCGGGTGGCGGGGCCATGCATATGCTCGTCCAGCGCCAGATTCAGCCAGGCCCTGGCCATGCCGCTGCGGCCGGCCTTGAGGTTGCTCAGGATCAGGTTGTTCAACGCCAGCTCGCGGCTCTCGCCATCGGCATCCTCCACCCGGCGCAGTTGGCGCTCGAACAGTTCGATCGCCTGCGGGTACTGCCCGGCCTGGTAGGCAGCGGTGCCGGCCTGATTACAACGCGCGGCGCTGTCGCAATCGGCCAGGGCGTATATGGGCAGCAGCAATGTGGCCAGAATAAGCCGATGAATTCGGGGCATGACGGCTTCCTTGCAAAAAAGAGTGCCTAGCTTAAACCTTCGGGGCGTCGCATAAGCTATGTTGCGCCGCTTGGCGATGCCAAGCGGCTATCGTGTAGAGACCCGCACCGTTTTGACCTTTTGCTTGAGAGTCCTATGGAACCCGGAAACGCCCAGCTGTCGATGACCGTCCTGATGACCCCGGATATGGCCAACTTCTCCGGCAAGGTGCATGGCGGCACCCTGCTCAAGTACCTCGACGAAGTCGCCTATGCCTGCGCCAGCCGCTATGCCGGCAGCTATGTGGTGACGCTGTCGGTGGATCAGGTGACGTTTCTCGAGCCGATCCATGTCGGCGAACTGGTGACCTTTCTCGCCTCGGTCAACTACTGCGGGCGCACGTCGATGGAGATCGGCATCAAGGTGATCACCGAGAACATCCGCGAACGCTCGGTGCGCCACACCAATAGCTGCTTCTTCACCATGGTCGCGGTCGACGACCAGGGCAACTCGACAGCCGTGCCCGCATTGGCGCCGAGCACCCCGGACGGGCTGCGTCGGCAACGCCAGGGCTTGCAACGCCGGCAGATTCGCCAGGAGTTGCAGCAACGCTATCAGGCATTGAGCCAAGATCGAGCCTGAGCGGCTACATGCCGCTGGCGAACGGCCATTCGATTCTGCCGGCCAGGCCGTGCAGCGCCCCGGCGTATTCCAGCAGAACCTGCAAGGTCCAGTCGGCACGAGTGCGAATGTGCTCGTCAGCCTGATCGACCGCCTGTTCGTCGTTGAGCACTTGTTCCACCTGACGCACGATCAGTTGCTCGGGGATAAAGCAGATACGGCAGTTCTTGTAGCTCGAGGCGCGCAGCTCGCTGAGCGGGTAGGCACCGCCCTGGCCGGCGGAAACGCCCACCAGTAGCGCCGGCTTATGCGCCAACTCGGCACGGCCGGCGTAGACGAACAGATTCTTCAGCGCCGGGCTGGCCATGCCTTGCCATTCCGGACTGATCACCACCAGGGCCTCGGCCGTGCACAAGCGCTCGGCCATCGCCTGCCAGGCCAGGCAGGGCTGCTCTGCCGGCCACAGCGGCAGCGGCGTGGCGCCCAGGTCCAGCACCTCAGGGCTGGCACCCAGGCGGTGCAGGCGCCCGGCCAGGTAATGCGCCACCTTGGCGCTCTGGCTGTCGCTACGGGAGGAACCCGCCAACAACAATATCCGCCGACTCATCGGGCCACCTCCTCGACCGCCGTGACGGGCGCTTTGCGCGGGCGCCGCAGCAATGGCCAGAACAACTCCTGCTGCCAGCTGACCTGAGCCAGATGCTCGATGCCGTAGGCAGCAGGGCGGCTTCGGGTGATCTTCGCGGTGCCGAAGAGGATGTCCCAGAAAAACAGCAGATTGCCGTAGTTGCCCTTGTAGTGGGTCACGCCGTCGTCGGCGCTGAGGCCATGGTGCGCCGCATGGGTCGAGGGCGTGGAAATGGTTCGCTCCAGCAGCCACATCAGTGGCCGCAACGGCGCCAGCCGGTAGAGCTTCTCGTCCCAGGGCAGGCTGCTGTGGGCGCCGAAGATCACCAGCATCTTGATGATCAGGTAGACGTAGTACACCGGCGCCAGCCCCAGGTAGACCAGGCCGGCCGAGAGCCAGATACCGGGCATCAGCAGGTAATAGAAGCTGTTGTTGCGATAGACGATGCGCACGCTCATATAGGGCGCGGAATGGTGCGCGCGGTGCAGGCTGTAAAGCAACGGCAGCTTGTGGCTGAGGCGGTGCCACCAGTACTGGGTCATGTCGTCGAGCAGCAGGAACAGGCCGAAACCGAGCAGCCAGGGCATATCCGCCAGGGCATCGCGCCATTGCGGCGCTACACGGTGCAGGCCGGCATCGGTGATCAGCATGATCAGCGGCACGGTCAGGCCCAACAGCAGGCTCGAGCCCACGACTTCGAGCAGCACATCGCGACGCTGCGCCTTGGGCTGGCGCAGGCAGCCGGCGATGGCTTCAAGCAGGATGAAAGCGATGAAAATCGCCAGCACGATCAGGCCGGGATTCTCCATCAGGTTATCAATAGCGTTCTGGTTCATGGCAACCTCTTGGACGACAGGAGCAACAGGCCTCCATCAGAATCCAAAGACAGTGAGCCGACCATGCGCGAACCGGACAACAAACTGCTCGAAGTGGCCAAAACCGGCGCCCAACGTTTTCACCGTGGCGCCATGGGCCGCGTGCTGCAGCGTTACCTGCAATTGCACGGCGCCCGCCAGGCCTACAGCCTCGGGCAGCTGGAACTGCTCTGGCAGCAGGCCGCGCAACTGGACCCGGCCATCGGCCTGCACCTGTTCGAGCACTTCACCCCGGCCGATTGGCACGTACTGGCGCACCTCGCGCTGGTCAGTGCCAACGTCGGCGAAGCGATGCGGGTCTGGCAGACCTATGCCCGCCTGGCCTCGGACATGGATCAACTGCGGGTGTACGAAAGCCAGGGGCAGATGGTCATCGAGCTGGGCCTGGATATGCCGGACGCGGTGCAGCAGTACTTTTGCGAGCACTATCTGCTGATGTCACTCAGCATTCTGCGCCGGGGTACCGGGGAGACCCTGATGCCGCTGCGCGTCGAATTCCGCCATCCGCGCCCGGCCTATCACGCGCTTTATGGCGAAACCTTCGGCGACAACCTGAGTTTCGACGCAACGCACAACCGCCTGTTCCTGCCCGCCGCCACCCTGGAGCTGCCGATCCACCAGCACCACCCGGTATTGGCCGAGCTGATTCGCGAAGGACTGGACCGCCGCCTGGCGCAGTTGCAGCAGCTCAGCGGCTGGGGCGCGCGCCTGGCCGAACAGCTGCGTCACGATTTGCAACGGGGCCTGCCGGTCAGCCTGGAACAGGCCGCGGCGGCGCTGCACCAGAGCCCGCGGACCCTGCGCCGGCGCCTGCAGGAGCAAGGCCTGGGCTTCCGCGAAATCCTCGACGGGGTGCGCGCGGAACTGGAGCAAAGCCTGGAGCTACAAGGGCTGAGCCGCGGACAGATCGGCGAGCAACTGGGCTATGCTGATCTACCGGCGTACCTGCATGCGCGCAAGCGCTGGCAGCCAGCGGAGGCTTGAAAGGCCGATTGGGCAGCCTGTCTCGCTCACTCGTGGCCGATATAGAACAACAGCTCGCGGCGCTGCGGATGGTCTTTCAGCCAGGCGCGCACCTCATCGGCACGGTCGATCGCCTCTTCACCGACCAAACGGGTAAAGCGCTGACGGCGCGCTTCCTCGCTGGCCTGCTGACGCACCTGGCGTTGCCAGGCCTCGGTGAAGATCGCCGGCATCCGCTGGCTCAGCTCGAGCGCCTTGAGCAGCTCCCATTCGCCGCCATCGAGCCAGGCTTCATCGCAGCTGCCGCAAAGGTCGAGGCGATTGGCGCGGGTGCCGCTGATCTGGTACTTGCTCATCAGCTTGCTGCACTTGGGGCAGGTCAGGGCTTGTTGGCTGTCGTTCGCCTCGGCAACCGCCACAGTGCTTTCCCCTTGCGGCTCCTGTGGATTGCGCTCGGCCCAGTCGCGGTAGTACAGCAACGACACCAGTGCCCCCGAGCAGGTGGCACAGCCATGGGCGAGCAGGCCGCCATCCAATTTGGTCGGTTGCAGGCGAGTGATGCGGCAAGCGGGACAATGCATGGCAAATTCCTTTTGTGAGGTGCTGCGGACGCTAATCAACTCATACCGACGTTGCAAGCCCATGCCTGAGACCTTGGGCAGATTTCACGCAATGGACTTGGCTGATCGCGAGGAGTCACCCGAACGCGCGATCACTAGCCAGTGCAAGCAAGTCGGTACTAATCGTTTTTGGCGCCCATGAATCTGCCGTTTACGCCGAAACGCCGTGTAATTTCGCCAAACAATGGCGAATTGCCAGCCCGCCCTGCAATACTGCGCACCGCCGCTGCTGGCATCTTGCCTCCGTTCGCTCAAGACGCCGCCCGTAGCGCGCCCTTTCTAAATGGACGAACCCGCGCACAAGGAAACAAAAATGGCCAAGAAACTCCGCAGCCCCGGGCAGAAACGCAAACTGTGGATTCGCAACGCAATGATCCTCTTTGCCCTGATCGGTTTGAGCGCCGCCTACTTCATCAAGGGGCCACAACAGGTCGCCGCCATCAAGCTGGTCAAGCAACACAGCGAAGTCGAAGCGAGCATCGATTCGCTGGACCACGAAGAGGAGCAATACCATACCGCCAAAGGGAAGCGACGCACTCGCGAAATCTACTCAGTGAGCTACAGCTTCAGTCTCGGCGGCAACGACTACGAAGAGCAGACCACTCTTTCCTATGACGAATACAACGCACTGGAAGGCCTGCAGACACTGCCGATATGGTTCGCTGACAACCAGCCGGAAACCAGCTTGCCGAAGATCGTCATCCAGCACCGTGCCAGTGAATCTCCGCTGGAGCGTGTCTTCGACGCCGGCAAGTACCTGCTGCCGCTAGCCTTCGTGCTCAACCTGATCCTCGCATTTCTGTTCGGCCGCGAGCCCAAGGGCCACATGCCGGAAGGTTTTTACAGCGCCGACAGTTGGCTGGACATTGAGGACGATCGCCTGGTGTGCCTGCAGAATCAGCAGCTGTTGTCGGTCAGCTTTAACAAGAAAAACCGCGATGAGGTGCAGGAAATCTATCAGCGCGGGGGCAGCGTCGATGAAATTCTCTCCGCAGTCGCCTGCAAGCAACTGCGCATCGACCTGAGCAGCATTGTCTCGGTCAGCAGTGAGCATTTCCGCGACACCATCTATGTGAAATACAACCAGAACGGCAAGGAAGAATCCGAAAGCCTGGAGTTCCTCAACCCTACGGTGAAAGCACACGCCCTGCAGCAGATCGCCCGCGCTCTGCCGAGCGGCCTGAACATGGCGATCAACAAGCTGACACGCCTGCGTGCGGCGTTGCCAGCCCTGGTAGTCAGCCTGCTGACTCTGGGCATTTTGATTGCCTTGTGGGGCAACGCTATCGCCATCGCGCTCTGTGTTCTGGTCTTGGCGTTCTCACTGAAGATTCTGCTGCAGCGGGCCTTGGATCCCACCGTGACCACTACTTTCGCCCTCGTTCCAGCGCCGGCCGGCCTCGCCGTCGGCGACTAACCCCCCACGAGCGCACGTCCCAAACCCGGGCTTGCCCGGGTTGTTTTTGCCCATCGAAAAACGCGAGCAAGTGCCCAAGGTTCGGCGTACAGCGCGCTCACGACAGCCGAGGCTCGGTAGACACAGTGGACCGAGCGGCAGTGGAAAGCTACAGCTGCCCCCGCTGTTTAGCCTGACTGCCACTGACCTCATGTTCCAGATCCAGCAGGTTGAGCAGAAACTGGCCGAAGTAGCGCAGATCCTGCTCGATCGCCGCCCGCGCGCCCTGGCCGTCCCCCGCCGTCAGCGCCGCCAGAGCCTGTCCATGGAAGTCATTGAGGCGCAGCGACAGGTCGGCCTCGGTAAACAGTCGGTTGAAGAAGGGCCCGACCTGCAACCACAACGTCTCGATCATGCGCAGCAGAATCGCGTTGTCGCATCCCCGGTATAGCCGCAGGTGGAAGGCGCTGTTGGCGCGCAAGTAGCCTTGCACATCGCGCATTTCCAGCGCCTCCGCCATATGCGCGCTGCACTCGGCCAACGCGGCCAGATCCGCCGCATTCAGGCGCGACGCGGCCAGCTCCACGGCCAAGCCTTCCAGGCTCAGGCGCACCTGCAGAATATGTTCGAAGCGTGCGCGGGTCATGGCGGGCACCCGCACCGAGCGTTGTGGCTCGCCTTCCAGTGCACCTTCCGCGACCAGGCGCTGCAACGCCGCACGCACCGGCATCGGGCTGGTACCCCATTCGCTCGCCAGGTCACGGATCTTCATCCGCTCGCCAGGCTGGAAACGCCCGGCCAGCAGGGCCGCGCGGATGTTCTGGTAGAGCTGTTCCTGCAGGTTATCGGCCATGGCTCAGCGTCCTTGTGGCGGCGCGGGGAGTTGGGCGAGGGTCAATAGGCAGTTACGCATGCTGTTCTCCAAAGTATTCAACGAAAGCTGAGCGGTTCTGCTAGCGGCAGGCTAGGCGCAGGGGTGCTTGAAAAGCGGAGTTGACTGCAGTCAATGAGCATTTTCGAGCACCCCTGCAACAACGCCTGACCGACGCAGAAACGCTCAGGGGGCCTTGTTCTCGATCAGGCAGTTGCCGCCATCGACCACCAGCACTTCGCCGGTAATGTAGCTGGCTTCCGGCGAGGCGAGAAACGCCACGGCAGCGGCGATTTCATCCGGGCGGCCGGCGCGGCCTATGGGGGTGTACGTGGCGGCGCGGTGCTCCTCATCGGTACTCGATCCGGTGGCGATCCAGCCCGGCGCGACGCTGTTGACCGTGATGCCCTGCTTCGCCACCTCCAGCGCCAGGCCCATGCTCAGCCCGAGCATGCCGGCCTTGGCTGCGCTGTAGGCGGCCTCGCCGGGGTTGCTGCCGCGAGTGCCGGTGGTCGAGCTGATATTGACGATGCGCCCGTAGCCGCGCGCCTGCATGCCGGGCAGCAGGGCGCGGGTGAGCAGGAAGGCGCTGGTCAGGTTGCGCGCGAGGGACAGGTTCCAGGTCGCCAGGTCCATCGCCGCGACCTCGGCGAACGGCTCCGGGCTGCCCTGCATGGCCATGCCGGCGTTATTGACCAGGATGTCAACGCGGCCGAACTGGGCCTGCGCCCAGCTCGCCAACTCGGCGACCTGCGCTTCGTCGGTGAGATCGACAGCCAGCGCGCGGGCGTCTATCCCTTCAGCCAGCAGCTCGCGCGCACGCTGCTCGACGCGCGCGCTGCTGGCGGTGAGCAGCACCCGCACTCCTTCACGGCCCAGGCGCCTGGCGATCGCCAGGCCGATGCCGCTGTCGCTGCCGGCCCCACTGACCAGCGCCACCTGGTCCTGCCAGATCGAATACGTCTTCATTACCAATCCTGTGATCACAAATTAATGGCGATACTAGCAAATATTACTCTCAGCATGACCCATTGACATATTTGTGATCACAAATAAAAATGTGCAGAAATTCGAACGAGGTGTTCAACATGACTGCCAGCGGCATCAGCCCATCCGCCGTGGAATCCTTCGCCGCCCGCGAGCGCGAACGCTTCCTGCAACGCAACCCAAAGTCCGCGGCCCTGGCCGAGCGCGCCCGCCAGTCGCTGTACGGCGGCGTCCCCATGCACTGGATGGCCGACTGGTCCACGCCCTGCCCGTTGTTCGTCGAGCGCGCCAGCGGCGCACGCTTCTATGACGTCGACGGCCACGAATACATTGATTTCTGCCTGGGCGACACCGGCAGCATGTTCGGCCACTCGCCAGCGCCGATCGCCAAGGCCATCGCAGAGCAAGCCGGTAACGGCCTGACCACCATGCTGCCCGGCGAGGATGCGGTGGTCTGCGGCGAGTTGCTGGCCGCGCGCTTCGGCCTGCCGTTCTGGCAAGTCACCGCCACCGCCACGGATTCCAACCGCTATGTACTGCGCTGGGCGCGCGAAATCACTCAGCGCAAGACCTTGCTGGTGTTCGACGGTTGCTACCACGGCACCGTCGACGACGTCATGGTGCGTTGCCGCGACGGCCAGACCGTGCCGCGCGCCGGCCTGGTCGGCCAGGCCTATGACCTGACCCAGTTCAGCCGCTCGATCCCGTTCAACGACGTCGAAGCGCTGGAAGCCGCGCTGGCCCAGGGCGACGTCTGCGCCCTGCTGTGCGAGCCGGCGATGACCAATATCGGCATGGTGCTGCCCGAGCCGGGCTTTATGCAGAAGTGCCGCGAGCTAACCCGCCAATACGGCGCGCTGCTGATCATCGACGAGACCCACACCATCTCCACCGATATCGGTGGCTGCACCCGGCTGTGGCACCTCGAACCGGACTTCTTCGTGGTCGGCAAGCCGATCGCCGGCGGCGTGCCCTGCGGCATCTTCGGCTGCAGCGCGGCGATGGCCGAGGCCATGACCGCCGCCCGCCAACGCGATCGCGAGGACAGCCACGGCCATGGTCACAGCGGCATGGGCACCACGCTGTCGGCCAACGCTCTGGCCATGCACTGCATGCGCGCCAACCTCGAACAGGTGATGACCCCGGCCGCCTACGCACACATGCTGCCGCTGGCGGGGCGACTGGCCGAAGGCTTTCGCAGCCTGATCGGCAAGCACGGGCTGCAATGGTCGGTGACCGAGCTCGGCGCGCGCTGCGAGTTCCAGTTCTGCCCGGTGTCGCCGAAGACCGGTGCCGAAGCCGAGGCGGCGTTCCACGATGAACTGCAGATGGCCCTGCACCTGTACCTGATCAACCGCGGCATCCTGATCACACCGTTCCACAACATGACCCTGTGCTGCCCGGACACCACGGAAGCCGACGTGGACCGGCTGATTACGACCCTGGATCAGGCCCTCAGCGAGCTGCTGGTCATCCCCGGTGCCCGCGAATAAACCTAGGGGTGCGCCATGCGCACCGTTAACCCTGTGGTGCGTACGACGCACCCTACAGAGACAATCACCATGCAGTTCGCCGATCCCCAAGAAGCCCATGACTTTCTCAACCAGCACCCCGAGGTGCGCAGCATCGAGTTGATGCTGATCGACGCCAACGGTATTCCCCGCGGCAAGCTGCTGCACCGCGACGAGTTGCTGGCCCTCTATGAAAACGGTCGGCCTCTGCCCAGCTCGATCCTCGCCCTGACCATTCAAGGCGAGGACGTCGAGGGCAGTGGCCTGGTCTGGGAGGTCGCCGACGCCGACTGCTGGAGCTATCCGCTGTCCGGCAGCCTGTGCCTGCAACCCTGGCGTACCCAGCCCACCGGCCAGTTGCAGGTAAGCATGCACCCGACCCACGGCCTGCCCGCCGCCCCAGCCGATCCGCGTCACGTCCTGATCCGCGCCATCGACCGCCTCAAGGCCGACGGCTACCACCCAGTGATGGCGGTGGAGCTGGAGTTCTACCTGCTGGACCAGCAGCGCGACGCCAACGGACGACCGCAACCGGCGTTGCAGATGAACGGCGTGCGCCCGCAGGCGCCGCAGGTCTATGGCGTGTACGAGCTGGAACAACTGCAGCCGTTTCTCGACGACCTCTATGCCGCCTGTGAGGTGCAGGGCCTGCCGGTGCGCACGGCGATATCCGAATACGCCCCCGGCCAGCTCGAACTGACCCTGGAGCACCGCTTCGATGCCCTTCAGGCCATCGACGAAGGCCTGCGCTACAAGCGCCTGGTCAAGGGCGTGGCCGGCAAACATGGCCTGCAAGCCTGCTTTATGGCCAAGCCGTTCGACAACCGCTCCGGCAGCGGCCTGCACCTGCACGTCAGCCTGGCCGACGCCCAGGGCAACAACCTGATGGCCAGCGACGACCCCCAGGGCACGCCGCTGCTGAGGCACGCGATCGGCGGCATGATGACCACGCTCAACGATGCCCTGGCGATCTTCTGCCCCAACGCCAATTCCTACCGACGCTTCCAGGCCAATAGCTACGCGCCGCAGGCCAAGAGCTGGGGGGTGAACAACCGTACCGTGTCGTTCCGCGTGCCATCCGGGCCGGCGTTCAGTCGCCATATCGAACACCGCATCTGCGGCGCCGATGCCAACCCCTACCTGGCCGCCGCCGCGATCCTGGCGGGCGTTCATTTGGGTATCCAACAGCAGATCGATCCGGGCGAGGCCACCGTCGGCAATGGCTACCAGCAGCTGCACGACACCCTGCCCGTCGATTGGCTAAGCGCCTTGCACGCGCTGGAAAACTCCACCTGGGCCAGAAACGCGCTGGGCGAGGACTTCCTCAAGGTGTTCCTGGCGATCAAGTGGACCGAGTTCCGTCAATTCATGGGCGAGGTTGGCGAGCAGGATTGGCGCTGGTATCTGACTCACGCTTGAGCACTGGAATACCCGGCAGATAGGGTAAGCTCCGCGTATTCAAGCGGGAGTTACGATGATCGATCTGTTCGATGTGTTTCTGGTCATGCTGTTCGCCAGTGCCCTGGCCTGGCTATGGCATGGCCACGGCATTCGCGAACGCGCCTTGCTGGCGGTCAAGCAGCACTGCGCCAAGCTCGATGTCGAGCTGCTCGACGGCAACGTGGCGTTGCAGCGCTTCGCCCTGCTCGCCGATGCCCGTGGCCGCAAGCGCCTGGCGCGGGTCTATGGCTTCGAATTCACCGTCACCGGCGAGCAGCGCCACAGCGGCAGCATCGTCATGTTCGGCCGCTACCCCGGGCGCATCGAGCTGGCGCCCCATCCCTTCCGCGAGCCGGAACGCGAGAGCGCGCAGATCATCGAACTGGATCGCTGGCGCAGCCGACAGGACGAACGCCAGCGCAACGAGTAATACCTACAGCAACCCGAGCGCGCGCAAGCTGGCCTTGCCCAGCTCAATGCGCTTGTCGGCATCGGCCGCATTCTCCATCGGCATGTTCAGGGCAAAACTGTAGAGCCTGCCGTCCCGCTCCAGCCAGCCGACCCACCAGCCGATGCCCGGCTTTACCGAGGTGGCCCAGCCGGTCTTGCCGTACAGGGTCCAGCCGTCGCCTTGCTCGAGCTGGCTGATCTGCCGGACCTGGGCCTGAATCTCCGCTGCCACGGGCAGTTGGTCCCTGGCCAGACGCGCAAGAAATTGCGCCTGCTCCACCGCGCTGATCGCCAGGGGCCCGCGCAACCAGAACTGATCGACGACCTCACCGACCTGGCCATTGCCGAAATCCAGCGGTGCCAGCTGCTCGCGCATCCGCGCCAGGCCGATACGTCGCGCCAGCTCCTGATAGACCGGGACATTGGACAGCCTGATCGCCTCGCGCAGGCCCATGTCGCGCTCCCAACTCTTGAGATAACGCGGTTTGCCGTCGTAGACGAAGACCTCGTCGACACTGCTCACCGCGCCTGTCGCCAGGCCGATCAGGCTGTGCGCGATCTTGAATGTCGAGGCCGGCACGTAGCGGGTTTGCGCGCGAGTGCGGTCATGCCCCAGGAGCAGATCCCGCTCGACATCGTAGAGCACGAACGTACCCGTCGCCCCGGCTTGCGCGAAGACCCGCGCGAGCGCCTGGCTGTCGCGCCATTCCAGCGCCTGCGTCTGGCCGACCAGCAGCGCCAGCAGGCCGCCGAGAAACCATTTCATCAGCGAATTCGTCATACGCGTTGCAGCAGAAAGGCGCCGACCCGCTCGGCGCTGTCCTGCGGCTGCTCCTGCATGAAGCAATGCCCACCCGCCAGCACCTGGGCGCTGACATGGCCGTTGCCGGCGCACCAGCGCGCCACCGATTTGGCGACGAAGGGATAGCTGCGCTGGCCGTAGAGCACCTGTGTCGGGGTCGTCACCTTGGCCAGCGACGGCCACAGACGTTTGGGGAAGGAGCCGAAAATCTCCGCCTCGCGGCTCGGCCGGCACTTCAGCTCGACACCCTTGTCGGTATCCTTCAGCGCGTGGGCGATATAGGCATCGAAGGCGTCGTCGCTCCAGCCGCGAAACATCCCACGGCCGCAGAGCGCGGCATGCGCGGCGGCACGGTCCGGCCAGACGCTACGGCGTTGCCGGGCCTTGCGCGCCAGGGTCGTACGCTGACTGAGGCCGACCACATCGGAGAGCGCCATCACACCGATCATCGCCGGGCTGAACAGCACTGGATCGAGCAGCACCGCGCGCTGGAACAACTGCGGCTGCTGCGCCAGCATCAGGGCGCTCAGCACTCCGCCGAAACTGTGCCCGAGGGCGAACAGCGGCACCCCGGAAAACCGTTCGCGTCCCACCGCCAGAGCCTCGAGGGCGAGTTCCGCACTGCGGTTCCAGCCATGAAAACGGCCACCGTGTTCGCTGTCGCCATGGCCCTGGATGTCGCATAACCAGAGGTCGAAATCTTCGGCCAGACGAGCCAGCATCGGCTCGTAGACCCGCCCGCAATAACCGTTGCCGTGGAGGAAATGCAGCAGCGGCTTGCCCGACGGCGGCGAATGCCAGCCACGCAGCGTGAAACCCGCGGAGCAGGGGTGGGACCAGGGAACTAGGTGCATGTGGATACTCGCGCTCGACAGCCCGCTAGCAGGCCGTTGAAAAACTACCTGCGTTGGCAACACTGCGTTAAAAATGACCCGGGACTCGGCGTCTCAAAATGCTCATTTACAGCAGTAAACTACGCTTTTTCGGCCATTTTTGCCTTGTCTTGCCTGCCTCGCCTACGTTTTCAATGGCCCGCTAGTGTACTGCGCCGCACCGCCCGGACAAAAAGAAGGCGCCATTGCGGCGCCGAATTTTCACGCTCCGGTCCGGGCGCGGCTCATTGCCGCGCGCGGATAAAACGCTCCAGCAAGGCATTCAGCTGCCCGGGCTGGTCCAGCGGAGTGGCGTGCCCGGAATCGGCCACCACGACCAATTCGGCGTTGCGCAGCTGCGCGGTATAGGCGCGCTTGTAGGCCAGCGGGGTGTAGTCGCGGTCGCCGGTGACGATCAGCATCGGCGTGTCGACGCGGTTCACCGCGGGCAGCGCCGACCAGCCGAGAATCGCGTGGATCGCGTGCAGGTAGGAGGCGCGGTCATTGGCCGCGATACGCATGACCATCAGGCGCCGCAACTGATCCTGCTCGGCATGCGGGAACAACCTGCGCGCCATCAGCCGGCCGAGTACCTTGAGGCCCAGCAGGTGGATCAAGGCCAGGCGCAGATAGACCCTGAGACGCACCTGCCAGGTGTCGACGGGAAAGCTCGGCGCGCTGTTGATCGCCACCATCGCGCCGACCAGGTCGGGCTTGTTGGCCAATAGCTGGAAGCCCACCATCCCGCCCATGGAAATGCCGACCAGCACGCAGCCGCGGATGTTCATCACCCGAATGAACTCGGCCACATCGTCGGCCAGTTCGGCAACGCTGACCGGCGCGCTCAGCGGTTCGCTGGCACCGTGGCCGCGCAGATCCAGGGCAAAAACCTCGGCGAAACGCGAGAGTGCATCGATTTGCGGTTGCCAATCCTGCAAGGACGAACCCAACCCATGCAGCAACAACACGGGCACGCCTTTACCGCGGCGAATATAGGCACAACGACCATTCTGCAGTTGTATATAGTGCATAAATAAAAATTCCCTCGAACGATAACTTCCCGATACTTATAAGCCGGCACTGATGAACAACTATCAGTTATCTTGATATTTACCCCATTGTTATTAATTGATTTCGCCGCGTCCGTTTAAACTTCGCTATTTGCCTTATACTCGCGAAAAACTTAGAATCGCTTTGCTTTCAACGAGAACTTCCCCCATGTACAGCATTGCCAGCCCGACGCAAACGCGCAGTAAAAAAGCCTTAGAGCGTTTTCTCAACGTGTCTGCCGAGCTGCTTGCCGACAACCGCTTCGAAGACACCGGTATCGCGCAGATCTGCCAGCTGGCGGAATCCTCGGTCGGCACCTTCTACCGCCTGCTGGCCGATAAGGACGTGCTGTTGTTCGCCGTGCATGAACGCTTCGTCGCCCAGGGCCGTAGCTCGATCGACGCGCTTCTCGACCAACTTGGCCAGGAACAGCCGCTGGCGGTGCAAATCGAATTGTTCATCCAGGGCATCGTCAAGTTATTCGAAGGCCATGAAGGCCTGCTGCGTGCCTTGATTCGCCGCAGCTCGGCGGACATCCAATTCCGTGAGCGCTTCCACCAACTGAACGCCTATATCAGCCAGACCCTGTGCCGCATGGTCCTGACCAGACGCAATGAACTCGGTCATCCCAATCCGGAACAAGCCGCCGACCTTTCCGCACATATGCTGCTCGCCAGCATGAACTATTTCACGATGGTCGGGACTCTCGGGACCACTCCCCGGGAAGTTGTTCCCGGGGAACTTTCGCGGTTGATCTGCAGTTATCTCGAAGTTGCCCGGAATTAACGCCGGCTGTCCCTGCGCAATTGCGCGGGGGTGAAGTCTGCGGGACTCAAGGCAATATCGAACTGATTGGCCGGCTCTTCGTTCGAGAGCACGCCGATCACATAGCGGCCGCCAATCAAGTCATATACCGCATCGCCTTTGGTCCAGACCAATGGCTGGTCATACAGGTTGATCGTGTACGACTCGCCGACCCGCCAGAGGTTGTCGCGGTTGTCGTAGTGATCGACCAGCAGCAACTGATAACTGTCCTCGTCGAAATACATGTCGCGGCGCTTGTACTGATGACGCATGCCGTCCTTCAGCATCGCCCGCACATGCCAAACCCGGTGCAACTCGTAACGCAGCAGGTCGGGGTTGACGTGCCCACGCTGGACGATATCGCTGTATTTATTGCGTTTGTCCGCCAGCTGATAGCTGTTGTACGGCACATACATTTCCTTCTTGCCCAGCAGCTCCCAGTCGTACTTGTCTGGCGCGCCGGAGAACATGTCGAAGTTGTCGGTGGTGCGCATGCCATCGGACGAAGTGCCCGGCGAGTCATAGGCCACGTTCGGCGCGCGTCTCACCCGGCGCTGGCCGGAGGCGTAGAGCCAGGCCAGGCGGGGCTCCTTGACCTGATTGACGGTCTCATGCACGAGCAGTTCGGTGCCCGCGAGGCGCGCCGGGGCGAGCACCGACTGACGGAAATAGAACAGCACGTTGCCGTTCTCCTTGCTGTAGTCGCCGGCGGCATCGTTGAACAAGAACATGTCTTCGATCTTGGTCATGAAATAGTCGCCGTTGGCATGCGGCACGGCCTGCGCGTAGTAGCGCTTGACGCTGTCGCCGCGATACCGCACCAGATGGTTCCACAGCACTTCGAGCCCCGACTGGGGGATCGGGAACGGCGTAGCCAGCTTGAAGTCGGCGATGCCGTTACCGTTCTCGATCAGCTTGGCCGTGGTCGCATTGGCCTTGACCGCGTCATAGACCTTTTGCGGGTAGGACGCCGAGCGATGGGTCGGGTAGACATTGAGCTTCCAGGTGTCGCTGAAGCGGGTCAGCATGGCGCGCTGGCCGGGGCTCAACTGATCGCGGTACTGCTCGGCATTGGCCGCGGTAATGCTGAACAACAGCTTGTCGTCGGCAAACGGATCGGCGTAGCCGATGTCCGCTTTGAACGCATCGGGATCGCGCGCCAGGCCACCGTCCCAGGCAGGAATGGTGCCAGCCGCATTACCGGCCTTCTCGGCGCCCATCGGGGTGAGTTGCTGGCCGAGCCGCGCGGCTTCGGCAGCGCTCACCTGGGCCTGGGCCAGGCCGGTGGCGAGTAACAGCGCGATGAACAGACTGCTGTGCAAATATCCTGAAGTCTTCATGATCCACTCTTCTAGAACTGAATTTGGTTAGAAGCTGTATTTGACGTTGAAGCTGAGGTAGTCGCGGTCGCTGAGCTTGTTGGCCAGGCCGCCGCCGCTGTAGCCCACGTATTTCGCCCCGACGGTCAGCGCTTCGCGATAAATCGCATCGACCCCGATCGAGTAGCTCTTGCGCTCCTCCAGCAGGCCGTTGGTCAGTTGCGGGGCGACGCCGTTGATGCCGTATTGATAGCTCACGCTGGGCACCAGGTTGAACAGGTTGAACACGTTGCTGTAGGTCAACGACAGGCTGCCTTGCGCGCCCCAGGCACTGGAGGTGGCGTCGTAGTAATCGACATCCGACTCCAGCCCCTGGACCCGGCTGCCCACGACCTCGGCGAGCAACGTCGCGGTATCGGAGCCGAGCAGGTTGTTGAAGCTGTAGATGCCGACCAGAGAGGCTTGCAGCATCGGCTTCTCGCGGTATCCGTCGAGGCGACTGCCGACCTCCAGCCCCTCGGCGGTTCCCAACAAGGCACTCGGCAGGTACTCGCCCAGGCCCATCGCGATAGGTGCATTGGGTCGATAGCTGAGCTCACCGGCGAGGGACAGGCCGTTGAAAATGTTGTTGCCGTTGATGCTGGTGTTGAAGCTGACCCCGAAGAGATCGCGTTTCTCCAGGTATTCGGCGTAGTAGCGCGAAGTGCTACCGGCCGGCAGCGCACCGACCAGAGGCAACACGACCGGCTGCCCGACTGTCAGGCCGATCATCGGCAGGTTCATGTTGTAACGCAGGTAGTAGAAGCCCAGCTCGCTGTCGTTCAGCTCCGGCACCAGCCAGCGCAGCGCCACGCCGTACTGCGGGGCGCTATCGGCCTTGATGTCGCGGCCACGGGGAATGTAGGTGGTCGGCAAATAGCCGCGCAGCAGATCATTGACGAAGCCCGGACCGAGGCTGTCGGCGAACGCCTGGGCCTGCTCGGGGCTGTCGAACGCGATGCCACCGGTCAGCGGCTCCTGCAAGGGTGGCAGCATCAGGTAATCGCAGCCCTCGCCCAGCACATCCAGGGTCGAAAAGTAAGTGCCGCAAGGGTCGATCTTGGTTTCTTCCCAGGCGCTCCCCGGCTGCCAGTAACCCTCGATCGACAAGCCATCGCTCAACTCGTAGGAGGCGTAGCCCATCAGGGTCGGCATGTAGGCTTCCTTCAGCTCGGAACCCGGTGCGCGTAGCGCATTGAGGTCCACCGGATTGGTCGCGCCTATGCCGTTCTGATAGAACAGACCCTCGCCCCAGTTGATCACCTGGCGGCCAACGCGGGCATTCAGAGCTCGATCGGCCACCGTCCAGCTGCCATAGACGAAAGCATCCAGCAGCTCGACGTTGGCGCCGGCATCGTCCAACCCTTTGCTGGGGATCTCACGGTGGCGACGATCGTCATCCATCAGCTCGAAATCGTAGAAACCCCTGCCCCTGACAAATACCCCGTAATCGCTCTGAAAATTCAGGTCGATTTCGGATACCACCTTGGCCACTTCGGAAAACAGCTCGCCCTTGCGGAAATTCAGGTTGCCATCGTCGGAGTTGATCAGGTCGACGTTCTCGCCCTTGCCGCCATTGGCGCGGGCAATCAACCGGCGGTCCTGGCTCTCCATGCGGTAGTTCACCCCATAGGACAGCGTAGTGTCCCAGGACAGCGCCCACTCCCCCGAGCGCGCCTGGAAAGCGCTGGCCTGGCCCGCCGCCAACAGCGCAAAAAACCCCGCCGTCCATGCTGTTCTCTGAGTCGCCACGATGACCTCCTTGAATTGTATTTATCGGAACCGGAACATCGGTTCCGATAAATTAGTCCCGTCGCAAAGTTTGCGCAAGCCCAAAAAAAATTTTCCCTATGCGAAGCCTTGAGCTAGACGGTCGCTTCGCTATATCGCCCGGCTGGCGGGGCTTTGCGAACTTGACGGAATCGGAATTCAGGTTTCTATTTACATCCGCCGCGCCGAGGGAATGCAGAACAGATCAGGGAATTTCGCGGAAAAACCAATAAGAAAACCGGAGATCCTCCCATGTTTACCGCCAAACGCGATGTCCGCTGGCTGGGCTTGTTTGCCCTGCTGGCCTGCTTGTTTGCGACCCCAAGTTGGGCCGATTCACCCTGTAGCGAACGCACGAAAACCTGGTTTGTGCCCGGCAAGATCGCCTGCAGCCACAAAACCACCTGGATTCCATCCGGCGCGCTGAGCGTGCGTAAGGTGATCTACGAAACCCCCGCCGGCACACCACCGGCGGGAGGGTGGCCGGTGGTGCTGATCTATCAGGGCTCGTTCTTCGCCCTGGACGACTTCGTCTATTACAGCAACGAGTGGCTGGGCAAGCTGTACAACGAGGGCAAGACCATCAAGACCCTGCTCGAGCACGGCTATGCGGTCATCGCCCCGAGCGCGCCGGCCGACCTGTTCTGGCAAACCAACATTCCCGGCCTGTCCGGCGCTCTGTATCCGACCAGCACTGACTTCGCCTTCCTGACCAACCTGTTCAAAGCCATCGATGACGGTCACTTCGGCCCGTTGAACGGCAAGCGCAAGTACGCCACCGGCATTTCCAGCGGTGGCTATAACACCAGCCGCATGGCCGTGTCCTTCCCGGGTCAGTTCAAGGCGCTGGTGGTGCATTCAGGCTCCTACGCCAGCTGCAGCGGACCGCTGTGTCTGGTGCCATCGGAGCTTCCGGCCAACCATCCGCCGACCTTCTTCATCCATGGCTACAGCGACCTGATCGTGCCGTGGTGGACCATGGACCTGTACTACGACCGCCTGCTGCAAAAGGGCATCCGCACCGGTCGTTACACCGAGTTCTGGGGCGGCCACGAGTGGTTCGACGCTTCGCCCGGCAAGGTGCTCGCCTGGTTTAACGCCAACCCCTGAAAACCCGCGCAGGCAGCCTCATCGCTGCCTGCGCATGACCACCAGATACGGCCGGGCCCCGCCCCGGCCGTACGCCAGGAGCCCCTATGATGCGTCCCCTGTTCGCCTGGTTGCTTTGCCTGGGCGTGCTCATGCAGCAACCCGCCAACGCCAGCACCTCTGCCAACCCGCAGGCCGCCGACCTGCATCAGCTGCGCTTGAGCATCAGCGGTTCGCTCGGCGACTTCTATCTGCTCTACGGTGTCGACACCGACCCGGCCCATATCGATTCGATCACCGCACGCCTCGCCCTGGCCGATAAGCACCTGGTCCAGCTCAACGACAGCGCCGATGGCGAATTACTTTCATCGCTCCGTCAGTTGCAACCGCATTGGCAGCGCTATCGCGCACTGTTGAGCGAACTGGCGGCGCAACTGCAACACAAGCAAACCCCCGAAGGCGGCGCGATCGCCGAGCTGATCAAGCTCAATCGCCGCCTGAGCGAGCAGTGCGACAAGCTCAGCGAGCAGCTCGCGCGGGAGCAGACGCCGCAACAACAAACCAGCCGCGCTCTGGAAATGCGCCTGCAAACCCTGACCACCGACTACATCGCGCACAGCGTCGGCGCCAACTCGCTGGGTGGCGATGCGCCGGCGCTCGACGAGCAGAGCAAAGCGTTCGAGGCCGATCTGCAGCACTTGCGCGAGCAGATCGGCAGCGCCAGCGAGCACCAGCGCCTGCTGCGCGATATTGAAAAGAAATGGCACTACATCGAGCCCTCGCTGCTCAACTACCGGCAGAACAACGTGCCCTCGCTGATCAACCGCTACAGCATGCAGATCATCGCGGAACTCGGCCAACTCGCCGATCAGGCGCAAACGTCGACGCCTTAGCTGTAGAAGCAGCGATTCGCGCTGCCCATCCTGGCAGCGCGCCATGTAAACCCGATGTTCATATGCGAGGTCCACGACTTCGTAGGGCGGACATGCCGAAGGCTTGTCCGCCATCCGGCTGCCAGCGGCAGACCGGGCTGTGCCATGTCCGCCCTAGCAACGCGCGCTTCGTAGCCGGGATGCAACCGTTAACCGCCATACAACCTATTGTTAACCGCCTGCTACAAGCGGCAGTCGCTAAAGCCTTGGCCTAACGCTGAGACATCCTGCGCCTCGGCGAAGATCAGTTCCAGGCGCGAATCCTTGCGCCATTCGCTGCTTTGCCAATGCAGCGCCTGCCCGTTCAACGCATTGGCCGAGAGCCAGCCGGCGTTGGTGTTGAGCACCAGCTTGGCGCGGCGCCAGGGCAGCGCGCTCAACCAGTGCTGAACCTGCATCAGCTCGAAGTGCTGGCTCGGGTGCCAGCGCCAGCCGATGCTCCAGCCCTCCGGTTGGTCCTGCACCTGGCAGATCGGCTGATCCGGGCTGCGCCAGATCTGCGGCATAGCGGTCGCAGCGTCGGGCAGCTCGTCCGTTGCGCCGCCCGCCTCGGCCCTGGCGGCAAATCCGGGTAGCTGCGCCAGGGCCAACGCACCCTGGCTGGTCCATAACAACGGACGCGCCGGCAACTGCGCCTGAATCCGCGCCTTCGCCGCATCGTCCAGGGTCTCCGCCTTGTTCAGCAGCAACAGGCCGGCGCTGCCCAGCGCCGACTGCTGGCTATCGGGCAAGGGTTCGCCGGCGGCCAGCGCCGAGGCATCCAGCACCAGCAACGGCGCCTGCACCGCCAGCACCCCGGCCCAGGGCGGCTCGCGCAATTGCTCCAGCAATTGCAGCGGATGCCCCAGGCCGGAAGGTTCGATCAACAGGCGGTGCGGTTTGGCCTTGCGCAGCAGGCGGCTGAGGCCGACTTGAAAAGGCACGCCGTTGACGCAGCACAGGCAGCCGCCCGCCACTTCGCCCATGGCGATGCCGTCGTCATCGCGGCTCAGCAGCGCCGCATCCAGGCCGATCAAACCGAACTCATTGATCAGCACCGCCCAGCGCTCATCGGCCGGACGTTGCGCCAACAACTGGCGGATCAGGCTGGTTTTACCCGCTCCCAAGGGGCCGGCGATCAGATGGGTGGGAATATTTTTCAACATGGGCTCTGTGCTGTCGGAAGGACGGAAAAGGTTTTGCCTGCTAGCGACGCATACTAATGCAACGAGTTTGCGTAGGAGCGGCCTTGGCCGCGATCGCTTCGCGGCCAAGGCCGCTCCTACGGGGTTGAACGCGCCAGGCGGCGTGTTAGAGTCGCCGGCATATTCAGCCGGGGGTCTATTCGATGCGTGTGTTTCTGCTGCTGAGCTTGAGCATTGCCTCCGGCCTGGCCTGGGGCGAGGCCTGTGTGGTGCATAGCCAGGCCGAGCGGCTGGACGTCAAAGTCTGCCAGCAAAACCGCAGTATTCCGCCGAACCTGTTTCGCACAGGCTTCTGCCAGCCGCAACTGAAGGGTCAGAAGGTCGAGGTGGAGTTCGTCGAGCAGTGCCCGATTGGCGATTTCGGTGTTTGCCGCAACGCCACGGTCGCGGGCACGCCGTACAAGCAGGACGTGCATTATTACGGCGTGGCCACGGATGCCGCTTATCTCAAGCCCTTCTGCGAAAAGCAGAGCAAAGGAGTATGGATGGCGCGTTAGCAGACGGTTGAAAAACCACCTGCTAAGCCAGCCAGTCCAGCGTCAGCAACAGCCGCCTCTCGCCTTGCGGCGGCTGCGGCGAACGGTGAATCAGCCCGCCGCCTTCGTTACCCACCCACTTCTCGCCCTTGGCCAGCAGCACATCGCCGGCCAGGGCACACTCGATCAGCGTTTCATCCTGCGGTTCCGCGGCCGGGTCGCCAAGGCGGTGGCGCGCCATCACCCCTTCGCCCAACCATTGGCTGCCGACCCCGGCATAGCTGGTGATCAGCCGCAGCGGCACATGGTCGACATGAAAGCGCGGGCACATCGCCTTGTCCAAAGCACGTAGGCGCAGGCCAATACGTCGAGCGTCGACCAAACAGGCAAAGGCGCCGACCAGCCAGGCGACATCGGCGACAAAGGCCGCGTGGCCGGGCAGGTCGCGGCAATGGGCGAGCAGCTCACCGAGCTCGGGTTCGGCATCGGCACTCGGCAACTCCAGGATCAGGGTCTGCGCCAGGGGTGCGCCCGTCGCCAATAACAGCGCGGCGAAGTCGGCGACCTGCGCCGGCAACTGCCGCTGCCAGAGCGCCAGGTTGACGTGATCCTGAAGCACCTCGCAGAACACCTCGACGCGCTCGCTGGCCACCTGGGTCAGCGGTTGTCTAAGTATCGGCGCGAGCATCAGGCGGCGTCCTCCTCGACCCAGGGACCGAACGGATCGGGCAATGCGCGCCAGGCGTCGACGCCCAGATCCAGTTCCGCATCGTCAAGCAGGCAGGCATCCAGCTCGGCGCGCAGCCGGGCGAAGTCGATGTTCTGGCCGATAAACACCAGCTCCTGGCGGCAGTCGCCGCTGAGCGGGTCCCAGTTCTTCATGATTGCCTGCAGGCCTTCGTCGTCCGTTGGCCATTGGCTTTTGGGTACGAAACGCCACCAACGCCCGGCAAAGCCATGGCGCATCAGGCCACCGGCCTGGGACCAGCTGCCCGCTTCCTGGTGCTTGCTGGCCAGCCAGAAGAAACCCTTGGAGCGCAGCAGGCGACCATTGCTCCATTCGCGGTTGATGAAATTGAAGAACCGGTCGGGATGGAACGGCCGCCGCGCACGATAAGCCGTGGAGGCGATGCCGTATTCCTCGGTTTCCGGCACGTGCTCGCCGCGCAATTCCTTAAGCCAACCCGGCGCCTGGGCGGCGCGCTCGAAGTCGAAACGGCCGGTATTGAGGATTTTGTTCAACGATACCGCGCCCATGGCCATCGGCAGAATCTCGGCGTGAGTGTTCAGGCCACGCAGGATGGCGATCAGCTCTTCGCGCTCGTGGCTGCCGATCAGGTCGATCTTGCTGACAAGCAGCACATCGGCGAACTCGACCTGCTCGATCAGCAAATCGGTGATCGAGCGCTCGTCGTCTTCGCCGAGGGTTTCGCCGCGACTGGCCAGGCTCTCGGCCTCGTGGAAATCGCGCAGGAAGTTGACCCCGTCGACCACCGTGACCAGGGTATCGAGACGCGCCAGATCGGCCAGGCTCTGCCCTTGCTCATCACGGAAGGTAAAGGTTTCGGCCACCGGCAGGGGCTCGGAGATGCCGGTGGACTCGATCAATAAATAGTCGAAGCGGCCGTCGCGGGCCAGGCGGCCGACCTCTTCGAGCAGATCCTCGCGCAGGGTGCAGCAGATGCAGCCGTTGCTCATTTCCACCAGCTTTTCGTCGGCGCGATTGAGGCTGACATCGCGCTGCACCTCGCTGCCGTCGATATTGATTTCGCTCATGTCGTTGACGATCACCGCGACCTTCAGGCCGTCGCGGTTCTTCAGCACATGGTTGAGCAGGGTGCTTTTGCCGGCGCCGAGAAAGCCGGAGAGCACGGTTACGGGAAGGCGATTGTTCATGGTTTCAGGCTCCTTCATTGATCACGGTCGCGCAGGTGTTTCTCGCGTTGTTCCTGGCGCTCTTTGGCTTCGATGCACAGGCTCGCGGTAGGCCGCAGCAGCAGGCGCTTGAGGCCGATCGGCTCGCCGGTTTCCCGGCACCAGCCGTATTCGCCCCGGGCCAGGCGGTCGAGGGCTGAGTCGATCTTGTCGAGCAGCTTCTTTTCCCGCTCCAGCAGGCGTAGCTGCCATTGCCGTTGTTCTTCGGCGCTGCCGATATCGGCCGGGTCGCTGCTGGTCTCGCGCTCGCGCAGGCCCTCGAACTCCTGGGCGATGCGTAGCTGCAACTCGCGGCGCTCGCGCAATAAAAGCTCGCGGAAGAAGGCTTGCTGGGCCTCGTTCATATAGGTGTCGGCCGGCTGCGCGAGCAGCTCGGCGTCGGTAAGGATGGCTAGGGTCATGGTTCGAATTCGCTGGCGTGACGTTTTAATTGTTATAACATAACATTTACCGCTTACGTCTACTGCTGGATTTCCGATGAACGCCTTGACCCTGCCGGACATTGCCGCGCAAACCGCCCACCACGAGCTAGCCCTGGATTGGGTCGGCATGGCCGATATCGCCTTGCCCCTGCTGCTGGCCGAACAACGTATCGACGCCCGCGCCGATGCCGGCGTCAGCCTGGATGATCCCAGCGCACGCGGCATTCATATGTCGCGCCTGTACCTGGCGCTGCAGGCATTGGCGGGCGACAGACTCAGTCCGTTGCTGTTGCAGGGGGTGCTGGAACAGTTCCTCGACAGCCATGCGCGACTGTCCGGCAGCGCCTATCTGACCCTGCGCGGCGCAACCCTATTCAACCGTCCGGCGCTGGTCAGCGCGCTTTCCGGCTGGAAGTCGTACCCGTTCGAGATCCGCGCGCGCCTGGATGCTTCGGGCTTTCATCTGGAGCTGCAAGTCGAGGTCGTCTACTCCTCGACCTGCCCCTGCTCCGCCGCCCTGGCACGCCAGTTGATCCAGCAACGCTTTATCGACGACTTCGCCAACCAGAGGCTCGACCATCAACAGGTGCTGGCCTGGCTCGGCTCCACCCAGGGCATTCTGGCTACGCCGCACAGCCAACGCAGCACGGCGACGCTGCAAGTATGCTTGGCTGCTCACGCGAGCGAGTTGCCGCTGCTCGAACTGATCGACTGCGCCGAACAGGCCCTGGGCACCGCCGTGCAGACCGCGGTCAAGCGCGCCGACGAACAAGCCTTTGCTCTGGCCAACGGGCAGAACCTGATGTTCTGCGAAGACGCCGCGCGCCGCCTGCATGGTGCACTGCTCAACCTGCCCGAGCTGAGCGGCTTCAGCCTGCGCGTGGTGCATGCGGAAAGCCTGCATGCGCATGACGCGGTGGCCGCCAGCAGTTGGAACTGGGGGGCAGCTCTAAGCACACCGCTCGCGGCGCTAAAAACCTGTGCCCAGCACAGCTCGAAGTAGCTGCAAGCCAGAGTTCATAGGGGTTTCACGTGGAACCGCCGGTCGGCAGAGGGCCCGCCTCGCCGCCGGTGGCAGTTTCAGCGCGACAAGCGGGAGCGCTATTACTTGCTCATTCCCGTAGAAGAGCGAACCGCGAATGGTTCAGCCATTTCTCCCATACGCCACGCTGTATTCAAGGCGCCGCACGAGCGTCTTTTGCCCCAGCGGCTAAGCTGAAAAGCGCTGCCGATCACCACCGCCGCTGAAGTTTTTTGAACCCTTTTCGCCAGCCCCACGACCTACTCGCCAGAACGCACCGCAGAACACTGCGAAACGCCAATACCTGGAGTAGCCACACTATGAATACCCGCCTATCTCCCGTCCGCACCCTGGGCATTCTGGCCGTCAGCGCGCTGTGCGCGGCGCCGAGCTTCGCGCAGAAGATCACCACCGCCGCCGTGACCGATATCACCTTCAACGGCTTGCCCAATAGCGTCGATGTAAACCTCAAGGACATGTCGAACGGTTCCTCGCTCGCCAATGTCAATGTGCAGTCGCTGACCAGCAGCCTGACCCTGCCAATCAGCAGTACGGTGAAATGCGCGAAGAGCCAATGGGGCTATTCCCATAGCCTGGTGGGCTTCGGCGCTTTCAACCCGACCTTTCTCGATGCCGGCGTGGTGCATCAGGCGCCCAACCCCAATGCCGGCTATACCACCTGGACCGGCCTCAAATGGATTACCGAAGCGCCAGCCATCTACCAGTATCAGGTGCCGCTGAATGCGCTGAAGAATCCGGCCAAAAGCAGCTACCAGCTCGATGTGCTGGCCGAATTCAATGACGCGATGAATACCTTTATCCAGCAAGGCGGCAGCAAGCTCGATTACCTCAAAAGCAATCGCACCATCGAGGTCCAGCGCCAGGTCAGCGTGATGGGCGCCTGCTGGACCGGGGTAAGCACCAAGGGTTTCGCCACCTATACCAAGCCGCTGACGATACGCATCAAGTACCAGGGCAATCCGAAGCTCACGGCGATCAACGCGCAGCTCGGGCAGATGGGTGGCGGCGGTATTCAGGCCGGCCAGCAGCCGATGCAGATCAGCAGCGGGCAGATCCTGCCTTACGCGCCGAACTATCAGGGTGCCTGCCCGGCCGACCTGAAGTTCCGCGTGCAGCTCAACGGCATCGGCAAGGGCGAGGCGCGCTACCGGATCACCCAGGGCAATAGCACCGTTTACGATTCACCGGCGCTGCCGTTCGCCAATGGCAAGCTGCAACACGATTTCAATGTGGTGATGCCGTACTTCGGCCAGCAGAGCCTGAACAACAAGATATTGCACAAGTACAGACTGTACGTGCGCGTCAAGGACGAAAAGGCGGCGGTATGGCCAACCCAGTACCAGCTGCTCGGCGATAAGGACTGGAGCCACACCTGCACGCCGCAGCTCAATGGTGCCCTGGGCGGCCAAGGTGGCCCGGGTATCGACCAGCTCGCGCCGAACGGCGACTCGCCGCCCCCGGGGATGAAGCTGCAGATCCAGCCGAAGCCGGCTGATCCCAAGCCGGGCTTCACTCCGAGCCGTATCGCGCCACCCGCAACCCCGGTCCAGCCGCGTAGCGTGCAACCAGCCAACTAACCAGGTTTATCCCCTGCTACTTTGCGCCCCGGCACCTCGACAGCCTCGGCTGAAAGGGATGCCAGGGGCGCTGTTTTCTGCACCGGGTTTACCAACCGCCGCCGCCGCCGCCACCCCCGCCGCCTCCTGAGGAGCCGCCGCCGGAAGAACCACCGGAAGACGACGAAGAACTTGCCGGCGCCGTGGACGAGCTGGCCGCCGCCGCGCCAAGGCCTGCGGACAGACGACTGGAAAATGCCTGCGGGTCGCTGAACGCCTGCTTGCTGCGATACCAATCGGGACGGTAATCGCTACTTGCCGAAGCGTCGATCAAACCGCTGTGCAAGGCCTTGCTGAAGCGCTCGCTCCACTGTTGTTCGACGCCCAGGGCCATGGCGTAGGGCAGATGGTGCTCGTACAAGGCGATGCTCATCGCCGGCGCAGCGCCCGCCAGGGCCAGGCTGTCGCTTTCGGCCAGCGTCAGGTATTCGCGGTAGCCCTCGATATGATCGAGCAGATTGCGCCCATGCACCGTCGGCGCCTCCAACCAGCCGCGGAACAGCAGGCAAACCAGCAGCAGGGCCAACACCAGCCAGAAATTCAGCGGTGCGACCACGGTGCCCATGATCGCCAGGGCGCCCAGACCAACGCCGCCGAATACCAGGCCAAAAACCGCGAACAACCAGGTATCCGCGCCGAACGAGCGAGCAAATATCCGCCGCAAGCCCATCACCGCCGCGAACAGGCCAGGCGCGCCGAAGGCGAACATGAACAGCAGGGCGACGGCCACCAGCTCGAAGTCCGCCGAGCTGTCGAGGCCCAGCAGCTGCGTGGCCAGGATCGCCACGAAGGTGGCCGCGACGCCCCACCACCAGATGCCGCGATTGAAGCGGAAACAAGCGGCGCGCTGCTCCGTTTCCAGGGTATCGCTCAAGGCCTTTACCGCTTCGCCCAGGCGCGGCTGGAAGCGTTCGCCGATTTGCAACTGCGAGACCTTGCCGCCCTCGAACAAGGCTTCCAGCACAGCCTTTTCGCCACTCGACAGCGGCTCGCCGCCGGGGCCGGGCTCGAGCAGAAACGCCTTGGCGCCCTCGCCGTCATTGAGCACGATGGCGCGCTTGATCGCCATGCTGGTCAAGGCCACGGTCAGGGCCTGGACGGCACCGAACGATGCACTCCAACCCTTATTCGAGACATAGCCGAGCGCTGCCGCGGACAGCCCCTTGGGGCCTTCGAACTGGGGGATGATCAGGCCCTTGCGCGGGTCGCGTCCGACGCGTAACCAGTGCCACAGGTAAAACAGCAACAAGCCCAACAGCGCGACGATGCCAACCGCGCTGCCGGGGTTATCCGCCAGCAGCCAGCCAAGCCGGTCCAGCCCATCCGGTTGCGGCAACAAGCCCGCGGGCCAGGCGATCGCCACGGTAAAGCCCTCGCCGGGCAGCAGTTCGCGGGTCGTCGCCAGGCTCAGTTGGTTGCCCTGCTGCCCGAGCAGCCGATAGTCCTTGCCCTGCTCGCCGCGATATCCGGTATACGCCTCGACCGCGTGAGCCTCGGCGCCCTCGGGCAGGGTCACACGGATGCTCGCGCGCTCGATCGGAAAGTGCCAGTCGTTGCCGGTGACGTTCCAATACAGCTCGTCCTCGCCGTCGCGCTGCAACAGTTGCCGGCTGCTGCGGTAACGCAACCGGTACTGATAGCGGCCGGGCTCGAGCAGGTAGTCGGGGTTGCCGATGTAGATGCGCTGCACGGCATCCACCGCCTCGCTGAAATAGGGCTCGCGACGGCCGTCGCGTTGCACCTCGAGCAGTTCGAAGCCGACCTTCTGGTTGAGCATCCAGCGATTGATCGAACGCACGGGAAAGTCGCGGTAGATCCCGCGCTTGATCGCCTCGCCGGTGGCCCATACGCGGATCTGCTCGGTCACCAGCAGGTTGCCGTCCGCCTCGACGACCAGCTCCACGGCGAAGTCCTCGATACGCTCGCGCTCGGCGGCGCCGACCTCCACCGCACCCAGCAGTCCGATCAGCAACAGGCAGCGCATCAGCCAATTCGCCATGCTCAAAGCTCCACTTTCGGGGATAGCCCTTCGCGGGCATCGCCCAGGGCAAAATAGGCTGCGCTGGCGAAGCCGAATACCCGCGCCACCAGGTTGCTCGGTATCGACTCGACCCACACGTTGAGTTCGCGCACCGCGCCGTTGTAATAACGACGGGCCATCTGGATCTGTTCTTCGAGTTCGCTGAGGCTTTTTTGCAGGGCCAGGAAGTTGGCGTCAGCCTTCAGCTGCGGGTAGCTCTCGGCCAGGGCGAAGACCCGCAGCAAGGCGTTGGACAGCTGCCCCTCGGCCAGACCACGCTGATCCGCGCGGTCCGCTTCATGGGCGCCGACCCGTGCGCGCTCCTGCACCAGGGCTTCCAGGGTGTCGCGCTCGTGGTCCATATACAGCTTTACGCAGGCCACCAGGTTCGGCACCAGGCTGGCGCGGCGCTTGAGCTGCACGTCGATACCGCTCCAGGCCTCGGCGACCCGCTCGCGGTTGAACACCAGGCGGTTGTAGCAGTACACGGTGGCCACTGCCACCGCTAACAGCACGCCAGCCACCACCCAGCCTGTCTCGATTCCAACCATGCGCAATACTCCCATGCGTCCGTGCGCCACTATCGCGCCACCCTATATGAGGCGGACAAGCCGTTCCAGCGCAACGACCTGCTACCCCGAAGCGGTAGGCGCCTATATCCGAAGAGATATATTCAAGCATCCGGCCGACATGGCAGTGTGCGCGAGTCGCCTATTTTTGCCGTACGGATGGATTTGCCATGGATATCGCCGATTTTTCCAGCCTGCTGGCTGCCGCCAAGGCCCAGCCGGAGCCGCAGCGTTTGCTGTTCGTGTTCGTCGCCGCGGAGTTGCCCGAGGATGCCACCGAGCAGGAGCGCCAGCGGCATGCCGAAAAACAGGGCGGTTCACTGCGTCCGGTGCTCTGTGTCGACAAGCTGCCGGAGGAGCTGAGCGATTTCGCCGGCCTGCTCGCGGAATCGAGCCGCACCGGCGTGGCCTGGGACCTGGTACTCAGCGCCGGTCTGTCCGGCCGCGCGGGCATAGCGCCGAGCAGCGACGAGGCCGAGCAGCCGCTGAAAATGATGGTCGGCGCGATCGAAGCCGGCAGCATCGGCAATTTCCTGGCTTTCGACCGACAGGGCCAGGTGCTGACCTTCTACTAAGGTGCGCCAGCCCAAGGAGGC
>NZ_CAMPHI010000045.1 GCF_946885955.1 uncultured Pseudomonas sp.
CCCGCGACCCCCGGCGTGACAGGCCGGTATTCTAACCGACTGAACTACCGCTGCGTGTCGGTGGGCTTACGCCCGATACAACTCTTGCTTACTCTGGAAGGGCCGCCAATGCTTGGCTTCTCTACCTCACACCGGGCGAACCCGATATGGAAAATATGGCGCAGCGGACGGGACTCGAACCCGCGACCCCCGGCGTGACAGGCCGGTATTCTAACCGACTGAACTACCGCTGCGCGTCGGCCGGACTTGCGTCCGAAATCTTTATTGCAAAATCCGCAAAGAGTGGTGGGTGATGACGGGATCGAACCGCCGACCCTCTGCTTGTAAGGCAGATGCTCTCCCAGCTGAGCTAATCACCCATCGCTTTGCGAGGCGCGCAATCTACTGTGGGGGCTAACCTAAGTCAATACTTTCCTTAAGTTTTTTCGCGCAAAGCGGTTTTCCCCGAGAGCCCAAACGACGCCAACCAGCGCCCAGGGGCGGTGCAACGACAAACCGTCAGGATGCATTTAGGTGCGTTATCGCCCGGCTGCCGCCCCTCTATCCGCGAGCGCTGCAGCGGAGACATCATTGAGGGCTTATAGCGCTACCCGCAACGTCAGACGTGCGGCCACCCGGTTCTCTTCACCTCGATCCAGGCCGGCCTCGGCGATCTGCACGCCCTGCTCTTCCAGCACGGCGAACCAGCGCAGCAATTGCGCGAAAGGTGCGGGTTGCAGGCTAACCTGCACCGAACCGTCGCCATCACTGTCCATTCGCTCGACCGCCAGCCCCTGCTCGGTGGCACTGGCCGTCACCAGCCCCTGCAGCCGCGCAGGGTCGAGTTCGACCCGTGGCTTGCTGGCCAGGTTGCGCGCCAAGGGCTCCTTCGCCTGCAGGTAGGTGTACAGGGTACGTTGCTGCTCGAATGCGCTGCGCGCGGCGGCCAATCTTTGCTGGGCCGGCTGCCAGAGCGCCAGATAGAGAACCACCAGCAGCAGAAAGCCGGCCAACAGCGCCAGTGACAAACGATCACGCGATGGCAGGCCTTGCCAACGCTGGAGTAACCGCGACTGTTCGATTTGCGCCGAGAACGGATTGGTCAGGGCTTGCAGACGACTCATATTCATCCTCCAATCACCAGGCGTGCGCTGACGCCCGTCTCTTCCCGGGTGGCAGACCCCATCTGCACCGCCAGGCCGTTTTCCTGCAGGCGCTCGCGCAGGCGCTCCAACTCGGCGAAACCTGGCGCCTGCACCTGCATGGCCAGGTCGCCGCGAATATCGCTGAAGTCCAGCTGTTCGATCCGTACCGGCGCACCTTCGGCAGTCAGCGCCTGATTGACTTCAGCGAGCATTCCGAGCAGACGCCCCTGGCCACTGCTACCGCCGGCCGCCAGGTGCTGATCGAATTGCGCACGCAGATTGATCAACTTGCTGTCCTCGGGGAACAGCTCGCGGTACAGCGCTTCGCTGGACTGGGCATAGCGGTCGGCCTGGCGCTGCAAATGCCAGCCTTGCGCCAGGTTGAAGCCCCACTGCAACAACAGCCACAACCCGACCACACCCAGCAGCGGACGCCAACGTTGCCAGTCGCCGCCGCCTTCGCTGACCGCAAATTCGCCCTGGGCCAGGTTATTGCGAACCTCCCGCTGGGCCAGCCAGTGATAGGCATCGGCTAGTTCCAGACTGTCGTCGACGGGCTGCAGGGCCGGCTGTTGCCGCCCCGGGTAGGCCATATGCGGATGTGCGCAGATATCCGCCAGGGCCGGCCACTCCTCGCCGCCCAGCGCCATGCGCGCGACGCCGGCGCCGCCGAGCAGCCAGCGCGGGCCCAACTGCAGAAGTTGCGTACCTTCGGCGGGCAGCAGATCGGCATCCACGGCGATCCTTTGCGGCGGCGCCTCGCACAGCGCCAGCCAGCTCTCCAGCCAGCTGCGGCGCACGGCAAATACCCGATGCCGGCCGTCCTCCAGTTGCTCGCCCAGGGCCAGGTGCAATTGCTCGACATCCTCTGCGAGCAATTCCTCCACCGCGAACGGCAGCGCCTGACGCAGCCAGCGGGCTTTTTGCGTCGGCAGATTCACGGCACAGGCGGTAACCGCCTCGACCGGCAGCACCAGCGTCCAGGGCCCGCTCAGGCCAGCCAGCGCCTCGGCAAAGGTGACCTGTTCACTGCGCTCGGCCTGCACCCGACGCACCGGAAGATCGGTGCGAACCTGCGAACAGGCCTCAGGTGGAAGAAATACATGGATCTGACTCATGGTTCGACTTCCTTGGCGGGCGTCAGCGGCACGCCGCTGTACCCCAAATCACGGGCTAGGACATACACCTTGCCATCATTGAAACGCTGCAAGGTGCTGCGTAATACCTGACGGCGATCACCCACACTGACCTCGCTGATCACCTGAAAATACTGACTGCCGACGGCCAGTCCCTGGGCTTGCACGCTCAAGCCCGGCAATTGCGCGAGAAAACTCGCCACATCGGCATAGCCCTGCTTACCCCGATTGGCCACCAGGGTTTCCGCCGTGCTCTGCGGCAAGCCATCGGCCAGACTCGCCAGCACCCTGGCGCTGGCGGTGTTGACGTTGAGCGTGGCATCGGCCGGCAAGGCACTGACGAAAGGCAACAGCCGCTGGTAATCGGTCTCGGTCATTTCCAGCAACAGGCGCAATTCCGACACATCCGCGATCAAGTGATTGGCCGTGCGATAGGCCGGCTGTATCAATAGATACTGGTTGTCCTCGGCGCCATAGGCACCGCTCGGTTCCTGGTCGGCGTCCAGCCAGTCGATCAACCGCTCGGCATAAGGCGCGTCGATCTGCAGCCCGAGCAGCAGACGGCGAAACTGTGCCAGCGCCGCCTCGTTCGGCTCGCCCTGGCGCAGCAGGCTGTTGAGATTGAAACGTCCGCTGGGGTCTTCGATGCTCACCCGCAGCTCGCCACCCTCATCCAGCGCGAAGGGTGCCCGCGGCCGTGCCCAGGGCTCGGCCAGATGATCGACCGGCGCGCGCGGATCGCCCTGACGCAAATCCTCGCGCAATACGGCTTTGGCCAGGGTCTCCCCACCCAGCGCGTATTGCCAGGCCTGACGCACGTGCAATTGATTGGCACTGCTACGAATCGATAGCTGCTGGCGCGCGATGATCCCGGCGCAGACCACCGTCACCACCGCGACCACCAGCATCACGGTGATCAACGCCATACCGCGCTGGGCCTTCATTCGGACGGCTCCTCGCTCACCCGGTCGACGGACTGCTCGTCTTCACTCGGGACGTCACCGGGCGTCTGTAGCTGCTCGCTACGCTTGGGAATCACATCCGGCAAGCGCAACACGCGGCGCAACTCGCCATAACGACGATGCTCGAGCACCAACTCGACCGCGCGCGGCAGCGCATCCTGCTGCTGCTCGGAGCGCTGGTCGGTCGGAGGCCAACTGGTCCGCCATTCGCCCTGGCCATCCAGATAGCGCAGCTGCATGCTCGTCACCCCATCGAGCACCTGCTGAATCTGCGGCTGACTGTCCTGGGATTGGTCGAGCACCTTCCAATAGCGACGCTGCCATTGCTCGCCGCTCAACTGCCAGCGCACCCGCTGCAGGGTTGCCCGCGGCTGCCCGAGCGGGTTGCGCCATCCCGCTCGCGTCAACTCGATAGCGGCACCATCGACATCCTCGCCGAGCAGCGCCGCGCGCGGCTCGCCGAACGGATCGCGAGCCGGCCGCGGGCTTACCTGAAGAATGTCGCGCTCGAACGCCGCCATGCCGCGGACCAGTTCGCGCAACTGCTGCTCGTGTGCACGGGTGCTGGCATCCGTATTCAAGACACTGTCGAGCATGCGGTAGGTGGCCAGCCCCAGCAGGGCGAAGATCGCGATGGCGATCAACAATTCGAGCAGGGTGAAACCGCCCATGCGCCCAGGCCGCGTCGCTCTCATTGCGCCGCTCCGAGAAAGCCACTGAGGCTGACCACCGCTCGCTCGCGCAAATCGCCGCTGAGCCCGCGTTCCTGACGGGGCGCGACCCACAGCGTGACCCGGCGCATGCTTGGCTCGCTGGTCGCCTGTATTTCGCTCTGCCACTGCCAGCGCCGACCGGCGAAGTCCAGCTCGCCCTTATCCCGGCCGTCGCTCGGTGGCGTTTCGCTCAACTGCAGTTCGGTCAGGCGGTTATCGGCAATCCACATGGCCAGGGTCTTGTCTTCCAGCCGCGCGGCGGTTTGCAGGCTGCGCCCGCTGGCGGTCAGTACGCTGGCGGCGACCAGGGCGAAGATTGCCAGCGCGACCAGCACTTCGAGCAGAGTAAAGCCATGGGAGCGCTTCATCCGGTTTTACCCCGCCGCGGTTCCAGCTCGACCTTGGGTAAGCGAAAGCCATCGCTGGACAGGTGCAAGCCGATGCCATCCTTGCGCCGCTCGCTCAAGCGCAGGCGAAACGGACTGAGTTCGCCGCTGGACAGCAGCAGCAACTGCGGGGGCGGCACCGCGCCGCCAGCCTTCTCACCCGCCGGCTTTGGCAACTGCAGAGCCTCGCCTTCCAGCTCCACGCTCAACTCGGCCCATGCCGGCAACTGATGGGGCTTGCCCTCAAGCGCACTCCAACGCGCCGACTGCGGGTCGTAAACCAGAACCTGGTAGGTGTCGTCAGTCAGATACAGGCCGTATTCGCGGTTATCCAGCACCGCCTCCTCCGCGAGTACACCAATCAGGCCGGCGAGGCGCTCGGCTTCGTTGCGCAACTCGCGCGAAGGCCCCGCAATACCCACGCTGAGCGTTGCCAAACCGATCAGGCAGCCAAGTATCACCAGCACCACGAGCAGTTCGATCAGGGTAAAACCGCGGGGCTGGCGCATCGTCGCTTACAGGTCCCAGTTACCGATATCGGCATCCTGATCGCTGCCGCCTTCCTTACCGTCGGCGCCCAGCGAATAGAGGTCGAACTGGCCCTTGGTACCCGGTGCCAGGTACTGATAGACGTTGCCCCAAGGGTCGACCGGCAGGCGCTTGAGGTAGCCGTCCTTGTTCCAGTTCTTCGGCTGCGGGTTGCCGGAGGGTTTTTTCACCAACGCCTCCAGCCCCTGCTGGGTGCTGGGATAGCTGTGGTTGTCCAGCTTGTACATATCCAGTGCGGCGGACACCGCCTTGATATCGCCCTTGGCCACGGTGATCTTGGCCTGATCCGGCCGGCTCATCACCTGCGGTACCACCAGGGCGGCGAGAATGCCGAGAATGACCACCACCACCATGATTTCGATCAGCGTGAAACCGGCTTGACGCTTGCCGGCCTGGCGCAATGCGCCCCGTGACGATGCCGCGCTTTTCAAAGACTCACTATTCACCTAATTACCCCACCAACTGATTGAGAGACAGAATCGGTAGCAGAATGGCCAGCACGATGACCAATACCACTGCGCCCATAAATACCAACATGAATGGCTCGAACAGCCCCACCAGCAGCGATACCTGGGCGCTCAGGTCGTTCTCCTGATTGCGCGCGGTACGTGCGAGCATCTGATCCAGCTCACCGGAACGCTCGCCGCTGGCGATCATGTGCATCATCATCGGCGGGAACTGGCCGCTGGCCTCCAGCGCCCGGGTCAGGCTGCCGCCTTCGCGGACCTTCTGTGCGGCGATCACCACCTCGGCGCGGATCACCCGGTTGACGATGACTTCGGCGCCGATGCCCAGGGCCTCGACCAGGGGCACGCCACTCTGGGTCAGAATCGCCAGGGTCGAGGCGAAACGTGCGCAGTCGGTGGCGCGAATCAGCTTGCCGATCAGCGGCACGCGCAACCAGAAACGATGCCAGCGCAATTTCACCGCGTCCTCGCGCAACGCCCAGCGCAAGGCAAAAAAACCAACTACTGCGAGCACAACCGCCAACCAACCCCAGTTCTTCACCCATTCACTCAGGGCAATCAGGCCGCGGGTCAGCGCCGGCAGGGTTTGTCCGGAATCGACGAACACCCGCACGATATCCGGCACCACGTAGCCGAGCAGAAAGCCGACGATCAACAGCGAGGCGCACATCAGGATCATCGGGTAAAGCAAGGCCAACTGAATCTTCTGCCGCGATTGCTGGCGCTGCTCTGTGTAATCGGCCAATTGCTCCAGCACCGGCCCCAGATGGCCGGCATGCTCGCCCGCCGCCACCGTGGCGCGATACAGCTCGGGGAAAGCCGCGGGGAATTCCTTGAGGCTGCTGGCCAGGTCATGGCCTTCAAGCACCCGCGCACGCACCGCCAGTAGCATGCCCTGGATGCGCGGCGTGCCGGCCTGGGCGGCAGCTGCGCGCAACGCCTCCTCGATCGGTAGCGCGGCTTGCACCAGGGTCGCCAACTGCCGCGTTAACAGCGCCAGGTCGCGCGCCGAAAGCCCGCGGGCAAAGCTGAAATGCCCACTGCCTCCGGTGTTCTCGCGGGTGCGCGTGGCTTTGACATCCAGCGGCGCCATTTGCCGCTCGCGCAGAATCTGCCGCACCTGACGCGCGCTATCGGCTTCCAGTACGCCTTTCTGCTGACGGCCGTTGCCGTCGAGGGCGAGGTATTCGAAGGCGGCCAACGCTATTCCTCCCGCGTCACGCGCAATACTTCCTCGACCGTGGTCGCCCCTTCCAGCACCTTGCGTCGGCCGTCCTCGCGGATGCTCGGGCCGAGGGTGCGGGCGTGGCGGGTCATGTCCTGCTCGGACGCGGCGTTGTGGATCAGGGTGCGCAGGTGGTCGTCGAACACCACCAGTTCGTAGATGCCGGTACGGCCGCGGTAACCCTGGTGATGGCAATCGTTGCAACCGCGAGCGTGATACAGGGTCGGCGGCTGTGCGAAGGGGACGCCAAGCAATTTGCACTCGGCCTCATCGGCCTCATAGGCCTCTTTGCAATGCGGGCAGAGCACACGGATCAGGCGCTGGGCGAGGACGCCGAGCAAGGATGACGACAGCAGAAACGGTTCGATGCCCATGTCCACCAAACGGGTGATGGCGCCAATGGCGCTGTTGGTGTGCAAGGTGGAGAGCACCAGGTGGCCGGTCAAGGAGGCCTGCACGGCGATTTCGGCGGTTTCCTTGTCGCGAATTTCACCGACCATCACCACGTCCGGATCCTGACGCAGAATCGCGCGCAAGCCGCGGGCGAAAGTCATGTCGACCTTGGGATTGACCTGGGTCTGGCCGATGCCTTCGAGGTGGTATTCGATCGGATCCTCAACGGTGAGAATATTCCGGGTACGGTCATTCAAGCTGACCAGGCTGGCGTACAGCGTAGTGGTCTTACCGGACCCGGTAGGACCGGTGACCAGCAGGATACCGTGGGGCTTGCGCACGGTCTCCTCCATCACCTGACGGTCCCGTGCGCTCATGCCCAGATGCTGCAGATTCAGGCGCCCGGCCTGCTTGTCGAGCAAGCGCAACACCACCCGTTCGCCGTTCGCCGAAGGCAGTGTGGACACCCGGATATCCACCTCGCGGCCGCCAACCTTGAGGGAAATCCGGCCATCCTGGGGGATGCGCTTCTCGGCGATGTCCAGGCGCGCCATGACCTTGATCCGCGACACCAGCAGCGCAGCCAGTTCGCGCTTCGGCTCGAGCACCTCGCGCAACACACCATCCACCCGGAAACGCACGACCAAACGCTTTTCGAAGGTTTCCAGGTGAATGTCCGATGCATCCTCCTTGATCGCCTCGCCGAGAATGGCATTGATCAAGCGGATGATCGGTGCGTCGTCCTCCTGCTCGAGCAGGTCTTCGGTCTCCGGCACCTGCTCGGCCAACGCCGCCAGGTCCAGGCTGCCACCCAAGCCCTCGGCCAGTTGCATGGCCCCCGACTCGTGTTGATAGGCCTTACCCAGCGCCTGCTCGAAGGCCTCGGCGCTCAAGCTGCGCAACGGCAACTGACGGCCGACAAAACGCTGCGCCTCGGCCAAGGCGACCAGTTCTACCTGCGGGCGATGAGCCAGGCATGGCGGAACCGCGTCGATCAGCAGCACCACCCCGTGACGTTTGGCGAAACTGAACGGCAAGCGCCGCAAGCTAGCAGGTGCGGCCAGCACCGCATCCAGTTCAACGTGTTCGGTGGAGGAAGACATAAGCGGGGTCCAAACGAAAGGGGCAAGCCTAGAAAGCGGTAGACATACTAACCGCGAAAGAGTTTTTAAGCGCAGCCACCCGTATGGGTCAACTGGCTTTTCGGGCGGTTGCTCGCAGAACCGCAGTGAATGTTAGAGTTGCCAGCGCTGACGATCCAGGCGATCGCGGCCAGCCGCATGACCTGCCGGCATGTCCGTCGCGCATCCAGCGACAAGAACATGCTTGCCGAGCAATTCGATGACCGGCAAGTCAGTTTCAGCCGCGCGTGTTTACGCTTGCCGGCAGACGCTGGCGAGAAGAATAAAGAATCGTCGGTAGAACACCGCTGCCCCTGTCGCCCGCTTTACCGGAGATGCCTGCCCATGCAGCTTTCGCCATGCGGCGCCCTCCTCCCGGCAGATACTCGGCCGCTCGGCATACGACCGGATATCAGGCCATCCCGACGACCATCGAACCGATACAAACGACTGCAATCAAATGCGCGCCGGGCGACCAACTCGCCGAATTAAGTTCCGATGACGCGACGTGTCACCCATACAGGGGCTGTCAAATACGCACCAACTGTCTATGATCAGCTCGCGATTTACGCTACAGAACAATAATTTCGGAGTGAAACCTTGCCCCTTTTGGCAACTCAACGCTGGTTGCAAACGCATACCACCAGCCTGATCGCGATCGTATTGATTTTGCTAATGAGCGTCAGCCTGGCCTGGCAAACCGCCGGCTGGCTGCGCTTGCTGCGCGCGCCGGCACAACTCGAAGGCCAGAATGTGGAGCTGCAGCCCAGTGTCGCCTCTCGGCAGAACCTCGATCAGTTATTCGGCAGCAGCCGACAAACCGATGACGGCCCAGTGCCTGCCACCCAATTGAGCCTGACCCTGCTGGGCAGCTTCGTGAATGCCGACCCCGAGCGCTCCAGCGCCATCATCCGCCGCGAAGGCAGCGAACCGCAGCGTTATGCAATCGATAGCGAAGTTTCCAATGGCGTTCATCTTGCGGCGGTCTATCCGGATCATGTCGAACTGCTGCGCAATGGCAAAAGAGAGAGCCTGACCTTCCCGCAACGCCAGAGCGGCGACAGCCAGTCGGTCTACAGCCATGCCGATGACGGGCAAAGTTCGGTCGACGAACTGAACCAGATGGAAGCCGACAACCTCGCGCAACTTCGTGAGCGAATGGATGCCCTGCGAGAACAAATGGAAGCCTCCGGCAGCATGCCGCCAGAGGACGAGCCCACCGACCAGCTTGATCAGACTATGGAAAGCGACTGACCCATGTTCCCGAAACTTTCTAGCCTCACCTTTGCCCTGCTCGCTGCCGGCTTCGTCGCCGCGCCGCTGCCGTTGAGCGCAGCGATCACGGCGGCAACGCCCGACAGCAGTCAGCAAGAAGAAACCTGGACGATCAACCTGAAAGGCGCCGATATCCGCGAATTCATTGACCAGGTGGCGCAGATAAGCGGGGAAACCTTCGTCGTCGACCCGCGCGTGAAGGGACAGGTCAGCGTGGTGTCGAACACCCCGTTGTCGCTGAGCGAGGTCTACCAGTTGTTCCTCTCGGTGATGGCCACCCATGGCTTCAGCGTAATCACCCAGGACGGTCAGGCGCGTATCGTGCCCAACGCCGAAGCCAAGGCCGACGCCAGCAAAGGTGGCCGCAGCGGCCCGGACAGCCTGGAAACCCGCCTGATTCAGGTGCAGCATGGCTCCGCCACCGAACTGATCCCCCTGCTGCGCCCGCTGGTGCCGCAATACGGCCATCTGGCAGCGGTGACCTCGGCTAACGCGATCATCATCAGCGACCGTGCCGCCAATATCGAACGTATCGAAGACCTGCTGCACCAGCTCGACCAGAAAAACCAGAATGACTACAGCGTGATCAACCTTCAGCATGCCTGGGTGATGGATACCGCCGAAGCCCTGAAGAACGCCATGGAGCGAGGTCAGGCCAAGGGCACATCGAGTACCCAGGTGATAGCCGACGCGCGCACAAATCGCTTGATCGTGCTGGGTCCGCCGGCGGCCCGAGCGAAAATGGTGGCCCTGGCAAAATCCCTGGACACGCCGACCAGCCGCTCGGCGAACACCCGGGTGATTCGCCTCCGGCACAACGATGCCAAGGCGCTGGCCGATACCCTCAACGAAATTTCCGAAGGGTTGAAAGCCAAGGAAGGCGGTGAAGCCACGAGCGCGCCGCCACAGAACATCCTGATCCGCGCCGACGAGAGCCTCAATGCCCTGGTGCTCCTGGCGCCGCCGGACATGATAACCACCCTGGAGGATATCGTTCGCCAGCTCGACGTGCCGCGCGCGCAGGTGATGGTCGAGGCCGCGATCGTCGAGGTGTCGGGCGATGTCAGCGATGCGCTCGGCGTGCAATGGGCGGTCGATGCGCGGGGCGACCGCGGCGGCCTCGGCGGGGTGAATTTCGCCAATACCGGACTCTCGGTCGGCACAGTGTTACAGGCCCTGCAGGATCGCGGTAACGACAGCGAAAGCAGCAGCTCGATCAACCTCCCGGATGGCGCCATCATCGGCCTCGGCACCGACAGCTTCGGCGTATTGGTCACTGCCCTGTCGTCCAACACCAAGAGTAACCTGCTGTCTACGCCCAGCCTGCTGACCCTCGATCACCAGGAAGCGGAAATCCTGGTCGGACAGAACGTACCCTTCCAGACCGGCTCCTTCACCACCAGCGCCTCGGGAGCGGACAACCCGTTCACCACCATCGAGCGCGAAGACATAGGCGTGACCCTCAAGGTCACCCCGCACATCAACGACGGTGCCAGCCTGCGCCTGGAGATCGAGCAGGAGATCTCCTCCATCGCCCCTACCACCCAAGGGGTCAGCGCGGTGGACCTGATCACCAACAAGCGCTCGATCAAGAGCACCATTCTCGCGGAGAACGGCCAAGTCATCGTGCTCGGCGGGCTGATTCAGGACGACGTTACCCAGACCCATTCGAAAGTACCGCTGCTCGGCGATATCCCACTGCTGGGCAAACTGTTCCGCTCGACCAAGGACAGTCGCGTCAAACGCAACCTGATGGTGTTCCTGCGGCCCACGGTGATTCGCGATGCGGCGGGCATGGCGGCACTATCCGGGCAGAAATACAGCGACATTCGGGTGCTCGGCAATATTCGCCAGGACTACAAGCCGGGAGTCTTGCCGCGCGACCCGACAGAGCTGTTCGATTCGAGCGATACGAAACAGCCGGCGATCGATCTGCGCCAATAAGGCCAGCCGTCAGCATCTAATCAAAAAAAACGCCGCTTGGATAAGCGGCGTTTTTTTATGCGTCAACAGCAGCGCGGCTCCGACCAGCAATCTTGCCTCAGAGCGCCGCCAAGCCCCGCGCCAGATCGGCCTGCAGATCGGCGAGATCTTCCAGGCCGACCGCCACGCGAATCAAATTGTCGCGAATCCCGGCACTGGCTCGCTCGGCTGGTGACAGACGGCCATGGGAGGTGGTCGCCGGGTGGGCGATGGTGGTTTTGGTGTCGCCCAGGTTGGTGGTGATGGAAATCACCCGGGTGGCATCGATGAAGCGCCAGGCAGCCTCTTTGCCGCCCTTGACCTCGAAGCTGACCACGGCGCCGAAGGCGCTCTGCTGCCGCTTGGCCAGCTCATGCTGGGGATGGCTCGGCAGGCCGGCGTAATACACGTGCTCGACCCCCGGCTGCCGCTCCAGCCACTCGGCCAATTGCTGGGCGCTGGCGCAATGAGCCTGCATGCGTATACGCAAGGTCTCCAGGCCTTTGAGGAAGATCCAGGCATTGAACGGGCTGAGAGTCGGCCCGGCGGTACGCAGGAAGCCGACCAATTCCTTCATCAAGTCTGCCTTGCCCGCCACCACGCCGCCCATGCTGCGGCCTTGGCCGTCGATATACTTGGTCGCCGAGTGCATGACGATATCCGCACCGAGCTTCAGCGGCTGCTGCAGCGCCGGCGTGCAGAAACAGTTGTCCACCGCCAACAGCGCCCCTTTGGCATGAGCGATATCGGCCAATGCGGCGATATCGACCAGTTCGGCCAGGGGGTTGGATGGCGACTCGACAAACAGCAATTTGGTATTCGGCTTGCATGCGTCAGCCCAGGCTTGCAGGTCCGCCAGCGGCACGTAATCGACCTGAACACCGAAACGCTTGAGGTACTTCTCGAACAGACTGATAGTCGAGCCGAACACACTGCGCGACACCAGCACATGGTCGCCGGCACTGCACAGGCTCATGACTATCGCCAGAATCGCCGACATGCCGGATGAGGTGGCGACGGCCTGCTCGGCGCCTTCCAGCGCGGCGATGCGCTCTTCGAAGGCGCGCACCGTGGGATTGGTGTAACGCGAATAGACGTTACCCGGCACCTCGCCGGCAAACCGCGCCGCAGCATCGGCCGCGGTACGGAATACATAGCTGGAAGTCGGGTAAATCGCTTCGCTATGCTCGCCCTCAGGCGAGCGACGCTGGCCGGCACGTACTGCCAGGGTATCGAAACCCACGCCTTCCAGATCGCTATCCAGGCGCCCTGCTTGCCACTCTTGCGTCATATTCCCACCTCATACCGTGGCCCGGGTGCAATCCGGGTCGATTCCTTCGCTCGATAAGGTCCCCGGATTGCATCCGGACTACAAGCTTGCCGCTTAATTGTTATACAGATCGATGATCGCACTGACCGCCTGGGACTTGACCTTGGTCGCATCGTTGCGCGCCTGCTCGATCTTGTTCAGGTAATGCTCGTCGATATCCCCGGTGACGTATTGACCGTCGAACACCGCGCAATCGAAAGCATCGATTTTCACCTTGCCGCCGCCGACCGCTTCGATCAGATCGGGCAGATCCTGATACACCAGCCAATCGGCGCCAATCAGCTCGGCGACTTCTTCGGTGCTGCGGTTGTGCGCGATCAGCTCATGGGCGCTGGGCATATCGATGCCGTAAACGTTCGGGTAGCGCACCGCCGGTGCGGCCGAACAGAAGTAGACGTTCTTCGCCCCGGCTTCGCGGGCCATCTGGATGATCTGCTTGCAGGTGGTGCCACGCACGATGGAGTCGTCCACCAGCATGACGTTCTTGCCGCGGAACTCCAGTTCGATGGCATTGAGCTTCTGCCGCACGGATTTCTTCCGCGCCGCCTGCCCCGGCATGATGAAGGTACGGCCGATATAACGGTTTTTGACGAAGCCCTCACGGAACTTCACGCCCAGGTGGTTGGCCAGCTCCAGCGCCGAAGTGCGGCTGGTGTCGGGAATCGGGATGACCACATCGATGTCGTGATTCGGGCGTTCGCGCAGAATCTTGTCGGCTAATTTCTCGCCCATCCGCAAACGCGCCTTGTATACCGAAACGCCGTCCATGATCGAATCGGGACGGGCCAGGTAGACGTGCTCGAAGATGCACGGCGAGAACTGCGGGTTGCTCGCGCACTGACGGGTCGAAAGCTTGCCGTCCTCGGTGATGTAAACCGCCTCGCCCGGCGCCAGATCGCGGATCAGGGTGAAACCCAAAACGTCCAGGGACACGCTTTCCGAGGCGATCATGTACTCGACGCCTTCGTCGGTGTGACGCTGGCCGAAGACGATCGGGCGGATGCCATGGGGGTCGCGGAAACCGACGATGCCATAACCGGTGATCATCGCCACCACCGCATAACCGCCGATGCAACGATCATGCACTCCGCTGACCGCGGCGAACACATCGTCCTCGCTCGGCTGCAACTTGCCGCGCTGCGCCAACTCGTGGGCGAACACGTTGAGCAGCACTTCCGAGTCGGAATTGGTGTTCACATGGCGCAGATCGGACTCGTAGATTTCCTTGGCCAACTGCTCGACGTTGGTCAGATTGCCGTTGTGCGCCAGGGTGATGCCGTAAGGTGAGTTGACGTAGAACGGCTGTGCCTCGGCCGAACTGGAACTGCCCGCGGTCGGGTAACGCACATGGCCGATACCCATGTGGCCAACCAGGCGCTGCATATGACGCTGGTGAAACACGTCGCGCACCAGGCCGTTGTCCTTGCGCAGGAACAACCTGCCATCATGGCTGGTGACGATACCGGCAGCATCCTGGCCGCGGTGCTGCAGGACGGTGAGGCCGTCATACAGCGCCTGATTGACGTTCGATTTACCGACGATGCCGACAATGCCGCACATGTGACACAACCCCTACTGAGTGGAACGGATTAATTCTTCAAGCGCTCAGGGCAGTTTCGGCCCGGAGAGCACTTCTTTGAACGACAGCTCGGCCGGCGCACTGACGCCGCTGGCGAGCCATTGACTGGACAAACCCAGAATCAGATTTTTCGACCAGTCCGCAACCATTAAAAAATGCGGCAATAACGTCGACTGCCGCCACCACGGGTCTTCCTGCACCGGCGCCAGGCTCAACAGCCCGACCAGCACCACAACCAGCAGCCCTCCGCGCGCAGCGCCAAACACCATACCCAGGAAGCGATCGGTGCCGGACAAACCGGTCACGCGGATCAGCTCGCCGATCAGATAATTGATCAGCGCCCCAACCAGAAGGGTCACGATAAAGAGTATGGCGCAGGCGGCTATCACACGGGCCGAGGGTGTTTCGATCCAGCCGTCGAGGTGGTGCGACAGCGCGCCACCGAACATCCAGGCAACCGCACCGGCGATAATCCAGGTGAGCAAAGACAGGGCTTCCTTGACGAAGCCGCGGCTCAAACTGATCAGACTCGATACGACAATGACGGCGATAATCGCCCAATCGACCCAGGTGAATGCCACGTTGCAGATTACCGACGGGAAAGGCGCTGTATTTTAACAGAGCCCCCACCCGGGGGTAAGCAAAGGATTAGCAGACGAGCGAAAAGCTCGAATATCGCACCTAGCTACGCTCAGGTTGAAAACGCACGACGAAGCCATTGAGTTTGTGCTGACGATTCAGCTGGTCGCGCAGGCGATTGGCCTCGGCGCGCTCGACCAGCGGCCCGACAAACACCCTGTTCATCCCGTCGAAACTGCGGATATAGGCGTTATACCCCTGACTGCGCAGGGTCTTCTGCAGGTTTTCCGCGCCGCTGCGACTGGACAGGCTGGCCAATTGCACCGACCAACTGACCGGCAGACTATTGGCATCCAGACGAGGTGCGGGAGCGGGTGCGACGGCCGCCGGCTCCGGCTGGGACGGCTGGACCGGTTCGGCGGATGGAACCGGCGTCTGAGCGACCGGCGCAGGCGGCTCGATGGATTCGGGAATGGGCTCGTCGGGCAGCGCCTGCGGATCAGGCACTATCACCGGCTGCATCTCTATCTGCGGCATGGCTGGCGTATCCGGCATCGCCGGTGCATCGACCACGACGTGGCGCAGCTCGTTCTCGCGCGACAGCAGCATCGGCAGGAAGATCACCGCCAGCGCCACCAGAACCAGCGCCCCGACCATGCGCTGCATCAATCCCTTATCCAGCAAAGCCATCCTGCACATCCCCATTGGCATGGCAGACCAGCCAATCCAGGGCCTCGGCCACGCAGTAAAAAGATCCGAACAGCAGAATTTCATCTTCTGCCGCAGCACGCTCGCATTGTGCCTGCAACGCCGCCTTCACATCAGCATAAGTCGTTACTTGCGCCCCACAGTTCAGCAAATACGCCTGCAGCTCGGCGGCCGGTCGACTCCGCTCGGTCGGCAGTGGCGCCACCGCCCAATCAGCCACCTCAGTCAGCAGCGGCGCCACGACGCCAGGCAAGTCCTTGTCGGCCAGCAAACCGAACACCGCCAAGCGCCGACCACTCACGGGCCTGTCGGCCAGGCGCTGCGCCAGATACTCCGCAGCATGCGGATTATGCCCAACATCGAGCAGCAGTGTCAGCGGCTTGCCCCGCCAATTCAGGCTGCGTCGGTCCAGACGGCCAGTCACCCGCGTATGCGTCAGGGCGCTGACCAACTGGGAACGCTTCCAGGGCAACCCCATCAACGCAAAGGCTTGCATAGCCAGAGCGGCATTTTCCATAGGCAGATCGAGCAACGGCAAGTTTTCCAAGCGCAGCGGATAGCCCTGAGCATCGACTCCGTACCAGCTCCAGCTTTGCCCGTCGACGCTCAGGTCATAGTCGCGCCCACGCAGGAAGAATGGCGCGTCCAGCAGCGCGACCTGCTGCAACAGCGTTTCTGGCGGGTCGAGATCGCCGCACAAGGCCGGTTTGCCGGCGCGATAGATACCGGCTTTTTCATAAGCCACGGAGTCGCGGGTATCGCCCAGCCACTCGGCATGATCGAGCCCGATACTGGTGATTATCGACAGATCCGCATCGATCAGATTGACCGCATCCAGGCGGCCGCCCAGGCCGACTTCCAATACCAGCGCATCCAGGCCGGCACGCCGAAACAGCCAGAAGGCGGCCAGGGTACCCATTTCGAAATAGGTCAGGGAGATCTCGCCACGCGCTGCTTCAACCGCAGCGAAGGCCTCGCAGAGCGCAGCATCGTCGGCTTGCTTGCCGGCAATTTGCACACGCTCGTTATAGCGCAGGAGGTGCGGCGAGCTGTAAACCCCTACGCGCAACCCCTGGGCTTGCAGCAGTTCGGCGAGAAAAGCGCAGGTCGAGCCTTTGCCATTGGTGCCGGATACGGTCACCACGCGAGGCGCGATCTGCTCCAGCCCAAGGCGCTGTGCCACGGCCCTGGAGCGATCCAAACCCATCTCGATTGCCGAGGGGTGCAGACGCTCCAGATAGGCCAGCCACTCGGCCAGAGTGCGCTCGGTCATGCAGTGACCGGCAGCACGACAGGGGACGGCAACTGCATCAGTTGCGCCAGCAAACGAGCCAGGCGCGGACGCAGCTCCGCACGATGAATGATCATATCGATAGCGCCATGCTCGAGCAGGAACTCGCTACGCTGAAAACCTTCCGGCAGCTTTTCGCGTACGGTCTGCTCGATGACGCGAGGGCCGGCAAAACCGATCAACGCGCGCGGTTCGCCGACTATCACATCGCCCAGCATCGCCAGACTGGCGGAAACGCCGCCGTAAACCGGATCAGTCAGCACCGAGATAAAGGGCACGCCCTCCTCGCGCAAGCGCGCCAGCACCGCGGAGGTCTTGGCCATTTGCATCAAGGAGATCAACGCTTCCTGCATGCGCGCGCCACCGGATGCCGAGAAACATACCAGCGGGCAGCGCTGCTCGAGCGCCACATTGGCGGCACGCACGAAGCGTTCGCCGACAACCGCGCCCATGGAGCCGCCCATAAAGGAAAACTCGAAGGCACAGGCCACCACCGGCATGCTTTCCAAAGTGCCGCGCATGGCAATCAGGGCATCCTTCTCGCCCGTCTGCTTTTGCGCAGCGGCCAGGCGATCCTTGTACTTCTTGCCATCGCGGAACTTCAAACGGTCGACCGGCTCCAGCTCGGCGCCGATCTCTTCACGACCGTCGGCATCGAGAAAGATATCCAGACGCGAACGCGCGTCGATACGCATGTGATGGTTGCACTTCGGGCAAACATCCAGGGTCTTGAGCAGCTCCGGCTTGTACAGCACGGCATCGCAGGAGGGGCACTTGTGCCAAAGGCCTTCGGGCACCGAACTCTTCTGCACCTCGGAACGCATGATCGATGGAATCAGTTTGTCTACCAACCAGTTGCTCATGCTCTTCATTCTCCAAAACAGTGGGATCGAATAGGTCGGCACTGTGGAATCTTGCCGACATATCCAAGCGAATTCATAGGTGCAGCTCAACAGGGGCCGGCTCTTGCAATACACCCGCCACCTTGGTCTTGACTGCCACAGGCGTCACCGCGGCCTGTGTAACAGGACTATGGACGGCCCAGCCGGGAGCGTCGTCACATCGCCCTGCGCGCATGCTCAGGCGCCTTTGACCGCGCGCATGAAGGCACGGATCTTAGCGGCGTCCTTGATCCCGTGACGCGCCTCCACCCCGCCGCTGACATCCACCGCATACGGCTGCGTCTGCGCGATGGCGTCCTGCACATTCTCCGCCGTCAAACCACCGGCCAGAATAATCGGCTTGTTCAAACCACGGGGCACCAACGACCAATCGAACGCCAACCCCGTACCGCCGGGCACGCCAGCGACAAAGGTATCCAGCAGAACGCCCGCGGCACTGGCGTAAGGTGCGATTTGCGCCGCAACATCGTCACCCGGCTTCACCCGCAGCGCTTTGATATAAGGACGATGGTAGCCCTCGCAGTCGACCGGGCGCTCGTCGCCATGAAACTGCAGCAAATCCAGCGGTATCGCATCGAGAATCTCGCCGAGTTCGCAGCGACTCGCATTGACGAACAAACCGACAGTGGTCACGAACGGCGGCAATGCGGCGATGATCGCCCGCGCTTGCTGCACAGTCACGGCCCGTGGACTCTTCGGATAAAACACCAGGCCAATAGCATCCGCACCGGCTTCAACGGCGACCAATGCATCCTCTATGCGGGTAATTCCGCAAATCTTGCTACGAACGACTGGCAACTGACGAAGACCCCGAGTAAATGGATGAGCCGGATGTTAGCAAATGGCGCAGCGAGCGCCTATCGGCTCCGCTCCCTAGCCATCAAGCGCGACATCAGGGAGGCCGGAGAGAAAGTGCGGCCCGAGATAGCGCTTGGGCAAGTCGAACTCTTCGGGATAGTCGACCTGCACCAGATAGAGGCCATAGGGATGCGCCGTCACCCCTCCGGTGCGTCTTACGCGATTTTCCAGCACCTCACTGGCCCATTCCACGGGGCGCTCTCCGGCGCCTATGGTCATCAACACGCCGGCGATATTGCGCACCATATGATGCAGGAAAGCATTGGCGCGAATATCCAGCACGATAAAACGCCCATGCACCAGCAACTCAAGATGGTGAACAGTCTTTATTGGCGACTTGGCTTGGCACTGACGCGCACGAAAGGCGCTGAAGTCATGGGTGCCGATAAAAGCCCTGGCCGCATCGCGCATGCGCTCGACATCCAGCGGTCGATGATTCCAAGTCACCTCCTCGGCCATGTGTGCCGGGCGTATGTGGTCGTTGTAGATCACATAGCGGTATCGCCGCGCCATCGCACAGAAGCGCGCATCGAAATGCTCGGGCATCTGCTTGGCCCAGGTGACACTGATATCACCCGGCAGATTCATGTTGGCACCCATGACCCAGGCATGCATGGAGCGTTCGACCGGGGTACTGAAATGCACGACCTGCGCACTGGCGTGCACCAAGGCGTCCGTGCGACCGGCACAGCTCAGGGTCACCGGAGCACCGCCGGCGACCTTGCCAAGCGCCTTTTCCAGCGACTCCTGAATCGACGGCACGCCAGCGCGCTGGCGCTGAAAACCACGATAACGCGAGCCTTTGTACTCGACCCCGAGGGCGATCTTATAAACGGCAACGGCAGCCGAATCGGCTGCCGTTGCAGGAGTGACATCAGACATCGATCAACTCAGTTTGCCAATCAACTCGCGCGCTTCCTGCTGCTGCCCCTCGCTGCCCTCGGCGATTACTTCGTCGAGAATATCGCGAGCACCTTCGGTATCGCCCATATCGATGTAGGCACGCGCCAAATCCAGCTTGGTCGCAGTTTCGTCGGTGCCGGAAAGGAAGTCGAAATCATCGTCGCTCTCCCCCAACTCCAGGCTTGCAGATGCAGGCTCGGCAACCCGCTCATCGGCCAGCGGCAAATCCAGGCCCGCGGACAATTGATCGAGCTCCGCGGTCACTTCATCAAGCTGAGCGGCGAAGCTATCGGCGCTCGGCTGAGCCGGAGCCTGACTGCTCTGCTCCTCGGCGGACAAATCGAACTCTGCGGGCAAGTCGAAATCGTTTTCGGTTTCTTCGCTAACCACGTCGAGATCCAGGTCGGCAAGGCCGTCATCGGCGGCGGCTTGCGGTTCATCATCGAGACTCAACAGGAACTCGTCCTCAGCAGGCGATGCAGGCTTGCCTGGCTCATCGAGATCCAGGCTGAAGCCTGCCAGATCGTCATCATGGGATGGACTCTCACTGACCGCCTCGTCGAGTGCCAGAGAGAAGTCCAGGTCGTCTTCCTTGCTTTCGGTCTTCGCGGCCGGACTGGCGGGCTCATCGAAATCCAGGCTCAGATCATCATCCAGGGACAACCCCTGCATATCTGCCGAATCGCTTGACGCTTGCAGGTCGCGCTCCAGCTCGGACTCGAGATCATCAAGACTCAGGTCGAATGCGTCATCCAGATCTTCCGCGCCGGCAGCTTGTGCAGGCTGACTCGGAACCGGGTCATCCAGGGTCAGATCGTCGAGGCTGAAGCTGTCCATGTCGGTGTCGGCGGCAGCCGCCAGACCCGCGCCCGCCGATGCGGCGACCGCCGGATACTTGCTCTTGAGCTGCGCAATGTCCGCGCCAACGCCGCCAATTTCAGTGAGCTCGCGCTCTTGCCGAGCGAAACCGTCGCGATCACCAAGCTCGGCATAGACTTCCATCAGCTTCAAACGCAGGTCGCTGCGTTGCGGCTCTTCGTTGATGGCATTCTGCAGCAGCTCGGCTGCCTGACTGAAACGACCGTAGGCGATATAGATGTCCGCCTCGCCCAGGGCGTCGCCAGCTTGGGCGGCCAGGCGTTCTTCGCTCACACCGCCATCAGCGTCACTCAACTCATCGGGGAAACTGTCGAAGCTGTCGGCAGGCATATCGTTGTTGGCAGCGAAAGTATCCTCATCGCCACCCGCAGCCAACTGCTCCTGCAACTCAGCCTCTTTCAAGGCATTGCGCCGCGACAGCATCATCAGACCGATCAACAGCAGCAACAAGGCACCGCCACCCGCCACACCCAAGAGCATCGGATTGGCTAGCAGGTCATCGAGCATGCTTGGCTGGACCGGCTCTTCGGCGACAACCACCGGCTTGGGCTTGGCCGCCGGTTTCGGCGGCGCGGCAACTACCGGAGCAGGCTTAACGACCTCAGCCGGCTTGGTAGCCGGCTGCTGGGTAGTGGCATTGGCTGCCGGATCAGGTTTTTTTTCGACAGGATCTTCGCTGTAGTTGAAGTCCTTCGGCTCCTCCGCCTTCGGCGCCGCAGGCGCCGGGGCAGCGGCCTTAGCAGGCGCAGGCGGGGTCGCCTTGACCTCGGGCGGAGTGGCCTTCACCGCCGGAGGGGTTGCCGCTGGCGCCTTGGCTGGCGCAGCGAGATCCGCCTGCAATTTGGCCATCTGATCGTCTTTCAGCTGAATCAAGCGCTGCAGCTTGTCGAGCTGACCTTGCAGATCGCCCATGCGGCTTTTCAGCTCTTCGTTCTCACGGCGAGTCGAGTCCAGGCTCTCCTGGGTCACGGCCAGCTTATCGGCCAATGCCTTGCCATTCGCCGCACCGGTATCACTGCCTTTGGTTGCCTTGCCAGCGTCGGCGGCGACCAGTTTCAGACTGTCCTTGGTTTTCGCTTCGGCCGGAGCGGCGCCAGCGGTTGCACGCTTGGTCGCATCCAGCTGCCTGGTGCTTGCCGCGACACCGCGACCCTCACGCCAGGCGCTGTTCTGCTCAGCCACCTGAGCGATGGCCTCGGAGCGGGAACGGCTCTTGATTTGTTGTTCATCGGGAAGGCGCAGCACCTGATTGTTCTTCAGGCGATTGATATTGCCCCCGATAAAGGCATTGGGATTCAGATCCTGAATAGCCAGCATGGTCTGATGCACGCTTGCACCGCCGACCCGCTGAGCGATTTCCCAAAGCGTGTCGTTGGCCGTGGTCTTGTACTCACTACCCTGCAGCGCGCTGCTGGCGCTCGATGCAGATGCAGCTGGCGCACTGGCAGAAGCGGCCGGACGCGGCGCGGGGGCAGCAGCCGGAGCACGCGGCGCCGACGCTACTGCTGGCGCTTGCGGCGCCGGGACCACACTTTGCGGAGCATAGAGCGGCGGATCGAGCAGCAGGGTGTATTCGCGCAGCAGACGCCCGTTGGGCCAAAGCACTTCCACCAGGAAGTTCACGTAGGGTTCGCGCACCGGCTTGCTGGAGGTGACACGAATCACACTCTTGCCATTTGGCTTGATTACCGGCGTGAACTTGAGATCGTTCAGGAAGAACTGCCGATCGACGCCAGCCTTATTGAACTCTTCAGGAGACGCCAGATTCGGTAGCACTTCGTTGGTGGCCAGATCGCGCACCTCCAGCAGTTCTATTTCAGCCACCAAAGGCTGATTGAGCGCGGACTTCAGGGTGACTTCACCCAATCCCAACGCGTGCGCCATACCGGAGGACAGCGCCGAAGCAGCTGCAATTGCCAGCACCAGTTTGCGAAACCGAACCATAGCCTTATCCCTTGTTTTATCTTTTTTTCTCGGCATGCGAGAGGGTCTTGGTGATTGCTGCCTACGTACGCCCGAGGGCGGTTTCCCCATCCACAATCAATTCAGACAGTATTGCCAAGCTCGAAAGATTCTTCAAATTTCTAGGTAAGTATCTTTTACAGATAGTGTTTTATCAATAACTCAGCTATTTGCACAGCGTTCAAGGCGGCGCCTTTTCTCACATTATCAGACGTAATCCACATATTGAGTTCCTTTGCATCGTCCAAACCGCCACGAACCCGGCCGACATATGCCACGTCCTGACCGACCGCATCGCCAACAGCGCTCGGATATTCGCCCGATTCGACGTACTCAAGGCCGTCTGCAGTGCGCAACGCCTGATGCACGCTCGGAAGGTCCACTGCCGCCGCACACTGCAGCGAGAGGCTGAGGCTGTCGCCAAAGAATACCGGCGCCTGAATGCAGGTGACTGATACCTGCATATCGGGAGCCGCGAACAATTCCTTTAGCTCGCCGGCCAGTCGTTTTTCCAGGGTGCCGTGCCCGCACGCGTCGGGAGCATCCACCTGCGCCAATAAATTGAAGGCGATCTGCTGATCGAACACCCGCGGCTCCAGCGGACGCGCATTCAATAATTCGGCGGTCTGACGTGCCAATTCGGAAACACCTTCACGCCCCCGACTGGACACCGCCAGGCAGGCGGTCAAGGTCAACCGCTGAACCTGAACATGTTCGGCAATCGCCGCCAGGGTCACCGCTACCGCTGTCGCAATGGCACTGGGGCTGGCGACCTGATAAGGCGCAGCAAGGGTCTGCAAAACCTGCGGATTGACTTCAGGAACCAGACGCGGCGCCTGATCCGACGGCAAAGCCGCTGTCAGATCGATGACAACGCAGCCGGCCGCCCGCGCCCGCTCCGCATATTCGCGAGTGACGGCCTCGGTAGCGGCGAAAAACACCAGGCGCACCGTGGAAAAATCGAAGGCATCGAGCGTACGCACCCGCAGGTTCTTGCCTTTGAAAGCCAAGGAACGACCGGCGGACTCGCCACTGGCAAGCAGATACAGATTACCAACGGGAAAATCACGCTCTTCGAGCAACTGCACCAGGGCTTCACCGACGCTGCCGGTGGCGCCGATCACGGCAATATCGAAACTACGGGTCATGGGCACGCTTCTGACTGAATTAGCACAGCACTGTATAGCCGGTGCATACAAATGCAAAGGAGCGGGCCTGCCGATGGTCGAACTTTCCATTCGATCACCCGCAGACCCGCTCCCGGATTCAGCGCAAGAGCCTCATGAAGGCTCAGTCCGAACGCATCAACGCTCCAACAGGATCCGCAGCATGCGCCGCAGCGGTTCGGCCGCGCCCCAGAGCAACTGGTCGCCAACGGTGAAGGCGCCCAGATACTGCGAGCCCATATTCAGCTTGCGCAGACGACCAACAGGCACGTTCAAGGTGCCGGTTACCGCGGTCGGCCCCAGTTCGCGAATGCTCGCTTCACGCTGATTCGGCACCAGCTTGACCCAAGGGTTGTGCTGACTGATCAGACCTTCGAGATCCGACAGCGGCACGTCCTTGTTCAGCTTGATGGTCAGCGCCTGGCTGTGGCAGCGCATGGCGCCGATGCGCACGCAGAGGCCGTCTACCGGGATCGGGTTCTTGAAACGACCGAGAATCTTGTTGGTCTCCGCCTGCCCTTTCCACTCTTCGCGGCTCTGCCCGTTCGGCAGCTCCTTGTCGATATAGGGGATCAAGCTGCCGGCCAGAGGCACGCCGAAGTTGTCTACCGGGAAGGACTCGCCGCGCATGGCCTCCGCCACTTTGCGGTCGATATCCAGAATGGCGCTGGCCGGATCGGCCAGTTCGTCGGCCACCGAGGCGTTGATCGCACCCATCTGCTTGATCAGCTCGCGCATGTTCTGCGCGCCGGCACCGCTCGCCGCCTGATAGGTCATGGCGCTCATCCACTCGACCAGGCCAGCCTCATAGAGACCGCCCATGGCCATCAGCATCAGGCTGACCGTGCAATTGCCGCCGATATAGTTCTTGGTGCCAGCATCCAGCTGCTGATCGATCACCTTGCGGTTGACCGGGTCCAGCACGATGACCGCGTCGTCGGCCATGCGCAGCGAGGATGCGGCGTCGATCCAGTAACCCTGCCAGCCGGCTTCGCGCAGCTTGGGGAAGACTTCGCTGGTGTAGTCGCCGCCCTGGCAGGTGAGGATCACGTCCAAACCCTTCAGCTCGTCGATGCTGTAGGCATCTTTCAGCGGAGCGGTGTCCTTACCAATCGCCGGGCCTTGGCCGCCGACATTGGAGGTGGTGAAGAACACCGGTTCGATCAAGTCGAAATCCTGCTCTTCCAGCATGCGCTGCATCAGCACGGAACCGACCATGCCGCGCCAACCGATAAGACCTACACGTTTCATAACCACACCTTTATAAACAGACCGCCAACACCCGTTGACGGACCTGGAAGATTACAGACTACGCAATGCTTCGACTACCGCATCACCCATCGCCGCGGTGCCGACCTTGGTCGTACCCGCACTGTAGATGTCGCCGGTGCGCAGCCCCTGATCGAGCACCTTGCTGACCGCCTGCTCGATGGCAGTGGCCGCTTCGCCCAGGTTAAAGCTGTAACGCAGCATCATCGATACCGACAAGATGGTCGCCAAGGGGTTGGCGATACCTTGCCCGGCGATATCCGGTGCGCTGCCGTGACAGGGCTCGTACATGCCCTTGTTGTTGGCATCCAGGGACGCAGAAGGCAGCATGCCGATAGAACCGGTGAGCATGGAAGCCTCATCCGACAGGATGTCGCCGAACATGTTGTCGGTCACCATCACATCGAACTGCTTCGGTGCGCGCACCAGCTGCATCGCCGCGTTGTCGACATACATGTGCGACAGCTCGACATCCGGATAGTCCTTGGCCACTTCCTCGACCACTTCGCGCCACAACTGGCTGGACGCCAGCACGTTGGCCTTGTCCACCGAGCAGAGCTTGTTGCCGCGCACGCGCGCCATGTCGAAACCGACCCGGGCGATCCGGCGAATTTCGCTTTCGCTGTACGGCAGGGTGTCGTAGGCCTGACGCTCGCCGTTATCGAGCACCCGCTGCTCGCGTGGCTGACCGAAGTAGATGCCGCCGGTCAGTTCACGAACGATCAGGATATCCAGTCCGGCGACCACTTCCGGCTTCAGCGACGAGGCATCGGCCAACTGCGGATATAGAATCGCCGGGCGCAGGTTGGCGAACAGGCCCAATTGCGAGCGGATCTTCAGCAGGCCGCGCTCCGGGCGGATATCACGCTCGATCTTGTCCCACTTCGGCCCACCGACCGCGCCGAGCAACACGGCGTCGGCCGCCTTGGCGCGTTCGAGGGTTTCGTCGGCCAGCGGCACGCCATGCTTGTCGATGGCCGCGCCGCCGATCACGTCATGGCTGAACTCGAAGCCGAGGGCGAACTTGTCGTTGGCCAGCTCAAGCACCTTGACCGCTTCGGCCATGATTTCCGGACCGATACCGTCGCCGGGGAGAATCAGAATCTGTTTGCTCATTGCATCCTCATTACGCCGTAGGGTGCGCCCTGCGCACCATCTGCTCGATTAAGCGGTGTGCGCGGGCTACTTGATCGCGCCGAACAGCCAAGGGCTCTTCTGCTGGTAGTCGACCTCGAACGCCTTGATCGCCTCGCTGTCCTGCAGGGTCAGGCCGATATCGTCCAAACCATTGAGCAGGCAATGCTTGCGGAAGGCATCGACTTCGAAGCCGTACTGCACCCCATCGGCGCGGGTCACGGTCTGCGCCGCCAGATCGACGGTCAGTTGATAGCCTTCGCTGGCCTCGGCCTGCTGGAACAGCGCGTCGACTTCATCCTCCTTGAGGATGATCGGCAACAGACCGTTCTTGAAGCTGTTGTTGTAGAAGATGTCGGCAAAGCTCGGCGCAATAATGGTGCGGAAGCCATATTCTTCCAACGCCCAGGGCGCGTGCTCGCGACTCGAACCGCAACCGAAGTTCTCCCGCGCCAGCAGCACACTGGCGCCTTGATAGCGCGGCGCATTCAACACGAAGTCATGGTTGAGCGGACGTTGCGAGTTGTCCTGATTCGGCTGCCCGACATCCAGGTAACGCCATTCATCGAACAGGTTCGGGCCGAAGCCTGTGCGCTTGATCGACTTGAGGAACTGCTTGGGAATGATCTGATCGGTGTCGACATTGGCGCGATCCAAAGGAGCGACCAAGCCGGTGTGTTGGGTAAAAGCTCTCATCTTCGCTCTCCTTAAGACCGGATCAATTCACGTACATCGATAAAACGACCGGTCACCGCCGCTGCCGCCGCCATTGCCGGGCTGACCAGGTGGGTGCGTCCGCCGGCACCCTGACGGCCTTCGAAGTTACGGTTGGAGGTGGAGGCGCAGTGCTCGCCGCTGCCCAACTTGTCCGGGTTCATCGCCAGGCACATGGAGCAACCCGGTTCGCGCCATTCGAAACCGGCCTCGATAAACACCTTGTCCAGCCCTTCCTGCTCGGCCTGGGCTTTAACCAGCCCGGAACCCGGCACCACCATCGCCTGTTTGATGGTTGCGGCGACCTTGCGGCCTTTCGCCACCTCGGCCGCGGCGCGCAGGTCTTCAATGCGCGAGTTGGTACAGGAACCGATGAATACGCGGTCCAGCTGAATATCGGTGATCGCCTGGTTGGCGCTCAAGCCCATGTATTTGAGTGCGCGGACAATGGAATCGCGCTTGACCGGGTCAGCTTCGGCGGCCGGGTCCGGTACATGCTGATCGACGGCCAGAACCATCTCCGGCGAGGTGCCCCAGCTGACCTGCGGCTTGATGTCTTCGGCACGCAACTCGACAACAGTATCGAAATGCGCGTCGGCATCGGAGACCAGGTCCTGCCACTGTGCCACGGCCCTTTCCCAATCCTCGCCCTTGGGTGCAAACGGACGACCCTTGACGTAATCGATGGTTTTCTGGTCCACCGCCACCAGGCCGACGCGGGCACCGGCCTCGATCGACATATTGCAGATGGTCATGCGCCCTTCCAGCGACAAGTCGCGGATCGCGCTGCCGGCGAACTCCAGCGCATGGCCATTACCGCCGGCGGTGCCGATCTTGCCGATCACCGCGAGCACGATGTCCTTGGCGGTCACGCCGAAAGGCAATTCGCCTTCGACCAAGACCTGCATATTCTTCATCTTCTTCGCCACCAGGCACTGGGTCGCCAGCACATGCTCGACCTCGGAGGTGCCGATACCATGGGCCAGAGCACCGAAGGCGCCATGGGTGGAGGTGTGCGAATCGCCGCAGACCACGGTCATACCGGGCAAGGTCGCGCCCTGCTCCGGGCCGACCACGTGAACGATGCCCTGACGCTGGTCGTTCATCTTGAACTCGAGGATGCCGAAGTCGTCGCAGTTCTCATCGAGGGTCTGCACCTGAATACGCGAGACCTCGTCGGCGATGGCTTCCAAACCGCCCTGGCGCTCGGCCTTGGTGGTCGGCACGTTGTGGTCCGGGGTGGCGATATTGGCGTCGATGCGCCATGGTTTACGGCCGGCCAGACGCAGCCCTTCGAAGGCCTGGGGCGAGGTCACTTCATGGAGGATATGGCGGTCGATATAGATCAGCGACGAGCCATCGTCGCGACGTTTGACCTCATGCATTTCCCAGAGCTTGTCGTACAGCGTTTTGCCGGCCATCAACATGTTCCTCATCAGCGCCTTTCTATGCCCGGGCGAATAGCCCTTCGGCTTATGAGCCAATCCTATGGATTCGCCTGAAATTACTCAAATTCATATTTTTTATTCAATGGATTCCCTCGTGGAATAGCCATAAGCTTCAAGCCTCAAGCTGCAAGCGAGGACGCACGCCGTCCCCCTTGCAGCTTATGGCTTGTCGCTTGGAGCTGCTTCTATGGATCTCGCCACCCTCAATGCCTTTATCGCCATCGCCGAACTCGGCAGTTTTTCCGAGGCGGCGGAGCGTCTGCACCTGACCCAGCCTGCGGTGAGCAAACGCATCGCCAGCCTTGAGCAGCAGCTGAATGTACGCCTGTTCGACCGCCTCGGCCGTGAAGTGAGCCTCACCGAAGCCGGGCGCGCCCTGCTGCCCCGCGCCTACCAGATCCTCAATGTGCTGGACGACACGCGCCGCGCGCTGATCAACCTGAATGGCGAAGTCAGCGGCCGCCTGACCCTGGCCACCAGCCACCATATTGGTCTGCACCGCCTACCGCCGCTGCTGCGCGCCTTCACCCGGGCGCACCCGCAAGTAGCCCTGGACATCCAGTTTCTCGACTCCGAAGTCGCATACGAAGAGGTGCTGCATGGCCGCGCGGAACTGGCGGTGATCACCCTGGCACCGGAAACCCGTGAACCGGTGCATGCGGTCGCGGTATGGGACGACCCCCTGGATTTCGTCGCCGCCCCCGAACACCCCCTGGCACGCAACGGCGCGGTGAGCCTGACGGATGTCGCCCATCATCCGGCGGTGTTCCCCGGCGGCAACACCTTCACCCACCATATAGTGCGGCGCTTATTCGAAGCCCAGGGGCTGACGCCGAATATCGCCATGAGCACCAACTATCTGGAAACCATCAAGATGATGGTTTCCATCGGCCTGGCCTGGAGCGTGCTGCCAAGAACCATGCTCGACGAGCAGATCACCCGCTTATCGCTGCCGGGCATCCAACTCTCACGACAGCTAGGCTATATCTCACACACCGAGCGCACCCTTTCCAACGCGGCGCGGGCCTTCATGCGGCTCCTGGACGACGAACGCAACACCCTTGCACCGGCGTCCGCCGAGAGGCTAACGTGATGAGCAGCACCCCATGAAGGTTTCTGCATGACCCAGCCATGTCGTTCACTTACCGGGCGTCGGCCGACAGCGCCGATAGGAAGGGCCATGCATGGCCAAGTCCGATAACCGAACTCCTCCTCTGCCGTTTATTCCGGCACTGGACCCCGCTGAATTCGAAAAAGCCTGGAGCGACGCGCCGCGCCTGCTGTCGGCGCTCAACGGTGCCAGGCTCGGCGCCTGGTACTGGGATATCGAAACGGGACGAGTCAACTGGTCGCGCGGCGCTCAGGCGCTGTTCGGCCTTGACCCGAAGCGTCCGCTGCGCACGCAAGTCAACTATATCGACCTGATTCCGGAAGAAGACCGCGGCGAAGTCATCGAGCTATTCAAGCGAGTGCTTGACGGCAACCCCAGTACCAGTGCGTTTCGCCACCGCATCCGCTGGCCGGACGGCAGCCTGCACTGGCTGGAGATCAGCGGCAGCCTGCAACTCGACGCCGACGGCAAACAGCGAATCATGGGCGTGATTCGCGACATCAGTTCGCAACAAGCTCGCGAGCAGGCGTTACGGCAGTCCGAACAGCGCTTCTCCACCCTCTTTCATATGAGCCCCGAAAGCGTGGTCCTGGTACGCCTGGCCGACAGTGTCATCACCGAAGCCAATCAGCATTTCGCCACGACCTTCGGCTGGCCGATCCACGAGGCGATTGGCCACTCCACCCTCGATCTGAACATTTGGGTCGACCCAAAGCAGCGCGAAGTGCTGCGCCAGACCCTGGACGATAACGGCGAATACTGTATCCAGGAAGTACAGCTGCGCACTCGCGACGGGCGCCTTCTCGACGGGGTGATTTCCAGCCAGCACATCGAACTCGACGGCGATTCCTATATCCTCGCGTCCTTTCGCGATATCACCGAACACAATCGCGCCGATGCCGCCCTGCGCAGCAGCGAGGCCAAATTCGCCCAGGCGTTCCGCCACACACCGGACGCCGTGGTCATCACCGAGAAAGACAGCGGTCGATTTATCGAGGTCAACCCCAGTTTCGAACGGCAGTTTGGTTGGAGAGCTGCCGATGCGGTGGGACGCACGTCACTGGAATTGGGTATCTGGGCCACCCCGGATGATCGCCAGCGCATGCTCGACGGGCTCAGCACGGGCAGCCTCGACGCGCTTGAAGTGAGGCTCATCAGCCGCAGCGGCGAGATCAGCGACAACCTGCTGTTCGGTGGCGAAATCGAGCACGACGGGCACACTTGCCTGGTGCTGACGGTACGCGACATCACCGCGCAACGGGCCCAGGAACGCGCCCTGCAGGATAGCCAGGAGCGTTTGGAACTGGCCCTGGAATCAGCCGACCTGGGTACCTGGGACTGGCACATCCCCAGCAACATCCTGTTCGCCTCGCCCCGCGCAGCACTGCTGCACGGCATGCCCCGCAAGCCCTTCAGCGACGATTTCCGCGAGTTCTTTCGCCATGTACCGCGCGAAGATCGGCGGAACATGCGGCGGATTTACAACGAGATGGTCGAAGGCGCACGGGATCATTTCCAGGTCACCTACCGCGTCCAGTACGCCGATCAGCAGGTGCACTTCCTCGAGAGCACCGCCAAGCTTTACCGCGATAGCGACGGCGAACCCTTGCGCATGGCCGGCACCCTGATCGATATCAGTGAGCGGGTGGTGCGCGAGCGACGGCTGAAAGCCTCTGAGGAAAAATTTTCCACCCTGTTCCAGGCCAGCCCCGATCCGGTCTGCGTGTCGCGCATCCGCGATGGCGTATTCATCGAGATCAACGACAGCTTCAGCCAGGTCTTCGGCTGGAAGCCCGAGGAACTGGTCGGCCGCAGCGGCCCGGAAACCAATTTCTGGGCCGAACCCCAGGAACGCTTGCGCCTGTACGACAAGCTCACCGCGCAACAGGGCCTGAACAACGAACAGGCCAAGTATCGAACCAAGGATGGCCGCGAACTGACCTGCGTGGTCTCCAGCCGGTTTATCCGGGTCGACCGGCGGCTGTGCATCCTTACCACCTTCAGCGACGTCAGCGAGCGTTTGCGCGCAGAGGCGGCGCTCAAGGCCAGCGAAGAGAAATTCGCCAAGGCGTTCCACTCCAGCCCCGACGCGATCACCATCACCGAGCGCGATACCGGCCGCTACATCGAGGTCAACGATGGCTTCTTCCGGCTGACCGGTTACCACCCGGAGGAAGTCATCAACCACACCGCGTTGGAAATGAATGTCTGGGCCGACCCGCGCCAACGCCAGGAAATGCTCGAAGCACTGCAACGCGACGGTCAGGTACTGCACCGCGAAATGCTCGGCAAACACCGCGACGGCTCGGTCAAGACGGTCGAGGTCTCGGTCCAGCCGATCCAACTGAAAGGCGCCGACTGTCTGCTGCTGACCGCCCGCGATGTCAGCCAGCTAAAGGAGGCCCAAGCCCAGATCCAACACCTGGCCTATCACGACTCGCTGACCAACCTGCCCAACCGCGCCTTGCTGATAGATCGCCTCAACCAGCAGATCGCCCTGCTCAAACGCCACCACTTACGCGGCGCCTTGCTGTTTCTCGACCTGGACCACTTCAAGCACATCAACGATTCGCTCGGCCATCCGGTCGGCGATGCGGTATTGAAAATGGTCACCGCACGCCTGGAAGCCAGCGTACGCCAGGAAGATACCGTCGCGCGCCTCGGCGGCGACGAGTTCGTCGTGCTGCTGTCGGGACTGGAAGGCAAACGCTCGGAGGTGGTGCTGCAGACTCGCGGCATTGCCGAAAAACTGCGCGAATTGCTCGCCGAACCGATGCAACTGGACCGCCATACCCTGCAGATCACTCCAAGCATCGGCATCGCCCTGATTCCCGATCACGGCAATACCCCGGCGGATCTGCTCAAGCGCGCCGATATCGCGCTCTACCGCGCCAAGGATTCGGGCCGCAACGCAATCCAACTGTTTCGTCGCAGCATGCAGGAGGCCGCCAGCGAACGCCTGCGCCTGGAGAACGATCTGCGCCTGGCCATGGCCCGCGGCGAGTTCGAACTGTATTTCCAGCCCCAGGTGGATGCGCGCAACGGCCATATCATCGGCGCGGAAACCCTGTTGCGCTGGTTCCACCCCACACTAGGCGCCCAGTCTCCAAGCGTATTCATTCAAGTACTGGAAGAGACCGGGTTGATTCTCGAGGTTGGCGGCTGGGTACTCGCCGAAGCCTGCCATGCCTGCGCGCAATTGCTGGTCGATGGCCTGATTGAGCCCAAGAATTTCAGCCTGTGCGTAAATATCAGCCCGTGGCAATTTCGCCAGAATGACTTCGTCGAACGCGTGGAAAGCAGCCTGCGCAACAGCAAACTACCCAAGCCGATCCTCAAGCTGGAAATCACCGAAGGCATCGTGATCCAGAACGTCGAGGACACCATCGCCAAGATGAACCGCCTAAAAAAGCTCGGCATCAGCTTCGCCATGGACGATTTCGGCACCGGCTATTCCTCGCTCACCTACCTCAAACGCCTGCCGGTGGATGTGCTGAAAATCGATCAATCGTTCGTTCGCGACGCCACCCATGACCCCAACGATGCGGAGATCATCCGCGCGATCGTCGCCATGGCGCGCAGCCTTGGCCTGGAAATGATTGCCGAAGGCGTCGAGTTGCAGGATCAGCTGGACTTTCTCCAGCTACAGGGTTGCCACCAGTACCAGGGCTACCTGTTCAGTAAACCCCTGCCACTCCATGAATTCCGCGCACTCTTGCTGCGCAATCAGCACCTGGTCGGCTGATCAAATGACAAGGGCGCATTACTGCGCCCTTGTCTCCGTCGCCGAAAACCCGATCAGCTGTCCAGCGCCGGACGCACGCCGGTGATCGGAATACGCTTGGGCTTGGCCTCTTCCGGCACGACGCGCAGCAGGTCGATATTCAGCAGGCCGTTGCTCAGCTCCGCCGCCTTGACCTCGATATGATCGGCCAGACGGAACGACAGCTTGAACGCGCGCTGGGCGATACCCTGGTACAGGTAGGTGACGTCGTCGGCGTTATCGCGTTTGCCACCGCTCACCGTCAGCACGCCGCGCTCGACCTGCAGCTCCAGGTCTTCGGACTGGAAGCCGGCCGCAGCGACTACGATGCGATAGCGGTCGTCGGCATATTTCTCGACGTTGTAGGGCGGGTAGCTGCTACCCGATTCGTTACGCATGGCCGACTCGAACAGGTCGTTGAAACGATCGAAACCAACGGACTGACGAAACAGCGGGGTCATGGAAAATGCAGTGCTCATAAATAATCTCCTGGATTCAGCGAGTCATAATTGGCTGTCACGCAGCGGTTCAAACAGCTATCGCTGGTTCTATCCTTTGCGCCAGCCCATGCCGCGGAACCCGACTTCGGCATTCCGCGTACATCACTAAAATGTGGCTGGAGACCAAGATTTCAAGCGCCTGCAAAATTTTCTTACAGGCAGGCGCCAGCTCCACCCCCATTCAGGAAGCCCGCAGATGAACAGAGTCATGCTGATAACCGGCGCCAGTCGCGGCATTGGCGCCGCCACCGCCAAGCTCGCCGCGGCCCGGGGATACGCCCTGTGCCTGAACTATCGCGAACAAAGCGCGATCGCCGAGGCCCTGGTCGAGGAGATCGTCGGCAGCGGCGGACGGGCCATCGCGGTACAGGCCGATATGGCCGACGAAGCCCAGGTGCTGCAGCTGTTCGCCCGCCTCGACCAGGAATTCGGCCGCCTCGATGTGCTGGTCAACAACGCCGGCATGCTGGAGCGCCAGCAGCGCCTGGAGCAGATGGACCTGGCGCGCTGGCAACGGGTCTTCGCGGTCAATGTGTTCGGCAGTTTTCTCTGCTGCCGCGAGGCGGTGAAACGCATGTCGACCCGCCATGACGGAAACGGTGGCGCCATCGTCAACCTGTCGTCGGTGGCGGCGACGCTTGGCGCGCCCGACGAATACATCGACTATGCGGCCGCCAAGGGCGCGATCGACAGTTTGACCCGTGGTCTGGCCAAGGAAGTGGCTGCCGAGGGAATCCGCGTCAACGCCGTGCGCCCCGGTGTGATCGACACCGAGATTCACGCCAGCGGCGGCGAGCCGCAACGCGTGGCGCGGGTCAGCCGTAGCGTGCCCATGGGCCGTGGCGGGCGGGCCGAGGAAGTCGCCGAGGCGATACTCTGGCTGGCCAGCGATCAGGCGTCCTATACCAGCGGAGCACTGCTGGATATCAGCGGCGGGCGGTGAATTTACCGGCTTGCATTCGGACTCCGGGCTTCAACCTGCATTTGGTGGATGGATGAAGCGCCTTCCATCCTACGACCTCATAAAATCTTGCAAATAAACCTAGGCTCTAACGTCGTAGCCCGGATGAACTCCGCGGAAAACTTGTGCGACTGGCAGCATTTCCCGGATTGCATCCGGGCTACGGGTTTCAACCCGCGTCGCGCTGCTCCGGCGTCGGGATTTCGATGCCGAGCAAGGCATCGATTCGCAGGCAATCGTTCTCCCTGCGCAGCAGATTGAACAGCTCCATGGCCTCGGGATAGCTGCGAGTGAGCATCGCCAGCCACTGTTTCAAGCGGCCAGGGGCATAGCGTGGCGACATCTTGCGCCGCGCCTGCAGCCAGAAATCGGCGAGCAGCGGTTGCAGCGCCCGCCAGTCCATCGCCACCACCTCATCTCCGGCGCGTGCCGCGGCGATCTGCCGAGCCAGATCCGGGCGCGCGACCAGGCCACGGCCGAGCATGACATCGTCGACGCCGCTGACCTCACGGCAGCGCCGCCAGTCGTCCAGGCTCCACACCTCGCCATTGGCAAAGACCGGTATCTTTACCGCATCCTGCACCCGCGCCACCCACTCCCAATGGGCCGGCGGCTTGTAGCCCTCGACCTTGGTCCGCGCATGCACCACGAGCTGCGCGGCGCCGCCTTCGGCAAGCGCCCGGGCGCATTCGAGCGCTGCGTCCTTGTGCGCGAAACCCAGGCGCATCTTGGCGGTCACCGGGATCTGCGCCGGCACGGCGCGGCGCACTTCGCGCACGATGGCATGGAGCAGTTCCGGCTCGTTGAGCAACACCGCTCCGCCCCGGGATTTGTTCACGGTCTTGGCCGGGCAGCCGAAATTCAGGTCGATCACCGGCGCGCCCAGGGTGCAGGCGAAGGCCGCGTTATCGGCCAGGCAAGCCGGGTCGGAGCCGAGAAACTGCACCCGCAGCGGCGTGCCGGCTGCGGTCTGCGCACCACTGAAGAGTTCGGGGGCGAGTTTTTTGTAGGTGCTGGCTGGCAATACCCGTTCGGTCACGCGGATAAATTCGGTTACGCACCAGTCGATACCGCCCACACGGGTCAGCACATCACGGAGGATTTCGTCGACCAGGCCCTCCATGGGCGCCAGGGCGATTTGCATAGGCAGAGTCTCGACAAACAGGGGCGCAATCAGCGGGTGCGAATTGGAACACCGCAGCCCCTCGATAGTCCACATCGTGGATCAGAGAATATTCCGGAGACGATCATGCGCAGCCTGTTACTGCTCGGCTATCTGGGCCTGAGCCTCACCTGGAGCCATACGGCAGCCGCCAACCCACCGCCGGTGGACGGCATGGCCCAACTGGTGATCGACCGCGACGGCAAGCTGCCGAGCGGCTGCAAGGTCCAATTGCGGCTTGAGGAGAAGGCCGTTGGGCAACTCGCCGCAGGAGGTTCGCTGAGCCTCGACCTGCCCGCCGGCACCCACTATCTGCGCGCCCGGCTTTCGTCGGCGGGACAGTGCAATGCGGAGGGTCTGGCCAGCGGTCAGTCGGTCTTGCTCAACCCAGGAGAGACCCGCGAATACCGGGTCATGCTCGACAACGATGCCCTATTTCTCGCGCCCCAGCTGGAATGACACCCGCATCAAAGTTCCATGGGAAATGCCGGACACAGCGCCCGCCCGTAACCTTCGACGAACTCTGCCGGCATGCGCTTGGGCTTGCCGCTGGACAGCTCGATGCAGACAAAGGTGGTTTTCGCGCGGAGCAGCGTAAGGCCGTCTTGCGGACGAACGAGCTGAAAGCGCCGGTCCATTTTCAAGCGCTGATCCGATTCGACGATCCAGGTCGCCATTTGCAATTCCTGGTCTTCATAGGCACTGGCCAGGTAGTCGATTTCATGACGCAGCACCGCCATGGCGCGGTCGAGACGGCGGTATTCGCTCAAATCCAGGCCGAGGTATTGCGAATGCCGCCAGGCGCAGCGCTCCAGCCAACTGACATAGACCGCATTGTTGGCATGCCCCAGACCATCGATATCATCGGCACTGACTTGAAGATCGATAACGAATGGATTGGCGAGATCCCAGCTCATAGGTGTGGCTCCAGGCGGCCGGCCAACGAGTGGCTACAGCGACCAGCAGGGGTGATTTGATCCTTGGCCGGCGCCAAGTTGCGTGCTGCAACCTTACCTTTGCCGCGCCGAGCTTGGAAGCCGAACCGCCCGGCCCAGCCAATACTTCCCGTACTCGCACCCTGCCGCAGGAGCCAAGGGCTTATGCCGCCTGGCTCCGCTACTGACGCCGCCGACTACCAAGTCGCAGCGCTGGGCAGCGTTTGCCGAGCGCTCGCCAGCAACTGCAACACCGCCTCATGCAAACGAGGATCGGCTAACACACGCTGATGCCCGCCCGCTTCCAAACGCAGCAGGCGACTATCGAACCAGGCCTCGTGAATAATCTCAGCCTCGCTGACTGGCACCACGGGATCGTCCTCGGCGTGTACGATCAGCCCGGGGAAATCCAATTGATAGCGGGCCACATCAAGGCGATTGGCGGGCATACCGGCTTTTTCCTCGACCAGGCGGATAAAATGCGCCCGCGCCTGACTCGGCAACCCCATAAAGCGCGAAAAGCGCCGCAACATGGTGAGAATCCGGCTCGGTGCGGAAATACTCACCAACGCCTCGGTACGCAGCCCCAACTGAGTCGCCAACAAAGCACTGGCGCCACCCATTGAATGGCCGATGACCGCTTTCAGCGGCGGTAATTCGCCGGCCGCTTCGAGCAATGCACGGGCGAACAGCACCACATTGGCTTCATGGCCCGGCGAGCGCCCATGAGCCGGCGCATCCAGCGCCACGACACCATAGCCGGCATTGACCAAGGCCTTGATCAGGCCGGCGAACTGGGTCGGCCGCCCTTCCCAGCCATGCATCAACAACACCGCGGGGCCGCTGCCCCAACGCAAGGCCGAAAGACCGAAGCGCAGGGTGATGCGCTCGGCCTGCGCCAGCAGCGGCAACTCCCAATCGCGCGGCGGCAGCTCACGCGGGGTCATAAACTCACGGCGCATCTTGCTCGCCACCGCATGAGGCGCCAGCAAACCGACCGACGCGTTGAAACCACGAATCCAGCTCAAGCTGCTCATTGCCATTCTCCTCACAGGATCGCCGACTTGGCGGCACGCAAAACGCGGTCGGACAACTCACAGGGACCCAGCGCCCGCGCCAGCGCCAGCCCCCCGACCATCAACGCCATATCGGCGAGTACTTTTTCCGACTCCTCCGGGCCCGCCGCCAACTGCGCCATCATCAGCTCCAGATGTTCCGCCAGCGCATCGCGAAAGCCGTCGGGCAGGCGTGTCAACTCGCCTATGGAGCTGGGCAGCGGACAACCTTGCTCGGTACTGTCGCGGTGCTTGCGCGACAGGTAGAAGGCCGCCAACAAGGCTCGGCGCTCGTCGGCGGGCAGCTCGTGTTTAATTTCGGCGATCAACTCGCGGCGATGACCGAGCAACTGCTTGAAGGCCTCCAGCATCAAGGCGTCCTTGCTCTCGAAATGCGCATAGAAGCCACCGACCGTCAGCCCGGCGGCTGCCATGACCTCGCCGACACTCGGCTCGGCCGGGCCGCGCTTGATCAGCGCTACGCTGGCGGCGGAAAGAATGCGTTCTCGGGTTTGGGCCTTCTTGTCGTTCATGGCGACCTCGCTAAATATTACGCTTGTAATATTATGCTTGTAATAAATTCCCGCAAGCCTGAATCACGACCACTGGTCGGACTGTCGCGTAAAAGGAGGATGCGGAAGAAGCGGAAGCCGAAAAAACAAAAGGGCCATTCCGTTAAGAATGACCCTTAAAAATCCCGCAGAGCGGGTAAAAATGGCGTCCCCTAGGGGACTCGAACCCCTGTTACCGCCGTGAAAGGGCGGT
>NZ_CAMPHI010000046.1 GCF_946885955.1 uncultured Pseudomonas sp.
GAATGGGGCAGCTGCTTTCGCCACCCTCGCCACCCTCAGAGCCTGCTCCGCCCTCACCACCGTTGGAACCAGCTCCCCCCTCTCCTCCATCAGTGCCCGCTCCACCATCGCCACCATCAGAACCTGCCCCGCCCTCGGAACCATCAGAGCCAGCACTGCCATCGCCACCAGAACCTGTCTCGCCACTGTCTCCGTCACTATCAGGACCTGACCGATGAGGATCACCGAAGCTCCTACCGTCACTGGGAATATTGCTGGTATCGCCTCCGGTCATATCTCCATCGAGAACCCCATTACCGTCTGCATCGCCACTTGGCGGCGGGTTGTAGCTACCGTCAGCAGAGCCACCGTTCCCAAAACTACTGCCATCACTTGGAATATTGCTGGTGTCGCCACCGGTCATGTCACCGTCGAGAACCCCATTACCGTCTGCGTCGCCACTTGGCGGCGGGTTGTAGCTACCGTCAGCAGAACCACCGTTCCCAAAACTACTACCATCGCTTGGAATATTGCTGGTGTCGCCACCGGTCATGTCACCGTCGAGAACGCCATTACCGTCCGCGTCGCCACTTGGCGGCGGGTTGTAGCTACCGTCAGCAGAGCCACCATTCCCAAAGCTACTGCCATCGCTTGGAATATTGTTGGTGTCGCCGCCGGTCATGTCGCCGTCGAGAACCCCATTACCGTCCGCGTCGCCACTTGGCGGCGGGTTGTAGCTACCGTCAGCAGAGCCACCATTCCCAAAGCTACTGCCATCGCTTGGAATATTGTTGGTGTCGCCGCCGGTCATGTCGCCGTCGAGAACCCCATTACCGTCCGCGTCGCCACTTGGCGGTGGGTTGTAGCTGCCATCAGCGGAACCACCATTACCGAAACTGCTGCCATCGCTTGGAATATTGCTGGTATCGCCACCAGTGGTGTCACCGTCAACCACTCCATTGCCATCCGCGTCTTGACCAGGTGGCGTACTATTTTCATAGGGGCCATAGCTACCCGGAGGGGTGCCGTCGCTAAAACTGTTACCTTCTCTAATTATGCCTCCAGGTTGGATACTCGGATTAGTCTGCCCAGAACCTTCGTAAGTAGTGAATTTCCCGTCAGGAGATATTATCGTAGTAGTATCGTTGCTGATTCTGTAATAAGTCTTTGTCCCGTCCGCAGAAACTTTCAGCCAACCTGAAGACCCAAAGGACATGACATCGCCATTGGAATATTCACGGTATTGTAAATCACCACTCGAATCAATTACTTCCTTTAAGATGTCGCCTTGATGGTACTCGATAATCGTGACACCCTCAGAGTCAACCGTGACAGTTTTATCATTGACTGTAGTGACCGCCCCCCCACCCACAGGGTAATAAACCACTGCATTTGTATTTCCATCACTATCATCGCCCACTACCAGATAATCATCAGAACCACTTGGAGATGTAGAGCCGGAACTACTACTACCTGATGTATTTTGACCATCATCAGTGCTCCCAGTGCTATCTTCTCCACCAAAGCTCACTTCAGGCTTAAGTATGTTCCAGATAGAACCACCTGTTTTATCACCATAAACCGCGGCCACCAATGTTAAAACAGTGGCAGCAGCAAGCGTTACAGGATTAGATGCTGCCCCGAGTGCAGCGGCCGCTTCTGCGACAGCAAAGCTAAGCGCAGTTGAATATAACAACCCTGTTGACAGCTCTCCGACTTTACTCCAGTCGCCCACATCAACTGCCACACCGATTCTATAAACATCGATAGCCTCGCCTATCGGCAGCCGATTTGCTATATCACCCACATAGCTCTTGAATTGAGACTTTGTCTGAATGCTGTCAATTTTTGAGCCCGCTTCTGCCGCGATATCATTGATGTCCGCCGAGACCTTATAAAATAGATTAGCCCTTCCTTCGTCGCCGGCAGCAAGCGCCTTCGCAGCATATTTTTCGGCAAGAGCCGACTGACTAAGCAGGTTATCACGCATATAACCTGCGAGCTGTTGCATTCTCTCAGCTTCAGAAACCAATGAATTACCAACTGAATCTGCAAATTGAGCAGCAAGCTTCTCATTCAAATTCGCAAGATCTGCAGAAAACTCCGAACCACTCACAAGCTCACTAATTTCTTGAATATTTTCAGTGCTCAATTTTCACTTCCTCTGTGCGTTTTAATTGCGATTGTTACAGCATAAAAAAAATAATTCAGCATGAGCGAATGAAGGAGAGAAAACACAATAAAGTTTTTCTGCCCAAGAGAAATAAATACACTTCCATACTTTGCCAACCCCATTCCTCCACCTCCCTGAAAGCTTTGACCGCAGGGCACGAATGCGAAACATAAAAAAATACTTAATGCCGCCAATAAAGAAGCCGCCACAACAACATTAGCTCCACTATTATTAACTCTTGGAAATTCGCGTTCAAAATTTCCGTATTTTGTAAAAATAAAAATCGCCAAAACAGAAACAACAAACGCAGACCACATGGGAAATGCATAGCTCTCATCAATCCAGACTCTCCCTCCGCATAAATATTTTATACTAGAAACTGCAACCCCACCTCCAAGCTCTGCATAATAAGTGATCATCATTGCCAACCATATGACGACAGAGACTTTAAATAGTGACTTTTCAAAATTTAAAAACCCAACAACACCCATAACTCATCGCACCTCTAAATCGGCAATATACTTCTACATTCATTCATGCTTCGTTGGCTTACAGCCACCATGAACATGATTCTCAACCATCATCCATCGCACCTTTCATTTAGCGCTCACTCAGACTTTCGCTCTGATATTTCTTCAACGGACTCAAGAAATAATCGATCACCTTCCGCTTATCCGTCTTCACTTCCGCCCGTACCGCCATACCCGGCGACAGTGGGATTCGGTTCTCGCCGACTTGAATACTGTCCTGCTTCAGGTGTATCCGCGCGCTGTACACCAGCCCGAGCTTCTCGTCTTCGATGGCATCGTTGGAGATGCTGACCACGGTGCCTTCGACCACGCCGTATTTGGTGAAGCTGAAGGTCTCGACCTTGATCTCCACTTCCTGGCCTGGGCGGACAAAGCCGATGTCTTTGTTCTCCAGCATCGCCTCCACTTCCACCGGTTGGTCGCTGGGCACGATGACCATCAGCGGCTGGGCTTCGGTGACCACACCGCCATTGGTGTGGATGGCCAGTTGTTGCACGGTACCGTCGACCGGGGCGGTGAGGTGCATCAGGCGGTCGCGTTGCTGGGCTTTTTTCAGTTCCTGGCTCAGGGCGGCGGCGCGCTGATCGGCTTCGTGTTGCAAATCGAGCATGGCGCGGCGGGTTTGGGCGATGACGCTGCTGCGCTGGCTCTGTGCGGCCTTTTTCGCCGCGCTGAGTTCGCGCACGCGCGATTGCTGGAGGGCCAGTTCGCGCTCCTGATCGAGGAGGATCTGCTGCTTTTCCAGGTAGGCGTGTTTGGCGACGAATTGCTTGTCGAGCAGGCGTTTGTAGTCGGCGGCCAGTTCGCGGGTGATCGGCAGGCTCTGTTGTAGCGAGTCGACGCTGCTTTGCGCCGACTGGATTTCCGCGCTGCGTTGTTCGATGGCGGCGGCGCTCTGCTCCAGGGTGCTTTGCAGTTCCAGGTATTGGCCTTGCAGCCAGCGCTGCGCGGCCAGCTGCTGCTCGGCGCTGGCCTGGGGGATCAGTGTGGCGAGGCTGGTGGGTGCGCTGTCGTGCTGTATGGCGTCGAGCAAGGCGGTGGCGCGGGCGCTGTCGACCTGGGCGGCGAGCAGGTCGCTGTGCAGGCGCTCGACATCGGCGCCGGTCATGCTGGCGTCCAGTTCGACCAGCAGGTCGCCGGCTTTGACCGTTTGCCCGTCCTGCACATGGATGGCTTTGACCACTGCCACTTCGCTGGGCTGGATGATCTTGCTCTTGCCGCTGGGCACGATCTTGCCGCTGGCGGTGGCGACCACGTCGATTTCGCCGATGCAGGCCCAGAGCAAGGTCAGGACGGCAAAGGCGATGATCAGCCACTGGATGATCCGCGGCGCCGGGTGCACGGGGGCGTCTTGCAGGGCCAGGGCGGCGGGCAGGAAGTGCACTTCGTGGCTGAGGCGCGGTGGCGCGTCCATGGCTTTGCGGTTACGCCAGGAGTGGCGCCAGGCTTGGCGGTAGCGGTTGAGGAGGTCGCGTTTGGCGCTCATAGGCGGCCTCCTGCTGAAATCAGTGCGGGAAGCCCTGCCCTCACCCCAGCCCTCTCCCGGGGGGAGAGGGGGTTGTTCTGCGGCGCGTTAACTTTCACCTTCATGCTCATGCTCATGCTCATGCCGCACCGCCTTGCTGCAGGCGATGCAGGCGCGAGTAATGGCCGGCCTGGTGGGCGAGCAACTCGCTATGGCTGCCCTGCTCCACTATTTGCCCGCGGTCCATCACCAGGATGCGATTGGCGTCGCGCACGGCGCTCAGGCGGTGGGCGATGATGATCACGGTGCGGCCCTTGCAGATGGCCTGCATGTTCTGCTGGATGATCCGTTCGGACTCGTAGTCCAGGGCGCTGGTGGCTTCGTCGAAGATCAGGATGCGCGGGTTGCCGATCAGTGCGCGGGCGATGGCGATGCGTTGGCGTTGGCCACCGGACAGCGAGGCGCCATGCTCGCCTACGACGGTGTCGTAGCCTTCCGGCAGTTCCAGGATAAATTCGTGGGCGCCGGCCAGCTTGGCCACTTCCATCACCCGCTCGATCGGGGTGCCGGGGTCGACCAGGGCGATGTTCTCGCGGATGCTGCGGGCGAACAGCATGTTGTCCTGCAGCACCACGCCGATCTGCCGGCGCAGGGAGGAGACATCGGCCAGGGCCAGGTCCATGCCGTCGACCAGCACCCGACCGCGTTCGGGGGTGTAGAGGCGTTGCAGCAAGCGCGTCAGGGTACTTTTGCCGGAGCCGGAGCGGCCGACCACGCCGATCACTTCGCCGGCCTGGATGCTCAGGCTGATGCCGCGCAGCACCTCGCTGCCGTCCGGGCGGTAGCGGAACTGCACTTGGTCGAACTCGATGGCGCCTTTGAGCGGCGGCAGCGCGCTGCGTGAGTCCTGGGACAGTTCGGTGCGGGTGTTGAGGATGTCGCCGAGGCGCTGCACCGACACGCCGGTCTGCTGGAAGTTGGTCCACAGCTGGGCCAGGCGCATGATCGGCTGCGACACGCGGCCGGCGAGCATATTGAAGGCAATCAACTGGCCGACGCTGAGGTCGCCGTCGATCACCAGGCGCGCGCCCAGCCACAGGGTGCTGACGGTGACCAGCTTGCCGATAAAGCCGACGCTTTCGTTGGCCAGGGTCGAGAGGGTCTGGGTCTTGAAGCTGGCGGCCACGTAGCCGGCCAGTTGGTTGTCCCACTTGCGGGTGATCTGCGGCTCCACCGCCATGGATTTCAAGGTGTCGATGCCGTTGACGGTTTCCACCAGAAACGCCTGGTTTTCCGCGCCGCGGCTAAAGCTTTCATTAAGGCGCGCGCGCAATACCGGGGTGATCAACAGCGACACGACGAAGTACAGCGGCAGCGACAGCATCACCACCAGGGTCAGCCAGCCGCTGTACATGAACATCACGGCGATAAACACCACCGAGAACAGTACGTCGAGCAACAGGGTGATGGCGTTGCCGGTGAGGAAACTGCGGATGTTTTCCAGTTCGCGCACCCGCGCCACCGAATCACCGACCCGCCGGGCCTGGAAATAGGCCAGCGGCAGGGTCACCAGATGGCGGAACAACCGCGAGCCCAGTTCGACATCGATACGGCTGGCGGTGTGGGCGAATACATAGCTGCGCAAGCCCGACAACAGGGTTTCAAAAATCATGATGCCGAGCAGGCCGATGGCGATCACATCCAGGGTGCTGAGGCCGCGGTGCACCAGCACCTTGTCCATCACCACCTGGAAGAATAAGGGCGTCAGCAGGGCGAATATCTGCAGGACGAAGGACACCAGCAGCACTTCGCCGAGCAGCTTGCGGTATTTGACGATGGCCGGGATAAACCAGCTGAAGTCGAAACGGGCCAGATCGCCGGCCAGCGAAGCTTCAGAGCGGACCAGGATCAGCTCGCCGCTCCAGCGCGCCTGCAGTTCCTCGAAGCTCAGCACCTCGGGGCGCTGGGCCTTGGGATCATGGATCAGCGCCTTGCCGTCGTCGATGCGCGCGATGATGAAAAAGCCGCCGTCTCGGTCGGCGGCCAGCGCAGGGAGTGGCGTGCGATCCAGGCGCTCAACCGTGCTGCGCGCGGCCTTGGCTTTCAGGCCAAGTTTCTTCGCGGCCAGCAACACTTCGGCACGGCCGAACTGGCGGCCGTCTTCGGCGTACTCGTGGGCGAGTTGTTCGGGGGAAGCAGCGACGTTATGGAAGCGGGCGAGCATGACCAGGCAGGCCAGGCCGGTGTCGAGCGCGGTATCGGGCCCGTTGAGCGAGAGATCATTTGGCATTACTGCGTCCATGCACGTACAACGACTGAGCGCCACTACCGAGATAGCAAAACGCCATAAATGAGGGCGGCATACTACCCGCAAATCACCGGGTGTCCTTACCCCCAAATATCGACTGGATCACATTTCAGCCAGCAATGGCAAAGGACTTACAACGCCTCGGCAAGCCCTTACAGCCCCGTCCACAGGACCTACATGGTTCATGCCTTCAAGATAGGGAGACAATTCAGGGGCTGCGTATAAACGTGAAATTTGCCAGTCTTTTAGAGCCCCGAACCGCCTCACCCCTTACGCTTGGCCCAGGCGCCCAGTTCCTTCATCAACGTGCGCTCCTGCTGAGCAATGCCGCGCAGGCGTTCGGCGATGGGGGTGAAATCTGGTGTGGCGGTCTTGTTGCGGCTGGCGCGCACGCAGGCCGAGGCGAATTGGCGCCAGTCGTCGCCGATTGCGGTCAGTTGCGTCGAGGCTTCGCGCAGGCTGGCAGCACCGATTTTCTCCCCGGCTTCCTGCAGGAAGCTGGCGTACATAAAGCGGAAGCCGGCGCCACCGGTGCCGATTTCTTCCTGCATGCGCACGATATGGGTCAGGTACAGGCGGTTGTATTTGCTCTGCGCCGGGTCGAGTTTGGCGATGCGCTGGGCCAGGTGCTGGATGCCGCGGATACCGATCCAGGGCAGCGGCATGCCGTCGAGAATCCGCGTGGTGGAGAGCACGCTGGTGCGGATCAGGCGTTCCCAGTCCTGTTCCAGCGGTACGTCGTCGAGCCAGTACATCAGGCCCTTGGCGGCCAGCGCGCCTTTGGCGAAACGGGCTTTTTGCAAATCTTCCGAAGCGCAGCGCACCGGCTCCTCCAACACCGGGTCGCTGAGCAGGTAGTCATTACCCTCGCGTCCGTATGCCAGGAGGTTGTGGGCGTTGAAGTGGAAACGCATCTCCGGCGGAAAATACGGCAACCAGAACACCGAACTTTGCAAACCGGCCAGGCGCCCACCATCAAGCGCCGCATCCAGAGCCAGGCGGCCCTGCTCGGGGTTGCCAAAGGTCCGGCTGTGCAGGCGCGCACCGAGGCGCTTGCTCAGGGTCTTGATCAGGTGCTTGGGCGGCATGCGGTAGGCGATCAGCGGCATGCCGCTGAGTTTGACGATCGGCAGGTAGGCGAAAGCCAGCCCGGACGCCAGACCGAAAGCCATGGGCTCGCTCATCGGCAGGCCGGCATGGGTCAGCAGGCTGGCCATCACGCCGCTTTCGCAGTGGGCACTCTGGCGGTGTTGGAAGTCAGGGAATGTGCTCAAGTCGGTGCCCCGTAGCGCCGTGCGCAGGGCACGATTCGCGGAAGAAGATTGATAGGTGACGACAGGCTCACGCCCCATCCCGTTGGTAGTCGATCAATTGCTCGACGGGCAGGCCAAAGGCCTCGGCATAGCGGGCCAGGATGGCGGCCGACAAACGCCGATAGATCGACGGGCGGAAGTGTCGGCGAATGCGCCACTGCCACAGACCGCTGATCTGCGAAAGCGCCGGCTCATCGAGGCGGTAGCGGTACATCAGGCATCGCAGTGGCGACTGCTCGCCGCGCTGCCAGGCCGCCAGCGCATCGGCTTCCTGCGCCTGCAACTCGGCCACGGCCAGCTGCGTAGCGTAGGCTTCCGGCTCCCAGCCATCGCTCTGTGCGCCCTGGTAGTGGCCGCTGGCGTCCACCGCATAGACCAGTTTGCTGTGGCCGCCGTAGGTGGAACTGTGATCCTGGGGCACTTCATCAAGCTTCATCGGCGTCGCCCACCACGGTCAATTGCATAAAGGCACTGGAGAAACGCCCGCTTTCCGGGACATAACACAACAGCCGCTGGCCATTGCGCAGCGCGCCGGAGTTGAACAGTTCTTCGAGCATGATGAAGATCGACGCCGCGCCAGTATTGCCCTTGCTGGTCAGGTTGGTGAACCAGCGTTCCTGGGGGATCGGCAGGTCGATATTGGCCAGGCCCTCGGCCAGGCGCTCGCGGAAGTATTCCGAGGAGTAGTGCGGGAGGAAATAATCGATGTCGGCAACGCGCAGTTCGCGGCGCGCCATGATCCGCTTGAGCGTCTCCTCGACGGTGTACTTGACGATGTTTTCGTTGAGCAGCTTCACATCCTGCTTGATCGCCATCACCGACAGGCGGTTACGCGCCTCGCCATCGAAGCGACTCCAGCCCTGCAACCGGCCGTTCTGCATCTCGGCGCCGGCGTACATGCACGGCGGCATGCTGTCGGCGAAGGACAACACATCGATCCAGTCGATGCGCAGGCTCAGACCACGGACGTTGGGCTGGCCCTGCAACCACACCGCACCAGCGCCGTCGGAGAGCATCCAACGCAGGAAATCCTTTTCGAAGGCGATTTCCGGCTGAGTCTGCAGCTGTTCGACACGGCTCTCGTACTCGGCATTGAAGTTATCCGCGCGCATCAGGCTGGAGGCCAACTCCGAGCCGCAGGCCACAGCGTTCTTGCTCTCGCCGCTGGCGACGCTGAGCCAGGCGTATTTCAGCGCGGTCATGCCGCACAGGCAAATGCCAGCGGTGGTCACCACCTCGCACGGCGGATTGCCCAGCTCACCTTGCAGCATCACCGCATGGCCCGGCATCACCTGGTCCGGCGAAGCGGTGCCGGCCACCAGGCAATCCAGCTCGGCCAGTTCGAAACCGGGGCCGAGCAGACCGCGTACGGCGGCGGCGCTGATCTGCGCATTGCTCATGCTCGGCGCGCCGGTCTGCGGGTCGATCGCGTAATGCCGCTGCTGGATGCCGTTGCGCTTGAGCACCAGCTTGCGCGCCCGCGAGGGTTTGCCGCCGACCAGACCGAGGCGCTCTTCCATCTGCTCGTTGCCGACCGGATCGTGCGGCAGGAAAGCGCTGATGCGATTAATGAATACCGGTTGTGCCACGACAATCCCTCAACATTACTCGCCGGACGGGCCGGCGAAGTAGGCCTTCTCACGCGCTATGCGCGCCCTGAACAGCGGCGCCATAAGCTTTTTCAGCAATGCGCTGAGCGGCACCACGGTGACGATCAGGCACAACAGAAAGACGATATACAGCACCAAGCCCGCCCCGCGACGCCGGCTCTGCGGCGGGCCGAGCGCGGCGAGCAGGCGACTCCAGAGCTGGAAACTGCGATTACCGACCTTTTCGCTGGCGATCAGCTTCTCGTCGACACGCACCGCGCCCAGCCCACGCAGCATCGGCTGCTCGATCGGCAGCGCGTCGGCACCAAGACGCTGCGCCATGGCCTCGCCGAAGCGGCTGGCGGCAACAATCTCGGCCTCGTCGATGCCGGCGCGCGGCACCCAGCTGTAGGGTTTCTGCCGCCCGGTGAACAGCCACAACGGCGTCGCCAGGAAGCTCGCGGCGGTGCCGCAGGCATCGGTCAGGGCGATATTGTCCACCAGCCGCGCACCCAGCTCGTGCAGGCGTTGCTTGAGTTTTTCCTGGGCCATCAGCCACATGTTGCGGCAGCCGATCAGCGTCACCACCGGGGCGCCCTTGAGCAGTTGCGCAGCTTCGGGCGAGGCGAGGAAACTGGTCATCGGCTGTGACGGCGAGAGAAACCAGACCTGATAGGCAAGGATCACCAGGTCGTAACGTTGCGCCGGATCGACGGCCAGGGGCAATAGGGGCTGCGGGCGCATCAGTACGGTTTCCGGGAAAATCCGGAAGAAGCCGAGAAACGGCCAGGGGAAGGGGTAAGGCTGGGCGGGCTGCAGGGCAAGAAAATCCACATGGATGTCGGCGCGCTGCAATAATGGTCCGCAGACCGAGCGCATCAGCCGGTCAAGCTGGCCCGTTTGAGAATAATGAACCACCAGAACCTGTCGCATTCCTAGCAACTACCCGCAAAATGAACGAATTATGCCACAGCGAATTCTTCAAACCGTAACCCGCCTGCGCTACGGCCTCCTGTTTACCCTGCTGGCGTTCTGTGCGCCGAGCTATGCCGGTGACATTCTGGTCAATATCGACGCTGAACAGGCCACGGGCACCGTATACCTCGCCCTGGCGCTAGCCGACCAGGATCAATGGCCGGCAACGCCACTGAGGCAAACACAGGTGCAGGATGGCGTCGCGCTGTTCGCCGAGGTGCCGCCGGGGCGCTATGCGCTGCAGGTGTATCGCGACGATAACGGCAACGGCCAACTCGACCTCAGCCCGCGCGGCGTGCCGCTCGAGCCGGTGGGCTTTTCCGCCAATCCCTCACTAGCCCGGGGTAAGCCGAAACCGCTGGCCTGCCTGTTCGAGCATGGCAATGGCGACACCGAATTGCAGATCGAATTACACAGCGCCCGGGCCAAGCGCTGAGGGCAAAGGCCGGCATCTTGAGCCGATCGTCCGCCATCAGGCTGCACAAACACGGGCCGCCTCCGCCCTTCCAGCAGGCAGGGGTGAGATCGCTAAGGGGTTGGCGGCACATCCGCGGCACGCCAGATCAACTCGCTGGTGTCGTAACCGCGCTGCCCGGCCTGTTCCAGCAAGTACGCGCGGGTTTCGGCGGAAACCTCGGGTTCACGCGCCAACAGCCAAAGGTATTTGCGATTCGGGTGGCCGACCAGCGCGGTGCGATAGTCCTCATCCAGGTAGAGCACCCAATATTCGCCGCGGGCCACGCTCGGCAGCAGACGGCTGAACCAGTTATCGAAACGCACCCAGAGTTTGTTGGTTTGCCCTTCGACCTGCGCCACGGCCTCGCCTTGCACCTCCTGCCACTCGCCCTCCTCGGTGCGACAGCGATTGGTCACCCGCAGACGACCATCATCCTGCAGTGCATAGTGCGCCTCGGCCTGCGCGCAATTGCGCTGGAAGAACATCGGCAGGCGCGCCAGTTCGTACCAACGCCCCTGATAGCGCTGCAGGTCGACGGAGGCCACCGTCTGCGGCGGTTCGGCGGCACTCGCCGCCGCAGCGCAAAACAGAGCCAGCGCGACCAGTGCGTGACGGACGCTGCCAGCCCCGGGGAGTTTCACTTGAGCCCCTGACCGGAGAACATCATTACCTTGTCGCCGGCGAACTGCACGCTGATAAAGGTCTTCTCGTCGCCCCAAGTACAGCTGGTCAGGCCGATCGCGCCCGCGCACTCGCTGGGCTTGCCGAGCAGGCTTTCCACTTCGCTCTTGGCCATCCCGCTCTTGAGCTTCGAATAGTTCTCCTGACTGACCTTGCTGCACGCAGCGAGGAACAGGCAGACGCACAGCAACACGAGATTTCGCAACGACATGGTTAACTTCCTGATGGATTGAACATACAGAGCTTGGCACAGCCCCGGCGGCTTCGCGCGGGCTGCGTGCACAGAACGCGCACGGGCCGACCAGCCGAGATGATCTAGAAGCGCGAACCGGGCTCCAGCAAAAAGCCCAGTTCCTCGGCGCTGGAGGCACGTCCGAGAATGGCATTGCGGTGGGGAAAACGCGCGAAGCGGGCAATCACCCGCCGATGACGCTCGGCATAATCGAGGTAATCGTCGAACAGCGGGCGCTCGCTCTGCGCCGCAGCGTCGCGCAATGCGCGGAAGCAGGCAACCGCCTGATCCTGGATCGCCAGGTCCTCGGCATGCTCCAGTACCAGATAGATGAATACCCGCTGAATCGGCGTCAACCGGGCATCCCAGCGCTGCGCCATGCCCTCGCGCACCAACACCTGGGCACGAGCGTCGCCGGCGAAGGCGCGGGGCGTGTCGCGAAAGATCATCCGCGGCAGCTGGTCGAGCAACAGCACATGGGCCAGCCAGCCTTCAGGTTGCTGACCCCAGCCCTGCAATTCGCCAGCGAGGGCCTGCTCGACCAGCTCGGCGAAACGCTCGCGCGCTTCGTCGTCCTGGCTATCCTGCTTGCCGAACCAGAGTTTGCTGCGCGTAGCGGCGATCTCGGCAGGGCCGCTGGCACTGCCGAACCACCAATCGAGCACCTCCCGCCATACCGTCACGGGTTATTCCTGGTGATACCCGGTGACGCGCTCGACTTCCTGCTTGGAGCCGAGGAAGACCGCGACACGCTGATGCAACGAGGTCGGCTGGATATCGAGGATGCGCTGAGTGCCGTTGGTCGCGGCGCCGCCGGCCTGCTCGATGATGAACGACATCGGGTTGGCTTCGTACATCAGGCGCAGCTTGCCGGGCTTCTCCGGCTCGCGGCTGTCGCGCGGGTACATGAAGATGCCGCCACGGGTGAGGATACGGTGCACATCGGCAACCATCGAGGCGATCCAGCGCATGTTGTAGTTCTTTTCCAGCGACCCTTCTTCACCGGCCAGCAACTCGCTCACGTAACGTTGCACCGGCGCTTCCCAGTGACGCTGGTTGGACATGTTGATGGCGAATTCCTGGGTGGTTTCCGGCACGCTGATGTTGTCGTGGGTAAGCACGAAGCTGCCCAGCTCGCGGTCCAGGGTAAAGCCTTTGACGCCATTGCCCAGGGTCAGCAGGAGCATGGTCTGCGGACCGTAGATCGCGTAACCGGCGGCAACCTGCTCGGTGCCCGGCTGAAGGAAGGCTTCCTCGCCGAGGTCGCCGCTCTCGCCATTGCGCTCCGGACAGCGCAGCACCGAGAAGATGGTGCCGACGGAGACGTTGACGTCGATGTTCGAGGAGCCGTCGAGCGGGTCGAATACCAGCAGGTAGGCGCCTTTCGGGTAACGACCGGGAATCTGATAAGCGTTGTCCATTTCCTCGGAGGCCATGCCGGCCAGGTGACCGCCCCACTCGTTGGCTTCGAGGAGAATTTCGTTGGACAGCACGTCGAGTTTCTTCTGAACTTCGCCCTGCACGTTCTCGGTTTCCATGCTGCCAAGCACGCCGCCGAGCGCGCCCTTGGAGACCTGATGGCTGATTGCCTTGCAGGCACGCGCTACGACTTCGATAAGAAAACGCAAATCTGCCGGGGTGTTATGGCTGCGGGTCTGCTCGATAAGGTAGCGACTCAGGGTAACGCGGGACATGGAAGGCTCCGAGAAGGAAGGAAAATCGCGCGCAGTTTAACCTGTTCGGGGCAGCGGCGCCTCTGCCCCAGGATGGAAGGGCGCCGCGCTTGATGCGTGCCTGGCGCCAGAGCCGGTTTAGTGGCTCACTGAAATCGACCGCCCCTGGCCTCGCGAGTTCAGCGCTAAGCGCCACTCGCGAGGCTGTCGACTTATCTGGACTCAGGACGCCCCAGGCTTAGCTAGCAGCAGACTCAAGGCCGTTGGCAGCAACCGATGCCTATAAGCGCCTCCTACTGCCGCCCCTGGTATTTACCAGTCCAAAACCACGGAAAGGTTTACGCCCTGCTGCATATCGTCTTCGCTTTTGCGCAGATTGTAAGCGCCGCGCAATGCCAGATCAGCCGTCAGCTGTTGGCTGAAACCGATGCTGGCGCGGTCCAGGCGATCGTCCGGGGTGTAGCCCTGCAAGGTGAAATCGAGGCTCGGCAAGCTGTTAAGGGCAATCTTCACCTCACTCGTGCCGTCCTCGTATTCTTTTTCACGGGCTATTTCGGCGAACACCTGAGTATTGGCAGTGATTGCCCAACGCCCCTGAAAGCCTACGCCAAGACGCTTGGATTTGCGGGTTTGGTCATCGAAAGTAAGCGCAGTGGAACGCGCGCCCGACTCGGAATAACCATCCACCTCAGTTCGGGCATAATCCGCGCTGATAAAGGGGCTCAGGTGCCAAGTGCTCCCGGGTTGGGCGATGTCGTAACCGAAGCGCCCACTGACCGCCCAAAGATCGCCATCGGTATCGCCTTTCTCGCTGCGCTTCGCCACGCCCAGATCGAAGCTGCGCTGCAGGTCATCGTAATCGAGCTTACCCACACTCGCGGAGACGTCGCCCCACCAGCGATTGTGCTGATACTGAGCAAAAGCACTCAGCAGGTAGCTGCGCAGATCGTAATCCGAGGCACCAGCTTCTAACTCCTGCTTATCCAACCCCAGGGCTACCCCTAGGCGCCAAGCCTCATGCAGGCGATAGCTGGCCCCCAAATTCAGGCTATAACCGTCACCGTCTGCGCTAGTCGTAGCACTTTGGCGATCGAAGTCCTGGCGTTGGCCGCCAGCGGTTACGAAGGAGCGAACCTGACCCACGTCCTGCCAGGCATCCCAATCCGCGAGCCATTGGCTACGCAGTTGCCCTTGATGAGCGCGCAATACACCTTGGGCCATTTCCGGCAGCAGGGTTATTTCATAGGGTGCAGCCAGCAAGGAATAGGCGTAATCAGCAATTATCTGCTGCCCGGTAATAGTCGGATGCACGCTATCGTTGAACATCAGACGGGTCGGATCAGGTGTGGCGCTATTGATGCCGTTAGCCGCGCTTTCGTTGGCACAGCCATCGAAACAAACGAGAGATAAGTTCTCATTAGGATCCAACCCGAAAGCAGTTGGGTCGGCAATGGCTTCACGCACCAATAAAGGCACGTTTAACGGAATTATCTCAGCATCAATGCCAGCCAGCTGGCGAACGAGCTCGTTGTTGAACTCTGCCGCGAGAGGCTCGATAAAACCGGACAACCCTGCACCTAGCGCAAAAGGAGTCTGACTCACATCGCCCAGTAACGGCACCATTATGTAGCGCGCCCCAGCGGCCTGTAGCGCACGGACGCTATCTCCCAGGCGTACGGCAGATGCCTGAGCCTGCGGTAGGCTGAGGATCAGCCCATCGAGAAAGTCATTGCCGCCGCCGTTCACGTAGAACAGCGTATTGGGGTCCAGAGACTGACCGTTATTCGCCAGCTCAACCAGATAGCCTGGGCGGGTACGCAAATTGGTGCCATCGGTCAGTTCGACGACCGAGCCCTCGCCACTGCCGGTTATCGAATCAAAAATCTGCGCAGTTGTATTGCCGCCTACTGCGTAGTTGGTTCCATCGGGCAATCCCAAGGCCAAATTGACTGGAGAGGTGGACCCTGTGAGCGAACCGAGGCCCAAACGCTCACTGAGCAACATGGTGGCATTAGCAGCAAAAATCTCCCCATTTCCGGATTGAAAGGTTGGGCCTACCCGGTTGGTGAAACGCCTGGTCGAACCAGCAGGCCCGCCTAAATCCTCGAACTGGCCGGCATCACTCAGGCTGTCACCGAAAACGACCAGGCCGGAATAAGGCGAGGCAACGGCTATGGAGGTTGCAGATGCAAGCAGGCAAGCCGCTGCCAACGGAGTCAGAAGTCGTTTCACTGGATACCCCTAGAATTATTGTTATTCGACCGGTCAAGAATGTAGTGCGATTTGTGACGCTTTGCACTATCTGGCGCAGCGCCTCACCCATTTGGGTGAGGCGTCTTGACACGACGAAAGGAAGTTTTTTTCTGACTCAAGGCGCCGCAGGCTTGGCCCGTAGCAGGCTCAGGGCCATCAGCACGAGCAGACCGACCCCCACCAGCAATACCGCCCACAAGCCCAGGCGCTTCCACTCCAGGCGTTCGGCCTGTGCGGCGCCAGCGGCAGCGACTTCAACCACAGGCGTCTCGACCGCCTGGGCGATGCCCAGGCTGGCCAGACGCTGCTCGTCATAGCCGGGAATCAGGGTACTTAGCGGCAGACTCGCCGCCTTACCCGCCGGGTTGCCAACGGCCAGCACATAGGGTGGCGTGCCACGGGCGAGAAACACCACCTGAGTGGAACGGATGCCGACGCGAATGCTCGGTGCCTCACTACCCAGGCCGCCGCCCCGCTCGTCCACTTTCAACTGGAGTTGCTGCACCGGGGCGCCATACAACTCCAGCTCGTCGTGCAGCACTTCCTTGCCGTCCTGAGGCAGACGATACAGCAGGCCGCGCGCCAATGGCTGCCATTGCACCTTGCCCTCGTAACGACCAGCCAGGCTTACCGGCGCCAGGGTGTTGGCCTGGGGCAGCTCGATCCGCACCCGCTGCAGTGGCAAGGCCAGAGGCAATTCCCAGGTGTACTGCCCGGCCTTGACGCTACTCGGCAGTATCTCCGCCGACCATGTCAGGGGCGCGGGAAGCATGTCGCTGGTAGCGCTGAGCACCCGCGCGGAAAGCAACTGCGGCGCCTGCCGCGGGGCGCTCCAAAGCAGACGCAGGTAGCGTGCGGTTTGCCCCGGCAGGGCGACTTCACGCTGATCGATACGCTCATCGGCAAACGACAGCCTGGCTATTTGCCCATCGCCCCACGCGCGCCATTGCTGCAAATCGTCGCTGGCCTCGATGGAGAAACGCTGGAAGCCCTCGCTCTCGGCACTCCAGTCGAGGATCAGCTTGCGCAACGGCGCGTCGACGGCACTGGTGTCGAGCAACCAACCACGCAGCACCTGTTCGTTGCCGCCTTGCGCGGTCTCGGGCACCACCTCGACCAGAGTGCCGCTGCTGCTGCGCTGCACCCGCACACTGGGGCTCTGCTCGGTATTCAAGGGGCCGCGCAGGGGGAACCATTTGACCGCTGTGTCGTTCTGCGTCTCGCTTTGCCGGGCGCTACCCAGAGTCAGCGCATAAGCCTGGGCCTGGCCCTCGGCATTGAATACCCGCAGGTCGCGCAGATCGGAATAGCGCGCGCCCAGGTGCAATGCCATGGGCAATTCCAGGCGGTACCAGGGCCCCTCACCGCTCAGCGTCAGCGGTGTCTGCAGGGCGTAGTCGCCGACGTTTTCCTGCGCTGGCGCCAGCAGCGGCAACGCGACCATCAGCGCCAGGACCGCTCCACGTACTATCTTGATACCGCTCATGCCTGCACCTGCTCCGTCTCATGCGCCGCCCGCTTCGGCGGTAATGGCGCGAAATACCCGACCACCAACAGCAATACGCCAACCCCGATAAACGAGATGATGCGCTCCAGACCGCCCCGGTTGCCCAGCTCGACGAAGAACAGCTTGGCCACCACGATGCCGATCAACGCGGCACCCAACAACCACAGCTCACGGCGTTCGCGCAGGTGGCCGACGATCATCAGCGGCAGGGCGATCAGGGTCCAGACGATCGACAGCCCCGCCTGCACCAGCATCGATGCGAGTAACGCATCCAGCTGATAAGCCACCCCACCCCAATGGTGGGCGGTGCGGAACACAGCGGCGGTCAACAGGGCGAACAGCGAGGCCCCGGCAATGACCTGGGCCAGCTGCCCCCCGCACCAATGGGCGATGCCCAGAGTCGGCAAGGCGCTACGCAGCCACTCATAAAGCGCGAACAGCACAATCAGCAAGCCCAGCTCCAGCGGGTTGATCAGCGGAACATAGGGCAAGGGTTCGGCCGCGCCGTCGCTGGCCATATTGGCCAGCCAGAACCAGCCGAGCATCAACAGCGCCAACGGCGCCGCGGCCAGCAGGCGGTACTCGCGCGGATAGGCCGACACCGGCCAAGGCCATTGGCGGGGCATCGACATCAGCAGCAGATACAGGCTCGGCAGCAACGCCCAGCCCAGCCAGCGCCAGGCGTTGTAATGCTCGGACAGCACGTACAGCAGATAGCGCAATTCCAACGCCAGCACGCCGAGGATCAACCAGCAGCCGAGCACATGGGCGGCGCTCAAGGCGCCGGCCGGCAACAGTGTGCTCAGGCGACGCAACGACAGCAGGTGCACAGCGAACAGCGCGCCCCAAGCCAGCCAGCCGAAATTCGCCGCTGGGTGATAAGTCGAGTGCCCGGCATACAACAGGATTACAGCGGCGACCGGCACCAGCAACGTGCACAGCAACGCCATGGCACGCCATCGCGCGCGCAACGCCACCAACATCCAAACGGCCACACTCGCGGCGGCGGCCAGCAGCAACAGCGGCGAGCCGAACGCCTGCGGGGCAAAACGCAGGATTTCACCAATCAAGGCCAGCGCCCACCAACCAGCGCCCCATACCAACAGCAGTTGCGACAGGCGTTGCAGGCTCAGACTCGGCAATACACCCTGCTGCTCGCGCTTCGCGACCTGCTGCAGACGCCAGGCGCCGATCAACGCGGCGATGGCCAACACCGCCGGGGTCCAGAAGCCGGCATGAGCCAGCGGACGCAAGCCTTCACTGCTCAACTGCGCGAACAACAGCGGGCTGGCGAACAGGAAGGACACACCGCCGACCACCTGCAGCAGCAAGCCGAAGGCGAAACTGGCGCGTTGCTGCAAATGCAAACTGAGCCAGATGATCAGCAAGCCACTGCCACCCCAGACTGCACTGGCGCTCTGCCAGGGCAAGACGAACAGCACCGCCAGATTGATGAATACCAGGCCGACCAGCAGCACCAGCGACAAGCCGCGCATTAGATTGCGGTCGCTGCTGACCTGTTTGTCGCGAGCCGCCAAAAGCATGCCGCCGATCAGTGCCAGACCGATCAGCGAGGCTGTCATCAGGCTGCGCCAGCCGGTACCAAATGCTCCGGCACCGATTCCCGAAGCGCCATCCAATTGCAACAGGAACAGCGCACCGCCGAGCAGCTGCACGGCAAAGGCGCTGAACAGAAAGCTGCGCGACTGCAGACGCAGGCCGGCGAAGATCGTGCCCAGCCCCGCCAGCGCCCAACTGATCGCCGTGGCCTCAGTGTCGAAGCACAGCGGCGCGATCAGATAGAGAAAGGCCAGGCCCGCGCAGGCCAGCACCGGCATGCCACGACGCTCCCAGGCCGAGGATTGCTCATCGCGGGCCTGGCGCAGATTGCGGAAACTGAACAGCAAAGCAACGCCGAGCATCAGCGCACCGAGCGCCGGGCCGGCGAGCACGGTGTCGACGCCTTGACGCAGCTCGCCGATAAACGCCAGCGCCGCCCCCGCCTGCAGCAACAAGGCGAAGGCGCGGGCCAAACTGCGCCGCTGACGCAGCCCCATCCAGAAGATCCCGGCGCCCTCCACCGCCCAGGCCGCGGAGGTCCAGCGTGCATCCAGGCCCAAGGGGATCGCCAAGGTGCCGAACACCACACCCAGCGCCATGCAGGTTTCCACCAACAACAAGGCACGCCCTGCGGTGCGCCCGGCCAACAGACGCGCCAGGCCCATATAGAACAGCCCCAGCGCCAGAGCGCTGAACGCCGCAGCGAGTTCAAGATGCTGAACCATGGCGAATTGCAAGCCGAAGCCAATCAGCGGTGGACCGAACAGCACGGTGCCGTCGACATAATCGCCCTGGCGCGCCGACCAGCGCAGCAACTCGTCGCGCTCGGCCGGCGCATCCGCCGCCTCGCGCAGCTTGCGTCGGGCGAACAGCAGGCCGATGGCCACGTACATGAGGAAGAACAGCACCAGGAACGGCTCGGTGCTCCAGAGCAACTCCGGCGTGTAGGAACGCAACCCCCAGGCGAAACCGATGCCGAAAGTACCGACGAAGCCGATCAGATTGAGCAAACGCCAGGCCTTGAACCAGGCAATGGCGAAAATCCCGCTGTTGAGCAGGATGAAATAGGAGAACAGCGCGACATGGTTGCCGCTGCCGGTCGAGGTCAGGATAGGCGCAGCGAAACCGCCGAGCGCCGCTGCCGCGGCCAGGCCCAGGGCGTTCTGCGCCACCGCGAGAATCGCCGAGCAAATCGTAACCGCCACCAGCAGCCCAAGGGCGACTTTTGGATCGAGCAAGGGATGCAGGCGCATGGCGGCGAACACCGTCAAATACATCACCGCGATACCGGCGCCTTGCAACATCAAGCCGTAGTTCGGGTTGCGCAAGCGCAGCCACCAGCCCAGACCGAGCAGGACCACGGCGCTGGCGGCAACCCCGGCATAGCGCATTTCGACTGGAACAACCATGCCTTCGGTGGCGTAGCGCAGAAGGAAGGCCAAGCCAAGGAACAACAACACCACGCCGATACGCAACACGGTGTTGCCGCCAAATAACCAGGCCTTGGCCATATCGATGGCACGCTCGATCGGCGAGGGTTCGCGCGGCTTCTTCGGCGCGGCGGGACGGGCGATTGGAGGCGGCGTCGCCACCTTTGCAGCGTTCGCGACCGGCTCAGCGCGCCGATCGATTTCGGGCTGACCGCTTGCGGACTGACTTGCCTCGGACTGAACGGTCTCTGAGGGAACGGCCGCAGACGAATGGGCGTCGAACGAACCGAGCGGCGGCGATTGGAAATCGAGCGTCCAGTCCAGCTCCGGTTGAGCCTCGGCGGTTTGCGCCGACTGCGCCGTTACTGGCGGCTCGGCGAGTGGCGTCACGGCCTCGACAGGTGCGCTCGGTGCAGCCTGGACCGGACCCGGCGCAGCGGTCTGCTCCAGCTTGAGCAGACGTTCGTAAAGTGCCGTGGTGCCTTGTTCGAAGCGCATGGAGAAGGCCTTGAGCTGGCCCATCAGCGCCGTATTACGCTTTTCCAGTTGCTGCAGTTTGAGCGCCTGGCCAATGGCCAAGCCGACCACGGCACCGAGAATCGCCCCGATCACCGACTCGTCGGCCAAGGCGCCCAACACCAACCCTACCAGCATGAAGATCCATTGCATGCAGTGCGTTCCTACTCAGGTAATTCCAGGCCAGCAATTCCGCGCTAGTGGCCAGATACTGGCCAGAACCGGCACGCAGTATAAGGGCTCGTCTCGCCACTACCCATAGAGACGATGCTGGGCCTATCACAGACACAGAAGATAGTTTTTGCGACCGACTCAGCCGAACTGAGCGGGAAGCCAAAGGGCAAACCACGACCAACCGGCGGATAGTCGCTCACAAGTGGCTGAAGGCCGCTATTATCGCCCGCCGTTCCACTGACTCTTGCCGACTTCCATGAAAAACAACCTGATCGCCGCCGCCGAACTCGACCGCCTGGAAACCTGGGCCAAATACACCGGCGATATGTGCCACAGCTGCAACTCCACCTGCTGCACCCTGCCGGTGGAGGTGCGCATCGGCGACCTGATCCGCATCGGTGTAGTCGATGAATTCGAGCGCGGCGAACCGCCAAGGAATATCGCCAAGCGTCTACAAAAAGACGGCATCGTCGAGCGCTTCAATCAAAAGTCAGGAATCTTCACCCTGACGCGCATGAGCAATAACGATTGCCTGTACCTCGACCGAAAATCTCGACTGTGTACCATTTACGACAAACGACCGGACACTTGTCGTAATCATCCGAAGGTCGGGCCCCGTCCCGGCTACTGCGCCTACCAGCCAAAAACCGCGAACTAGAGCACTGTCTGCCCAGGCAATCTGGGCCTTTTTCAGGCCCATTGCGCTTTATTTACGCGCACGCGATGGTGTCAAACTGCCACTTTATTTACGGAATAAGTACCATCTTTCTTAGCACTATTCCATCTATGTCAAGTTATTGACTACTTCCTGCACGCTGTTAGCCTAAGGCCGTAATCTTGACGCGACACAGTCTAATTCGCTCTCATACGCAGTGACGCGAGTGGGAAGCAGACGCTGTCATCAAAGCAAAAAAACAAGTAGTGCATCCAAACAGAACGGCGACGGACTTAGCTGCAGTCTCTGCAGCCGCTCGCCTTACGCCACCGCGAAAGTGGCGATTATCTGCCCAAAACTGATCTTCGACTGGTGTCACGACAGCTGGTTTCGTTCGCCTCGAAATTGATCGTCATATGGGAACCGTAGGGAGATGGGCCAAATGCGTATCAGTATCTTTGGGTTGGGTTATGTCGGAGCCGTGTGTGCAGGTTGCCTTTCGGCGCGCGGCCATCATGTGATCGGCGTGGATATCTCGCCGAGCAAAATCGCTCTGATCAATCAGGGCAAATCGCCAATCGTCGAGCCGGGCCTCGGCGAGCTGCTGCAAAGCGGCGTCAATTCCGGGCGGCTATACGGCACCACCGATGTCGAGGCCGCCGTCCTCGCCAGCGAACTGTCGTTTATCGCGGTCGGCACGCCAAGCAAACGCAATGGCGATCTCGACCTCGGCTACATGGAGTCGGTGTGCACGCAGATCGGCACTGCGCTACGCGAGAAGAGCGCCCGGCATACCGTGGTGGTGCGCAGCACGGTCCTGCCGGGCACGGTGAAGAACGTGGTGATCCCGCTGATCGAGGCGGCTTCGGGGAAAACCGCCGGCGTCGATTTCGGCGTCGCCACCAACCCCGAATTCCTTCGTGAAAGCACCGCGATCAAGGATTACGACTTCCCCGCGATGACCGTGATCGGCGAGCTGGATCCGCAATCGGGTGACTTGCTCGAGCAGCTGTACAGCGAGCTGGACGCACCGATTATTCGCAAGTCGATCGAAGTCGCCGAGATGATCAAGTACACCTGCAATGTGTGGCACGCCACCAAGGTGACCTTCGCCAACGAGATCGGCAATATCGCCAAGGCGGCGGGCGTAGACGGCCGCGAGGTGATGGACGTGATCTGCCAGGATCACAAACTCAATCTGTCCAAGTACTACATGACACCTGGCTTCGCCTTCGGCGGTTCCTGCCTGCCCAAGGATGTGCGCGCGCTGACCTACCGCGCCGCACAGATGGACGTGCAGCACCCATTGCTCGGCGCCATCATGCCGAGCAACCGGATTCAGGTGCAGCGCGCCTTCGACATGGTATCCAGTTGCGACAAGCGCAAGATCGGCCTGCTTGGCCTGAGTTTCAAGGCAGGCACGGACGACCTGCGCGAAAGCCCCCTGGTCGAGCTGGCGGAAATGCTGATCGGCAAGGGCTATGACCTGCGCATTTTCGACAGCAACGTCGAATACGCCCGGGTAATGGGCGCCAACAAGGAATACATCGAGTCGAAAATCCCTCATGTTTCCTCGCTTCTGCATTCCGAGCTGAACGAGGTAGTCGAGTCATCCGATGTGCTGATTATCGGCAACGGCGATCGCCGTTTCGCCGAAGTACTGAACAAGGTCAGTAGTGACAAACAGGTCATCGACCTTGTGGGCTTCCTGTCCAGTACCGCCTGCGCGAACCACCAGGGCATTTGCTGGTAACCGCTCGGCACGCATCACACATTCAAGGAGCACGACCATGATCCCAGTCATTCTCTCGGGCGGCAGCGGTTCCCGACTCTGGCCGCTGTCACGCAAGCTTTATCCCAAGCAGTTTCTGACCCTGTCCGGATCGCACACGCTGTTTCAGCAAACCCTGCTGCGGCTGAATGACGAGCAGATGGCGGCGCCCATTGTGGTGTGCAACGAGGAGCATCGCTTCATCGTCGGCGAGCAGCTCGCCGAAATTGGCTGCGAGGCCCAGGCGGTATTGCTCGAACCTTTCGGCCGCAACACCGCGCCGGCGATCGCCATTGCGGCGATGAAACTGATGGCCGAAGGGCGCGATGAATTGCTGCTGGTACTGCCCGCCGATCACCTGATCGGCGATCGAGATGCCCTGCATGCGGCGCTGACGCTGGGCCGCAGTGCCGCCGAACGCGGCGAGATGGTGCTGTTCGGCGTGCCGGCGAACAAGCCGGAAACCGGCTACGGCTACATCAAGAGCAATCCGAGCCCGGAGCGGTTGCCCAACGGAGTGTTGGCCGTCGAACGGTTCGTCGAGAAGCCAAGCCTGAGCAAAGCCTGTGAATTCGTCGCCAGCGGCGATTATTTCTGGAACAGCGGCATGTTCCTGTTCCGCAGCAGCCGCTACCTGGAAGAGTTGAAACGCCACGAACCGGATATCTATGACACCTGCGTACTGGCGCTGGAGCGCAGCAGCGAGGATGACGCCTATGTGCTGATCGACTCGGCCACGTTCGCCTGCTGCCCGGAAAACTCCATCGACTACGCGGTAATGGAAAAAACCGAGCGTGCCTGCGTGGTACCGCTGGATGCGGGCTGGAGCGACATCGGCTGCTGGTCTTCGCTGTGGGATGTGCAGGACAAGGACGCCCAGGGCAATGCAGCGACAGGCGACGTGCTGATGGAGGACTGCCGCAACTGTCTGGTGCACAGCACCGACAAACTGGTCACCCTGATCGGCCTCGACGACCTCGTGGTGGTGGAAACCAAGGATGCGGTGATGATCGCTCCGCGCGAACGCGCCCAGGAAGTCAAGCAGCTGGTCAATACCCTGACCGCCCAAGGCCGCCCGGAAACCCAGAAGCACAGCCAGGTTTACCGGCCTTGGGGCGCTTACGACTCGGTGGATGTCGGCTCGCGCTTCCAGGTCAAGCACATCTCGGTCAAGCCCGGTGCGCAGCTCTCTCTGCAGATGCATCACCATCGCGCCGAACACTGGATCGTGGTCTCGGGCACCGCCCAGGTGACGTGCGACGACAGAACCTTTCTGCTTACCGAAAACCAGTCGACCTATATCCCTATCGCTTCGGTGCATCGTCTGGCCAACCCGGGAAGGATTCCCCTGGAAATCATCGAAGTGCAATCCGGCAGTTACCTCGGCGAGGACGACATCCAGCGGCTGGAAGACGTCTATGGGCGCACCAGCGAACGGCGCGATACGGAGCGCGTGCTGGTGAAGTCCTGACGCGATGCGTGAGCACTGGCGCCGCCCAACGACGCCATGCGCATGACACCTTCTAGGTAAAACCTGGCCGCACGCCTGGCGCTGACGGCAATCATGTTGAACGAACCTTTCGGGATGAGGGGTAGGCTATGAAATTCGGAACGGGACGCCCCGCCAACGCCGCACGCTCGAGCGGCTACGCCATGGCCTCAGGTCGAGGACCGCAGGCCGGGTACGCGGCCATCAAGGAGCAGCGCAACCATGCATGAGTCGCCTCGCAACGGCTCGGCGCCGACGCTGCATGATTTCTGCGTCGGCCTGTTCGCCTGGTGCCTGCTGTTCACCTGCCTGACGCTGCTCGGCGAACTGCTCGAGCCCGCACTGCTCGACCCCCATCACAAGAAGTTCATCTTGCTGATCGGTGCACTCGGCAGCTGGCGCTACGGCAACGCCATCAATCACTACCTGCGCGGCATGTATTTCCTGCACTGGCGCTTTCCGGCGATGCGCAAGGCGGTGGAACGCCTGGGCCCGGCGCTGCTGCCATCGCAGCTGTTCATGGTGGTCACCAGTTTCCGCATCCCCGCGCAAACCACGTTCAAGGTCTATCAGTCGGTATTCCAGGAAATCCAGCGGCTGCCGGTGCCCTGCACGGTGATCGCTTCGATCGTCGAAAAGGGCGACGAAGACCTGATCAAGCAGATCATGCGCCGCGAAGTCCGGAACCGCCGCGACATCAAGCTGGTTATCGTCCGCGCCCGCGGCACCGGCAAGCGCGACGGCCTGGCTCACGCGTTCCGCGCGTTGTCGCGGCAGATGCCGGATAGCGACGCGGTGGTCGGCGTGGTCGATGGCGATACCATGCTGCTGCCGCGCTGCGTGGAGAACGCGGTGAAGTTTTTCGCCTTCCTGCCCAATGTCGGCGGCATTACCACCAATGAATTCTGCGAAGTCGAAGGCGGCAAGCTGATCCGCGAATGGCATTCGCTGCGCTTCGTTCAGCGCCACATCAATATGTGCTCGATGGCCCTGTCGCGACGCGTGCTGACCATGACCGGACGGCTGTCGTTCTTCCGCGCCAGCGTGGTGACCGAGCCGGACTTCATCAAGGATGTCGAAGCGGACTTTCTCCAGCACTGGCGTCTCGGGCGCTTCCAGTTCCTCACCGGGGACGACAAATCGTCCTGGTTCAGCCTGATGCGAGCCGGCTGGGACACCTTCTACGTTCCCGACAGCAACACCCTCACGGTCGAGCATCCACCAGACAGCAACTTCCTGCGCGCCACCCGGCAACTGATGTTCCGCTGGTACGGCAATTCACTACGGCAGAATTTTCGTGCCACCCGCCTGCTCGGCTTTCGCCAACTGGGATTGTTCACCATGTACGTGCTGTACGACCAACGCGTGTCGATGTGGACCAGCCTGCTCGGCCTGACCGCATCCCTGATCGGCGCCCTGCTGTTCGGCGCGCAGATCCTGCTCGGCTACCTGTTCTGGGTGCTGCTGTCACGCACCCTGGTCACGTTGCTCATGCTGTTCAGCAAGCACCACGTCGACCCGCTCTACCCGCTGGTCCTCTATTACAACCAGATCCTCGGATCGCTGATGAAGGTCTACGCGCTGTTCCATATGGATCAACAGAGCTGGACCCGGCAGAAGACCACCTTGAGCGGAGGCGCCGCCGGGCTCGACCTGGCGCTCAACCGCTGGACTTCCAAAGCCATGCTGGCATCCGCCGTTTCACTGTTTTTTGGCGTCGTCGCCCTGCTGCTACAAGCCAACCAATCTTAAATCGCGAGGCGAACCCCCATGAACACAGTCAGTAACCTGTCCGCCAATATGGTTCACGAAGCGGTCGACGAGCGCCAGCATGTGCGCACCAAGATCCCCGCCAAGGTCACCCTGAGCGGCAGCATCCCCCCGACCGAGTGCCAGATCGAGGACATTTCCCTCGGCGGCGCCGGCCTGCGCTGCGGCATGCCGCTCAAGCTCGGCAGCCTGCTGTTCGCCTCGATTCATCTGCGCTTGAACGCCATCGTTCTGAATATCGACGCCAAGGTCAAAGTGGTGTCGCAACGTGAAGAACTGCTGGGGATCGAGTTCGTCGAACTCGACGAGCAGAAGCGAGACATCCTGCGCTATATCCTCAGCGCCTACATGGCCGGCGATATCGCCGACATCAATGGCCTGCTGCATGTGCTGCAGCGGGAAAACTACATCAAGCAGCGCAAGCAGAAGCTGAGCATTCCGCGCACGCTCTGGGAACGCTTGCGCGCCGGGCTCGGCAGCCTGATGTTCCTCTGCGCCGGGCTGCTCCTGGCCGGCGTGCTGTTCCACAAGCTGTACCTGCTGTTCTTCCATGTCGCCGCGAGTCAGGCGCTGGTCAGCAGCGATGCCTATGTGGTCAGCATGCCGGAGAACGGCTACGTCAAGCTGCTGGTCGAGCCACATCAGCGGGTCTCCGTGGGCCAGCCGATCGCCAGCGTCTCCACCCAGCTGGCGACCAGCATCAACACCCCGGCGGATCTCGAAGCCCTGACACGCCTGGCCCCGGCCGACAGCCAGGCGCTGCTCAACCGTTCGCTGATCGAGACGGTGATCGCCAGCCCCTGCGATTGCGAAGTGTATTTCCCCACCAAGCGTATGGATGGCTACGCCTACAAGTTCGACGAACTGGCGCACCTGCTGCCGGTCGACGAGGACCTGGTCGTCAAGGCCAGCTTCCCCTTCGAGCGGCTCAAGGATGTCAGCCGCGTCGACTCGATCCAGCTCAGCCTGTTCGGCAGCAATACGCCGATTGCCGGCACCGTGGTCGACTCGGCGCTGAACACCCTGAATCAGGCGCTGGAATTGACTATCCGCCCCGATCAGCCGCTGCCGCGAGACAGCTACCGCAAGCCGCTGGCGGTCGATGTCTATCTCGGTCTGCCGTTCACCGCGGCGCAAGTCGACAGTCTCTAGGGCCGAGCCATGTACCCGCCGAAATCACTGCGCATGCTGCTGTGCACCTGCGCCCTGGTCAGTCTGCTGACGACCACGGCGCAGGCCGAGAGCCTGGCGCAAATTCGCTACCGGCTGTTCCAGGACCCGGCCGCAGAGGTCGAACCGCAACTGCGCGAGCTCGCCAGCCGCGGCGACCACGCCGCGCAATTGCTGCTGGCCAACCACCTGTCCGGCTCGAGCAGCGCACAGCGGGTCGGCGAAGCCATCGAGCTGTACCAGCGCGCGTTCGACCAGGGCCACGGCGAACTCGCCGCGCTGGGCCGCCTGGCCAGCGTGGTAGCGAACAACAACCACTATCGCAGGCGCACCCAGGCGTTCTTCCAGGATGCCGTGCAGCGCTATCCGCAGCTGCGCGATTTCGACAGCCTGTCGACCACCCTGGAGGTGTTCCTGGTCTACCCCGAAGACTTCCAGCCCGCCCAGGTCGCAGAGCTGATCGAGCTCTACCGGCGCGCCTGCGTCAAAGACTGTATCAGCCTCACCTACCGCGGAGCACTGGCCGAAAAGCAGGGCCAGCCGAGCAAGGCGGAAGGTTATTACCGGCGGGCGATGCTCGAGGATCCGCGCGCTGTGGATCGCTATTACCAGATTCTCGGCGAGCGCCAGGACGAGGTGTTCCAGGCCTACGCCAAGAGCCTGAGCGAGCGCATGGACGAGCTCCCGCTAGGCGTGGTGCAGGGCATCGGCAGCCTGCTCAGCGGGATTGCCGGCGAAAAGGAAAACAACGGTGCGCTGACCTGGCTGAACTATGCCGTCGAGCATGGTTCGGTGGCGGCGATGCAGTCCAAGGCCAGTTACATGATGGCCCTGGCCACAGAGTACGACCCGACCGACGTGTTCGCCCTGCTCGACCGCATCGAGGCGCAGCAACCGCAACAGGGCCGAGCCCTGCGCGCCTCGGCCTACCTGGTGCGCGCCTGGCAATCGACACTCGACCCTTACAAGGCCTACGAGCTGATTCGCGGCCTGCTCGATGAAGGCTACCAGAACGCCTACCTCAACCTCGGCGAACTCTACAGCATGGGCGGCCTCGACGAAGTCGATCAGTTGCAGGCGATCCAGGCCTACCAGCAGCTCACCGAGCAGGGCGTCGCCTCGGCCTTCTACCGCATCGCCAGGATCTACAACCGCGGCAAGGGCATCTGCCACGACAAGGCCAAGGCCTATGCCTACGCCCGCATCGCCGTGGATTACGGCGAACTGGGCGCACGCCAATTACTTGGTGAACTGGAGACCGAGATCAGCCCCCAGGAGCTGGCCGAGGCGCAGCACGCGCGTGAAGACATTCTCAAGAACGTGAAGATCTAGCGATGGGGACGATCCATATGCCAAGCAGCCGTATGCCACACAACACGAGCGGGGGAAGGCTGCGTTACCTGGGCCTGGCCCTGCTGCTGAGCGGCGCACTGGCCCAGGCCCAGGAGGCCGATGCGCCGGCCGAGCCCGCGTCTGCCGAAGATTCCGGTTCGGCTTTCGATGCCTTCGAAGTCCACCATAAATTCAGCGTGCAAGGCGGTTACGGTCCACAGGACTCGACCCTCGGTCTGGATTACGAGCCCTTTTACGGGGTGCGCTACGAGCCTTCGCTATCCTGGTTCAGCCCACAGGCCGAATGGCCGACCTGGCAGGGCTTTGCGCGCCTGTGGTTCAACTACAACTCCAGCCAGGCCAGCACACCCTTCCAGGAACAGAACCCGGCTCGTGAGCTGCCCGAGGTCGAACACTTCAACAGCGAGCTGCGCGAGTTCTATCTCAAACGCAACCTGCTCGGCGGCGACCCGCGCTTTTCCCTGAGTGTCGGTCGGCAACGCTATGCCGACTATTACGGCATCTGGTGGGACGACAGCCTGGAATCGCTGCGCTTCAACTACGTCGACGACTTCGCCAGCGGTTTTCTCGCCGTCGGCCAGCGTTTCTATAACTACAACAGCGACGCCAACAGCCTGGAGGACAGTAATCGTTCGATCCTCTACGGCCTCGGCGAGTACAGCTGGCGCTGGCATCCGCAACACTGGGCCGGCGTGCGCGCGCTGCTGGAGTACGACCACTCCGGCGACGACGTGAACGACCCCAGCGACTTCAAGGGCGAACGCGCCGGTCTGTTCGCCCATGGCGACGACCTGCGCTGGGGGGTGATCAGCGATTACCGGATGGAGCTGGCGCTGCTCGAGGGTCACTACGACACCATCGATGCCGGTACCAGCGAACGGCGGCGCAACAGCAGTGGCTGGGTCGTGCTCGGCGACCTCGGCAAGCGCTTCGACAGCTGGCCCTGGCAGCCGCGGATAGCCCTGCGCGGCGGCATCACCGACAAACCGAGCAATGAGTTCGACGGTTTCGGCTTCAACGACCTGCAGTCCGACCGGGTCAGCGGGGAAGAAACCTATGCCAGCGGCCTGCTCGGTTCATTCATCGGCATCAACCTGCGCAACCTGGCGTTCTACGGCATCGCCGTGGAAACCCGGCCCCGGCCCAGGCATTACTTCGACCTGCGTTTTTCCGATCTGTACTTGCGCGACGGCAAGGGCGAACTGCCGCTGCGGGTGTCGCCCGAGCTGGCCGGGGCTCTCACCGGCGACAAGTCGCTCGGCCGCGTGCTCGACCTCAATTACTACTGGGAAATGTTCCCCACCGCGCTGGATGGCAGGCAACTCAACGTCGATCTGCTGATCAGCGGCGGCTATTTCATGGCCGGCGATGCCGTACTCGGCCTGGATGACGACTATCAACTCTCTTTCGGCGCGGTTCTGCGCTACTAACGGATTAGCCAAGGTGCGGCCATGATTTTCACATCGAATGTTTTCGTCTTTCTGTTTCTACCGTTGTTCCTGCTGGTTTATTACCTGGTCAGGGACTCCTGGCGGTCCCACGTGATCGTGGTCGGTAGCTATGCCTTCTATGCCTGGTGGCGACCGGACTTCCTTCTGCTGTTCGTGGCCATTTCCTACTGGAACTACTGGTTCGGCATCCGTATCAAGGAGCGCCTGAACAATGGCGACAAGCCAGGCGCGAAGCGCCTGTTGACGATCGGCGTGGTCGGCGACCTGCTCACCCTCGGCTACTTCAAGTACACCAACTTCGGTGTCGAGGTGATCACCAACCTGCTGGAGCCGATGGGCATCAATACCTTCACCCTGAAGCACATCATCCTGCCCCTGGGGATCTCCTTCTATGTGTTCCAGGCGATCAGCTACATCGTCGACATTTATCGCAAGCAGGCCGAACCGACCCAGCGTTTCGTCGACTTCGCCGCCTATATCGCGCTGTTCCCGCAGCTGATTGCCGGGCCGATCCTGCGTTACAGCCTGGTCGACCAGCAACTGCGTCAGCGCACCCATTCGCTGGAGCTGTTCTCCCTCGGCGCCTGCCGCTTCATGCTCGGCTTCATCAAAAAGGTGCTGATCGCCGATTCCCTGGCGCCGATGGTTTCGTTGGTGATGGGCGAGTCGCAGCCGGAACTGGTCAACGCCTGGTTCGGCATGTTCATTTCCCTGGTCCAGCTGTATTTCGACTTCTCCGGCTACAGCGACATGGCGATCGGCCTGGGCATGATGATGGGCTTCCGCTTCCCGGAGAACTTCAACCAGCCGTTCCTGTGCCAGAGCCTCACCGAGTTCTGGCGCCGTTGGCACCTGACCCTGGCCGACTTCCTGCGCGACTATGTGTATATGCCGATCGTGCGCAGCCGCAAGGTCGGCGCCAACGGCGCGCTGTTCCTGACCATGCTGCTATCCGGGTTCTGGCACGGCGCGAGTTTCGCCTTCATCTTCTTCGGCATGTATTTCGGCGTGCTCATGGTGCTCGAGCGCAAGTTCGGGCTGACCACCAAGATCACCGACCCTTACAACTTCTGGCGCAATATTCTCGCGGTCACCGGCGTGGTCTGTTGCATGCCGCTGTTCGTCACCGGCGACCTGCAGCATGCATTGCGTCTCTACGCCGGGATGTTCGGGCTCAACGGCCTCGGCTCGATGGACCTGTACTTCATCGGTGCGTCCAGCCTCACCGTGTACTTCACCCTGGTCGCCGTGGCCTGGCTGGTAATCGCCGGCACCATCAACCGGCGCTACTACGTCGGGCAGAAAAGCGGTTACCTGATGGATAACGTCAGCGGTCTCAGCGCCTTGCTGCTGTGGGCCGGTTTCGGCCTGTCGCTGACCCGGCTGGCCGCCAACTCCTTCTCCCCTTTCCTTTATTTCCAATTCTGAGGAGGTAGCCATGTTCCCCGTAATGAACTCCGCCAGCCGCATCAACGGCATTCTGTTCATCCTCCTGCTGGCCGCGATGCTGGCTTATTCCATCCCCAAGGTCGCCGATTTCGCGCGCACCCAGGAGCAGGCCGTCGCGCTGTTCCTCGACGGCGAGCTGGTGCGCAAGTTCGAAAAGATCTACGACCGCGAATTTCCATTACGCGCCCTCTCGGTGGAGGGCTGGGCCAACGTGCAGTACCTGCTGTTCAACGAAGGCTCCAGCGGTGTGGTGCTGGGCAAGGACGGCTGGCTGTTCACCAACGAGGAATACCAGATACCGAGCGCCTACGAGAAAGTCCTCGCCCAGCATCTGGCACGGATCAGCGAAGTCGGCGAGCAGCTGCGCGCCCATGGCAAGCGCCTGATCATGATCCCGGTGCCGATGAAGGTGGACATCTATGCCGACCAGACCCGTGTCGGCCTCGACCCGCGCGCGCCTGAGCTGTATGGCGACTTCGTCACGCAGTTGCGACAACGCCATATCGAGGTGACGCCGGTGCGTCAGAGCTTCCTGCGCGGCAAGCAGGAGCAACCGCTGTTTCTGCGTACCGACACCCACTGGACACCCCAGGGCGCCAGCCTGGCAGCCAGGGAGTTCGCGCGCCTGCACCCCGAACTCGTCGGGCAGGCCCACTACCAGTCGCGCCAGATTGCGGAGAAGACCGTCACTGGCGATCTGCTCGGCTTCGTGCGCTTCAGCAAATGGCTGAATCCGACACTATTCGCCGGCGACTCCATCCCGCTTTACGAAACGGTCAACACCAAACAGCAGGTCAATGACGACCAGCTATTCGGCGACGACCAGCAATCGATCATGTTGGTCGGTTCCAGCTACACCAAGATCGACGACTGGAACTTCCCCGGCTTTCTCAAGGAATCGCTGCAGAACGACATGCTGACGATGGCCACCGAAGCGCTCGGCCCCTTCCATGCGATGGATCAGTTCCTCGCCGGCGAAAACCTCGACAACCAGGACATCAAGACAGTGATCTGGGAGTTCCCGGTGCGCACGCTGCTCACCAACCAAGCCAGCAGGCAAAGCACCCAGGTGCTCAGCGAACTGCTCTGAACCACCGACATTGCCCCCACCATCAGGAGAACCTTATGAATACCCTTGCACAACGCTGCCTCGCCACCCTACTGCTGCTCATGCCACTGGCCAGTCAGGCCCAGGAAGGCAATGCCGGCCTCTACGGCCCGGTCGCGCCCGCCGGCTCCGCCTATGTACGCGTGCTCAACCTCAGCGGCGCGCCGGCGCAGGTAACGCTAAGCAGCAAGAGCAAAAGCCAGAAGGTCAATAACGGCCAACTCGGCGCCTACCTGTTCAGCGCCCCGGGCAGCCGCAGCGTAACGGTCAACCAGGTCTCTCAGGACATCGACCTGCAGGCGAACACGGCCTACACCATCGTGTACGACGGCAGCAGCCTGGCGAGCATCGTCGACCCCTACGCCGAGGATCCGAAAAAAGCCCTGATCGCCTTCTACAACCTGACCGACCAGGCTCTGGCCCTGAAAACCCAGGACGGCAAGCACGCGATCGTCAACAGCATCGAGAAGAACCAGAGCGGCGTACGCCCGGTCAACGAGGTCAAGATCGGTTTCGCCGCGTTCAATGGCGAGCAGAGCGTGGCCACCTTCGACCCGCAACTGCTGAAAAAGGGCCGTTCCTACAGCTACCTGGTCATCCCCGAAGGCAGCAGCTATCGCGCAATCAGCCAGGCCAACAGCCTGGACACCCTCGAATAGCCCCCTGACGAGCTTTCGCCGATGAAAACACCCTTGCTGTGCGCCGTCGTCATGGCGCTGCTCGCGCTGGCCCAACCGGCCAGCGCCGAGGAGCAGGCCTGCGACCTCGAGTGCCTGCTGTGCCCAGGCCTGTCCGATCCGAAAAACTATGCCGAAGGCATCATGAAGTCGCTGGACACGCTGGCGCCCGGCAAAGACAAGTGGCTGTTCCGCTCCGCCGTGGATCTGGCCAACGACTTCGGCATGCCCCAGGCGATGCGCCCCGAGTTCGCCCGCCTGATGGCCACCTTCGCGGCGAAGAACATCCGCGTGGCCATTGCCGTACAACCCACCCGGGGCCTGATGCACCGCGACAAGATCCGCCCGGACGCCGCCTATGGCTTCGACTTCGCCGTGGCCCGGCACAACCTCGCCGGCTACATCGAACAACTGCGCCAGGGCGGTGCCCTGGTGCCGGACATCATGCCGCTGGTGGACAACCCGCCGGAGCAGGAATATTTCTTTCGCCGCGACCACCACTGGACGCCGTCCGGCGCCGAGGCCACCGCGCGCATCGTCGCCGATCGCATCATCGCCGACCCGGTCTATCCGCAGTTGAGCAAAAAGCAGTTCCGCACCGACCCGGGGGTGATGATCCCCAAGGACGGCACCATGAGCCGCGGTCTCAAGCGCATCTGCGGCAACAACTTCGGTTTCCAGTACGTTCGCGGCTTCCAGACCATTCCGGTGGACGCTGGCGCCGACGCCCTGTTCGATGACAGCGCCGCCGAAGTGGTGCTGATCGGCACCAGCAACTCCGCCAACCGTGAAGAGGAAACCAAGAATTACAACTTCGAAGGTTTTCTCAAGGAATACCTCAGCGTCGACATCCTCAACTACGCCCTGCCCGGCGCAGGCCAGGACGGCTCGCTGATCCAGTACCTGCATTCCAGCGACTATGACCCCGAGGCCCCGCCCAAGCTGATCATCTGGGAGTTGCCGGCGAGTTTCGCCCTGGAAACCCCGCTGACCTATCGCCAGTTGATCCCCGCGATCAATGGCGGTTGCAGCCACTCGCCGAAGGTTCTGGCCAGCGCCAGCCATGAGTTGCCCGGGCTGAAGACCGCCGAACGCATCGAGCTGCTAAGCAACGCCGGACAACAGCGGCAGGACCTGAAAAACCTGCAGGGCTTTCTCGAAATCAGGATTGCCGATCTGAACGTCAAGGACTTCTACATCATCACCTATTACGACAACGGCACCCGCGACAAAGTCTGGTATCGCCGCGAAGGCATCGTCGACGGCGGCCTTTATTACCTGGAGCTGAGTCACGCGCCCGAGCATCGCAACGCCAACCTGCTGTCAGTGTTCATGGAGCCGGTCGCCGCACTGGAAACCCCGACCAAGGTGGAGGTGAAACTGTGCCTGTAAGTCGCCTGTTCGTTCCGCTCGTAGGCGCTGCCCTGGCACTTGGTGTCGCGCTCCCCGCACACGCGGCGTTGCGCTCGATCTGGCAGGCGGGGGCCGCCGCCACGCCAGCGCCGCTCGACTACACCAGCCTGACCTGTCGCAAACAGGTGCCGCCCCCTTATACCGGCCCCCTGCAGATCGACAGCAAGTACGACCAGAGCGACCCGAGCAAATCCACCCTTAGCACCAAGAGTCAGTCGGCGGCCTCGCAGCTGGCCTACCGCAGCGCCACCGAGTACACCAAGAACCTGGTGCGTTTCGCCGACTACTATGTGCGCGCGGAAACCCCAGGCCATGCGGCCATGGCCCTGGCCTGCATCGATCAGTGGCTGCAGACCTGGGCCGAAGCCGATGCCCTGAGCAGCCGCGACGCCAGCAAGACCGGGCTCGCCATACGCAAATGGAGCCTGGTGGCGATCTCCTCGGTGATCCTCAAGACCCAGGCACTCAGCCATGGCCAACTGCAGCTGAGCGACGCACAGCGCAAATGGCTGAACCATTTGGCCACGCTGGTGATGGAGGATTACGCACCACGCCTCGAGCCCGACTTCGTCTATTTCAACAACCATGACTACTGGGCCGCCTGGGCGCTGGCCTCGACCGGCATCGTGCTCGATCAACCGCGCTATCTGGACATCGCCGAGCGCGTCATGCGCCGCGCCCTGCAGCAAATCACCCCCGGCGCGGACGGTCGCTACGCCTACCTGCCGAACGAACTGGCGCGCGGCAAGCTGGCCGCCAACTACACCCATTACGCCCTGGTGCCGCTGACCCTGGTGGCCGAGGCGCTGCGTCGCAACGGCAACCGCCTGAGCGAGGACGACGAGCACAAGCTCGAACTGCTGGCGAATTTCGCCGCGCAACTGGTGCTCGACCCGAAACAGCTGCCGGAGCTCAAAGGGCAGAAACAGGAACCGGTGCAACCCTACAAGATGGCCTGGCTGATTCCCTTCCTCAGCCATGCACCGAAACACCAACTGGCCAACCGCCTGTATCGAGAGGAAGCCGGCTCGATCGACGGTTACAGCCAGATCGGCGGACGTATCGAGCCGCTCTACCCTTCCCTGCAGGCTCTGAAAAGGTGACACCCATGTCGACCGCCCCAATCCAGGCCGCGCACTCCCCATGCGGCGCCATCCGCTGCGCAGGCCCAACACTCGCGCGCTGGCTGGCGCTCGCCATGCTGGCCGGCGCACCGCTATGGGCCAGTGCCGCCGAGCCGATCAGCCTGTTCCCCGGCGCCGCCCAGCAAAGCGAGCTGGACAGCCTGCGCGAATCGATGGCGAACGGCCCGACGGCTGAGCAGGTCAGCGCCAAGCTGCCGAGCGCACGCGGCAAAACATCCCTGCGCACCATGTTTTCCGCCCAGGTCGGCAGCTGGCCGTTCGAACCCTTCGTGCATAACGGCCTGTTCAAGGTGATCGCCGGCTATCAGGCCGCGCACCCGCAGACGCTGCGCATCAGTGGCGGGCGCATCGACCTTGAGCAACTGTTTCGCGCCGTCGACAACCCGCAGATCCTGCGTCGGCACAAGGACGGCTACCTGCTCAGCTATCCATTGCTGATCGACGCCGACGCCGCCCTGGTGGTCGACAACGTCAGCCTCTACCTGAACGCCAACAGCGGCAGCGCTCTGATCAATCAGGGCCAGCTGATCCTAAGTCATGCCCTGGTCCAGGGCTGGAGCGGTGCGCATACGGAAACCGCGCAAGCGGGTTTTCGCCCCTTCATCATGTCCTGGGCCGGCAGCGTCACCCTGGTCGAACATTCGACCCTGTCCCGCCTCGGCTACAACGCGCACCTGGCCCGTGGGCTCGGTGCCGCCCGCAGCATCGAACAGGGCCGTCATATAGCACCGGCACGGCTGTGGATTCATGACAGCCTGTTCGATGAGCTGTCCACCGCGCTGGACGCCAGTGACGCAACGTTGCGGGTCGACAACAACCGCTTCGAACGCTTGCAGCAATACGCCCTGGATATTTCCGACAGCCAGCTGCAGGTGCAGGGCAACCGAATCGATCAGGTGCGCAACAACAGCGGCATGCGTATCCGCGGGCGCAGCAGTGGCCGCGTACAGGACAACGTGATCAGCGCCACCGGCAAGGCCGGTATCGAGGTCGTGGAACAACGCGGCGATCTGCTGATCGACGGCAACCTGCTCGGTACTTCGGCCGGCAATGCGATCCAGCTGCGCGACAGCGTCGGCGAAGGCAACCTGCTGCTGTTGCGCAACCACATCTTCAATAGCGGCTACAGCGGTATCGACGCGCTCAACGTCAAACGCGCCTATGTCGCGGAGAATCACATCAGCGGCACCCCCGAATACGCCATCAGCTTCCGCCATCCGGCCGCTGGCGGCGATCGCCTGGTGTTGATCGGCAATAGCCTGAGCCAAACCGGCAAGGCACTGATCCGGGTCGAAGGCCAGGACAGCCTGATCCTCGGCGACAACCATTTCCACCTGACGCCACCGCACCAGGAAATTCTCGCGGGCGATCTACTGGCGCTGCAGAGTCTATTGCTCGACGCCTTGCGCGTACCCGGCTGCTTTATCGAAGTACACCCCGCCCTCACCGCGAAAAATCCGCCGACGCCGCTGCTGCCGGCCGGTTCTGGGGCCAACGGTTGCGACGACAGCAGCTGAGGCGATGCTTAGCGCGGTTTATCCGAGGCAATAAAAAGCCCCCGCCAACTCACGTTGACGGGGGCTTTTCAGTTACCAGGCTTTAGGATCAGGCCTTGGATTTCTTCGCGGCGCGGCTACGCTCGCCTTCGTCGAGGATCTTCTTGCGCAGACGGATCGACTTCGGCGTGACTTCACACAGCTCGTCGTCCTGGATGAATTCCAGTGCCTGCTCCAGGGTGAAGCGAACAGGTGGAACCAGGGCGATGGTCTCGTCCTTGCCGGAAGCACGCATGTTGTCGAGCTTCTTGCCTTTGGTTGGGTTGACGCCCATGTCGTTGTCACGGCTGTTCAGACCGACGATCTGACCGTTGTAGATTTCCTGGCCGTGCTCGACGAACAGCTTGCCGC
>NZ_CAMPHI010000047.1 GCF_946885955.1 uncultured Pseudomonas sp.
AAATTCCTTAAGTTGATGACATTGGGCTAAAGCCCGCCCCTTAACCAAACGTTAGACATATGAGCAAGAAATCCAATCAGCATTATGTCCCGCAATTTTACTTCCGACTATTCTCGAAGGACGGAAGGTCTATTTGTGTCTTTAACAGAAAAAATGGCACATCGTGCACTGCAGCTCCAATAAAGGGTCAAGCATCGAAGCATAAATTCTATGGAGGCCAGGAAATAGAAGATGCATTCTCACACCTCGAAGGTATTTTTAGCAGCACACTCCGCACCCTAAAGAGTTGCACGGATTTACGTGAAATATCGGAGGTTGATCAGCTTTTAACGCTACAGGCAATAATGTTCCAGAGGGCACGCACGTTATCGTCAAGAAATAGTTCTCAGCCTATGAACGACCGCCTAACAAAGCTCTGGTTAGAAGCCGAGATCAACAAAAACGAAAATCTCTCAGACGATCAAAAACTTGAATACATATCCGACCTAGAGCTATTTGATGTGGACCCCTTAAGATTTCATCTTGAACAGATAAAAATCTCTCTTGAACAAGCTCACTTACTCGGCGACCTGACTCCAGTGTTGCTGGACAATAGAACCAATAGACCCTTTATATTTAGTGACGCTCCCGCAGTATTTCACAACGCACACTATGGGAATGTGAAGTTACGAGGGGTTTTGGGTTTTACCACTCCTGGCCTGCAAATCTTCTTCCCCCTTTCCGAAAGCCGAGTACTGCTGCTTATAGATTCCCGGCATTATTTTCTCAAAAAACTACGCCCCGGAAACGTGATTCATGTCAGAGAGCTGCGGGATGTTTCCGCAATAAACAGCCTACAAATACATTCTGCAGCAACAGCAATCTATTTCTCCGACTACAAATATGCTGAGTATGTGAAAGCCATTTGGACTCAAGAGAGAATGAAGCTATCAGAAAACTTAGTGGCAGTGGTTGAGGCCCCATGCTTCGACCGCAACGGAGCTCCGCACGGAGATATTGTCCACAGCTTCGCCCCAATGCTACCAGTCAATCTGAAGCTTTCATTCCTAGAGCACAAAACACTAGGCGATGACGACTATCGCTTTGCAGAACGAAGTGCATACGTCTAACTAGTGGTATATGGACTCTCCCCACAAGTAGTGGGCAAAGCGTTTCTTTTGCACCTGTCGTCAGCGCGGTTGCATTCGTATATCCGGCCTTGTCTTGGGCTTTTTGCCCTGGCCATTCTGTAGTTCGCGCAGCGGGGGCCAAGCGTTCAATCGATCACGATCGATCAGTGTTGTTATCGGCCTTGTTCCGCTGCAGGACTCGCCTGTTCAACAGTGCTGCTGCTCACCACAACCACTAGAAAACCATCACACCTTACTGATTACCCCCACCGTCAGGCGGGCCTTACGCTTTGCCAGTCACCACTGTACCGACGCTCATGGCACCACACCGCCCAGCAGATCCGCACCAGTTTGTTGGCCAGGGCCACGGCCGCTTTGTTGTGGCCGATGCGTGCCGCGGTCTCCACCGCCCAGCGCTGCAGCTGGGTCAGTTTCTCCGGCGTGCGGGCCTGACATCGCTGCGCCGTCAGTAAGGTGATGTGCGGTGCCTCAAGCCTCCATCCCCACTCGACCGGCTTGACCTGCTCCTGTATATATCGCTTGAACGCCTCCCGGTTCAGCCGTTTGCGCTGGATCACCTGGCCGGAACGGACACTCTCGGCAACCTGGCAAACGGACTTGACCAAATCAACGGCAATACATTTCATAACGGCTCTCCCAACGTTCAGTCACCCGGTTTTAGGTATAGAACGGTGGCGCGGGGAGAGTCCATTACAGCATTCAAATCGTTCGCTTCGCTCACTCGGGGCAGACTAAACTCCGTCCTTTAGCTTATCATTAGGGAATAAGGTATGCACATGTCTCCAATTAAAATAATCCAACGAACCTTTCCGTTTTCAAAGCTTACATTTACGGTTGAGAGTAATCGCGAATTATCTATAGCGCATAGCACTCTGCTGCGTTCAACTCGTGAAGCGATACCTCTACAAATTATCGATCCTTCACCCATTTACCACCGCTCCACTCCTCTCGGTTGGGTTATTGCTACAATTGTTCCTCTTGCTGGGTTGATAGCTGCAGTCATTGATGGCTGGATTACTCAAGGCTTAGGTGAAAAATTTGGTATTGTATTTTTGTTAGGCATATTTCTAGCATGCCTCATTAATACTATGAAATTGTCAAGAAACACAATTCATTATCGCAATGTAAATACTTCAGCTATTATTTTTTCTATGTTCAGAAGTAAGCCGTCACAATTAGCAGTGGATGATTTTTGTAAAAATTTAAAGGCTAGAATAGAATCGTTTAGTTCCCCCGCTGGGATCAGTCGCGAAGAAATGGCAGAATTGTATAAACGACACTTGGACTATCTTCTGGAGTCCAATGTTATACATGCTCAGGAATACGAAATCATCCTTCAACGCCTCAGTGAAAAGAGCGCAAACAAGCGCGTATTTGAACTGGTTCGCTGAACAACATCCTAACCAATGTTATTAAAATCGTTCGCCCGGGGGGTTAAACCTCGCCGCTTGGCTTAATCACTATGCGCAAAATGGAATCCTCATCGATGCGAGAAGTTGACGCAGAAAAAATCAGCATTCTTATGATGCAAATAAATTCGCAGATAAATGACAGCGTCGCTTTCGCCCGAGATAAGGGCACGGATGCGGAATTCGTAGAGTATAGGCGAAAGGCCGGTCAGGTTATGGGGCGCGTGATCGATATTCTTAATGATCTCTATCGCGATCATCCTGGGTTAAAGCCGGAGCAAGTTGGTGGCACCTACAAAGTCGATCTGAGTATTTATAAACATAGATTTTATACCTGGGAATAGCTAAATTGGTTTCAGCCATTATCACCTGTATAGCAGGTCGTCAGTTTGCAGCTCCGCGCATAACCAAGCGTTGCAGCGGATCCCTACACTGCGCATATTTGTGCGGCTGCAAATGCCATGGCAGAAAAATCCGCTCCGATCCGGAGCCAATGAACTTGGCGTTAGGCCTATGAAGCAAATCGCGCAAACACTGACGCACTCGGAAGCTTCCAAAATCAAAAGCCGAATTGAAGGTGCTGGAATACCTGTAATAGTTAGCGGCGAGGGGAGCCGGAACTTATTCAGTACTGGTCTGGTTTCCGTCTGGGTCGCTATCGACTCACAATACCACGATGCAGTAATTGCACTAGATGATCCATCGCATATTGCTGCGCAGCCAATCAACGTAGAGGAATTTCATGAGACTGTAAAGAATACTGATTTACTTCCACGATTTATTTTGGATCTCAACTACCCTGCGATAGTAACATACGCGTGTATTGCTGGATTTATTGTTTTTGTTATCCGTGCATTTACTGCCGCCTAATAAGTATATATAGGCTCTCCCCTCAATTAGGGGGTAACGCTTTTCATCCGCCCTGTCGTCAGCGCGGTTGCATTCGTATATCCGGCTTCGTTTTGGGTTTTCGCCCTGGCCATTCTGTAGATCGCGTAGCGGGGGCCATCGATCACGATTGATTAGTGTTGTTATCGGCCTTGTTCCGCTGCAGGACTCGCTTGTTCCGACAGTGCTGTTGCTCACCAGTGAGCATTATTGTGGTTTCGAATTGATGGGTTCGAGGCGTATGTAAAACGCAAAAGAGCTGAGCCCGGATATTGTGCGAGAGCCGGAGGTCGAATCCAAATTCGATGCAGCATGAAGTTCGGTTTAGAGACCCTGCTCGGGCACCTGGCCGCGGCAATCTAACTTGACCTTGTTCCGACGATTTATCGTGCTGATTGAAATTCATTGAAGGCGGGTCAGGCCTTGCGGTTGATGTGATCTATTTGGGTTTTCGGCTGCAATTTGTGACATGGGTCTTAAAAATATTATTTTTTAGAAAATCAAGTGTGCCGCAAACTGTGAGCGATCTCACTTGGCGCCTTCTTATCCAAGTTGTTTCCGAAAACGGCCGCTGGTAGATTGGCTGAGGATTGTAATAATTTGTTTGTCTGCTATCGGGCTGGTTGTTCCGAGTTGGCGCATGCATGCGCGTTATTATTGCTCAACACTAATAATCTGGAGGAGTGACGGGAATATCTCTATGTAGATTATTTGGCTTGTTGATGTTAGTCGTTGCAAGTTCTGTTGCTTATGGGGAAGGCCAACTGTATTGCAATTGGCTTCAGGTTGATCCGGTAGGCGGTGTGCGCGGTCGAGGACGGCATCGGCCAGGGTTGGGGCGCCGGCAAGGTTGCGACTGCACCGAACGCTCAAGCCCGGGGTTTACTTGTTCCAGATAGGGCAGGAGCTTAAGTGGACGACATTGGCGTTGATGGTGACCTACTGGGTCTTTCGCAAACCCGCCGTTGATGCATGTAGGAGAGGCAGCCGATACGCTGACTAGGCGCGTCCGCCGTAACAGGCCAGACGCCGCGCAGTGAAGTGACAGCAGGCTGGCCCGCAGGGCGTCGGCTCTCTAGGTATGATTTTTCTCATGGCTGTGGTGCCGAATACGGCATCGGAAAATAGATGGGAAATTTATGCATGTGCTGATTATTGAGGACAACCCGGACATCATCGCGAACCTGTATGGCTATCTGGAACCGCTCGGCTATACGCTGGACGTGGCGCGTAACGGCAATGCTGGGGTCACCTGCGCGACGGGGGCCTTGCATGACGCGATCGTTCTCGATTTATCGTTGCCGGGCATGGATGGCGTGGAGGTATGCCGGCTGCTTCGCCGCGAGCACCGGCTGGCAACACCGATTCTGATGCTGAGCGCACGTGATACCGAGAGCGACAAAGTGACTGGTTTCGAAGTGGGTGCAGACGACTATCTGGTCAAACCCTATTCCCTCCCCGAACTGGATGCCCGTTTGAAGGCTTTGGTGCGTCGCTCGCGTAACGAGCATGTGCAAGCGCCCCTGACCTTCGGCGATCTGTGGCTGGATGCGAGTATCGGCCAGGCCTCGCGCGCCGGGCAGCTGCTCGATCTGACGCCTACGGGGTACAAAATTCTTGCTGCGTTGATGCGTGCCGCACCAGCGCTGATGACGCGCGAAGCTGTCGCGCGTGAGGTATGGGGCGATTGCCCGCCGGATAGCGATGCCTTGCGAACCCATATCCATACCTTGCGCCAGGTGCTTGATAAACCCTTTCACCAGCCAATGCTGCTGACTCTACCGGGTGTAGGCTATCGACTGGTGGTAGCCGGTGAGGCCTAGGTTTTCGCTCAAACAGCGCATTGCGCTCACCTACATCCTGTTGGCGGTCATAGTGGCCGGCGCCTTCAGCCTGGTTTCCTATATATCCGTGGCGATTATCGAGGAGCAGATAATCAACGCGCGGTTAACCCAGCTGGAAGGCAGGATGATCGACTTCCAGCAGAGCGGCCAACTGCCGGATATGTCACCCGACATGCGCATGCTGGTCGATGACGATATCCCGCTTGAACTGCAGAGATTACCCGCCGGTTTCCACGAGCTGATGCTCGGCAATCAACTGGTTCGCGTGCTGTTGCGCGATCAGGGTACTCGCCACTACGCCGTGGTGCAGCAGATCGGTGAGCTCGAGCATACGGAACTGGTAATCGTCCTGGATTTAGCCGTTGGCTTTGTCGCCAGTGTTTTGCTCGCTGCGGTACTCGGCGTGTTATGGGCCAAACGGATGATCGAACCGGTAGCGGCGCTTGCCGATGCGGTCGGTCGGAACGCTGACCCAAGCGATTTGCCTTCCCTGTCAGCGCAAGATGAAATCGGCGTTCTGGCGCGTGCCTTCGCCAAACGCACCGACGAATTGCAGCAATTTTTGCAGCGCGAGCAGCTGTTCACGGGCGACGTCAGTCATGAATTGCGCACACCGCTCACCATTATGTTGGGCGCAGCAGAGGTACTGGCTGCACAGCTGTCGAACAACCCGGCACAACTTGTCACTGTTGAGCGCATACGGCGCGTGGCGGCCGAAACCGCACAGCGAGTCAGCGCTCTACTCCTGCTTGCGCGCGCTCCAGAATCCCGCAATGCGCCGAGTATCGTCCTCAATGCAGTTATCGAGTCGGAAATGGATCGTTGCCGGCCGCTGCTGTATGGCAAGCCGGTCCAGTTCAAGTTGGTCTGCACTGAGCAAGTGTCGGCCCAAATACACCCCGAATTGGCCGGGATCATGATCGGCAATCTGCTGCACAACGCCTGCCGGCATACCGAGCAGGGCTTGATTCTGGTGCAGCTCGACGCGGATCGGTTGGTGATTGAGGACACGGGGTCGGGCATACCCCCGAAAGTGCGTGAGCGACTTTTCGAACGATTCGTCCACGGTGCCAACGTACCCGCACACGAAGGCATTGGTCTGGGCCTGTCGATTGTCAAACGTGTCGCTGATCATGTCGGCTGGGAGGTGCGCCTGGAAGTTCCGCAAACCGGGGGAACCCGTTTCGTTTTGACCTTTCCAACCCAGGCCGGCACGACTGGGGCTTGAGCATGCGCCTAAGGTCGGGCGCGTTGCCTGCACTGATGGCCAGTAAACAGCCAGTTGACTAGTCGGTACCCCCGCGTTGCGCGAGTCAAACACCTGCTGATTCAAGCGTTTGGCATCCTGCCTGCACCTTAACGCGATCTTAACGCCCGACTTCTTATGGTGCCGACTCCATCGATCAGACATTCACGAGGTAGAACCATGAAAAGAACAATGACTGCGGTTGGTATGTTGCTGTTTTCAAGTTTCGCATTTTCCAGTGATGGTGCTGCTTGGGACTATTCGGGCGACACCGGGCCTGATAATTGGGCAAAGCTGAGTCCCGAATACGGCGCATGCGCCGGGAGCAATCAGTCGCCTATCAACCTGACGGGCTTCATTGATGCCAAACTGAAACCCATCGTTTTCAACTATGACGCGGGCAGTTCGGAGATTCTCAATAACGGCCACACCGTGCAGATAAACACGCTGCCGGGCAGCAGCATCATGGTCGATGGCATCAAGTTCGAGCTGAAACAATTCCACTTCCACGTGCCGAGTGAAAACCAGATACGTGGCAAGTCGTACCCCATGGAGGCGCATCTGGTACATGCCGACAAGGATGGCCATCTGGCCGTTGTGGCGGTCATGGTTACCGAGGGCAAGGAGAACAAGGCACTGGCAAAAGCCTGGGCGCAATTGCCGGAGAAAGGCGAGAAGTCAGCCTTGTCGTCGGACATTTCCCCGCTGGAAATCTTGCCGTCCGATCGCGATTACTACCGCTTCAATGGCTCGCTGACCACACCGCCGTGTTCCGAGGGCGTGCGCTGGCTGGTAATGAAGCAGCCGATTTCAGCCTCCAAGGAACAGATCGATCAGTTTTTGCATGTGATTCATCATCACAACAACCGCCCGGTTCAGCCCGTCAATGCGCGTCCCGTATTGGAATAATCGGCATAACACCCCAGCGAAAGGTTAACTGGCGCCCGGCTCTCCTGTAGGAAAGACCGGGCGCCGTTTTTTGATCTCGGGGTGAGCTTTTCGCTGCCGCCTATACATTGCAGGCATCCCAGCATGGGGCGCGTATGCCGGCTGGAGATATGCGGCTCGGTTGCTTTGCCGGTCGCGGCCTCACCACGCGATCGCCCGACAGGTTCTGAGCGGTTGCCTGCCAGCCCAATCCCGGTGCTCAGCGTGGCTCCTGCGCCGGCAGGTGATTTAGATCGTCGGCATGGGCGTTGTCGGCCGTGCGCTGGCTGCGCAGTTTTTTCGCACGTTTCTCCAGTACCAGATACACCACGCAGGCCAGCGCCAGGGGCAGCAGGAAGTAGAGGACGCGGTAGCCGATCAAGGCTGCGAGCAGGGCACTTTGGGAAAACTGGTGTTGCAGCAGGGCTAGGAATACGGCTTCGATCACGCCCAGGCCCGCGGGGATATGCGCCATGGCGCTGGCCATGCTGCTGATCAGCAGTACGCTGAGGATCGATGGGAAATACGCCTGCTCGGGCAGCAGAATGTAGATCAGCAACGCCATCAGCGCCCAGTTGAGGGCGCCGAGCAGGGCCTGGATCAATGCAAGGCGCAGGCTCGGCAGGGTCAGCGGGTGCTTGCCTATGTGCCAGACCCGGCGCTTGCTCAGGCGGCAGGCGAGCAAGTAAACCGCCGTGGCAACCAGCAGGCCGAAGCCGATCACCTGCAGGCTGCTGGTGCCGAGCGACCAATCCGGCGGCAGGTCGATCAGGCGCATGGAAAACACCACGCCGGATATTGCGATATAGCCCAGCCAGTTGGTGATGAAGCTGAAGCTGAATATCTTGGTGATGACCGAAGTGCGCAGGCCAAGGCGCGAATACAGGCGATAGCGCAGGGCGATGCCGCCGAGCCAGGCGCCGATGTTCAGGTTGAAGGTGTAGCAGACGAACACCACCGGGATGATCTGCCTCGTCGGCAGGTTATGCCGGGTGTAGAAGCGCGCGAGCAGGTCGAAGCTGCAGTAGGTCGCATAACCGGCGATGCTCGCCAAGCTCGCCAGGGTCAGGGTCATGGCGTCGTAGGACTGCAGCGCGCTTTTCAGGTCCTGCCATTGCAGGTTTTTCACCAGCATAAACAGCAGCACCGGCATCAGCAGGAACAGCGCCAGGCTGAAACCGCGTCGTAGCCATTTCTTTCTTCTCGCCTTGCTGCCAGGCGAACTGCCGGTGATGTTCATGAAGTCTTCTCCCGGTCGAACTGCAAGGCCTGCTTCGGTGGCGTCTCATCGACCGGGGCGAGCAACTTGAGCCGTGGCGAGTGCGCCGGCAGCCAACCGGCGATCGCCGGGAAATGCCGCAGGAAGTGAAAGCTGAGAAAGATCAGCGGGACGCGCCACCAATAGCCGCGTTTGGCATGCTTGAGGGTGATGCGTTTGCAGGATTCGCGCGCCAGTTGCTGCAGGTGCTCGTAAAGCCGATGGTTGAAGCTGGCGTCGCGGATGATCAGGTTGGCTTCGAGATTCAACGACAGGCTCAGCGGGTCGAGGTTGCTCGAGCCCACTGTCGACCATTCGTGATCGACCAGTGCGACCTTGCCATGCAGCGGCCGCTCGCAATATTCGTAGATGGTCACACCGTCGCGCAGCAGGTAGTGGTACAGCAGGCGCGAACACAGGCGCACCAGCGGCATATCCGATTGGCCCTGCAGAATCAGGGTGACATGCACGCCGCGCCGGGCGGCATTGCGCAACTCGCGCAGCAGGCGGTAACCGGGAAAGAAATAGGCATTGGCCAGCAGCAGGCGGAAGCTCGCCGAGCGTATCGCGTGCAGGTAATGCTCTTCGATGTCCTTGGGGTGCTCTTCGTTATCGCGTATCGCCAGCAATATCCGCGCCTGGCCGGCAAAGCGGTTGATCGCGCCGGCCAGGCCCGTGTGCCGGGTACGTGCCAAGGTCGCCTGAGGGCTGTAGGTGAGCAGGCGTCGGCTGGCCTGGTGAATATCCGCGACTATCGGGCCGTAGACCCGTACCGCATAGTCCTGCTTGGACATCGGCCCGGACAGGCTGAGGTGGTCGGCGCTGAAATTGATCCCGCCGATAAACGCCACTTCGGCGTCGACCACCACGATCTTGCGGTGCAGCCGGCGAAACAGGTTGGTGCGCATGCCCAACAGTTTCGGCCTGGGGTCGAAGGCGCGAATCCTCACCCCGGCGCTGGCCATGGTGGCGATGAATTCGCGGGTCAGGTCGGAGGTGCCGTAACCGTCGACCATCACATCGACGTTGACCCCACGCTCGGCCGCGTCGATCAGGGCCTGCTGCAGTTCGCTGCCGACCTTGTCCTCGTAGATGATGAAGGTTTCCAGCAGTACCTCATGGCGCGCGCTGCGAATCGCCGCAAAGACGCTGGGGAAAAACTCCTCACCGTTGATCAGCAACTCGACCTCGTTGCCGTCTTTCCAGTTGTAACTCATATACGCACCTCCACAGCCAGCGGGGCATGGTCGGATAAATGGGACCATGGGCGCCGACTGAGGGCCTGGGGCTCATGGGTGGTGGCGTTGCGCACATAGATGCGGTCGAGGCAGAGCATTGGCCAGCGCGCCGGAAAACTTTTCGCCGGCGCGCCGAAGGCCTCGACGAAGGCTTCATGCATGCCATTGCGGGCGAGCAGGGCGTGCGCACGTTGGCGCCAGTCGTTGAAATCGCCGGCGACTATCACCGGGGCGTCCGCCGGCAGTTCGTCGAGCAGCTCGCCGAGCAACCTCAACTGCGCCAGGCGGTGCGACTCGCGCAGGCCCAGGTGTACGCAGATCGCATGCACTTCTCTGTGCCCGGGTACGCTCAGCCGCGAGTGCAGCAGGCCGCGCTGTTCGTGGCTGTCGACTGAAATATCGAGGTTGCGGTGCTCGCTGATCGGAAACTTCGAGAGCAGGGCGTTGCCATGGTCGCCGTCTGGGTAGACCGCATTGCGCCCATAGGAAAAGTCCGGCCAGATGGTGTCGGCGAGAAACTCGTAATGCGGCGTGCTGGGCCAGTTGCTGTAGCGTTTCGCATGGCGCTCGTGGTTGCCGTGCACCTCTTGCAGAAACACGATATCGGCCGCCGAGGCGCGCACCGCTTCGCGCAGCTCCGGCAGGATGAAGCGCCGGTTGAGGAAACTGAAGCCCTTGTGCGTGTTGAGTGTCAGCACACGCAGCGAATGCACCACGGTGGGCTGTTCGGCATTGGGCAGCACTGTCTTGTGCTGCTCGTTCTGGGATAGAAGGGTCAAAACTTTACTCCTTGCAGCGTTCCCGGTGTCGCGGGTAATTCATCGGCGAGGCCGAACCTCTCCAGCAATGCGCGGGCGTCGAAAGGCGCACGGACTTTGACGTCGTTGTCGAAGTAGCAATAAACGTCACGGGGGGTACTGCGGTAGTGGCGCGCCGGGCAGATCAAATGTGCGTCGTCGGGTTGCCTGCCGTTACGCCAGGCATCGATGCGCGCGTGCCAGTTATCCAGGGCGTGCGCCGAATAACCGCTTTCATAGAGTTTCTTATCGCCATGCAGGCGGATGTAGACGAAATCGCTGGTCAAATCCTCGCAATGCGGCCATTTACCGGCGGTGTCGGCCACCACCAGAGCCACGTGGAACTCCGCGAGCAAGTCGACGAATGCCGGGTCGAGGAAGCTCTCATGGCGAATTTCCACGACATGACGCAGTGTCCGGTTGTCCGTATCGCACCAATAGCCCGTGGTTTGCAGGCGTGCATCGCTGGCTTGCGCGCAGGCTTTGGCCTGGTTCAGGTCTTGCGGCAGCAAGGCGAGAAATTCGGCGAACAGGGCGGCGTCGAATTTGAAGCTGGGCGGGAACTGCCAAAGAACCGGCCCGAGCTTTTCGCGCAGATGGGACAAGCCGGAAGCGAAGAAATTGGCGATCGGCGTCTGCACATCGCGCAGACGCAATATATGGGTGATCAGGCGCGGCGCCTTGACGCTGAAGACGAACCCCTCTGGGGTGTCCGCGTACCAGCTGGCATAGCGCTCGGGGGATTGCAGCGCGTAGAACGAGCCGTTGATCTCGATGCTGTTCACCGTCCGCGAGGCGAAGCGCAGTTCGTTCTTTTGCACCAACCCCTTGGGGTAGAAATCCCCACGCCAGGGCGGGTAGCGCCAGCCGGAAATACCGATGCGTAGCTCGCTCATGGGCCTTACTCCAAACCGTTCAGGTTCGTTTGGCCGGCGATATGGAAGGTGGATCGCTGGCCGGGAACGACTCTTCGATGGCTTCGTCCAACAGCGCCTGTTCGTGTAGCAACTCTTCGTCGCCCGAGGCCGGGCTGTCGAAGCGTTGTGGATGCAGCTCGACCTTGATCCAGCCGCTTTCGCGGCGATCGAACGCCTCGAAGGCGGCAATCGCATCGCTCATGGGTTTGATTTGGGTGAGGATTTTCGCCGGATCGATGCGGCGGCTGAGGATCAACTCGATGAGTTTGGGGATGTACTTGCGGTGATGACAGTTGCCCATGTTGATCGTCAGGTTCTTGTTCATCGCCAAACCGATCGGGAAACCGTCGGCCAGCGGCGGGTAGACGCCGATGATCGACAGGGTGCCGGCCTTGGCCAACCCCTGTACGGCCCAGTGAAGGGCCTGGCTCGGGGCGTCGCCGGGGTGCCAGTTGGCGCCGTCGGGATGGGTGTGCGGCGCTACCCGTGCCATCTCGTCGCGAAAACGCCCCTGTTGCAGCGGGGCGTCATGCTCGCCCCGGGGATGTTCGGCATCCACGCCGACGGCATCGATGGCGCGGTCCACGCCGATGCCGCCGGTCAGGCGCAACAGGGTTTGCACCGGGTCTTCGCGGTCGAAGTCGATCACCTCGGCGCCTTGCTGGCGCGCCATACGCAGGCGGTCGGGCAAATGGTCGATGGCCAGCACCCGCGAGGCACCTAGCAGCAGCGCGCTGGCGATGGCGAACTGGCCGACCGGGCCGCAGCCGAACACCGCGACGGTGTCGCCAGGGGTGATTTCGGCCATTTCCGCGCCGAAGTAGCCGGTGGGGAAAATATCGGACAGCAGCACCGCCTGGTCGTCGCTGATCTCACTGGGCAATTTCACCAGGCCGATGTGGGCATAGGGGATGCGCGCTTTTTCGGCTTGCAGGCCATCGAAGCCGCCGCTCGCTTGCGGGCCGCCGAAGAACGCGGTGCCGGCTTGTTTGCCGTTCGGGTTGGCGACATCGCACTGGGCGTAGTAACCGGCGCGGCAGTAGGCGCAGTTGCCGCAGGCGATGGTGGAGCACACCACCACGCGGTCGCCAAGTTGCAGGTTGCGCACGTCCGCGCCCAGGGCTTCGACGATGCCGACGCCTTCGTGGCCGAGGATAGTGCCCTTGGCCATGCCGCTGAGGGTACCGCGGACCATGTGCAGATCGGTGCCGCAGATGGCGGTTGCGGTCAGCCGGACGATGGCATCGGTGGGCGCTTGTATCTCGGGATCGGCGACTTCATCGAGACGGATGTCGCCAACATCATGAAATACCACGGCTTTCATGTGGCTATCCTCCGTGAAGGGGCGGCAGGGGCATGCACGAGCCCGGTAGCGGGCGGTCGAATGGTGCTGGCAACATTGCCTGGCGAGCCATCCAACGACCCCATGGAATCTGTGTCGGCCAGCTCAGTGCGCTTTGGCCACGCCATGCAGCACGGTGGCGCTGGCCCGGTTGCTGTCACTGGCGGCAATATTGCCGAGGGAAACCACGCCGACCAAGCGCTTGTCGTGGTTCATCACCGGCAGGCGGCGGACTTGGTTGTCGGCCATGTTTTGCGCCACGTGCTGCACGTCCTCGTCGTCGAAGCAGTAGCGCACGCCCTGGCTCATCACTTCGCTGACCGGGGTGTCGCCGGGAAGGCCTTCGGCAACCGCACGGATGGTGATGTCGCGGTCGGTGATCACGCCGATCAAATGGTCCTGATCGTTGACCATCAAGGCGCCGCAATCGACTCGGGCCATGAGTGCCGCAGCTTCGTGAATACTCTGATCGGGCGTTACGGTTTGCACTCCTCGAGTCATGATGTCGCTGATTTTCATGATGAATTCCTCTATCGGTTACCCAAGGCGCGGTAACCGCGCCTACAAAAAATCAGACTGGGGTGGGCGGGGCCGGTTCAGAACTTTTTCCGCGTACGCCGGGTCAGGCGTCGCGCGGCAGCAGACCCTAGAGAAAGAACAGCTCGAACGGCTGCTGCCAGCGCTGCAGCATGGTCGGTGTCAGCTTGGGCGTGTACGCCGATGGGGGATCGCCATACAGCTGGCTGGCGAAGGCCTGTATGGCGTGGCGTTTGCGCGCCTGGGCATTGCGGTCGAGCGGCAGTTTGCGCGCCCGTTCCCAGGGGATTCTCGGGTCTTCTGGGCTGGCCCAGTGCCAGGTCCATATGGGCATCTCGTAAAAGGTCGCGCCCAGCTCCTCGCAGGCTTGCAGGCACGCCTGGGCCACGGCGTGGTGATCGCTGTGGCCGTCGCAACGCCAAGTGCTTACCACGACATCGGAGGGCTGCAGATACATCGATAGAAAGCGCTGCAATTCCTCTTCGTGTAGCGCCACCTCGGCATCCGAGAAGCCGCCGTGGACCCACTTCAGGGTGGTCAGCGATAACCCCAGGCGGCTCAGGGCTTCGGCGCTTTCCTGGGAACGGATGATGCCCATACGGCGCTGGCTGATGCGAGCGGCGGCGTTTCGGTCGGAGCTGCCGTTGGTCACGGAGATCAGCAGCATCGGCCGTTGCTCCTGGCAGAGCAACTGGAGCAAGCCACCACAGCCGAGTACCTCATCGGCGGGGTGGGTGGCGACTATTACCGCGCGCTTGCCCGTCGGCACCAGTTGCCGGCAACTGATCGGCGGCACGCCCGCCAACTGTCTGGACGCCTTCCAGGCTTGCAGCGAGGTGGTGCGGCCCAGCGGCAGATTGCGCCGGGTGGGCGGCTGCCAATGTGGCGGCGGAAGCGAGGCAGGCTGTTGGGTGCGGGTCATGGCTGACCCTCGCGCTGCAGCTCGAACAATAGCAGGGAGCGCCCGGTGACGGTGAACACGCTGCCGAAGGCAATGTGTTCCGAGCCGCGTAGCTGCGGCCGGTTGGTGTCGATCAAGCAGACCCAGCCAGTGCCCTGGGTTACTTCCGGTAAATGGAAGTTGACCACGTCGTGGTGCGCATTGACGATCAACAGCAAGGTGGCGTCGGCTCCGCTGCGGCGAATCCCGGTGGGTTGCGCGCGGCCATCCATAAGCATGCCGAGGCAGCGCGCGTGGCCATCGCGCCACTGCTCTTCGTTCATTTCGCGGCCACAGGGCGATAGCCAGGTGACGTCCTTGACGCCCAGTTCCTCGTTGTAGACACCGACCAGAAAACGCCCGCGGCGCAGCATCGGATAGGCTTTGCGCAGGCTGATCAGGCGCCGCGTGAAGGCCAGCAGCTCACGGCCTTCTTCGTCGAGGTTCCAGTCGATCCAACTCAGTTCGTTGTCCTGGCAGTAGACATTGTTGTTGCCTTGCTGGGTGCGGCCGAATTCGTCGCCGGCGAGCAGCATCGGCGTGCCCTGGGACAGCAGCAGGGTACTCAGCAGGTTGCGCATTTGGCGCAGGCGCAGGGTGCGGATTTCCGCGTCGTCGCTGGGCCCCTCGTGGCCGTGGTTCCAGGCCAGGTTGTTGTCGCTGCCGTCACGGTTGTCTTCGTCGTTGGCCTCGTTGTGTTTGTGGTTGTAGGACACCACATCGCGCAGGGTGAAGCCGTCGTGGGCGGTGACGAAATTCACCGAGGCATACGGCCGGCGGCCGCGCTGGTTGAACAGGTCGCCCGAGGCGGTGAGGCGGCTGGCCAGTTCGGCCAGTTGCCCCTCGTCGCCGCGCCAGAAGGCCCGCACGTTGTCCCGGAAGCGGTCGTTCCACTCCTTCCAGCCCGGAGGGAAACCGCCAACCTGATAACCGCCTGGGCCGCAGTCCCAGGGTTCGGCGATCAACTTGAGCTTGCTCAGTACCGGGTCCTGCCGGCAGGCCACGAGAAAACCGTGACGCTCGTCGAAGCCATGCGCGTGGCGCGCGAGAATGGTCGCCAGGTCGAAACGGAAACCGTCGACACCCATTTCCTCGGCCCAGTAGCGCAGTGAGTCGGTGACCATCTGCAACACGCAAGGGTGGCTGAGGTCGAGGGTGTTGCCGGTGCCCGAGTCGTTGATATAGAGGTGTTTGTCGTCGGGCACCAGGCGGTAGTAGGAGGCGTTGTCGATACCACGCATACACAGGGTAGGGCCCAGCTCGTTGCCTTCGGCGGTATGGTTGTAGACCACGTCGAGAATCAATTCGAGGCCGGCATCGTGCAGGTGCGCGACCATTTCCTTGAACTCGTTGATGTTGCCGCTGGCGAGGTAGGGTTCATGGGGTGCGAAGAAGGCGATGCTGTTGTAGCCCCAGTAGTTCTTCATGCCTTTTTCCAGCAGGTGCTGGTCGTCGAGAAAGCCATGAATGGGCAACAGTTCGATGCTGGACACGCCCAGCGATTTGACGTGTTGCAGCAGCTCGTTGTTCATCAGCCCGGCGAAGGTGCCGCGCAAATGTTCGGGTACCGCCGGATGGCGCATGCTGGTGCCACGCAGGTGCGCCTCGTAGATGATGGTGCTGTCCCAGGGGATGCGCGGCAGTTGCTGTCGGCCCCAGGTGAAGGCCGGGTCGATGACTTTCGATTTGGGCACGAAGGCGGCACTGTCGCGCGTATCGAAGCTCAGGTCCGCATCCGCCGACCCTATGGTGTAGCCATATAACGCCGGCGACCAGCGCAGCTGCCCGACCAGTTGCTTGGCATAGGGGTCGATCAGCAGCTTGTTGGGGTTGAAGCGGTGGCCGGCGTCCGGCTCGTAGGGGCCGTGCACGCGGTAGCCGTAGATCTGCCCCGGGTGGGCGTCGGGCAGGTAGCCGTGCCAGATCTCGTCGGTGTATTCGGGCAACTGGATGCGTTCGACTTCGGTTTTGCCCGTGCTGTCGAACAGGCAGAGTTCGACCATGGTGGCATGGGCGGAAAACAGGGCGAAATTGACCCCCAGACCATCCCAGGTCGCGCCCAGTGGAAACGGATACCCCTCGCTGATACGCGAGCGCTGTCGGATGTGCGTGGTAGGGCTTGAAGGCGCTCTGCTCATGCGGCGTACTCCTTATCGAGCCCCGGGGCGGGGCAAACTCATGCCGAGGGTTTCGGCGGTTTTGCGTCGGCTTTGCGCGTACTCGCCCGCGGCTTCTTCAGCAGCGCCGGCTTTTCCGCCGCGGCTTTACCCTGGGTCACGGATGGCACCTCACGAGGCTTGCTGACCTTGCGCGCCGGTGGGCTGGGCGGGCGTTCGCCCTGGGCCTCCGATTCGGCCAGCTTGCACGCCATCGACCAATGCCGTGCGGCCTGGCCCTCGGGTTTGCCCTCGGCCTCCCAGATCTGATAGGCGAAATCGCGGATGCGCTGCTCGTCGATGCTCATTGAGGTGACTCCTGGTGTGGGCTGGCGGCAAAAATGAGGTTTACGGGGAAATCCGCTAATACCTCGCTGAGTAAGATATGGCCCTCGACGGAGGTGACATGGGTGCTGGAGAAGTAACCCTTGAGGCGGCCGTCGAGCGGGATGGGCAACACCACGCGGGTATCGCCCCAGCGTTCCGGTGGTATGTGGGGGGCGGGATGATTGCCGAGCAAGGCGACGGTCAGGCGCGGCACGATGACGATCAGGTACTCGCCGCGAAAATGCCTGGCGAATGCCAGCACCCGCTCCGCATGTTCGCCGTTGACCGCAAGCGGCAGGTAATCGCCGAAGCGCACCAATGCCGAGTGCTCGGCGCGCAACGCCAGCACGCGGCTGATCAGGTGCTGCTTGATGCGGCCGTCGCTCCATTGGCGGATCAACTCGCTGTGCGCACGTGGCTGAGCGAGGGCGTTGATCCGTGTGGAGTAATCGACCTCGTTGCGGTTGTCCGGGTCCACCAGGCTCAAATCCCAGAACTCGGTGCCCTGGTAAAGGTCCGGAACCCCGGGGGTGGTCATCCGCAGCAGGCATTGGCCAAGGCTGTTGAGCGCCCCGGCCGGGGCGATCAGATGAGCCGCCGCGGCGATCTCGCCGCGCAGCTTGCGGCCCTCGGCGGAGCTGAGCAGCTGCTGGGCAAACACCTGGCAAGCGCTTTCATAAGCCGTATCGGGCTGGCTCCAGTTGCTGCGTAGCTTGGCTTCGCGTAGGGCCTTGCATTGCCATTGGTTGATGCGGCGCAGGTAGTGGTTCAGCCCCTGCTGATCGTCCAGGCCGAGGGTCGGCGGCCAGCTGCCGATCAGGGTCTGGTAGAGAATCAGTTCGTCGCCGCTGGACGGTGCAGATGTGCCGTCGAGGTCGCTGCGAAAATCCTTGGCCAACTCGCGCCATTGCTCGATCAGTTGGCCGAACCAGTCCGCCCGCTCGCTTATCACCGCGAGCCGCGCGCGCACGTCCTCGCCGCGCTTGTGGTCATGGGTGGCGGTGGTCAGCAGGTTATTCGGGAAGCGTGCGAAACGCTCGCTGCAGCAGCGGTGAAACGCCACCGGCGAGATGCTGAAGTAACCGGGATCGAAACCCACATCGCTACGCGACAGGAGTATCGCGGAGCGATAGAAGGCGGTGTCTTCGATGGACTTGGCGGCTGTGGGCGAGGTCAATTGCTGGAACCGCGCCAGGGTTTTCTGACGCAAGCGGCGGTAGGGGCCCGGCGGCAATTCATGCAGGGGTTGGCCGCCGAGCCAGTGGTCGAGCTGTTCGAGGATCGGCCACTCGGCTTCCGACAAGCTGGTGCGGGCACCGCTCATTGCCTGGTTGAAGTAGCGCCGGTCATCTTCGGAGCGCCCGCAGGCTCCGGCGTAGGTGCGATATACCGGGAAATGCGCGACCAACTCGAACAGTGCACGGCGAATCCCGCCCAGGGTCAGGTCGCGGGTGGCGATGTCGTCGCGCGCAATCTGCAGCAGATCCTGGGCAACGGTTTCGAGGTCGCCGGCCAGGCTGCTGCCCAGGATCTGCTGACGGGCTTCGTAGACCTCGTCGTGAAAGCTCGCCGAACGCCCGCTGATGTCGCTCCAGAGTGCGCACAACTGCAGCTCGCCGAGGGGATCGTGCTGCAGCAGCGAGACCTGGTTCATGAACTCGTAACCGGTGCTGCCATCGACGTTCCAATCGACAGGCAACTGTTCCTCCTCGCCAAGAATCTTCTCGACGAAGATGAAAAAGTGCTCGCCCGACAGAATCTCAGGACGTTTGTCGAGCAGGCCATCGACCCGCCTGCGCAGTTTGCGGCAATAGGCCCGCGGGTTGGCCAGGCCATCGATGTGGTCGATACGCAGGCCGTCGATCAGCCCGCGTTCGATCAGGTCGAATATTTTTGCATGGGTGGCCTCGAATACCTCGGTACGCTCCACGCGTAACCCACCCAGCTCGGTGATGTCGAAAAAACGCCGCCAGTTGATGTCATCGGCAGCGGTGCGCCAACTGGCCAGACGATAGTGCTGGCGTTCGAGCAGCCGGTGCAGGTTGTCCAGGCCGGTCTGGCTGACCGGCCGGAATAGCGTCAGGGCCAGGAAGATCGCCTCGGAAGCCTGCGCGCCCTGGCTCAGTTGGCTGAGCCTCTGGCGCAGCGCCTCGGCCTGTTGGCGAGCGCCCGGCGCCTGTTGCAGGGCGGCGAACTGCTGGCCAAGGGTTTTCAGCTCGGCGAATTCGCAACACCCGAGAATCTCCCCGTAGCTGCTGGGCGTCAGCGGGAAGCGATGTTCGTAGTGCTTGGCGAAGAACTGGCCGCTGTGCTTATCGAAGTGCAGTTCGATTTCTCCGCTGGCCAGGCAGTCGCCATAGTCGCTGCGCAGAAATGGCACCAGTAACTGGCCGTGGAGCAGCGGATCGGGCGACTGCCAATCGATATCGAAGAAGTTCGCATAAGGGCTCTGCATGCCCCATTCCAGTACATCGAGCCACCAGGGGTTGGCATCGCCGCCCACTGCCATGTGATTGGAGACGATGTCGAGGATCAGGCGCATGTTGCGCTTTCTCAGGGCCTCGACCAACCGCTCCAGCGCCGCCTCACCGCCCAACTCCGGGTTGATGCTGGTGGGGTCGACCACATCGTAGCCATGCATAGAGCCGGTGCGCGCGCTGAGCAACGGCGAGGCATACAGATGGGTGATGCCCATGCGCGAGAAGTAGTCCACCAGGGGCACCGCGTCATCCAGGGTGAAACCACGATGGAACTGCAGACGAGCGGTGGCGAGAAGCTCAGTCATGCTGTTGCTCCTCGCGGCATTGCAGCGTTTCACGCAGGCGTTTGAGCCGCTCGCTGGTCGTCGGCGTGAGGAGCATTTCCTGCACCGGGACAGTCCAGCGCCGGCGCCAGTTAGGGTGCTCGTCGCCGGGGCCGGGGAGGTTTGGCTGCTCCAGTTCGCCGAGGGCATCTTCCAGCGGCAACAGCACCAAAGGCGCCGGGGTGCTGGCGATATAGCCGACGCAGGCATCGATCTGTCGCTGCACGCGGCTTTCGCCATCGGGCAATTGGCCGTTGAGGTGCAGCGCCTGGAACAGGGCGGTTTTATCGCGCTCGCGCTGATGCTGATCGATCAGGCTTTGCTCGATACTCTCGTGGCCTGCGGCCTGACGCCATTCGATGTCGCGGCCGGTCAGCCAGCCGTGCATGGTCGGCAGGTCGTGCGTGGTGGTGGTCGCCAAGGCATCGTCGGGCCACGCCGCCGGGGGGATAAAACGCTCGTCGCGCTGTTCGAACTGCAGTACCCGCATGCCGAGGATCTGCCGTTGCGCCAGGGCCTTATGCAGGCCTTCGGGCACCGTGCCGAGGTCTTCGCCGATGATCAGCGCCTGTTTGCGCCAGGACTCCAGGCAAATCAGGCGCAGCAGTTCGGTGAACGGATAGTTGAGATAGGCACCGTCGCGCGATGAACTGCCTTCGGGGAACACCCAGAGCCGCTGCAAGCCCATGATGTGATCGATACGCAGGCCGCCGGCATGTGCGAGATTGGCCTGCAGCATTTCGATAAAGGCACGGTAACCCTGGCGTTTGAGGCCTTGCGGGGACAATGCCGAAAGCCCCCAGTCCTGCCCGGAGCGGTTGAGGATATCTGGTGGCGCGCCGACCTTGACGGTGTGCAGAAACTCCTCCTGACGCGCCCAACTCTGGCTGCCGGCACCATCCGCGCCGACCGCCAGGTCGGCAATCAGGCCGATTCGCATGCCCGCCGCGCAGGCCGTGTTGTGGGCACGGGCCAGGCAACGGCTGATCAGCCATTGGCCGAACAGATGAAAGTCGACCTCGTCGCGCTGGAGTCCGGCGAATTGCTGCACAGCCGGGTTCTCCGGGGCGCGGTACTGCTCCGGCCACTGCCGCCAATCGCCGCAAAGACCGCTGTTGAGCATGTGCGTTTGCAGCGCTTCGAAGCGGCAATGTTGCTGCAGCGCCTCGCCGCTCTCCTGAACGAAGCGCTGGAAGTCCTCGCGCAGCGATGCGGCGCAATCGTCGAATTGCGCATACAGCGTGCGCAACAGCTTTTGCCGTGCGCGTGCCACCGCCGGCCAATCGATCAGCGGCAATGCCTCGAGCCGCGCCCATTCGCTTTGCAGGCCGCTGGCCTGGAGTGCCGCGTTCACGGCCTGTTCGCCGAGAATCGCCGCGGGGGCGGCATACAGCGCATTGAACAGCAGGCGACTGGACGGCGAGTAGGGACTGTAGATCTGCGGGTTGGCGCTGAACATCGAGTGGGTCGGGCTGATGGCCAGGGCGTCGGCGCCTTGCTCCGCGGCGCTGCGCACGAGCATCTCCAGCGCCTGGGTATCGCCCAGGCCGCCATCGCCTGTGCGGCGCAACGAATAGAGCTGCGCGGTAAGCCCCCAGGCGCATGGTCGGCCGGTGATCTCGGCAACGCTGGGGCAGGTCGGCGGCGCGACCGCCAGGGTCAACTGCTGAGCGCCGACAAGCAGTTTGTGGTAACCGCAACGATCGATCGGGGGCAGGCGGGCGGCGTGATCGAGACGCCCGTCGATGCGTTCGTCGCCTTCGTAGATCAGCAGGAACGGCGTGTTGGCCTGAAAGTGCGCGCTCAGATCCAGCGCTTGCCGATGCTCCAGCGTCAACAGCGGTGGCAGGGGCGCATTGCGTTGCGTCTCTTCGAGCTGTGCCAGGCTGTCGGCCACCAGCCGGTCGTTGGCGGCCGGATGACCGAGGGCTTCGAGCAGGGCGCGCAGCGCGGGCTCGGCGACCCGCTGGGCACGACCATCGGCGTCGGTCCAGTCGACGTTGAGGCCCGCGGCCTGGGCCAAACGGGCCAATATTCGCTCACTCACGGTTGACTCTCCAGGCTCACGACAATACTGCGCGCGGCGAGATTGCCCTGGCGGTAGGTGTCTGGGTCCAGGCCTCGGCTGAACAGCAACCTGGCCTCGGGACTGATCGCTTCGCCCTGGACCGGCACCTGGCTGAGGTTCAGATCGATGCGCAGCAGGCTGTTGTCGTCCAGGCGCCAGACGGCCGCCAGCGCGCCTTCGGCGAACAGACTCACACGTTCGCTATGCACATCGGACAGGTGTGGCGTCAGGTGTTGGCGGCGTAGTTCGATCAGTTCCCGGTAATAGTCGCGCCAGGCTTGCTGGGCGGGCTGCAGCTCAGGGTTGAGGGCGACCTGGGAGGCGCTGAAGCTGCTCAGCGCGTTGGGATCGGGGATTTCCTCGCGGCGCTGCGGGTCGGCGAATTCGCGGAAATCGCGGAACTCGTTGCGGCGCCCCTCGCGCACGGCGCTGGCCAATGGCTCGCGGTAGTCGGTGAAATACAAAAAGGGTTGCTTGGCGCCCCAGTCCTCGCCCATGAACAGCAGCGGCACCATGGGGCACAGCAGCAGCAAGGCGATCGCTGTCTTCAGCGTGTCTTCGTCGACCAGTTCGATCAGGCGCTCGCCGAAGGCGCGATTGCCGACCTGGTCGTGGTTCTGCAGAAACAACACGAAGGCGGTGGAGGGCAGGTGCGTGCTGAGCTGTCCGCGTGGTTCGCCGCGCCGGTCGATCTGGCCCTGGAAGACGAAGCCTTCCGCGAGGCAGCGCAACAGCTTCTGCGTCGGGGCCTGGGCAAAGTCCGCGTAATAGCCTTGGCGCTCGCCGGTGAGCAGCACATGCAGGACGTTGTGGCCGTCGTCGTTCCATTGCGCGACGAAGCCTTGGTCCAGCAGGTTTGCGCTGTTGTCTTCGTTTTCCAGAATCAGGTGCACGTGGCGGTTGATGCTGACAGCGGCGTGTACGCGGTCGGCCAGTTCGAGCAGAAAATCCTGCTCGCTGATCGCGTGTACGGCATCCAGGCGCAGGCCGTCGATGCGGTAGTCGAGTACCCACATCAGCGCGTTTTCGATAAAGAAATCCCGCACCGGTTGGCGCCTAAAGTCGATTGCCGGCCCCCATGGGGTGTGCACATCCTCGCGGAAGAACCCGGACGCATATTCACCCAGGTAATTGCCCTCGGGGCCGAAGTGGTTGTAGACCACATCGACGAACACCATCAGACCGAGCGAGTGAGCCTTGTCGATCAGCTGTTTCAGTTCGTCGGGAGTGCCGTAGGCGCTGGACGGGGCGAAGGGCAGCACGCCGTCGTAGCCCCAATTGCGTCGCCCGGGGAATTCGCCCAGAGGCATCAGTTCGATCGCGCTGATGCCGAGCTCGACCAGCCTCGGCAAAAAGGCTTCGACGGCTGCGAAACCGCCGAACAGCCCCACATGCAATTCGTAGATCACCGCCTCATGCCAGGGGCGACCTCGCCAGTGCGGTACCCGCCAGCGATATGCCTGCTGGTCGGTCACCCGGCTGGGGCCCAGCACCCCCTCGATCTGCGCGCGTGATGCCGGGTCCGGGACCAGCAGGTGTTGATCGATAAGGAATCGGTAGCGGGTTCCCGGCGGACAATCGATATGCACGCTAAACCAGCCGTCATCCTCGGCCAGCAGAGGCTGGGGCAGCCCGTCGCTGAGCACCACGGCGACCTGTTCGGCATCCGGCGCCCACAGGGCAAAACGGGTGCTGCGGTCTGGTTCCAGACGGGCGCCGTGCTTGAACTCTACAGGGGGGATCAAGCTGCGCCCCCTGCCTGCAGCCGCGTTGGCTCCAGGCCCGAATGGCGCAGCGTGAGATCCCGGTAGAGCTGGTCATAGGGCTGCGCGGCCTGGTGCCAGTAGCGTGGCGAGGCCATTGCCCGGCAGCGCATGGCGTTGAGCAGTTCAGGGTGTTGAAACACCTGGAATGCGCGCTGAATCGCCTGCAGGTAGCTGCTGCGATCAGGCTCCTGAAACAGAAAGCCGCTTACCCCATCTTCGATCGAGTCCGCCAGCCCGCCGGTGCGCCGGGCAATCGGCAGCGAGCCGAAGCGTTGCGCATACATCTGACTGAGACCGCACGGCTCGAATCGCGAGGGCATCAGCAAAAAGTCGCTGGCGGCGAAGATACGTCGCGCATCGGTCTCGTTGAAGCCGATATGGACGCCGATGCGTCCGCAATGGCGCTGGGCCAGGGCACTCAGGGTCGCTTCCAGCGCCGGTTCGCCGCGGCCGATGACGGCCAGGCGGCCACCGGCCTCGACGATGGCTTCGGCAACTTCCAGGGTCAGGTCGATACCTTTTTGCTCCACCAGACGCGAAACCACCGCGAACAGCGGACCTGGGCCCGCCTGCAAACCGAGGAAGCCCTCGACATAGGCGGCGTTGGCGCGCTTGCCTGACCAGTGCTGCGCGCTGAAGCCTTCGACCAGGTGCGGGTCGACGGCTGGGTCCCAGCTGGCATCGATGCCGTTGACGATGCCGCTCAGGCGGCCTTCGGCGACGGCCCGGCGCAACAGTCCCTCGAGTCCGCAGCCGAAGCTCGGGGTGGTGATCTCGCGAGCGTAGGTCTGGCTGACGGTGGTGATATGGCTGGCATAGGCGATGCCGGCTTTCATGTACGACAGCTTGCCGTAGAACTCCATATTCGCTGCCGCGCCGTTCAGGGCCTCGGGGGGCAAGCCCAGCTCGGGCGAACAGTGCGGTGCGCACAGGCCCTGGTATGCCAGGTTGTGGATGGTGAAAACGCTCGGTGTGCGCAGGCCTCGCCAGGCCATATAGGCGGGAGTCAGCCCGCTCGGCCAGTCGTTGGCGTGTACCAGCTCCGGGCGCCAGCTCATTCCAGCATTGCCGGCGGCGATTTCCGCCGCCGCCAGCCCGAGGCGGGCGAAGCGGATATGGTTGTCCGGCCAGTCGCGATTTTCTTCGTTGGTGTATGGCGAGCCTTCACGCTCGTAGAGTACGGGGCAGAGAATCACATAGACGATCAGGCCATCGCTCAGGTCCATCCGCCCGATGCGGCACGCGGGCAAGGCGGCGTGGCCGGCTACGCGCCCGATGATACGGATCGGATTACCGCTTGCCAGCACCTGGGGATAGCCGGGAATCAGTACGCGAATGTCGTGGTGCGCGGAGAGCGCTCTGGGCAGGGCTGCGGACACATCGCCGAGCCCGCCGATCTTCACCAGATCGGCGAATTCGGACGTTACATAGAGGATTTTTTTCTTGTCGTTACCGAATTTGCTGCTGAGTTCCAACAGCGGGGTTCTCGCTGCGACATCGTCCAGGTCGTGCAACTGAGCCGGAGCTCCAAGATTTCCCATACCATCCTCCGGTGATGCGTTTTGGCAGGGCAAAACGACCCCGCACATTCGGTGCAAACGATTAAGCGACTCCCTGGTTTGCAAGCTGATGTAGACGCTGCGCAGATGAAGCCTCCGAAAATCCAGACCGGTTGCGGATTTAGAAAGTTTCACCTTTTTGCCATGCGATCGCCGTTTGCGCGGCTCTGGGAAAAGCCTTTGAACCCAACGCGGTGAATCCCTTCTAAGAAGGCGGCGGGTGATTTCAGGGTGTTTGAAACAGGTGGTGAACAGGTGCGAATGCATGGCATCGATCAGGTGGCCGACTTTCTTCAACGGCATGACTTGCTGCTGACCACTGCGGAGTCGGCTACGGCGGGGCTTATCGCCGCCATGCTGGCCGACGTTCCCGGCTGCGCCAGGGTGCTGGACTGCGGCTTCGTGACCTATTCGGTCGACGCAAAGAAATCCATGCTGGGAGTCGGTGCGCAGATCATCGAGAACTTTGGCTTGACCAGCGAGCAGGTGGCCAGCGAAATGGCGCAGGGCGCGCTACAACGGAGTCGAGCGAATATCGCATTGGCCAACACCGGAATGGCTGCGGCGGACAACGAACTGGATGGGGTGATGTGTTTCGCCTGTGCGGCGCGGATCGATGGGCAGGTTCGTGTGGTCTGCGAGACGCATCGTTTCCCCGGCGGGCGCAACGAGGTCAGGACTGCAGCGGCGCAGCACGCCCTGTTGCGCCTGCCTCATTACTATCAGCGGTTGAAACGGGAGCATCCGACTACCGACCGCTGCCCATCAATCGATTAGAACGACCAGTTAGGCTTGATGATCTCTATGCTCAATCCGCTACCCATGCCATGAAACAATTCCTGGGCGAATTCGGTGTAGAGCGAGCTTTCCGCTTGCTGGCATTCCAACACCAACCAGGTGATGCCGGCGGCCTCGGAGGGTTGTGCGGCGGGGTTGTCGCAGCCATCCGCGCAGTCCCCATGGGTGGCGCTCATCTGCGTCCGGCAATTGTCGTAGCCAGGCGTAGCCTGGTAGCCCGCACTGAAATTATTGAGATGGGGAAACAGACCGATCTGCTGTTCGAGTTCGGAGCTCGCAAGCCGTTGGTGATACAGCGTGATGGCGCCGGCCAGGGTGGTCGCGCTGATCAATGCGACCAGGCCACAGAGGAGGATGCTGAGGCGTCGTTCCTGATCGCTCCAGTGCCATGAGCCAAACAAAAGCCTAGTGGTAATGTCCATATTTCTCTCCTGCCATGAGAGCAGCTAGCCAATGCGTACCGATAGTACTTCGGTGATCCATCGTGATAGCGGTGTTTCCGTGAATCGACCCCTTGCAATAAACCACACGGCAGGTATGTCAATCGAATTTGTCTTGCGCCCTGGTGATCCATAGTTGCGAGCCTTTGGTTTTAAGCAGAGGCTTCTTCGAATATGTGGGCAGCGCTTCCTTGTTATGCGGCTGAATCGCCACACTGCTAGACAATGCGCCATCTTCGCTGAATAGATCAAGTTTTATTAAGCGCACAACCTCTTCCAAAGTGAGACTTAGATCAATTACTCGCTTGAATTGTGCGCCGTTGGCCAGGGAGATGGCCAGTACCCGGCTACCGTCTGGCCGGCCCGTGCTTGACACATCGCAATCGCAAAGGTTGCTCAAGATAACGTCCAGTTCTGTTGTCATTCGTCCCTGCCTCACGCTGTGTAAGCCTGAAAATAGCTGTAAAAAAGCTGAGATAAACAGCATGCCGACAAACGGCATTTATGATGATTAAAGTGCCACTATTCTGCAGTCTGTATATATATTGCAGTGGTCATGTACAGCTTCCGTACAGCTATCTTGCCGGGTTTATATTGTATGCACATAGAGAGTTCTACATGCATCACTAAAGTTCGGCCGCCGGGCAATATGTTTGCTGGATATAAAGTTCTTTTATAAGTAGTTAACTTTAATATGCACTACCGATTTCATTCGGCAATGGCTGGCCAGCCGTCGCCGACTGCGGGGCGGGGCGAGTGTTATTTGGACAAGATGGGGTCATAAATACCCTGAATACAGGGTGCCAAATACCCTGTTGCGCCCTGGGTGATTGATAAATCGAGGGTTTTCGGGTTGGCACGACTTGTGGATATCACCTATCAATAGGCTGGATCGAGTCCGCTGGGTCTGTCCCGTGCCGATATCCTTCGGGTGCTTCGGCCCGTACGCTGCATTAAGCCGGTCGCTAAAAGGAGTGCCACCCATGCAAGTGCTTGACCGCCGCAAGGCGCTATCGATTCATCCGCTATGGCGATTGGGGTTCCGGCCTTTGTTTCTCGGCGCCAGCCTGTTCGCTTGCTTGGCTGTGCCGCTGTGGCTGGCGGCCTTTAGCGGTTGGCTGGGTAACTGGGAGCCGGCAGGTGGCTGGTTGGTGTGGCACCGGCACGAGCTGCTGTTCGGTTTTGGCCTGGCCGTAATCGCCGGCTTTCTGCTATCCGCGGTGCAAACCTGGACCGGGCGGCCTGGGCTGCAGGGTCGTCCTCTGCTGCTATTGGGGGGCGTCTGGCTGCTGGCGCGGCTGGCCTGGCTGAGCGACCTGGCGCCGCCGTTGCTGAGCGTGCTGGAGCTGGCTTTCCCGCTGGCGTTGGCGGCCGTCATGGCACGCACGCTGTGGCTGGTGCGGCAAAAGCGTAATTATCCGGTGGTGGCGCTGTTGCTGCTTTTGACTGCGGTCGATGGTTTGTCGTTGGTCGGCCTGGCGAATGCCGATCAGGAACTGCAACGCCAGGCGGTCTTGGCCGGCGTCTGGCTGGTGGCGGCGATGATGGGATTGATCGGCGGACGGGTGATTCCCTTCTTCACCCAGCGTGGCCTGGGTCGGGTCAACGCCGTGCAGCCCTGGCCGTGGCTCGATTGGCTGTTGCTGCTCGGCTCCGCGGCGGTTGCGTTGCTCTATGCGGCAGGTATCGCGCTGCAGGCCGGCGCAGTGGTCGGCATTCTCTTCGCGTTGCTGGCGCTCGGTCATGGCCTGCGCCTGGGGCGTTGGTACGACGCCGGCATTTGGCGCGTGCCGTTGCTCTGGTCGCTGCACCTGGCATACGCCTGGCTTGCCATTGCTTGCCTGGGCATGGCGTTGTGGCACTTCGGGTTATTGAGCAGCCCGAGTCAGCCGCTTCACGCGTTGACCGTCGGCGCCATGGGTGGGTTGATTCTGGCGATGATCGCTCGGGTCAGCCTGGGGCACACCGGACGTACGCTCACTCCACCGGCAGGGATGAACCTGGCGTTTATCCTGCTGAACCTGGGGGCGCTGAGCCGAGTTGGACTGATCGAGATCTGGCCGCTCTGGGGGCTGTGGCTGGCGGCAGTTTGCTGGGCGTTGGCATTCGCCCTGTTTGCCTGGCGCTACGGCCCGATGCTGTGCGGTGCGCGGGTCGATGGGCACCCGGGCTAACCGGGCCTTTCTTCAGCCGCGTAGCCCGGATGCAATCCGGGAGCGATTATGCAGGCGTCAGAATTCCCCGGATTTCATCCGGGCTACAGAAAAATGCTGCTCACTTGGCATAGTGGACAGTATTGCGGGCCAAGCGGGCAGTGAATTGGGGATGGCCACACCCTTTGCGTCTGCGCTTGGCCTAGGGTTGGTTGTCTCTGAGGAGTGATGCGTCGGGCGCTGGACAGGGCTTCGCCATCTGCATGCCCGCGGCGGACAAGGCTCTGCCATCTCTTCCCTACCAACGCGCGCTGCGTAGTCCGCAATCCGGGAACAACCTGCATCCCGGATTGCACCAAAGGCCTATTCGGGACTCGACTGCGGCTTCAACGCATTGACGAACAGCACGTTGTTCTCCAGGTGAATGTGTTGCATCAGGTCGCTGTGCAGTTCCTGCAGCCCGCGGTACAGCGCGCGCCAGGTATTGCAGGCATCCTCCGGCGGAGTGATGTGCGCGGTAAGGCCGCGCAGGCGGTCCAGGGCCGCGCCGTGGTGGTCGTGTTCGAAGCGCATGACCGAGATCGGCCCAGCGGCTTGTCTGCCGAACCCTTCCAGCAGCATGGGGAAGAGGATCTGCTCCTCCTTGAGCATATGGCTCTCGAGTTCCTGCTGCATATCGCGCAGGTGATCCGCCAGGCCATTGGGGCAATCACGACGTTCGCCATGCACCTGCTCTACGCGGCTGGCCAGGCGAATCAGCTCCGGCAGTTGTTCGCGGTGTACGGCATGGTAGCGACTGAGGATATGGGCGATCAGCAGATGGTCGGGCTCCAGCCGCCAATCGTGCGCCGCACCTTTGTGCACGTGCAAAGCATCCAGTTCAGCGGCTATTTTTTCCGGCTCCAGGCCGCGGCGCGTGGCGGCTTCGCGCAGGCTTTGCTGGCCGCCGCAGCAGAAGTCCAGGTTGAAGGTGTGGAACAGGCGCGTGGCGCCGGGAATGTCGCAGGCGAGGTTGCCGAGGGTTTGTTCCAGCAAATGATTGTGCATGGTGGTGTTCCTTGGGCGTTGAAAATCGGTTAATCGACCGAGAGTTGATCGGTGTCATTGGTCGATAGCAGCACTCGTGCCATGCTCAAGTTATTGAAAATGCGTGATTATTTTTGTGGCGTGGTTGATAAGACCCTGATTTGAAAGGGTTTTAACCACCAATTCGGGGTGATAAATACCATGCTGGAAGCCAGCCTTCTCGCCGACCTGACTGTCGAACTGGCCAATGCCGTGCGCCTGCAGCGCCTGGTGCATACGCTGCGCGAGCACTTCGCTTGCGGCGCGGTTGGCCTGCTGCGCCTGGACGGCGACAGCCTGCGCCCGGTGGCCGCGTCCGGCCTGGTGCACGAGGCCCTCGGCCGGCGTTTCGTGATCGCCCAGCACCCGCGACTGGCGGCCATCATGGCGACTCGCGAACCCACCTGGTTCGAGCCGGACAGCCGGCTGCCGGACCCCTACGACGGCCTGCTCGACAACCATGTCGGCGAGCCCTTGCCGGTGCACGATTGCATGGGCGTGAGCCTCTATGTCGAGGGCCAGTTATGGGGCGCGCTGACCCTCGACGCCTTGCATGCCGATACCTTCGGCAGCGCTGCCCGGCGTGATCTGCAGCGCTACAGCCTGATGGTCGAAGCGGCGATCCGGGTGACGCGTCTGGAGCAGGAAAATCGCGGTCTGCGCCTGTCGCGCAGTGCCCTGCAAAGCGCCCCGATGCCGCTCGAGAACAGCGAGATCCTCGGCCAGAGCCAGGCCATACGCCAGTTGCTGGGGGAGCTGGAAGTGGTCGCCGATTCGGAACTGCCGGTGCTGCTGCTGGGCGAAACCGGGGTCGGCAAAGAACTGTTCGCCCGCCATTTGCACAGCCTGTCGCGGCGGCGCAACAAGCCGCTGATTCAGGTGAATTGCGCGGCGCTGCCGGAGTCCCTGGCCGAGAGCGAACTGTTCGGCCATGTCAAAGGCGCCTTTTCCGGCGCCACCACCGACCGCCCCGGACGTTTCGATGCGGCCAACGGTGGCACCCTGTTGCTCGACGAAGTCGGCGAATTGCCTCTGAGCGTGCAGGCCAAGCTGTTGCGCACCTTGCAGAACGGCGAAATTCAACGCCTGGGCGCGGACAAGCCGCTGCACGTCGACGTGCGGATCATCGCCGCGACCAACCGGCACCTGCCGGACAGCATTCGCGACGGGCATTTCCGCGCCGATCTCTATCACCGGTTGTCGGTGTATCCGGTGCCGATTCCGCCATTGCGCGAGCGCGGCAACGATGTACTGATGCTCGCCGGGCACTTCCTCGAACTCAATCGCGCGCGCCTGGGCCTGCGCAGCATGCGCCTGTCGCCCGCGGCGGAGCGGGCCTTGCTGGCCTACCCATGGCCGGGCAACGTGCGCGAACTGGAGCATGTGATCAGCCGCGCCGCGCTGAAGCTGCTCAGCCGTGGCGCCAGCCGCACGCAGATACTCAGCCTGGAACCGGAACTGCTCGACCTCGACAGCTCAACCCGTCAGGGTGTGGCGGCGGACGCTGTAGCGGCCCTCGACCCGGCACCGGCCGCGGTCTGTTCGATGCGCGAAGCGGTGGAGGCCTGCCAGCGGCGCAGCATCGTTCAGGCCCTGGAAGCCTGTGCCGACAATTGGGCCAGCGCGGCGCGCCTGCTCGACCTCGACCCGAGCAACCTGCACAAGCTGGCGCGCCGCCTGGGCTTGAAGTAGGCCGGCCCCAGGGCAAGTTGACGCAGGTCAAGGTGCTTTTGCGCGAACCCCCGGACACTGTAGCCATGTGCTCATGCCGGGGGAGAGTAGATGTTCGAAACCATCGACTGGGACAGCGAACCGCTCAACCGCTATGCCCATGGCGGTTTCAGCTACGGCGGCTATCCCGATAGCGGTACCTTCCATCAACGGGTCGGTTCGCTGGATCTGCTGCGCGCCTTGCGTAGCAGTCGACAGGCGCAGCGGCCGCTGTCCCTGGCCGTGCGCCTGCCCAGCCGGCGTACGCTCGGCCACGGCCATGAGGACGGCTTGGCCGATGCGGTCGGCGTTTACTTGCAGCGACTACAGCGCGAAATCGACCTGATTGGTTGCCACCTGGGGCCGCAGCAACGCGTCGAGCAGTTTCATCTGGCTGGCGCCAATGTGCTCGACGCCGACGCGCTGCGGCGGCTGATGGCGCATCTGCGCAAGCGCTTCAGCCTGCTGGATTACGACTCCGGTGATTACGCCATCGAGATTGAGCAGGCACACACCAGTTGGGCGACCATGGGCCTGCTGCGCGAACTGGGTTTCAACCACGTCAGTATCGGCGTGGCGGACGCGGATAGCAGCGGCGACGGGGCGATCGCGTTGCAGAATCCTCGGCAGATCCGTTCGCTGATCGATGCCGCGCGGGCCTTGCACTATCGCTCGGTGAACATCGAACTGGGCTACGGCCGCGCCTGGCAAACCAGGGCCAGTTTCGCCCGCAAGGTCGCCGCCATCGTCGAGTTGCAGCCGGGCAGGGTGACCCTGTTCGACTATGCCGAGCCGCCGCTGCGCTATCGGCCGCAGCGGCGCTTTTCCACGCGGGGCTTGTCCAGTCGCGAGGATAAGGCGGCGATGCGTCGTCTTGGCGTCGAGCAACTGAGTCTCGCCGGTTACCGCTATATCGGCACCGGGCTGTTCGTGCTGCCCGAGGATGACCTGGCAGTTGCCCAGGAAAACGGCCGCCTGCGGCGCACCTGTCAGGGCTTCAGCCAGCACCTCGACTGCGACCAGATCGGCCTCGGCGTGGCCGCGATCAGCCAGGTCGGCGACCTTTACGCGCAGAACAGCCGCGACCTGCAGCGCTATCAGCGGCAACTGGAAATGGGCCAGCTGGCGACCAGCCGTGGCTTGCGTTGTGGTTTCGACGACCGCCTGCGGCGGGCGCTGGTCGATAGCCTGATGTGTAACTTTGCCGTGGACATCGGCGCCATCGAAGCGCGCTTCGGCGTGTGCCTGCACGATTATTTCGCCTCGGCCTGGCCGTTGCTCGAACAGATGGCCCACGACGGCCTGCTGACGCTCAGCCGCGAGCGCATCGAGCTTTCCGCCATCGGCCGGCTGAGCATGGGCGCGGTGTGCAAAGCCTTCGAACACCAGCTCGCCGTGCCGCATCGCGCGGGCCTGCAGCAACCCGAGCGCTGAGCCTGCGCGACAGCGAATACCATCGTGGGCCCGTGGGAGGGGCTTTAGCCGCGATTGTCGCCATTGAAACTCGCCGCTAAAGCGCCTCCCACGGGTTCCGTCTGATCGCCCTCGGATGGGGCGCGCCGCCCGTAGGATGGGTTAGCCGCCAACCTGGTATTCAGGTAGGTCATCAATCCATGCGCGGCGTAACCCATCATGGCGCACCGCGAATGCCGCTGTCGGACGTGGGAGGGGCTTTAGCCGCGATTGCCACCGTTGAAAACTCACCGCCAAAGCGCTTCCCACAGGTTTCGGTTGATCTCGTCGTTTCGGTCGGCGCCCGCGACCTTGCGTCGCAGCAGCGGCTAAACCCGCTGCGCCGGGGCTCGCGGCCTCTTGGCGCAAGGGCATACCTCCAACGAGGAATAGGCTGCGCCGGGGCGCCGATGCAGTCTGCCGACACACCCAATGGAGGCTTTGCGCATGGCTCATTTATCGAGTGCCGATTTCCAATCGTTGCGTATCGCGGTATTGACCGTTAGCGACACCCGCAGCCTGGCGACCGATACGTCCGGGCAGACCTTGATCGACGGCCTGGAGGCCGCCGGTCATGCCCTCGTCGAGCGTGCCCTGGTAATCGACGACATCTGGCAGATCCGCGCCCAGCTCTGCGCCTGGATCGCCGACCCTCTGGTGCAGGTGGTGCTGATCACCGGCGGCACCGGTTTCACCGCCCGCGACAATACACCGCAAGCGGTGGCGCCATTGCTGGACAAACAGGTCGATGGCTTCGGCGAGCTGTTCCGCCAGGTCTCCCTGGTGGAGATCGGCACCTCCAGCCTGCAATCGCGCGCCCTGGCCGGGATCAGCAACGGCGTATTGATCTGCTGCTTGCCCGGCTCGCCAAACGCCTGCCGCACGGCCTGGCAAAAGATCCTTTGCGAACAGTTGGACAGCCGTACCGGCCCGTGCAATTTCGTCGTTCACCTAAAACGTCTGGCCGATCAGCCGCAGGTGCAACTCTGCGGAGCCCGCTCATGAGTGCCTGCGATTGCGCTGGCGACGCGCTGCGCCCGGTCGATGAGGCGATTGCCGAGCTGTTGGCGCGCGCGCCGGCTCCGCCACCAGTGGAATACGTCGCCGTCGGCAAGGCGCTCGGCCGGGTGCTGGCCGAGTCGTTGCGTGCGCCATTCGAGGTGCCGGCCTGGGATAACAGTGCCATGGACGGTTACGCCCTGCGCGCCGCCGACTTGCCCGCCGAGGGCGGCTACCTGCCATTGGCCGGACGTATCGCCGCCGGCGATGCGGCGAGCCAGGCGCTGCCGGCCGGGCATGCCGTACGCATTTTCACCGGCGCGCCGCTGCCACCCGGTGCCGACACCGTGGTGGCCCAGGAACACTGCCGGCTGGAAGGCGGACAGCTGTGGCTACCGCCGGTGAAAGGCGGCGAGCATGTGCGCAAACGGGGCGAGGAGGTGGCCGCCGGCACTTTGGTGCTGGCCGCGGGGCAACGTCTGCGCGCTCAGGAACTCGGGTTGCTGGCGAGTTTCGGCATCGCGCGGGTGGCGGTCTATCGGCGCTTGCGCGTCGGTTTGCTGAGCAGCGGCAACGAGCTGCGCGAGCCGGGCGAAGCGCTGCAACCCGGGCAGATCCATAACGCCAATCGCTACAGCCTGGCCGGCGTGCTGCAGAGCCTGGGGCTGGAGGTGCACGACTACGAAATCATGGCCGACGAGTTGGCCGCCAGCCGCGATGCGCTGAGCCTGGCGGCGTCCGAATGGGACCTGCTGATCACTTCGGGCGGGGTTTCGGTCGGCGAGGAGGATCACCTCAAACAGGCGATCCGCGAACTCGGCGAGCTGCACCTGTGGCGCCTGGCGATTCAGCCGGGCAAACCCCTGGCCTTCGGCTCGGTGGGCGGCAAACCCTGGATCGGCTTGCCGGGCAACCCGGCGGCGGCCTTGATTACCGCCCTGGTGGTGGCGCGACCGTTTTTGCTGCGCGCCCAGGGTTGCCTGAGTGTGCTGCCCCAGCCGCTGCGCATGCCGGCCGGGTTCGCCTGGACCAAGCCCAATGCGCGCCGGCAATACCTGCGCGCGCGGTTGCAGGAGCAGGACGGCCAACTGCGCGTGTGCCTGCACCCGCAGCAGGGTTCGGCGATGCTCACGTCCGCCTGTTGGGCCGATGGCCTGGCGGTTGTCGATGTGGGCCAGACGCTGGAGCAGGGCGAGCTGCTCGATTACCTGCCGTTTGGCGAGTTGCTGCGCTGAGTGTTGCGGGAGCGCCGCCCGGCCCCTCCGACAAATATCACTGGGATGCCGAGCCTGGCTCCTACAGGTAAAACGGCGTGGCCGCGGGGCTTGTTGACCCCGATCAAGGCAGCCTCGCGGGTAAATCCCTAGAGTCCTAATTCTTTGCCCCGGTACGGAGTTTCCATGCAACTGATTTGCCCGGCAGGCAGCTTGCCTGCGCTCAAGGCCGCGGTTCGGCAGGGCGCCGACGCGGTTTACGTGGGGTTTCGCGACGACACCAATGCGCGGCATTTCGCCGGCCTGAACCTCGACGACAAGCAACTGGAAAGCGGCTTGCAACTGATCCGTCAGCAGGGCCGACAGCTGTATGTGGCGGTCAACACCTATGCCCAGCCCGATGGTTGGGTTCGCTGGCAGCGCGCGGTCGATCAGGCCGCGGACCTCGGCGTGGATGCGCTGATCGCCGCCGATCCGGGCGTGCTGGCTTATGCCAGCCGCAAGTACCCGAACCTCAACCTGCACCTGTCGGTGCAAGGCTCGGCGACCAATGCCGCTGCGCTGAAGCTCTACCAGCAGCGCTATGGCATCCGCCGCGCGGTGCTGCCGCGGGTACTGTCGCTGGCCCAGGTGCGCCAGGTGGCGGACAAGAGCACGGTGCCGATCGAGGTCTTCGCCTTCGGCAGCCTGTGCATCATGGCCGAGGGGCGCTGCCATCTGTCGTCCTACCTCACCGGCGAGTCGCCCAACCTCTGCGGCGTCTGCTCCCCGGCCAAGGCGGTACGTTGGCAGGAGGACGCCGAGGGACTGACCTCACGTCTCAACGGCGTGCTGATCGACCGCTACGGCAAGGACGAACCGGCCGGCTACCCGACCCTGTGCAAAGGCCGTTTTCTGGTCGACGGGCAACGTTTCCATGCGCTGGAAGAACCCACCAGCCTGAACACCCTGGACCTGATCCCGCAGCTCGCCGCCATGGGCGTCAGCGCGGTGAAGGTCGAAGGCCGGCAACGCAGCCCGGCCTATGTCGAGCAGGTCACCCGGGTCTGGCGCAGCGCTCTGGATGCCCATGCCCGGGCGCCGCAGAGCTACGCCGTGCAACCACAGTGGCGCACCGCGCTGGACGAACTGTCCGAAGGCAGCCAGACCACCCTGGGCGCCTACCATCGATCCTGGCAATGAGGAGGCCATCATGAAACTCAGCCTGGGCCCCGTACTGTTTTATTGGCGCCGCGAAAAGCTGTTGGATTTCTATGCCGAGATGTCCGAGCAAGCCCTGGATGTGATCTACCTCGGCGAAACCGTGTGCTCCAAACGCCGCGCCTTGAGCCTGGACGATTGGCTCGGCCTGGCCCGCGAATTGCGCGAATGCACCCGCGCCGAACTGGTACTGTCCGGTCTGGCGCTGGTCGAGGCGGCCTCCGAACTGTCCAGCCTCAAGCGCCTGTGCGACAACGGCGAACTGCTGGTGGAGGCCAACGACATGGGCGCGGTGCAACTCCTGCACGAACGCAAGCTGCCCTTCGTCGCCGGCCCCGCGCTCAACCTGTATAACGGCCATGCCCTGGCCGAACTGATCGATTGCGGCTTGCAACGCTGGGTGCCGCCCGTGGAATGTTCCGGCGCCTTGCTGCTGAGCGTTCTGCAGCAGCTCGACAGCCTCGGCGTCGCGCGGCCTGAAGTGGAAGTGTTCGCCTATGGGCATCTACCCCTGGCTTACTCGGCGCGGTGCTTTACCGCGCGTGCGGAAAACCGGCCCAAGGACGACTGCCAGATCTGCTGCGAAAACTACCCGGAAGGCATCGTTCTGCAAAGTCAGGAGCAGGAGGCGTTGTTCACCCTCAACGGCATCCAGACCATGTCGGCCAAGGTCAATAACCTGCTGGCCGACTATGCCCAGCTACGCGCAAGCGGCGCCGATCTATTGCGTCTGAGCCCGCGCGCCGAAGGCATGAGCGGCGTGGTCAAGGCCTTCGACGCGGTACGCAACGGCGAACTGCCGCCGCTGGCGGTCGAGGGGTGCAACGGCTATTGGCATGGCCGCGCCGGCATGCTCGGCGCCGAGGAACTTGCGCTATGAAAACCTTCGCCCGTTTCGCCATGCGCGCCGGCCAGCCGCTGTTGCCGTTGGGCCAGCACGTACCCTTTGTGTTGCAGCGCCTGGTGCTGGAGAAAGTCATCGCGCGCCTGTTTGCCGAGCCCCTCGCCAGCGGCGAGTTCGACTTGCTGCAAGGGCGCTGGTTGCGTCTGGAGGTCAGCGACCTGAACTTGGCCTGGTGCCTGACCCGCGACGCCTGCGGCCTGCGTATCGCCGCTGACGAGCGGGTGGATGTGTGCATCCGCGGCAACTGGCGTGAGTTCCTCTTGCTCGCCAGCCGCCACGAAGATCCGGACACCCTGTTTTTCCGCCGCCGCCTGACCATCGAAGGCGATACCGACCTGGGCCTGGGCATCAAGAACCTGCTCGACAGCCTCGACCCGGACAACCTGCCGCCCCGACTCTGGGCCCTGATCTGCGCCCTCGGCGAAACCATCAAGGAGCAAGCGCCTACAGGCAAAGCCCAGGCGGTGTAAGGGCGGCAGCGGCTTCCGCTGTCTGATCGTTCCCACGTCGAGGCGTCGAACCGTCGAACCGTCCACCTGGGAACGATCAAAATGGTAGCCCGGGTTGAGCGAAGCGATACCCGGGTATCGGCGCCCTGGGTATCG
>NZ_CAMPHI010000048.1 GCF_946885955.1 uncultured Pseudomonas sp.
CCTGTACAGCGCCCTGCAGGACGGCAGCGTGCATATCTGGCCCGGCGCGCCGGGCAAGCCCGAACTGGCCAACCACACCCTGGAAACCCGCACCCAGGTCGGCGAGATCGCCCTCAATCTGTACTTCCGCCGCGACACCCAACTGCCGCGCCTGCCCGACGATCTCAAGGGCCGGGAAGTGATCATGATCACCGGCTACACCTACTGGCAGCCGATCAACGCATTGCTCAACGACCCCGCCCTGGCCATCGCACAGCACCACACCAGCACCCATACCGCAGCCCTGGAAATGCTCCAGCGGCACCGCGGCGACTATCTCCTCGACTACCAGACCCCGGTCGACCAGGCCCGGCGACGCCTGGGCATGAGCGAACTGCCGTTTCTGCAACTGCAGCGCATCCCCCTCAAGCTGATCATCTCGCGTAGCGCCCCGGGCGCCGAAGCCTTACGCGACGCCCTCGACCGCGCCTACGAAGAACTGCAAGCGGCCGGCGAGGACCTGCGCCTGCCCTGAACGCCGGACGTCGCACGGGCTGGACAGCTGAAGTAGCGCGGCTAGGCTCAAGCACAGACCTGCGCAAGGAGGGCAAAGCAGATGGCCGAACCAAGGCGCGCACGCACCGCAGCCCACCGTTGGCTGCCAATCCTGCTGCTCTCGACCGTTGCCCCCGCCCACGGCGACGAGCCCATCACCCTGCACTACAACGAACGGCCGCCCTACCTGCAGACCCTGGACAATGGCGACATCACCGGCCTCACCGCAACGCCGGCGGCGCAAGCCCTGCGCCGAGCCGGCATCGCCTTCAAGTGGGAAAAGACCCCGTCCAACCGGCAGATTCAAATCCTCCAGCGCGGTGCCGGCCAGGACTGCATGGTCGGCTGGTTCAAAAACCCGCAGCGCGAGCTGATCGGCAACTTTTCCCTGCCCCTGTATCAGGACAAACCGACGATCGGCCTCGCCCTGTTCAGCAATATCAACATCGACAGCGGCAACAGCCTGGAAGAGGTGATGCAGAACCGCGAACTGCGCCTGCTGGTCAAGGACGGATACTCCTACGGCGATACCATCGATGCGCTGATCCGCCAGCTCAAGCCGCGGATGCTCAAAACCACGGTGGAAAACAGCAATATGCTGCGAATGATCGCCCTGGATCGGGCCGACTACCTGTTTATCGCCGAGGAAGAGGCCAGCGGGCTGATCCACCAATCCGAGTTCAAACCGGGCGACTTCAAGTACATCCATTTCAGCGACAGCCCCGCCGGCGGCCAACGTCACCTGTGGTGCAGCAAGCAGGTGTCCCAACACAACCTGAACAAGATCAATCAGGCCATCTCCGAACTGGTCCATTCGGCCAACCCGTAGCCCTGAGCGCACCCGCTATTTGCGCGGCTTGGCCCGCGCGGTGGGTTCGGCGATCAGCGGGTCGTCCGGCCAATAATGCTTGGGGTAACGCCCCTTCAAATCCTTCTTCACCTCGGCGTAGGTGCTACGCCAGAAATTGGCCAGGTCCTGGGTCACCTGCACCGGCCGCCGCGCCGGCGACAGCAGATGCAACTTGACCACCTGGCGGCCGCCAGCGACGCGCGGGGTATCGGCCAGGCCGAACAATTCCTGCAAACGCACCGCCAGGACCGGCGGTTGTTCGCTGTAATCCAGGGTAATGCGCGAGCCGGACGGCACCTGCAGGCTGCGCGGCGCCAGCTCGTCCAGGCGCTGCGGCAGGGGCCAGGGCAGTAGGTTCGCCAGCAGGCCGGACAAATCCAGATTGGCGAAATGACTGAGGCGACTGACCTGGCCCAGATAGGGTTGCAGCCAGTACTCCAGCGATTGCAACAGCGCCGCATCGCCGACATCCGGCCAGTCGCTGCGGCCCTGAGCCTGGAGATCGAGACCGCGCAGCAAGGCCACCCGTGCCTGCCACTGGCGCAGTTCCGGAGTCCAGGGCAGCAGCGCCAGACCCTTGCGCCGCACCAGGCCGAGCAAGGCGCGGCTGCGTGTCGCTTCATCCAGCCCGCGCAGCGGTTCGCGACTGAGTACCAACTCGCCGAGGCGACGTTGACGCTCGGCACGCAGTACGCCTTCGCGCTCGTCCCAGTCCAATTCTTCGCAGCTGCTGATCTGCTCGGCCAGCACCGTTTCGAACAATTGCGGATCGAGATCGGCGGCCAGGTAGATACGCTCCTCGCGCTGGCCCTGGCGGCTGCCGAGGTCGGCGAGCACCAGCCATTCGTGCTTCATCAGCGCATCGGCTTCGGCGAACAGCGCGGCGCGACCGTTGGCCAGGCGGTATTCGGCGCCACCAGCACGGCGCTGCTGGGCGACCCGGTCCGGGTAGGCGAACGCGAGCAAGGCGCCGAGCCAGCGCGGATGCTCGGGATCGGCCACCGGCGCGCTCGCGGTTCCGCGCTTGAGCAAACCATGAAATTGCCGGGCCAGCTGCCGCGCCCGCTGAATACCGCCCTGGGCGGCGCGGCCGGCCTTGCTCTCGCCACTGAGCAAGGCGATGCGGCTGTGCAAATCGGCACCCGCGCCCTTGAGGATGTCACGCTCACCGAGCAGCGCCGCCAGATCGCAGGCCAGGGTCGCCAAGCCGAGGGCCTGGCCCCGCAGCAATAAATGGGCAATGCGCGGATGCGCCGGCAGTTCAGCCATGGCGCGGCCGTGCTCGCTGAGCGCACCGCGCTGATCCAGTGCGCCGAGGCGCGTCAGCAGATCGCGGGCCTGGGCGTAAGCCGCCGCGGGCGGCGGGTCGAGCCAGACCAGCTCATCCGGGCTGACGCCCCAACGCGCCAGCTGCAAGGCCAGACCGGCCAGATCGGCCTGGAGGATTTCCGCCGCGCCATAGGCCGCAAGCTGTTCGTGCTGCGCCTGGGACCACAGGCGGTAACAGGTGCCCGGCTGCAAACGTCCGGCCCGGCCGGCGCGCTGGGTGGCCGAGGCGCGGGAAATACGCTGCGTTTCCAGGCGAGTCATGCCGCTGCCCGGGTCGAAGCGCGGCACCCGCGCCAGACCGGCATCCACCACCACACGCACGCCATCGATGGTCAGGCTGGTCTCGGCGATGTTGGTCGCCAGCACTACCTTGCGCGCCCCCGCTGGCGCCGGCTCGATGGCCGCACGCTGGGCGGAGAGCTCCAGTTCGCCGTGCAACGGGCAGAGCAGGATATCGCTGCGCCCACCCAAGCGTTCGGCCAGCTGTTCGTTGACCCGGCGAATCTCCGCCTGCCCCGGTAGAAACACCAGCAGACTGCCCGGCTCGTCGTCCAGCGCCTGCAGCACCGTTTGCAGCACCCGCGGCTCCAGCCATTCACCCGGCTGGAACGGCGCGCCCCAGCGCTGTTCCACCGGGAACATGCGCCCTTCGCTGCGCAGTACCGGCGCATCGCCGAGCACCGCAGCCAGGCGTTCGCCTTCCAGGGTCGCGGACATCAGCAAAACCTTCAGCGGCGGCTCGCCGGAATCTTCATCGCGGAACATCGCCCGGCCATTCAGGCACAGGGCCAGGGCCAGGTCGGCATCCAGGCTGCGTTCGTGGAACTCGTCGAAAATCACCAGGCCGACGCCCTCCAGCGCCGGATCGTCCTGCAGGCGGCGGGCGAGAATGCCCTCGGTGACCACTTCGATGCGCGTACGCGGGCCGACCTTGCTGTCCAGGCGAATGCGGTAACCGACGGTTTCGCCGACCTTCTCGCCCAGCTCGCTGGCCAACCGCTCGGCCGCGGCGCGGGCGGCCAGGCGACGCGGTTCGAGCATGACGATGCGCTGCCCGGCCAACCAGGGTTCGCCGAGCAGGGCGAGCGGTACGCGGGTGGTCTTACCGGCACCGGGCGGCGCCTCCAGCACCGCTTCATGGCGGCAGGCCAGGGCCTCGCGCAAGGCGGGTAACTGGGCATCGATGGGCAGGGATAGCATGGTGTCTCCGGTTAACGGGGGAGCAACAGAAGCGCCCCGAACGATCGGCATTGCAGGTTACTTTCCCCCGGCAGGAAAAAGCCTCGGAAGGTCGTCGTTGCACGACTTTTACATCGAGGCCGGCGATTATAGCGGCGAACGGCCAGCCGACTTTACCGGTCTATACACAGGACCCGTTTTGGGCCTTGCAACTGCGCAACCTTTACCGCAGCCGAGCGGCTGCCGCCTTGCTATAGTTGCGCCAATTTCCAGCCATGAGGTGTCCAATGCGCATGCACACTCGCATCATTGGCGGCGTTCTCGCCGCCTCCCTGTTCACTCAACTGACCGCTTGCGGCACGCTGTTCTTCCCTGATCGCCGTGGTCAGATCGAAGGCCGTATCGATCCGGTGATCGCGGCGCTCGATGCGGTCGGCATTCTGTTCTATGTGATCCCCGGACTGATCGCCTTCGGCATCGACTTCGCCACCGGCGCCATCTACCTGCCCGGTGGCGTCAGCGCCCAGCTCGACCCGCAAGCGCTACACGACCTGGCGGACGCCGACGGCCGGATCGATAACGCCAAACTCAAGGCGCTGATCGAACAGAGCACCGGCTACAACCTGCCGCTGGATGATCCACGCCTGATTCAGCAACATGGCAACGTTCAGCAGCTGGCGGCTTACGGCTTGATCCCGGCGGCCTGATCACGGTGAAAATACCTCAACATCACGCGCGCCTTATGCGCCAGGCCACCGCCGCCGCGCTGGTGGTGGCCCTGAGTCTGGCGCTGGCCAAAGCCATCGCCTGGTGGTTGAGCGGCTCGGTCAGCCTGCTGGCCGGCCTTACCGACTCGCTACTGGATGGCGCCGCCTCGCTGCTCAACCTGCTCGCCGTGCACTATGCGCTACGCCCGGCGGACAACGATCACCGCTATGGTCATGGCAAAGCCGAAGCCCTGGCGGGGCTGGGCCAGGCGATGTTTATCGGCGCCAGTGCGGTGCTGGTCTGCGGCCATGGCGTCGAGCGCCTGCTGCACCCGCAACCCATTGGCGCGCCGGCCCTGGGTATCGCGGTGATGCTGTTGTCGCTGGCCATGACCGTGGCGCTGCTGCTGTTCCAGCGCCACGTGGTACGCCTGACCGGCTCCACGGCAATTCGCGCCGACTCGCTGCACTACCGCTCCGATCTCTTGCTCAACAGCAGCATCCTGGTCGCCATCGGCCTGGCCAGTTATGGCTGGGAGCGCCTGGATGCGTTATTCGGCATCGGCATCGCCTTCTACATTCTGTGGAGTGCCGTCAGCATTGCCCGTGAAGCCGCAGCGGTGTTGATGGATCAGGAGCTGGAGCCGGCGATCAGCGCACAGATGCATGACCTGGCCTGCGCCGTGCCCGGTGTGCTCGGTGCCCACGATCTGCGCACGCGGATCTCCGGCACCCACTGGTTCGTGCAGCTGCATATCGAATTGCCGAGCGATCTACGCCTGGCCCAGGCCCATCGTTTGTGCGATCAGGTCGAGGCGGCGATCCAGGCCGAGTTCCCGCGGGCGCAGGTGCTGGTGCATGCCGACCCGGCCGAGGTGGTCCAGCGCAGCGCTGCGCAGCCCCAGGCTTAATAAGCCGCGACCATGAAAAAAGGGAGGCCTGGCGGCCTCCCCTTGGAAAACTGTCCGGTGCTGGCAAAGCTCTTGCCGCTTTCGTCGCCCGCCTGGTTGGGTGGTGCGGACCCGGGTGCCGTGACGATCCGGTAGGATCGGCGGCTGCCGCTCACCTGATTGGGCGAGCCGGCTGGACATGTCGTCCGGGCCATGAAACTGTGGTAAAGCTTATCGCCACAGCCCGGAAAAAAGATTGCGAACATTGCTCAAATACCCTGCTATTGCGCAATAAATAGCTAAAGGCGCATTATCTTGCACAATAATTTAAAAAAGACCTGCAAGAATGAACAAACTCGACCGCTACGACCTGAACATCCTCGCCGAATTGCAGCGCGACGCCAGCCTGTCCAACCAGGACCTGGCTGAGCGCATCGGCCTGTCGCCTTCGCCCTGCTCGCGGCGGGTCAAGCAACTGCAAGACGACGGCTATATCGTCGGCCAGGTAGCGCTGCTCGACCGCAAACAACTGGGCCTGACCCTGACCGCCTACGTATTGATCGGCATGGACAAACACACTCCCGAACGCTTCGAACATTTCCAGGACGTCATCCGCCAGTGCCCCGAAGTGCTCGAATGCTGCCTGGTCACCGGCATGGATGCGGACTATCAGCTCAAGGTAGTGGTGCCGGACATGGATCACTACCAGAAATTCCTGCTCGGCACCCTGACCCGCATCGACGGCGTTTCCAGCGTGCGCTCCAGCTTCGTGCTGCAGCAAATCCTCTCCAGCACCCAACTGCCTCTGGAACACCTGCGCAGCTGAAGTCGACGGGATGGCGCTGACAAACCGGGGCGCGCGGGTATAATCGCCGGCGTTTCGCTGTGCCCCGTGCGACCCGCCATAAAGAGCCTTGCGCTCGCAGAATAACAATCGCCTCGCCAATGACCTGCCGTTCTGGCGGCACAGCCTCGCTTTGTCAAAGAGGTTGCGATGGAACCTGAAGTATTCGAAGAACTGATGATGACCGTGCTGGTCGGCGGCCTGGTGCTGTTTATGGCGTTTATCGTCTGGGACCTGGCGAAAAAGTCCAAGGCCGGCCGCTTCGGCACCATGATCCTGTTTCTCGCCCTGGGCCTGGGCGTATTGGGTTTCGTGATCAAGACCATCGTTATCGCCGGCATGGAAGGCGTCTGACAGCCCCACCGTCCCCCAGTGCTGACCCTCCGAAAGCCGTTACCGGCAGCTGCCCCGCATGCTGCCGGCTAGCGAAACGCCAGATCGAGGTCGGCAACTTAGCTATTCATAATCCGCCCCATATCCATGGGCCAGGGCAGCTTTTTTCAGGAGAAACCATGAACGCCAATGATCGCGTGATGCAGAGTTACGGACGCTGCTGCGCCAGCCCGGAGTTTTTCGACAGTTTCTATCGCCACTTCCTTGCCAGCTCGCCGGCTATTCGCGAGAAGTTCGCCAACACCGACATGAGCGGACAGAAGCTGCTGCTGCGCCAGGGCATCCTCAACCTGGTGATGCATGCGCGCGGCATGCCCGATACCAAGCTGCGCGCCCTCGGCGCCAGCCATTCGCGCGCGGGCTTTGATATCCGCCCGGAGCTTTACGACCTCTGGCAGCAGGCGCTGCTGCTGACCATTGGCGAGCATGACCCACAGTGCTGCGCCGAAACCCGCCTGGCCTGGAACGAGGTACTGAACAAGGGCATCAGCGTGATCAAGGCCGCCTACTGATCACTCCAGCAGGGCCGGCACTTCACGCCATTGCCCCGGCTGCAGATTCTCCAATCCCCAAGGTCCGATACGTACTCGCACCAGGCGCAAGGTCGGCAGACCGACCGCCGCGGTCATACGCCGGACCTGACGGTTACGCCCCTCGCGGATCACCAACTCCAGCCAGGCCGTGGGCACGCTCTTGCGAAAGCGCACCGGCGGGTTGCGCGGCCACAACGACGGCTCGTCCAGCAGGCGTGCTTCGGCCGGCAGGGTCGGGCCGTCGTTGAGCTGCACGCCGTCGCGCAATTGCTGCAACTGCTCGGCGCTCGGCTCGCCTTCCACCTGCACCCAGTAGGTTTTCGCCAGCTTGTGTTTGGGGTCGGCGATGCGCGCCTGCAAGCCGCCATCGTTGGTCAGCAACAACAGCCCTTCGCTGTCGCGATCCAGACGCCCGGCCGGGTACACCCCGGGCACCGCGACGAAATCCTTGAGGGTGGCGCGGCCTTGCTCGTCGTTGAACTGGGTCAGCACATCGAACGGCTTGTTCAGCAGCAACAGACGCGGCTCCGCTGGTGGCGCCTTGGCCACCCGGCGCACGGCGGGCTTGCCGGTTGAATGATGTGGCGAACGAGGACGAGGTGGACGGGACATGCGGGCTTCACTGAGAACGATCGGGGCGTCAGTGTAACCGAGGCCAACGTTGGACTATCAGCCAGGTCAATAGCGGTTACTAATGCCGGCCGGGCGACTATGCTGGCTGGGTTCCGATTCCCGCCCAGAGGCTATTGTCATGAGTGCATCCGAATCCATCGTCGACACCTTCACCGGCTGGGCCGCCAAAGCGCCCGGCGCGCCGCTCGAACCGCACAGCTACGACCCCGGCCCGCTGGGCAGCGAGGAGGTCGAAGTGGCGGTCGAATACTGCGGCATCTGCCATTCCGACCAGTCGATGATCGACAACGAGTGGGGCAATGCGCGCTACCCCTTCATCCCCGGTCACGAAGTGGTCGGCACCGTGGTGCGCCTGGGCGAGAACGCCCGCGGCCTGAAGCTCGGTCAGCGCGTGGGCATCGGCTGGTACAAGGGCAGTTGCATGCACTGCGGCTCCTGCATGGAGGGCTCGCATCAGTTGTGCAGCACGGTCAAGCCGACCATCGTCGGCAGCAACGGCGGCTTCGCCGACCGCCTGCGCAGCCACTGGGCCTGGGCCGTGCCGCTACCGGACGGGCTCGACCCGAGCGTGGTCGGCCCGCTGTTCTGCGCCGGCTCGACGGTGTTCAGCCCGCTGCTCGAATTCGATGTAAAGCCCACCGACAAGGTCGGCGTGGTCGGTATCGGCGGCCTCGGTCACCTGGCGCTGGGCTTCCTCAATGCCTGGGGTTGCGAAGTCACCGCCTTCACCTCGTCGCTGAGCAAGCAGGAAGAAGCCAAGCGCCTGGGCGCGCACAAGGTGGTCGCCTCCACTGACAGCGCCGCGCTCAAGGCGATCGCCGGCACCCTGGATTTCCTGCTGGTCACTGCCAGCGCGGACCTCGACTGGCCCGCGATGATCGGCACGCTGCGCGGCAAGGGCCGCCTGCACTTCGTCGGCATCGTGCCCAGCGCGATCCCGGTGCATGTGTTCAACCTGATCCCGAAGCAGAAGAGCCTGTCCGGTTCGCCGGTTGGTTCACCGGCCAACATGGCGACCATGCTCGAGTTCTGCGCACGCCATCAGATCGTGCCGCAGGTCGAACACTTCCCGATGAGCAAGGTCAACGACGCCATCGACCACCTGCGCGCCGGCAAAGCGCGTTATCGGGTGGTGTTGGACGCGAGCAAGTAAGCACTCCGCTCGCGGCCCGCGCCGGGCAGCGACTCGGCCTGGGCCGCGAGCCGACTCAACGCGAAGCTAGGCGAGCGCCTCCAGGGCGTTCGCCTCAGCCGGCGCGGCGGCAGGAATCTGCCGCAGATGACGCGACAACAGCAGTTCGCCGACCAATACTCCCAGCAGCAGCGCAAGCTGCATCAGCAGCGCCATGTAGAACGGCTTGAACACCTGGCCGATCTGCTGCTTGAGCAAACCCAAAAGAAATCCTGCATCGAACAACTGCTCGATGCGCGCATCCAGCACCCGCCCCAGGACTTTCTCGTCGATATGGCTGTATTCGGCGGTTTTTTCCACCGCCAGGCGACCCAGCGCCTGGCCGAGCAGGATGGCCCGCAGACGCCGCATAAGACTCATGGCGATGCGCTCGGCGGTAGATGCCTCGACCAACTGATCGGTGTCCGCCTCGGTCTGACTGTGCAAATAGTCCAGCGCCGCCTGATTGATCAGTTCCTGCACCGTTGACTCCGGCATCTCGGCCGCTAACGCCTGCATGTCCTGGGCCGCGAGATAGCCCTGAAAATCGACCCAGACGGCGTCGGCCACTGCCTGCACCGCCGGTGCGTAGCTGTCGAGATGGCTATTGATCTGCTTCTCGCTGCCATACAGCACGCCGCCCTGGAAGCCAAGAAAGCCGCCGGCCAGGGGCATCAGCACGAAGTAGAGTTTGAGCAGCAGATGATGCCCGCGCTTGACCCGGCTCAGCCAGCCGCGACGCTGCAGTTGCAGCACCAGCAGCAAGCCGAGCAAAGCACCGGCGAAAAGGCCGAGCCCGACGTAGCCGAACAACATGAAGAAACTGAAGGGTTCCCAGATAGCCTGGAGTAGAAACTGCGCCTGATCCATGTGCATTCACATCCCTGTTGATGATTACCGTTGCTGACTCTAAAGCAATTGCCGGCAGCGCTCCAAATATTTGCCAGACCGGGGCCGGTCATCCCGACCGCCCCCGGCAACTGTTGCGCCAGGGCTAGCGGAACGGCGGCTCGTCGAAGCTGCGCAGTTTGCGCGAATGCAACGAATTGAGCTGGCTGCGTAGCAGATCGAGGGCGGCGATACCGATATGCAGATGCTGGGTGACCGCCCGTTCGTAAAACGCGCCGGCCGCGCCTGGCAGCTTGATCTCGCTGTGCAAGGGTTTGTCCGAAACACACAGCAGGGTGCCATAGGGCACCCGCAAACGATAACCCTGGGCGGCAATGGTGCCGCTCTCCATATCCACCGCCACGGCCCGCGAGAGGTTGATCAATGGCCGCTCCTGCGCCCAGCGCAGCTCCCAGTTGCGATCGTCATAGGTCAGCACAGTGCCGGTGCGCAGGCGTTTCTTCAGCTCGTCGCCATGCTCGCCCGTGACCTGTTTGGCCGCCTCCTGCAATGCCTGCTGCACCTCGGCCAGGGCCGGTAGCGGAATATGCGGCGGCAATACCCGATCGAGAATGCCGTCGCGGCGCATATAGGCGTGGGCCAGCACGTAGTCGCCGATGGTCTGCGACTGACGCAGGCCGCCGCAGTGACCGATCATCAGCCAGCAATGCGGACGCAATACGGCCAGGTGGTCGGTAATGTTCTTCGCGTTGGATGGACCGACGCCGATGTTCACCAGGGTGATGCCATCGCCCTCCTGCTCACCTTGCAGGTGATAAGCCGGCATCTGATAACGGTGCCAGACCACCGTCTCGATGATCGCCTGCATTTCGCCCTCGGCCATGCCGCGTTCGATCACCACGTTACCCGGCAGCACCATGCGCACGAAACGCGAGTCGCCGACCAGCATGTCCAGGCCATGACGGATGAACTGATCGACATAACGGTGGTAGTTGGTCAGCAGGATCCACGGCTGCACATGGCGCCAGTCACTGCCGGTGTAATGCACCAGGCGACGCAGGGAAAAATCCACCCTCGCCGCATCGAACAACGCCAGCGGCAGCGGGTCGGTGTTTTCCCAGTCGTACAGCCCATCGGCCGTGCCGTCGGTGGCCGCCGACAGGTCGGTACTGGGGAACACCCGCGCCAGTTCGGCCGCGGTCACCCCGGAACCGGCCAGTTCATCGCCCTGCTCGACCACATAGGGATAGGGAATATTCTGCTGACTGAGACCCACCTCGACGCGCACCGTGAAATCGTTCATCAACGGGCGCAATTGCTCCAGCAAATACTTCCGAAACGCCTTCGGATGGGTGACGGTGATGCTGTAGGTACCTGGCACCTGCACCTTGGCGTAAGCGCGCACGGTGGCCGGCACCTCGCCCTGACCGCAATAGATCAGGCGCAGCTCGGGATAGCGGAACTGGCTATGCTGCTCGGCATCCGGCTTGACCCGCTCCTTGAGATAACGCTTGAGCGCCTGGCTCAAACCGGTGGTTGCCTGCAGGTGCAAGGCGGCGAGACGATCCACCGCCTCTTCAGCGGTGTTGGCAACAATGAAGTCTTCGGCACAAGGGTTCACGGTTCGCATTCCTGGCTAGACGGACAGGCTCTATCTTGCCTTGTACGCGGCGCCTAGGCATAGCGTCTTGCACAGCGAATGCGCCTCGCAAGCCAGGGCACCCGTAGTCCGAATAGGCGCCAAGGCTTATCTGGGCTACGCGACCCTGGCCGTGTCGGGTGCTTGAGGCAACCTCCGCCAGCGGGCGCTTCTCACAAGCCCTCAGCCAACAGGCGGGCAATATCCTCGGGCAATGGTTGCGGGACCAACGGCCCGACCCGACGAGTGCCGGGGTTACCCAGGGGATACAGCCCCAACAACGAACCCAGACTCCCCGGCAAACGCAGCAATTGCGCCAGACACTCGGCCCAGTCGCGCTGCCGCCAGGCCCAGGCCAGCAACCACAGATGGCTGCGCAGATGCTCACCGAACACCGGCTGGCCGAGAATATGCGCGCGCTCCAGATGCCGCAGCTCAGCAGCCGGATCAATGCCGAGCTGCGCGCGGGCCAATTGGTATTCGAGAAGAAAAGCTTGTCGCCGGGTCATTACGGTCGCTCCTGACTAAAATGCGCCGCCAGTCTGCAACCCCGGGGCGGCCCCCAGGTCAAGTAGGAGTCAGACGGATGATCGCCTGATACCCATCCGGTTCATCCCCGCTGGCGCGGGGAACACACAGATCCATTAGGTCGGCTCCACCACAACTTCGGTTCATCCCCGCTGGCGCGGGGAACACTTAGCGTAACCGACTGTTCTAAAAAGGAAAAAGCGGACGCTAAAAATCTACCGATTTTTATCTATAACTTTCCTTGTTAAAGAGCGCCGAACGCTTATCAAACCAGATGCGGCGTACTGCGCGCCAGCAGGGCTTCAACGTCGAGGCCGCGTGGCAGGGTGCCGTAGACTCGGCCGCCGGCGCCCAGACGGCTGGCGATAAAGGCATCGGAGACTGCGGCGTTGCCGGCTTCCAGCAGCAGTTTGGCTTGCAGGGCCAGGGCCACGTCTTCGGTCAGTTGGCGGGCGCGGTACTGGATGTCGTCGGTGTTGCGGAAGTCGGCCTGGAGCTTTTCGATATGCGCTTTCAGCCGCGTATCGCCATGGCCGTCGCCCAGTTCGGCGAAAAGGGCATCGAGCACCCCCGGTTCCTTCGACAACGCGCGCAGCACATCCAGGCATTGCACGTTGCCGGAGCCTTCCCAGGTGGAGTTGACCGGCGCTTCGCGGTACAGCCGCGGCAGGATGCTGTCTTCGACGTAGCCGGCGCCGCCCATGCATTCTGCGGCTTCGTTGATCATCGCCGGGGCGCGTTTGCAGATCCAGTATTTGCCCACGGCAGTGACCAGCCGGGCGAATTTGTCTTCCTGCGGGTCGTGCGGGTTGTCCAAGGCCTTGCCCATGCGCATGGTCAGCGCCAGCGCCGCTTCGCTCTCCAGCGCCAGGTCGGCGAGCACGTTCTGCATCAGCGGCAATTGCGCGAGCGGACGCCCGCCGACCTCGCGGTAAGCGCAATGGTGCATGGCCTGGGTCAGGGCCTGACGCATCAGGGCGCTGGAGCCGATCATGCAATCGAAGCGGGTCAGCGCGACCATCTCGATGATGGTCGGTACGCCACGCCCCTCCTCGCCGACCATCCAGGCCAGGGCGCCGCGGTATTCCACTTCGCTGGAGGCGTTCGACCAGTTGCCCAGTTTGTTTTTCAGCCGTTGGATATAGAACGCGTTGCGTGTGCCGTCCGGCCGGTGGCGCGGCAGCAGGAAGCAGGTCAGGCCTTTGTCGGTGTGGGCCAGGGTGAGGAAGGCGTCGCACATCGGCGCCGAGCAGAACCATTTATGGCCGACCAGCTCATAGGCCTGACCGGGACCGCCGACGCCCATCGGGTAGGCGCGGGTGGTGTTCGCGCGCACGTCGGTGCCGCCCTGTTTCTCGGTCATGGCCATGCCGATGGTGGCGCCGGTCTTCTGCTCGATCGGCAGGTTGCGCGGGTCGTACTGGGTCGAAAGGATCTTCGGCAACCAAGCCTCGGCGAGGTCCGGCTGCAGGCGCAATGCCGGCACGCTGGCGTAGGTCATGGTCAGCGGGCAGCCGCTGCCGGCTTCGGCCTGGCTGTGCAGGTAGCTCATGGCGGCGCGGGCGACCTGGGCGCCGTCGCGCGGATCGGTCCAGGGCATCGACGGCAGGCCATGGGCGATGGCCGCGCTCATCAGTTGGTGATAGGCCGGATGGTATTCGACCAGGTCAATGCGATGGCCGAAGCGGTCGTGGCTCTTGAATACCGGCTTGTTTTCGTTGGCGAGAAAGCCCGCGGCCATCAGCTCGCCGCCGGCCAGGGCGCCGTAGGTGTCGAGCTTCTGCTCGGCCCAACCGCCGCCGAAGCGTCGGGTCCATTCCTGCAGCGGCAGATCGATGCGGTAGAGGTTGGCGCCGTCGAGCGGCGGCGCCTGGTTGAACACTTCGTGGGTTTCGGCGTGCAGGCTGGCTTTCACGATTGTGACTCCTCTTCGGGCGATGGAGCGCCGACGGCGCGCAAACAAAAGGTGATCAGGCTGTGGCTGACGGCTTCCAGCGCCAGGGCCGGCCGTCCGGCTTCGCGGGCCGCGCGCGCCTGGGGCGAAAGTGGGCCGACCAGGGCTTCGGCAATGGCGCCGACCAGGCAGGCGGCGATCAGGTTGACCTGATCGAGATGGAAATCGCCGCTGGCGATGCCCTCTTCGAGCAACTCGGCGAACAGTTCGGCATAGGCCACGCGATACAGCAGGCGCTGTTCGTCGACTTCCGGTTCGACCGGTTCGGCGATCAGGGCGAAGGCCAGGCGCCGGCTATGCCAGGCGCGCTCGGCGAACTGGCGCAAGCCCTCGGCCAAGCGCGCCACCGGGCTGCCGGGGGCACGCAGAACGCAGGCCAGGGCATCCACCTCGCGTTGGCTGGCGAGGGCGAAGACTTCGGCGGCCAATTCGCCCTTGCCGCGAAAATGCCGATACAGGCTGCCGGTAGCGATGCCGACATCCTCGGCCAGGGCCTGCATGGTCAGGGCGACGAAACCGCCGGCGGCGACGCGCTGCAAGGCGCAAGCGAGGATGCGCTGGCGCAGTGCCTGGTCGCGGTCGATACGCAGTGGGCTGGTGCGATATGCCATGATCTGAATCCCAATTCACGATTTGATGAGTGAATCAGGATTCAGTTCTTGGCAAAAGGGGGATTCAGGGCACAACTGCGGGCATAAACGCCATGCTCCGACGCTTATCGCTTAGCCGGCCATCGAAACCCTTCGGGGTTTTCAACGGCCGCGCGCCATTGCCTGTTGGATGGCTCGCCTGGGCAAGCGTTGCTTGCGGCGGCGAAGGTAGGGGCGCCGTGCGCACCAGGAATCTGCACTGGCGCTGGTGCGCGGCGCCCCCTAGGAAGGCGAACGCAATGTGGCCTATTGGTACGCGTGGCACTCGTGGGACAGCACCCAGTCATGCAACAGAATGCGCAGCTCTTCGAACTTCACCGGCTTGGCCAGGTAGTCGCTCATGCCCGCCGCCAGGCATCGTTCGCGGTCACCGCTATGGCTATGGGCAGTGATCGCCAGCACCGGCAAGTCGGCGCAACCGGGCAGACCGCGCAAGGCGCGGCAGGTTGCGAAGCCGTCCATTACGGGCATCTGGCAATCCAGCAGCACGGCATCGACCCGTTCGTTGCGCAGCAACTCCAGCGCCTCCAGGCCGTTGTCGGCGGTACGCACGCGGTAGCCCAGCTTGAGTAGCATGCCGCGGGTGACCAACTGGTTGATCGCGTTATCCTCGACGACCAGGATCGTGCACTGCTCCGGCTGCCGACATGCCGGCCCGCCGACACGGCGCGAAGGCGCAACAAAGGTGCCATGTATCGGCAACGCCACCGGCAGGCACAGTTGGAAGCGACTGCCCTGCCCCGGTTGCGATTCATGGGTCAGTACGCCGCCGAGCAGTTCGACCAGTTGCCGACAGATCGCCAAGCCGATGCCCAGGCCGCCATATTCGCGGGTCAGGGAACCGTCCAGTTGATGGAACCGCTGATAGAGCGTCGCCTGCTGCGGGACTTCAAAACCGATACCGGTATCGGTCACCTCGATCTGCAGCGAGAGACTGTCGGTGATCGGTTTGGCCGCGGTGACACGCACGCCAATGCGTCCTTGCGCGGTGAATTTGATCGCGTTATCCAGCAGGTAACCGAGGCTTTGCGCCAGTTTGCCGGCGTCGCTCTCGAGGGTATCGGGCAGCGCCTCGTCGATCTCCAGTTCGAACATCAGGCCCTTTTCTTCGGCCCGCGGCGCGTACTGGGCGCGTAAGCCGTCGAACAACCCGCGCAAGCTGAATGGTTCGCGCCGCGGATAGAGCTTGCCGGACTGCAATTCGGTCAGCGAAAGAATGTCGTTGACCATGCGCATCATGTCCCGCGCCGAGCTGGCGGCGGTGAGCTGATACTGCTCGAGTTCGGCGTCAAGGGTGACGGTCTGCATCAGTTCCAGCGAGCCGATCACGCCGTTCATGGGCGTGCGCAGCTCGTGGGTGACAGTGGCGAGGAAGGCGTCCTTGAAGTGGTTGCTGTTGGCCAACTCCTGGTTCAACGCCTCGAGCTTGTTGCCGGCTTCCTGGAGAATCCGGGCGCGCTCTTCCTTCATCGCATTGATGCGGTCGGCGAGCGCCAGGGACAGCAGCCCGACTTCCAGCGCCGAGCCGATCTGGCTGGCGTACATGGTGAGGAATACGTTGGGCAGATAGCCAAGCACCATCAGCGTGTTGATCACCCCGCCGGCGAGGAACGAACTCCAGGCGATGATGAAGTAACGCGCCACGCGCATCCCGCGCAGCCAGGCGAGCACGCCAGCGGCGAACACCACGACGGTGAACAGCAACGCCAGGTAGGTCGCCAGGCGCAACGACAGCGCGTAGCTGGCGGTCAGCGCCAACAGCATCACCACGGCCCCGGAGGTCATCAGCAAGCGCAACGCCCGATCCATCCAGATGCTGTGTTCCGCGGTATGCAGGAAGCTGCGGGCGAACTGACAGCCGAACAGCGCCGCCGAACCGATCATGAACGGCGTAGCGGCATTGGCCCACCAGGGGCTGTTCGGCCAGAAATACTCGATGCCGGCGCCATTCACCGATACCTGATACAGGCCGAACGAGGCGATATAGAGGATGTAATACAGATAACTGGTGTCGCGTACGCTGAGGAAGATGAACAGGTTGTAGATCAGCATCACCAGCAGTACGCCATAGATGATGCCGAGCATGTATACGCGCGAGGGTTGTTCTTCCAGATAGGCGTTGGGCGACCAGAGCGTCAGCGGGGCCTGGATCGAGCCCTGGCTTTCGAGGCGCAGAAATACCCGCTGCGTTTTCTCCGGCTGCAGGCGCAACTCGAACAGGTAATTGTTCTGTTTGATCTGCCGGGTGGCGAATGGCAGGGCGTCGCCGGTACGCCGGACCAATTGGTAGCCGCCGTGGCCGTCCTCCTGGTACAGCTCGAGGTGGTCGAGCGGCGGGTAGGCCAGCTCCAGTAACCAGAGGCGGACATCGGACTCTTGCTGCGGTCGATATTCCAGATCCAGGCGAATCCAGAACACCGAACGCGAATAACCGGCGTTCAGCACTTCGCGTTCGTGTTGACGAAAACTCGCCTGCAGCGCCGGGGAGGCGACATCTTTGATGCTCGCATCGCCACGTACATCCTCGAACACGTACATGACCCGACCGAGCGGCAAGGACTGGGTGTGTTCATCGAATACGACAGCAGATACGGGACCCGACAATAAAACCAGAAGGCACAATAGGATGTAATGCATGCAGCCCGCCAAATCATCATTCCAGAAACATTAACAAGCCGTTCCCTCAACGGCAGGCTCACTGTGCAACACGAGGTTCAACGAGCTGAGCACTGTAGCATAGGCGTTTATGGCCAAGTGTCAGCATGACGTCATCCACAAATGACAAGCGGAAGCCTCTAGCGTGGCGTTTCTGCGAAGCCGGCGGGCGTTTCCTGCGCACGCGGGGCACCAGCCAGAAGCAATGCCGAGAGTCATGATCAAGCCCGCAGCGGCCCTCCTGCTGCAAGGCCTTCGCGCGCCTTCAACAGCCGCCAAAATCCGCGTTTGGTGATAAGCTCGCGCACCATGAAAACGCCTAACTCCCGCCCCGTAGTGCTTTGCCTGTCCGGCCATGACCCCAGTGGTGGCGCCGGCCTGCAAGCCGATATCGAAGCCCTGCTCGCCCAGGGTTGCCATGCTGCGCCGACGGTCACCGCGCTGACCGTGCAGGACACAGTGAACGTCAGCGATTTCCGCGTGCTCGACCGCGACTGGGTGCTGGCCCAGGCCAATGCGGTGATCGCCGACCTGCCGGTCGCCGCGATCAAGCTGGGCATGCTCGGCTCCGTCGAGATGGTCGAAACCGTGCTCGAGCTCAGGCACAAGCTGCCGGGCATCCCCCTGGTCTGCGACCCGGTGCTGCGCGCCGGCGGCGGCGGTGCGCTGGGCAAGGACGAAGTCGGTTACACGATGCGCGAACGGCTGTTCGCCGTCTCGACCATCGCCACGCCGAATCTGCCGGAAGCGCGCATCCTCGCCGAACTGCCGGACGGCACGGCCGATCAATGCGCGGAGAAGCTGCTGCCGTTTATCCCCTACCTGCTGATCACCGGCGGCCACGGCGACGAGCATGAAGTGCACAATCGCCTGTACGCGCGCGACGGCGCCCGCCACAGCTTCACCTGTCAGCGCCTGCCGGGCAGCTACCACGGCTCCGGCTGCACCCTGGCCAGCACCCTGGCCGGTCGTCTGGCCCTGGGCCAGGATCTGGTCGGCGCGGTGCGTTTCGCCCTCGACTACACCTGGCGCACCCTACGCGACGCCGAGCAACCCGGCCACGGCCAATTCATCCCGCGCCGCCTGCCGCTGGATGCTTATTAATACAAAGCAGCTGATGGAGCGCTTCCGATGAAACTGCATGGCCTGTACGCCATCACCGACAGCCAATTGCTGGCCGACGGCAAGCTGCTGCCCTATGTCGAGGCGGCACTGAAAGGCGGCGCCCGCGTGCTGCAATACCGCGACAAATCCACCGATGACGCACGTCGCCTGCGCCAGGCCGAAGCCTTGCGCGAGCTGTGCAACCGCTACGACGCCGCACTGATCATCAACGACGACGCAGAACTGGCCGCGCGCCTTGGCGTCGGCCTGCACCTGGGCCAGACTGACGGTTCGCTATCGGCTGCCCGCGCCCTGCTCGGGCGCAAGGCGATCATCGGCGGCACCTGCCACGCGCAACTCGAACTGGCCGAAGCCGCCGCCCGCGAAGGCGCCAGCTACGTGGCCTTCGGCCGCTTCTTCGACTCGACCACCAAGCCCGGCGCACCGACGGCCACGGTCGAACTGCTCGACGCGGCGAAAGGTCGCATCGGCCTGCCGATCGTTGCCATCGGCGGCGTGACCCTGGATAACGCTGCTGGGCTGATCGCTCGCGGCGCCAGCATGGTTGCAGTAATCCACGGACTGTTCGGCGCCGACTCGGCAGCCGAAGTCGAGCGCCGCGCCCGCGCCTTCAGCGCCCTGTTTGCCACCCACTGATTGCTTTCGGGGCTGAGCACGCTCAGCCCGACCCGATGACTGAGAGGCCCCTGCCATGTCCCGTTCCGAAACCCTGTTCGCCAACGCCCAGAAGCACATCCCCGGCGGCGTAAACTCGCCCGTGCGCGCGTTCAAAAGCGTCGGCGGCACACCGTTGTTCTTCAAGCACGCCGAAGGCGCCTATGTCACCGACGAGGACGACAAGCGCTATGTGGATTACGTCGGCTCCTGGGGCCCGATGATTCTCGGCCACAGCCACCCGGACGTGCTGGACGCGGTACGCCGCCAGCTCGAGCACGGCCTGTCCTACGGCGCGCCGACCGCCATGGAAACCGAAATGGCCGACCTGGTGTGCAGCCTGGTGCCGTCGATGGAAATGGTCCGCATGGTCAGCTCCGGCACCGAGGCGACCATGAGCGCGATCCGTCTGGCCCGCGGTTTCACCGGTCGCGACAGCATCATCAAGTTCGAAGGCTGCTACCACGGGCATTCCGACAGTTTGCTGGTCAAAGCCGGCTCTGGCCTGCTGACTCAGGGCGTGCCGAGTTCGGCCGGGGTGCCGGCGGCGTTCGCCAAACACACCCTGACCCTGCCGTTCAACGATATTCAAGCGGTCGAGCAGATGCTCGCCGAGGTCGGCCAGGAGGTCGCCTGCATCATCGTCGAGCCGGTGGCCGGCAATATGAACTGCGTACCGCCAGCGCCGGGCTTTCTCGAAGGCCTGCGCGAGCAGTGCGATAAACACGGCGTGGTGCTGATCTTCGACGAAGTGATGACTGGCTTCCGCGTCGCCCTCGGCGGCGCCCAGGCGCACTACGGCGTGACCCCGGACCTGACCACCTTCGGCAAGATCATCGGCGGCGGTATGCCGGTCGGCTGCTTCGGCGGCAAGCGCGAAATCATGCACTGCATCGCCCCGCTCGGCCCGGTCTACCAGGCCGGCACCCTGTCCGGCAACCCGCTGGCGATGGCAGCCGGCCTGACCACACTCAAGCTGATCGGCCGCCCCGGCTTCCACGCCGAACTGAGCGACTACACCAGCCGCCTGCTGCAGGGCCTGCAGGAGCGCGCCGACGCGGCCGGCATCCCCTTCGTCACCACCCAGGCCGGCGGCATGTTCGGCCTGTACTTCAGCGGCGCCGACGATATCGTCACCTTCGAGGACGTGATGGCCAGCGACGCCGAGCGCTTCAAGCGCTTCTTCCACCTGATGCTCGACGGCGGCGTCTACCTGGCGCCGAGCGCCTTCGAAGCCGGCTTCACCTCGATCGCCCATGGCGAAACCGAACTGAAGATCACCCTGGACGCCGCCGAGCGCGCCTTCGCCGAGCTGAAGAACGCCTGATGCATTACAGCACCGCACTGTCCGGCGCCGCGCTGGCCCTGGTCTGCCTGGCCTGCGTCGTCGCCCTCGGCAAAGCCCGCAAGGGCTACGGCGAAGGCGATCAAACGGCGCTGTACTGCGCCCAGCTCGGCTTCGCCCTGACCGCCGCGGCGGCCGCCATCGGCATCATGCGCTTCAGCATCGCGCCCAGCTGGCAGGCCGCACACCTGTGGCTGAGCCAGGCCAGCGACTTTCTCGCCCTGCCCTTGCTCGGCGCTGCCGCGCTGACGCTGGGCCGCGGCTGGATCTGGAGCAAGCCGACCTGGGGGCGGATTCTGCTGGGGCTGTGTGCGTTCTTCGAACTATTCCGGCAGATGAACCGGCTCGACGACTACCTCCTGCTGCTGCAGCTGAGCACCTTGTCCCTGCTGCTCTATGCGAGCGTCATGCAGTGGCCGCGGCGCGCCCCGGCGGCTGCGGCCGCAGGCACCTGCGCCCTGTTTGCGCTCGCCAGCCTGAGGTTCGGCACGGCGCAGCCTGTCGACCTGTTTCACCTGGCGCAGACACCGGCCTATGCCCTGCTCGCCTGGCTAATTCTGGCGTTACCGGGCAGCAGCCGGACGGAAAACCCGGCAAAGGCTTTGTAACAAAGGTGATGCTTATCCCATAATGAGCGGGCCGACGCCTTTCGTCGGCCGGATAGTCCACTCATCCCGCATTACGAGGCACTTGGAGTTTCATGATCCGCTCCGGCTGCACCCTGACTCTGGGCTGCCTGTTGCTTGTTCCGCTGCTCGCCCTGGCGGGCGGCAATACCCTGCTGATCCCCGCCCCCGGCAGCTGCTCGCTGAATACCGCGCCCGACGATCTGCCCGATGCGCTCGCCGCCTGCCAGCAGGCCGCGCAAAGCGGCGACCTGCAGGCGCAATTCGAACTGGGCGAGTTCTTCTACGATGGCAAGCACACCGCCCGCGATCTCGAGCAGGCATTGCACTGGTTCGAGAGCGCCTCGCTGCAGGGCCATGCCCAAGCGCAGTATCGCCTGGGCATGATGTTCTCCCGCGGCGAAGGCGTGCCGGCGAATAACGTACAGGCCTATATCGTGTTGAAGATGGCCGCAGTGAATGGCTCGGACGAAGCCATGGACAGCGCCGACATGGTGTCCGCGCAGATGTCGCGCGACGAACAGGAAATCGCCACCCAGGTACTCGGGCAGATCTTCCGCAATTACCTGATGGAACTGCAGGCCGCCGACGGCCTCTCGCCCTTCATGCCGCAGCCTTGATTCACCGTAGGATGGGTTGAGCGAAGCGATACCCATGCTGCTGGGTGGGCACAGCGGATTCGTCAATCGCAATCGCCAGCAAGCTGGCTCCTACGCCTACTTTTCCCGCTTTCCTCTACTTATCCGGCATCGGCATGGGGAACGGCATGATATTGCCGCCGCCCTTGGCCTCGCTGATTTTCGGCGTGCCCAGGCGCTCGACTTCATCGATACGGATGATCGCGTGCATCGGGATAAAGCTGCGCACTACCCCGTCGAACTGGGCCTTGAGCTTTTCCTCGCTGGGGTCGACCACCACCTGGGTGCGCTCGCCGAAAACGAATTCTTCGACTTCCAGAAAGCCCCACAGATCGCTTTGAAAGATCTGCTTGGCGTACATCTCGAACACCTGCCCCTGGTTAAGGAAAATCACCTTGTAGATAGGCTCGCGTTTGCTCATGGCTATGCAGTCAGGACCGATGGGTTGATCGAAAGGGCGCGGATAATAGCATAGCTGCTGACGGCATTTGCCCCGCCTGGAGAGCCGCCAAATTTTTCCCCCGGCCATGCCGCCATCCGCGTCTTTTCGGCTATTGCGCCCACCGTCCGACCCGCAGCGCTTTTCTCGATCCTGGCGGCGCCCTATAATGCGCGGTTCTTCGAATCCCCCTTATTGAGCACGCATGACCAAGAAGCTCTATATCGAAACCCACGGTTGCCAGATGAACGAGTACGACAGCTCGCGCATGGTCGATCTGCTGGGCGAACATCAAGCCCTGGAAGTCACCCCGCGGGCGGAAGACGCCGATATCATCCTGCTCAACACCTGCTCGATCCGCGAGAGGGCCCAGGACAAGGTGTTCTCCCAGCTCGGCCGCTGGCGCGAGCTGAAGCTGAGCAACCCGCAGCTGGTGATTGGCGTTGGCGGCTGCGTGGCCAGCCAGGAAGGCGCGGCGATCCGCGACCGCGCGCCCTACGTCGACGTGGTGTTCGGCCCGCAGACCCTGCACCGCCTGCCGGAAATGATCGACGCCGCACGCACCACCAAGCTGCCGCAAGTGGATATTTCCTTCCCCGAGATCGAAAAATTCGACCGTCTGCCCGAGCCGCGGGTCGATGGCCCTAGCGCCTTCGTTTCGGTGATGGAAGGCTGCAGCAAGTACTGCACCTTCTGCGTGGTGCCCTACACCCGCGGCGAGGAAGTCAGCCGACCACTGGAAGATGTACTGGCCGAGGTCCTGCACCTGGCAGAGAACGGCGTGCGCGAAGTCACCCTGCTCGGGCAGAACGTCAATGGTTACCGCGGCGATACGCGCGACGGCCAGGTCGCCGATTTCGCCGAGCTGCTGTATGCCGTGGCAGCAATCGACGGCATCGACCGTATCCGCTATACCACCAGCCACCCGCTGGAGTTCTCCGATGCGCTGATCCAGGCCCACGCGGAGATTCCGGAACTGGTGAAATACCTGCACCTGCCGGTGCAGTCGGGCTCCGACCGCATCCTCGCGGCGATGAAGCGCAATCACACGGCCCTGGAATACAAGTCGCGGATCCGCAAGCTGAAGGCTGCGGTGCCGGACATCCTGATCAGCTCCGATTTCATCATCGGCTTCCCCGGCGAAACCGAGAAGGACTTCGAGCAGACCATGAAGCTGATCGAGGACGTCGGTTTCGACTTCTGCTACTCCTTCGTTTATAGCGCCCGTCCCGGCACCCCAGCGGCAGAGTTGCCCGACGAGACCCCGGACGAGCTGAAAAAGCAGCGCCTGGCGATCCTGCAAACCCGGGTCAACCAGCAAGGCTTCGAGAACAGCCGGCGCATGGTCGGCACGGTGCAGCGCATTCTGGTCAGCGACTACTCGAAGAAGGACCCGGGCATGCTTCAGGGCCGCACCGAGAGCAATCGCGTGGTCAATTTCCGCACCGACAATCCGCGCCTGATCGGCCAGTTCGTCGACGTACACATCGACGACGCCCTGCCCCATTCACTGCGCGGCACCCTGCTGGGCTAGCAGATGGTTGAAAAACCACCTGCCAGGCCACACGCCCGGCCGCGCCAATAGCGACGGCCAGGCGTTGCCGCAGTGCAATCAAATCCAAATCAGGCAATTCTAAAGTCGCAGCAACCCGAGCTTTCCCACACGGACTGCTAGCGCTATTCTTCGCCTCACCACCCAGCCGACTGGCGGCCATCAAACGACCTTGAACACACCCATAGAACCCCATCGTTTTATCCTGGAACCCTTTGAGGCCCGCCGCTTCGCTAATCTGTGCGGCCAATTCGACGAGCATTTGCGCCTGATCGAACAACGCCTGGGGATCGAAATCCGCAACCGCGGCAATCAGTTCGAGCTGATCGGCGCCGCCGAGCACACCGCCTCCGCGGAACAGCTGCTGCAGCGACTCTACCGCGAAAGCCAAAACACCGAGCTGACCCCTGACCTGGTGCACCTGTTCCTGCAGGAATCCGGCATCGAAGAGCTGAACAACCCCACGGCCGACGTCAGCGTCGCCCTGCGCACGCGCAAGGGCATGATTCGCCCACGCGGCGCCAACCAGCAGCGCTACGTCAAGGCCATCCTCGATCACGACATCAACTTCGGCATCGGCCCGGCCGGTACAGGCAAGACCTACCTGGCGGTGGCCTGTGCGGTGGACGCCCTGGAGCGCGAGCAGATCCGTCGCATCCTTTTGGTGCGCCCGGCCGTGGAGGCGGGGGAAAAACTCGGCTTCCTGCCCGGTGACCTGTCGCAGAAGATCGACCCCTACCTGCGCCCGCTGTACGACGCGCTCTACGAGATGCTCGGTTTCGAGCAGGTGGCCAAACTGATCGAGAAACAGGTGATCGAGGTCGCGCCGCTGGCCTATATGCGCGGCCGCACCCTGAACAACAGCTTCATCATCCTCGACGAAAGCCAGAACACCACCCTGGAACAGATGAAGATGTTCCTCACTCGCATCGGTTTCGGCTCGACCGCGGTGATCACTGGCGACATCACCCAGGTCGACCTGCCGCGCGGCACCAAAAGCGGCCTGACTCATGTGATCGACGTGCTGCGCGACGTGCCGGGCATCAGTTTCACCCACTTCAAGCCCAAGGACGTGGTACGCCACCCACTGGTGCAGCGCATCGTCGAAGCCTATGAGCGCTACGACGACCGCATGCACGGCAAGCTTGTCGACGAGCAAGACGACAATGCTTGAACTCGACCTGCAAATCGCCAGCGACGCCGGCAACCTGCCGAGCGAGGCGCAGTTCCGCGCCTGGTGCGAGCTCGCCCTGCGCCAGCGCAGCGCCGACTCCGAGCTGACCATTCGCCTGGTCGACGAAAGCGAGGGCCGCGAGCTCAATCACACCTATCGCCAGCGTGACTACGCCACCAATGTGCTGTCGTTCCCCGCCGATGTCCCCGATGGCTTATTGGATATCCCGCTGCTCGGCGACCTGGTTATCTGCGCGCCGGTGGTCGAACGCGAAGCGCTGGAGCAGAACAAGCCCGCGCACGCGCACTGGGCGCATATGGTGATCCACGGCTGCCTGCACCTGCTCGGTTACGACCATATCGAGGACGAGGAAGCCGAAGAAATGGAAGCACTGGAACGAGAATTGCTGGCTGAACTGGGTCATGCCGACCCTTACGCCGACCACGAATAAGAGGGCACTTACAAACTACTGCGCTCGGCCACGCTGCGTTGCACCCCGTCTCAAATGCTCATGTACAACTCGTACACTGCGCTTTTCGACTGAGTGCGCCTTGCCTGACCATCGCTCGCTACGTTTGTAAGCACCCTCTACAGCCCACACTGACACACAGAAGGTTCCTGAGTAACCACCATGAGCGAAGACCGATCGAGCAACGAGCAGAAGTCCTGGTTTAACAGACTGACCCAGGCTTTTGCTCATGAGCCGAAAAACCGCAAGGAACTGCTGGAAGTACTGCGCGAAGCGCATCAGAACAAACTCCTCGATAGCGAGGCCCTGGCCATCGTCGAGGGCGCGATTCAGGTCGCCGACCTGCAGGTGCGCGACATCATGGTGCCGCGCTCGCAAATGATCAGCATCAAAGCCAACCAGACGCCCCGGGAATTCCTCCCGGCGATCATCGAAGCCGCTCACTCGCGCTACCCGGTGGTCGGTGAAAGCCTCGACGACGTCGCCGGCATCCTCCTGGCCAAGGACCTGCTGCCGCTGATCCTGCAGGGCGAGCAGACCAATTTCAATATCAAGGACATGCTGCGCCCGGCCACCTTCGTGCCCGAATCCAAGCGCCTCAATGTGCTGCTGCGCGAATTCCGCGCCAACCATAACCACATGGCCGTGGTGATCGACGAATACGGCGGCGTCGCCGGTCTGGTAACCATCGAGGATGTGCTCGAACAGATCGTTGGCGACATCGAGGACGAGCACGACGTCGAGGAAGACAGCTACGTCAAGCCGCTGCCCAGCGGCGACTTCCTGGTCAAAGCCCTGACCCCGATCGACAGCTTCAACGAGTCTTTCGATACGCAGTTTTCCGATGACGAATTCGACACCGTCGGCGGCCTGGTGATGAGCGCCTTCGGCCACCTGCCCAAGCGCAATGAAGTGACCGAGATCGGCGACTTCCGCTTCCGCGTGATCAGCGCTGACAGCCGCCGCATCCACCTGCTGCGCCTGACCCCGAGCAAGCGCTAGGACCAGACGACACTGACATTCCTGTAGGAGCGGCCTTGGCCGCGATGCATAGGCTGCGATGGCTGAAGTATCGCAACCAAGGCCGCTCCCACGATGTCCAGCCCGCAGCGCGGGCCTTCCCCCCTGCGGTTTTCCCCTCTACCCTTGTGCCACCACAATCCAAGGATCTGCATAGCATGCACTGGATAACCCGACCCGGCTGGCCCGGCAACCTGATCGCCATGGTGGCCGGGGCCATTACCCCGCTGGCATTGGCGCCCGTCGGCCTGTGGCCACTGGCGCTGTTATCCATTGCGCTGTTCTACCTGGGCTTGCGCGACCTCGAACCGCGCCAGGCCGGAGGGCGCGGCTGGTGCTTCGGTTTCGGCCTGTTCGCCGCCGGCACCAGCTGGGTGTATGTGAGCATCCATGATTACGGCGCAGCTTCGCCGGCGCTGGCCGGCTTGCTGACACTGGCGTTCGTCGCCGGCCTCGGTCTGCTGTTCGCCCTGAGCGCCTGGGTCTGGGTGCGCTGGCTGCGCCGAACGGAAGCACCGCTGGCCGACAGCCTGGCGTTCGCCGCCTTATGGCTGGCTCAGGAAGCGTTTCGCAGCTGGTTTCTGACCGGTTTCCCCTGGCTGTATGCCGGCTACAGTCAACTCGACGGCCCACTGGCCGGGCTCGCACCGGTCGGCGGGGTCTGGCTGATCTCCTTCGTCCTCGCACTCAGCGCCGCCCTGCTGGTCAACCTGGCAAAACTGCGCGCCCGCAAGGCGTTTCTCGCGGCCGCCATCGTCCTGCTGCTGGGCCCCTGGCTCGCCGGGCTGACGCTCAAGAATCACGCCTGGACCGAGGCGGCCGGTGCGCCGCTGACGGTCGCGGCCGTGCAGGGCAATATCGAACAGAACCTGAAATGGGACCCGGTGCAGCTCAATGCGCAACTCACGCTGTATCACGACCTGACGGCGAGCGCGCGGCCGACGGATCTGATCGTCTGGCCGGAAACCGCGGTTCCGGTACTCAAGGACCGCGTCCAGGGTTATCTCGGCGCCATCGACCATCTGGCCAAGCAGCGCCAGGCGGCGCTGATCACCGGAGTACCGATTCGCCAAGCCAACGAACGCGGCGAAACACGCTATTACAACGGCATCACCGCGCTTGGCCAGGGCAGCGGCGACTACCTCAAGCAGAAACTGGTGCCGTTCGGCGAATACGTGCCGCTACAGGACCTGTTGCGCGGCCTGATCGCCTTCTTCGACCTGCCGATGTCGGACTTCGCCAGCGGCTCGGCCGAACAGCCGCTGCTGCAGGCCAAGGGCTACCCCATCGCCACCTACATCTGCTACGAAGTGGTCTACCCGGAATTCGCCGCCAGCCTCGCGGCGCAAAGCGCCCTGCTGCTGACGATCAGCAACGACACCTGGTTCGGCCGCTCCGCCGGCCCGCTGCAGCACCTGCAGATGGCGCAGATGCGCGCTCTGGAAGCCGGCCGCTGGATGATCCGCGCCACCAACAATGGCGTCACCGCACTGATCGACCCTCAGGGACGAATCACCGCGCAGCTGCCGCAGTTCGAACAAGGCGTGCTCTACGGTGAAGTGGTGCCCATGCAACAGCTGACGCCTTATCTGGTCTGGCGCGGCTGGCCGCTGCTGATCCTCTGCAGCCTGCTGTTCGCCTGGGCGCTGCTGGCCAATCGCATGGCCAAGACGGTGTAAGAACCGCAGCGTAGGTTGGGTTAGCGGCGACTATCTTGGTCCGAGCAACGGCATCGCCATCGGCCGCCGCGCAACCCAACAAGGCCGCCATGCGATATTTGTTGGTGATCGAAGATTGCTTACACCGCTTGCCAGGATGCGTACCACTCAGGCTCGGCCATATCCCAGGTTGGCCCTGAACGACACCGCGTAGACATTTTGCCGGGTTACGCGGCATTCATCTACGGCGTTGTCGATAACTCGGTGGCTCGCCGCCAACCCAACGGCTCTGTCGAACGACTCCGGATTTTGGGCGTTCACTTGCAGCTTAAAACTTGCAGCTTGCAGCCCCTTACCGCCTACTCCCGCCCGTAGACCCAGGGATACACCCACAAACCAACGGCTTCATTAAGCAGCAGCCCGCTCTGCCAGACCGCCTTGCTTTCCGGCAACCAGCCGCCCGTTGGACGGCCATTGGGCACGCCGAGAAATCCCATCGGCGCACTCACTACCTGAAGGCCGGCCTGTTCGAAACTCCAGCGCGCCCTTGGCATGTGCCAGGCCTGGGTCACCAACAGCACCCGCTCGACGCCTTCCTGCTTGAGCATTTCGGCGCTAAGCACCGCATTTTCCCAAGTGGTACGGCTCAAGCCCTCTTGCCAACGCACCGCCACCCCGTAATCGCGCGCCAGCACCTCGGCCATCATCTCCGCCTCGCTGGGCGGCTCGCCGTAATGCAAACCGCCGCTGGTCAGCACCGGCAAGCCCGAGGCCTTGGCCAGGCGAGCGGCATAACGCAGCCGCTCCAGCGCCATCAGGCTGGGTTGATCGCGACGCCAACCAGGGTCGGCCTGCTCGCGTCCGCCACCGAGCACCACGATCGCCTGCGCCTGGCCGGGCAACTCGGCCCACTGCAGTTCGCCCAAGGCCGGCTCGGTTTCCAGCTGCCGCGCCGACCACTCCACCACCACCGGCAAACTCATCAGCCACAGACCGCCGAGCCCCAGAACCAGGCAGGCCATGGCCATACGCGGGAAGCGCCGGCGCGCCCACCAGGCAACGAGCAACAGCAGCAGCAAGACACCGGGCGGCAGGAGCAATTGTTTGAGGATGTAGCGAATTGGCATCAGGTGGCTCTCCAGAATGCCGCGAAGCCTAACAGCCTCTTGCGTCATCGCGACATGCTGGAGTGCTCGAAAGCGATCGTGCGATTGCGCAATATCACCCGCTAGCGCGGGTTGCTCGCCCGAAACAACTGCGAACCGCACGCCGTGCAGGCCTGCACGGCACGCCCCGGCTGCCAGTCGATCAGCGTGTTGCACAGCGCGCAACACAACTGCAGGCGCCGTCGCAGCAGCGGCTTGACCTTGCTCGGGCGCGGCTCCGCATAACGCGTGCTCGGCCTCGGGCCTCGTGCAGGAAGCTGCTCGAGCAGGGCCAGTTCTTCGGCCGCCGCATGCCAACCACGCAGCCAGTCGATATCGCGGTCCAGGTAGGCGCGTATCAGCTCCAGTTCGGCGCAGGAAAGGTCACGTAATTCCAGCTCATAAGGCGGTTCGGCTGACGTACGATTCAAGTGATCGGCCTCATCCAGCGCCAGGGCGAGGCGCTGCAACAGGCGCTCGTACAAGCCGCCGCTGGCCTCTGTTCGTCGCGGTCCAACCATCCAGCACCTCACACTGGGCTCTAGTGTGCAGCCCATATCAGAAGCTTAGCGGTCGCCTTCGGGCCGGCGCTGCGCCGCGACAAACGGCGTGTACAGGGGGTTCGGCGTCAATTCGCCGACGCAATCAGGGTTTCCCTCAATAAGCGGGGGTCATGTATGCTACGGCGTTTCCCGAAAGCCCCCCTTTCCTCAGCGCAAGTAGCCATGCACGAACAGTATCAGCCACGCGAAATCGAAGCCGCCGCGCAGTCCCACTGGGACACGCAGAAATCCTTTGTAGTGAGCGAGCAACCAGGCAAGGAGACTTTCTACTGCCTGTCGATGTTCCCCTACCCGAGCGGCAAGCTGCACATGGGCCACGTGCGCAACTACACGATCGGCGACGTGATTGCCCGCTACCAGCGCATGCAGGGCAAGAACGTGCTGCAGCCAATGGGCTGGGACGCGTTCGGCATGCCGGCGGAAAACGCCGCGATGAAGAACAAGGTCGCACCGGCCAAGTGGACCTACGAGAACATCGACTACATGAAGACCCAGCTGAAAAGCCTGGGCCTGGCCATCGACTGGTCGCGCGAAGTCACCACCTGCAAGCCGGACTACTACCGCTGGGAACAATGGCTGTTCACCCGCCTGTTCGAAAAAGGCGTGATCTACCGCAAGAACGGCACCGTCAACTGGGACCCGGTCGACCAGACCGTGCTGGCCAACGAGCAGGTCATCGATGGCCGCGGCTGGCGCTCCGGCGCGGTGATCGAAAAGCGCGAAATCCCCATGTACTACTTCAAGATCACCGCCTATGCGGAAGAGCTCTTGAGCAGCCTGGACGATCTGGATGGTTGGCCTGAACAGGTCAAGACCATGCAGCGCAACTGGATCGGCAAATCCCGCGGCATGGAAGTCAGCTTCCCCTACGATGAAGCCTCGATCGGCAGCGCCGGCAAACTCAACGTCTTCACCACCCGCCCCGACACCCTGATGGGCGCGACCTATGTCGCCGTGGCGGCCGAGCACCCGCTGGCCACGCTGGCGGCACAAGGCAATGCCGAACTGCAGGCCTTTATCGACGAATGCAAGAGCGGCAGCGTCGCCGAAGCCGATGTCGCCACCCAGGAAAAGAAAGGCCTGCCGACCGGCCTGTTCGTCGAGCACCCGCTGACCGGCGAAAAGCTGCCGGTGTGGGTCGCCAACTATGTGCTGATGCACTACGGCGACGGCGCGGTAATGGCGGTGCCGGCCCATGACGAGCGCGACTTCGAATTCGCCCACAAATACGGCCTGCCGCTCAAGGCGGTAGTACGCACCGCGGCCGGCGACGAGACGCCGGCGCCCTGGCAGGACGCCTACGGCGAGCACGGCCAACTGATCAACTCCGGCAAGTTCGACGGCCTGGACTTCGAAGGCGCGTTCGACGCCATCGAAGTCGCCCTGCTCGACAAAGGCCTGGGCAAGTCGCGTACGCAGTTCCGCCTGCGCGACTGGGGCATCAGCCGCCAACGCTATTGGGGTTGCCCGATCCCGATCATTCACTGCGACGCCTGCGGCGACGTGCCGGTGCCGGAAGACCAACTGCCGGTTGTGCTGCCCGAAGACGTGGTGCCGGACGGCGCCGGTTCGCCTTTGGCGCGCATGCCCGAGTTCTATACCTGCAGCTGCCCGAAATGCGGCGCGTCGGCCAAGCGCGAAACCGACACCATGGACACCTTCGTCGAGTCGTCCTGGTACTTCGCCCGTTACGCCTCGCCGCACTACACCGGCGGCATGGTCGACCCGCAGGCGGCCAACCACTGGTTGCCGGTCGATCAATACATCGGCGGTATCGAACACGCGATCCTGCACCTGTTGTATGCGCGCTTCTTCCACAAGCTGATGCGCGACGAGGGCCTGCTGTCCTCCGACGAGCCGTTCAAGAACCTGCTGACCCAGGGCATGGTGGTTGCCGACACTTACTATCGCGTGCTGGAAAACGGCGGTAAGGACTGGTTCAACCCGGCGGACGTGGAAATCGAGCGCGACAGCAAAGGCAAGGTGCTCGCCGCCAAGCTGAAGAGCGACGGTCTGCCGGTCGAGATCGGCGGCACCGAGAAGATGTCCAAGTCGAAGAATAACGGCGTCGACCCGCAGGCGATGATCGATGCCTACGGCGCCGACACCTGCCGCCTGTTCATGATGTTCGCCTCGCCGCCGGACATGAGCCTGGAATGGTCTGACTCCGGCGTCGAGGGCGGCAATCGCTTCCTGCGCCGCGTCTGGCGCCTGGCCCAGGGCCATGTCAGCCAGGGCCTGCCGGGCGCACTGGACCAGAGCGCCCTGAGCGATGCACAGAAAGAGGTGCGCCGCGCCATCCACCTGGCGATCAAGCAGGCCAGCGTCGATATCGGCCAGCACCACAAGTTCAACACCGCCATCGCCCAGGTGATGACCCTGATGAACGTGTTGGAAAAAGCCGCACAAGGCACTGACCAGGATCGCGCCCTGCTGCACGAAGGCCTGGAAACCGTGGCCCTGCTGCTCGCGCCCATCACGCCGCACATCAGCCACCAATTGTGGCAGGAGCTGGGCCATGACGACGCGATCATCGACGCCAGCTGGCCGCAAGTGGACGAGGCGGCTCTGGTACAGGACAGCCTGAGCCTGGTGATTCAGGTCAACGGTAAACTGCGCGGGCATATCGAAGTGGCCGCCAGCGCCAGCCGCGAAGAAGTGGAAGCAGCCGCCCGGGCCAACGAGGGCGTACTGCGTTTCACCGAAGGCCTGAGCATCCGCAAGGTGATTGTGGTGCCGGGCAAGCTGGTCAATATCGTCGCCAACTGATTAACCTCGGCGCGCCCACGCAATGGCGCGCCGTACGATTTGCCAAGGGGATACAAAGATGATCAAACGGAATCTGTTGGTAATTGGCCTGGCTACCCTGCTCAGCGCGTGCGGTTTTCAGCTGCGCGGCACCGGCGACGTGCAATTCGCCCTCAAGGAACTCGACGTCAGCGCGCGCAATGCCCACGGCGAGACCGTCAAGGACGTGCGTGAAGTGCTGCGCGACAATGGGGTCAAGGTCTACAAGGGCGCGCCTTACAGCCTGGTGCTGACCGACGAACAGGAAGAGCGCCGCGCCGCTACCTACACCAGCTCGGCACGCACCGCCGAATACCAGCTGACCATGACCCTCGCCTACGATATCCGTGGCAGCAAGGATCTGCTGCTGATGACCGACAAGCTGGAAGCCCAGCGCTTCTACAGCCAGGACGGCAACAACCTGGTCGGCGGCGATCAGGAAGCCAAGCAGATCCGTGGGGAAATGCGCCGCGAACTGATCCAGCAACTGGCTCAGCGCCTGCAAGGCATTACCCCGGAGCACCTCGATCAGTTGCAGCAAACCGCCGAAGCCAAAGCGCAAGCCGAGGCCGAAGCCCTCGAAGCAGCGCGCCGGCAGCAAGAGGCGCAGCCCCAGCAGTCGCCCGTGCAACTGCCGATCCCTTCGCCGTAAGCCTGGCCGGGCCGTGCAAGCGGCCCTGCTCCCGCCCCGATGAAACTCAATCCCGCGCAACTCGGCAAACATCTCCAGGGCACTCTTGCACCTGTGTATCTGGTCAGTGGCGACGAGCCGCTGCTGTGCCAGGAGGCCTGCGACGCTATTCGCGCGGCTACCCGCCAGCAGGGCTTCAGCGAACGCCAGGTATTCAACGCCGACGCCAGCTTCGACTGGGGCAACCTGCTGCAAGCGGGCGCGAGCATGTCGCTGTTCGCCGAAAAGCGCCTGCTGGAATTGCGCCTGCCCACCGGCAAGCCCGGTGATAAAGGCACCGCCGCACTGCTCGAGTACCTCGGCCGCCCACCGGAAGACACGGTATTGCTGATCAGCCTGCCGAAACTCGATGGCAGCGCGCAGAAGACCAAATGGGCCAAGGCGCTGATCGATGGCCCCCACAGCCAGTTCGTGCAGATATGGCCGGTCGACGCGCACCAGTTGCCGCAGTGGATTCGCCAGCGCATCGCCCAGGCTGGTCTGAGCGCCAGCCAGGAAGCGGTGGACATGATCGCCGTGCGGGTCGAGGGCAACCTGCTGGCGGCCGCACAGGAAATCGAAAAGCTTAAATTGCTCGCCGAGGACGGTCAGATCGACGCCAGCACCGTACAGGCGGCGGTCGCCGACAGCGCGCGCTTCGACGTATTCGGCTTGATCGATGCAGCGCTCAACGGCGAGGCCGCCCATGCCCAGCGCATGCTCGAGGGCCTGCGCGGTGAAGGGGTGGAACCGCCGGTGATTCTCTGGGCTCTGGCCCGGGAAACCCGCCTGCTGGCCACCATCGCCCAGCAATACGCTCAGGGCATGCCGCTGGAAAAAGCCTTCAGCGCCGCCCGCCCGCCGGTATGGGACAAGCGCCGGCCGCTGGTCAGCAAGGCACTGCAACGCCACTCCGCAAAGCGCTGGGCGCAACTACTGCTGGATGCCCAGCGCATCGACGCGCAGATCAAGGGCCAGGCCCCAGGCGACCCCTGGAGCGCCCTGAGCCTGCTGACCTTGAGCCTCTGCGGGCAACGCCTCGGCCTGGCCAGCGACAGCGGCCTGTAACGCACTCCGTCCGCGCAGACACAGTACCGGCAGAGGTCCGACCTCGCGGCGAATGCGCTAGGTGTACAGCCAAACGCCCGCACGCCCACAACCGGATCAGTCTTGAACAGACTTTCCGACCACCTCCCCATCTGGACATTTTTTGAGCAGCGGCGCATCATCACCGCGCCCGCATGCCGCGGGCTAGCCAAAGAGGAACGTCCATGGCCAAGCCACGCAAGAACGGCCCGAACAAGGCCAAATCCCTGATTGCCCAACCCCTGTTCCGCTGTCGCCAGGAAAAGCCGAGTAAAGGCAAAGGCAGCTACCGCCGCGAAGCCTCCCAGCAAAACTGGGAGGCTTCTGTCGTTATGGCCGCCTGAAAGCACTCAACGGCCCGCATAGAGCCCTCAACCGTGCTAAGGTAGCGCCCTGCAAAACGTGTTGAGACCACCATGCCCAGCCTGTTTCTTCGTGGCTTGTCCCACATCGCCACGTCCTGCGTCTGCCTCCTGTTGACCGCCTGCGCCGAAGCGCCAGCGCAGTCCCTGAGCAGCACCAGCACCGCGCCGCCTGTCGCAGTACCGGCCCTGGCGCCCACCGCCCCGGTAGCGCAATCCCTCAGTTTCAGCGATTGGTGCGCACTGCTGCGCAGCGACGCGATCGCCGCCGGCATCGACCCCGAGCTGTTCGACCGCGCCTTTGCCGGTGTCACACCGAACCCCGATGTGCTGGCTGCCGACAGCCGCCAACCGGAATTCTCCCGGCCTATCTGGGAATACCTCGATGGCGCCCTGTCGCCGTTGCGCGTGGCCCAGGGCCGCACCTTGCGCCTGCAGCACCGCGACACGCTCAAGGAGATCAAGAAGCAGTACCGCGTCGACCGCGAAGTACTGCTGGCGATCTGGGGCCTGGAAAGCAATTTCGGCGGCAATATCGGCAACCACAACGTGATCCGCTCACTGGCGACTCTGGCTTACGAAGGTCGTCGCCAGGTGTTCTGGCGCAGCCAGTTGCTCGCCGTGCTGCAAATTCTGCAACACGGCGATATCGCCCCCGAAGGCCTGGTCGGCTCCTGGGCCGGCGCCATGGGCCAGACCCAGTTCATGCCCACCACTTACAACCAACACGCGGTGGACTTCGACGGCGACGGCAAGCGCGACCTGTGGAACTCGCCGGCCGACGCCCTGGCCTCGGCCGCGCATTACCTGCAGGCTTCGGGCTGGGAAAAAGGCCAACCCTGGGGCTTCGAAGTGAAGCTCCCCAAGGACTTCGACTACACCCTGGCCGATCCGGACCAGCGCCGCAGTGTCGCCGAGTGGCTGGCTCTGGGGGTCAAGCCCCTGAACCAGGAGGTGCACGAAGACGCCGACGCTGACGCCCAGGCCACGCTGCTGCTGCCTGCAGGGCATCGCGGCCCGGCCTTCCTGGCGCTGAACAACTTCCGCAGCATCCTCAAGTACAACAACTCGACCGCCTACGCCCTGGCCATCGGCCTGCTCTCCGACGCCCTGCGCGGTCGCGATGGGGTACAGGCCGCCTGGCCGCGTGAAGATCGCCAGCTGAGCCGCAGCGAGCGCATCGAACTGCAGGAACTGCTGGCGCGCAATGGCCTGGAGCCCGGTCCCGCCGACGGCATCATCGGTGCCAACACGCGCAAGGCGGTACGCACCTTTCAGCAAACCCTGGGACAACCGGCCGACGGTTATCCGACCCAGGAACTGTTGATCCGCCTGCGCGCCTCGCGCTAGCAGGCCAGCGGGCGAAGCCAGGCGAGGGCGCGCCCCTGGACGCCCCCGCGGCGAGGTTGAAAATCGCAAAGCGCTGACCTGGATCGCACGGCGCTCGACGGACTGAACGGTCAGCTTCTGTGATAAACTGCGCGCCGGCCACAAGCCGCCTCGTCCACGGAGCCTCTAGCGGAGCCCAGAAAGCCGATGTCCGATACCTCCCAGCCCAATACCGTCGCCAGCGGCGAAAAATTTCGCACCACTCAGGGCATCAGCGCGATCAAGGACGGGCAGAAGCGCCGCGCCTCCAGCGAACCCCAGGTGTTCGAACCCAAGCCCAAGTGGCTGCGGGTCAAGGCACCCGGCGGCAGTCGCTTCGAAGCGGTCAAGCGCAATGTCGGCGAACACCGCCTGAGCACGGTGTGCCAGGAATCCCACTGCCCGAACATGGGCGAATGCTGGTCCAACGGTACCGCCACCATCATGCTGATGGGCTCGGTGTGCACCCGCGCCTGCCGCTTCTGCGCGGTGGACACCGGCAACCCCAACGGCTGGCTGGATTTGGAAGAGCCGCAGAACACCGCCAAGTCGGTGGAACTGATGGCGCTGCGCTATATCGTGCTGACCTCGGTGGACCGCGACGACCTCGACGATGGCGGTGCCGCGCACTATGCCGCCTGCGTACGGGCGATCAAGGAGCGTACCCCGCAGGTAGTGGTGGAAGCCCTGACCCCGGACTTCGACGGCGACCTGCAAGCCATCGAGCGCGTGGTCGACTCCGGCCTTGAGGTGTTCGCGCAGAACGTCGAGACGGTCAAGCGCTTGACCCGTGAAGTACGCGACCCGCGCGCCGGCTACGAGAAAACCCTGCGAGTACTCGAGCACGCCAAGCGCCACCGTCCGCAGATGCTGACCAAGACCAGCCTGATGCTGGGCCTGGGCGAGACCGATGAAGAAGTTCTAGAAACCATGGATGACCTGCGCGCCATTGGCGTGGACATCCTCACTCTCGGTCAATACCTGCAACCGACCCGCAACCACCTGCCGGTCAAGCGCTGGGTCAGCCCGGAAGAGTTCAATCACTTCCGCGACCTCGGTCTGCAGAAGGGCTTTATGGAAGTGGCCGCCGGCCCGCTGGTACGCTCCAGCTACCGCGCCGACAAGGTGTTCGAGAAGAATAATCTGGGCCTGGCAGCCCCGGTACCAGTGCCGGGCCAGACACTCGACGCCAGCCTGATTCCGACGCTCAACCTGAGCTAAGAACTCCTGGTTACGCCCTGGGTTACGCCTTCGGCTAACCCAGGCAACGGTCCTGACGCCTGGATTAAGCGACCCGTAGGGTGCGCCGCGCGCACCAATACCAATATCAACACCGGGTGCGTACAGTGTTCAGCCGGTATACATGGGTAACGCCTGTCGGGAGACATGGGTAACGGGTTG
>NZ_CAMPHI010000049.1 GCF_946885955.1 uncultured Pseudomonas sp.
GTCAAGCTTCTAAAACCAAACCCCCCATCCGTGCAAACGGGTGGGGGGTTTGTCTTTGCGCAGGAAAATAGAACCGCTCTGGCGCTGAACCAGCACTCGGAAGGGGGCTTCTAACAGACCAGGTTCCGTCGGGCATGGGTTATTTGTTGTTTCGTTTGTCTAGAATGGGCACAAATTTCTGAGGGCTGAGCGATGTCCGATTCTGCCGATGTTCGGGAGCTGCCGGAGCTTCCGCTGGAAGAGCTGATCGCCTGTCATGAATGCGATCTGCTGATGCGCAAGCCTTTCCTGCATAAGGGGCAGCGTGCCGACTGTCCGCGTTGCGGGTTTGAGTTGTATAGCTGTCGACATGACGTGGCTCGCCGCAGCCTGGCATTGGTGCTGGCGGCACTGCTGCTGTTCATCCCCGCGAATTTCCTGCCGATCATGCGATTACACCTGTTCGGCCAGGCAACGCAGGATACGGTATGGAGCGCTGTTCTCGGGCTCTATCGAAGCGACATGCAAGGCATCGCGGTGTTGGTATTCCTCTGCAGCATGGGGATACCGCTGCTCAAGTTACTTTGCCAACTGGCTGTGCTGCTGAGTATTCGCTGGAATACTTGTCGCGGCCATGGCCTGTTGCTTTATCGGATTTATCATCACTTGCGCGATTGGGGCATGTTGGAGGTTTACCTGATTGGCATCCTGGTGGCGATTGTGAAGTTAAGGGACACCGCTGAGCTGACCATCGGATTTGGATTGGCTTGCTTCGTCGCACTGCTGCTGGTTCAACTGGCGCTCGAGGCGGTGATGTCGCCGCACCAGGTATGGGAAGCGTTATCGAACGAGGATGTCCATGAGAGCGATTGATGCGGGCCTGCTGCTTTGCCCGGAATGCCATCAGCTGAACCGCAGGGAGCCAGGGCAGGATGGCCAGCGCTGTGTGCGTTGCGGAGGGCGGGTGCATGAACGCAGGCCGAACAGTTTGGCGCGTACTTGGGCATTGCTGATTACTGCCGCGATCCTCTATATCCCAGCCAATTTTCTGCCGGTCATGACGGTCAGTTCGTTTGGCAAGGGCAGCCCCGACACTATCATGTCCGGCGTCATCGCCTTGATTCAGCACGGCATGTTGCCGATCGCGGCAGTGGTGTTTGTCGCCAGCATTCTGGTGCCGACATTCAAGATGGTGGGCATCGCGCTGTTGCTTTACTCGGTGCAGCGTCACCAACCGCTGTCGGCGCGTCAGCGGGTCTTGATGTACCGCTTTATCGAATGGATCGGCCGTTGGTCGATGCTGGATATCTTTGTTATCGCGATCCTGGTGACAGCGGTGAATTTCGGCAAGCTGGCGACTATCCAGGCGGGTTTCGGTATCGTGGCCTTCGCTGGAGTCGTGGTGCTGACCATGCTTGCAGCAATTACTTTCGATCCCCGATTGATTTGGGATAACACGGAGTCGGACGACGACCATGACTGATCTGCCAATGGCGAAAATACGTCCTGCTTCCAACTGGTCGGCCATCTGGGTGTTGCCGCTGATCGCCTTGTTGATCGGCATCTGGCTGGTATGGCGAGCCTACAGTCAGGCCGGGATCGAGATTCAGGTGCGCTTTACCAGCGGCGAGGGCATCGAGGTCAACAAGACCGAGGTGTTCTACAAGGGTATGTCGATCGGCAAGGTGGTTGATCTTGGCCTGGACGATAAAGGCGAGCGTCGGGGTGTGATCGCCACACTGGAGATGGATAAGGACGTCGAGTCCTACCTGCGCAGCAACACGCGTTTCTGGCTGGTCAAGCCAAGCATCAGCCTGGCAGGTATCAGCGGCCTGGAGACCCTGGTTTCGGGCAATTACATCGAGGTCAGTCCTGGCGACGGTGAGCCGACGTTGAAGTTCACCGCACAGGAGGAAGCCCCGCCGTTGCCCGATACGCAACCGGGCTTGCACCTGACGCTCAAGGCCGAGCAACTCGGCTCGTTGAATCGCGACAGCCCGGTGTTCTATCGGCAGCTACAGGTAGGCCGGGTAAAGAGCTATGGCTTGGGCGCAGATCGGCGTACTGTGGAAATCAAAATCTATATCGAGCCGGCGTATGCCGATCTGGTGCGCAAACACACGCGCTTCTGGAATGCCAGCGGCTTCACTGTGGATGCCGGGCTGGGAGGGGTTAAGTTCCGCGCCGAGTCGCTGGCCAGCGTGGTGGCGGGCGGTATAGCCTTTGCCACGCCCGAGTACCGCAAGGATAGCCCGCCTACCGATCCGGCCCTACCGTTTCGGCTTTACGAAGATTTCGACGCGGCGCAGGCGGGCATCAAGGTCCAGGTCGAGATCGCTGATTTCGATGGACTGCAGGCCGGCCGCACCCCGGTGATGTACAAGGGCATCCAGGTCGGCATGCTGAAAGCGCTCAAGGTCGAATCGGATTTGTCCGGCGCGCTGGCCGAGCTGACGATCGATCCTCTGGTCGAGGATTATCTGGTCGAAGGGAGTGAGTTCTGGGTTGTGAAACCCTCTATCTCCCTCGCCGGCATTACCGGTTTGGAAGCGTTGGTGAAGGGCAACTACATCGCCGTACGCCCGGGTGAACGCGGCGCTCCAGCGAGTCGGACGTTCGTGGCAAGGCCCAAGGCGCCGCCCCTGGATATAAGTGCGCCGGGGCTGCATCTGGTGCTATTCAGCGATAGCCTAGGCTCACTGGATATCGGCAGTCCGATTCTCTATCGCCAGGTCAAGGTAGGCTCGGTGCAGAGCTATCAGTTTTCCAAGAATCACCAGCGTGTGGTCGTCGGTGCGCACATTGAGCCTGCATACGCCAACCTGGTGAACAGCTCGACGCGTTTCTGGAATGCCAGCGGCATTACCCTCTCTGGCGGGCTTTCCGGGATCGAGGTGAAGAGCGAGTCGTTGCAGAGCCTGCTGGCTGGCGGCATCGCTTTCGAAACACCGGATCCCAAGGCGCCGCTGGGCAAGCGCGTGCCCAGGTTCACGTTGCACGACAATCGCGATAGCGCCATGCAGGAAGGCACCGAGATCACCATCCGGGTCGACAGCGGCGAAGGCCTTGCTCCCGGAACGGCCATCAAGTTCAAGGGGATTGAAGTGGGCAAGGTCGAGCGCATCGACCTTGGCGACGATTTGCAGAATGTCTTTCTCACCGCGCGAATTACCGAGGCCGCCGAACGTATCGCCCGTGCGGGGACACGCTTCTGGGTCGTGCGTCCGGAGTTGGGGTTGGTGCGTACGGCTAATCTGCAGACCCTGGTCAGCGGTCAGTATCTTGAGGTGCAGCCCGCGAACAAGGGGGCGCCGAAACAGACCGAGTTTGTCGCGTTGCCGCAGGCGCCGACGGTGGGGCAGCGTGAGCAGGGTCTGGAACTCGTGCTCAGCGCGCCGCGGCGCGGTTCGATCAAGCCAGGCGTGCCCGTGACCTACCGCGAAGTGGCGGTCGGCAAGGTGATTGGTTCCGAGCTCGGCCTTACTGCGGATCGCGTGTTGATTCGCGTATTGATCGAACCACGCTATGCGGTTCTGGTGCGCGGCGGTAGCCGGTTTTGGAATGCCAGCGGTTTCGGCTTCGATTTCGGCCTGTTCAAGGGCGCATCGGTGCGGACAGAGTCCTTGGAGTCGCTGCTCGAAGGCGGTATCGCTTTCGCCACGCCGGAAGGGGAGCAGATGGGCGCCGCAGCGCTGCCCGGGCAAACCTTTGCATTGTTCAGCGAGCCGAAAGAAGAGTGGCTGCTGTGGGCGCCGAAGATCGCGCTGGGCGATTGAAAAACCCGGCTGTCGGGCCGGGTTTGATGGCGGGCTGTTCTACCCTCCCGCCGCTGCGCAAGCCGGTCGGGTGGGGCGTGGAAAGCTCAACCGTCAGGCGATGTCCATGGCGTGCTCTTCCTGCTTGGCGGTTTCCGGTGCCGTGGCCGCCGGCTCACGGCGCCTGATGTACTTCCAGTCCGCTTCGTCGATATAGATACCGTTCGGCCCGCTACCGCCTTCCAGGTCAATCGCCACATGGGCGGAGACCTGCGGTTTTACCGAGGCCAGAATCGGCACGAAACCCAGTTGCAGGCTGGTTTCGATCAGCGCCTGCTGATTCTTCTCGTCGATGTCCGCCGCTTCGTCCAGGTAGTACGGCAGGCGCACGCGGCCCGCATGTTCGCGGTCCATCAGGTGCAGTAACAGGTACATATTGGTCAGCGCCTTGATGGTCATGGTGGTGCCGTTCGACGCCGCGCCGTCGATGTCGGTATGGATCACCGGTTGGCCGTGCACCTTGGTGATCTCGAAGGCCAGCTCGAACAGGTCCTTCAAACCCAATTGGTTGTGGTTGGCGGCGACCAGACGCGCCAGGTATTCCTTGGCTTCTTCGTTCTTGCTGTCCTGATCGCTGCTTTGTTGCAGGTCGAATACCGACAAGGTCTCGCCTTGCTCGTACTGGCCGGCGCTGTGGATGATCTGGTCGATATGCTTGAGCGCGTCCTTGTTCGGCGCCAGGACGATACGGAAGCTTTCCAGGTTGGACACCTGCCGCTTGTTGATCTCGCGGTTGAACAGCGCCAACTGGTGTTCCAGGTTGTCGTAGTCGCTGCGGATATTGCGCAGGGTCCGGGCGATATCGGTGACCGCCGCGCGGCGCGCCTTGGCCAGGGTCAGCGCCTCGTCCTGGCGGTGCGCGTAGGCGTTGACCAGCAGGTGCAGGCGGCGCTCGACGTCTTCTTCGCTGTCGAACTTGGCCACGCCTTTGAGGCGCACCTGGGCATACAAGGCGTCGATCTGTCCGTCGATCCGTTGCAAGCCCTGCCAGGCATCCTGATAGTCGTTGAGTAGAGGCAGCAGGTTATCCAGCGAGTCGTCGACCGGGTCGGTGAACGGCGTACCGAATGGCAGGTCGGCCGGTAGCAACTGGCGACGGCGTAAGGCGTCTTCCAGGGTGCGCTGTTTGGCGTCGAGATCAGCCAACTGGCGGCCGACCAACTGCAGTTTGGCGGAGAGTTGCTGGACGCGTTCGGTGAAGGCGTCGCTGCTGCGTTTGAGTTCGTCCTGGGCCGCTTCCAGTTGGGCCAGTTGTTCCAGTTTCTGCGGCTCCTCCACGGCCAGGGTCTGGCTGCGACGGAAGTCCTCCAGGGCTTTCTGTGCGTCCAGTACGGCCTGGTAGAACTGCTCGGCCTGGGCCTTGCTCGCGGCACGGTCGGAAGCTACTGCCTGCTGGGTTTTCAGCTGTTTGTACTCGCGGTCGAGGCGGTCCTTCTGGTCGCGCAGGGCTGCACGGTCGGCCAGTGCTTGCAGGGCCGGCGGTTCGATATGCGAGAGGTCGATGGATAAGCCGGGTACTTCGAAGCGCTCGCCCTTGAAACCATCGAGCACGGCTTCCAGGGATTTCACCCAGGCATCGCCGTCGTCCACCTGGATACCTTTGTCGCCGAGCGGCAAGCTGAACAGCTGGCCGTTGAACAGGCGCATCAGACGGTCGACATCGGCCTGGGAGAATTCTTCGCGCAGGCGCGAGTAGCTGTTGTTGTCGGCATGATCGAGCTGCTGTTTCACCGACTTCAGGCGTTTCTCCAGATCGCGCAGGCGTTCGTCGAGGTCTTCGGCGGAGAATTGCCGCGACTGCGCCAGGGCGCCGGCCAATTCGTCGTGGGCGTCCTTGGCGGCGAGCAGTTGCGCCTCCAGCACCTGCACGTCGTCGACCAGGGCGAAACGGTTTTTCAGTACCGCCAACTCGCCGAGCCAGCGCTGGATTTCGCTGATTTCGCGCTCCATGCGCATCAGCTCGGCGGTGCCGCCGCGTTGCTCCTGTTGCAGGCCGTCCTGTTCGCCCTTGTAGTGTTCGGCCTGGATCACCAGCTCCTCGCGGCGCGCGCCGGCGTAGTCCTGCCAGGTGCCGAGCAGCGAATCGAGCAGCGGCGACAGGCGATGCAGCTTGCCGCGCAACTGTTCGCGCTGGGCCACGCCAGCGGCCAGCGCTTCGATCAGCGGGCCGGCGGTGACCAGCGCCTGGTAGTCCTGCTCCATGCGCCGCACGTCGCGGAACGCCTCTTCGGTGGCGGCGATGTAGTCGACGCTGCCGGAGCGCAGGCTGTGCTCGAAGGCATCGAGGAACAATTGCTTGAGCTTGGCCGCGGTGATTTCGCGCATGTGCAGCAGGTTGATGAAGAGCGCGCGGAAGGTCTTCAGGCTCTGCTCGCTGGTCGAGCGCAGTGGGATCAGTGTCAGGTCCAGGGGGATCGATGTGTGCCCGCCGACCAGCAGGCGGCGCAGCTCTTCGGGCTTCAGTTCATAGGCCTTGATGCCTTCGCGTTCCAGGGCGTTGAACAGCTCGCGCTGACGCAGGCAGGTGCCGTTCTTCTGGTAGTGCGCCAGATCCAGTTCGCCCTGGTAGGCGAAGAACTGGTGGCCGAAGCCGCCGCCCGGCCCGCGCCCGGCCACGCCGATCACATGGGGGCCGTGGGGTAGGGCGACTTCGACGAGGATGTAACTGGTGTCGGTGGCGAAGTAGAACTTGCGCGACTGCTCCAGGCTGTATTTGCCGAAACTCATGTCCGACATGCGCGCCAGAATCGGGAATTGCAGGGCATTGATCGAGGCGGATTTGCCGAGGTTGTTGGCGCCGTATACCGATAGCGGGTTTTCCAGCGGAAACAGGCCAAGACTGTAGCCGGCGGTGTTCAGCAGGGCGAAGCGGCGGATGCCGTAGCGTTCCTGGCTCATACGTCTATCTCCTGTGCGGCGCGTTCTTCGGCCATGGCGCGGGCCAGGGCGTCCTCTTCGGGTTCGTCGATATCGTCTTCGTCAAGGCTGATGATCTCCTCCTCGGCCTCATCGTCGACCAGCTCCGGGGCCGGCAGTGGCAGGGCGCTGTGCAAGGTGGCGGCGAGATCGCGGTCCTGCTGCACGGAGAGGCAGACATCGAGGAAGCGGTGCATGGGCGCGAGGAAGCGGTAGATGCCGTTCTCTTCGCTGGCGAAGCCGAGTTGGGTCAGGCGGCGCATGACTTTCTCTTCCAGCTCCTCAACGGTGGTCACTTCGGCCTGGAGGAACAGGTCGCGGTACTTGTCGAGCAAGGCCGGCAGTTCGTCGCGGCCGAGGCTGCCGCCATCGAGCACCGCCAGGGGATCGCGGCCCTGGTCGGCTAAATGTTCAACGAGGATAAAGGTGAACAGCGCCAGGCGTTGCGCGGTCTTGTTGACCTGCGCGCCCATCTGCTCGGGGACGAAATAGTAGAAGCCGCGGCTGTCGCAGACCAGCTCGTAGCCCAGGGCCTTGAACAAGGCGCGGTACTGGTCCTGCAGATTGGACAGCTGGGCGTACAGCTCCGGATCGCGGCGGCTGACATGGTAGCCCTTGAACAGCTCGCGGAAGATGGCGGAGAGCTGGGTGAGTTCTTTCAGGTCGATGTTCATGGCGGTCCATTCGCTGCAGGTGCAGCGCGTTATGCGTAGGGTGCGCCGTGCGCACCATGAATTCGGTTGCGATGCGCTTAGCGCACCCTAGGTGGTTCGGAGCAAGGCGAACGAACTCAGGCTGACCCGATGTTCGGCCGTCAGGTACTCCTGTCGCTCCAGGCGCTCGCGCTGGAAGCGCGCATCGCGGGACAGGCGCGAGAACCAGTAGAGCAGTTCGTCGGTGGCGCCTTCGGGCTCCTGCTCCAGCAGCCAGACCATCAGGTCCGGCAGTGGCAGCGCCTGTTCGCAGCGTTCGAGCATCTCGCGGGCGGTGCGTGGCGCCCGCGGCGCTTCGCCCTTGCGCGTGGTATGGGCCTTGGGGAACTGCGCCGGCTTGGGCTGGAAGCGCGCCAGCGCGTAAACATAGGCCTCGACCTGTGAGGCGCTGCCGAGAAAGGTGCTCTGCGGGCGGCTGAACAGCGGCAGCGAAGCCTGGGGCACGGCGTCCAGGCCCTTGCGCCGGATCGCCGCCAGGGCCAGGGCCGCGCCGCGGGTCACGGCGTTGTGCCGGCGCGCTTCCTCACGCAGCGGCAGCAGCAGTTCACGGGCGCGGCGCAGGGTCAGCTGGGCGGTGGTCTGCATTTCCAGGATGCGCGCGTGGGTGCGCAACAACAAATCGTCGTCGACCAGTTGGCCGAGGCGCTGCTGCTCGCCGAGCAGGCGCAGCAGCACGTGTTCGACGCGGTACACGCCTTGCTCGAAGGCGCCGTCGGCGGCGACCAGCTGGATCATCGGTTCGACGTATTCGTCCCAGGTCGCTAGCACTTCGGCGTAACGCTGACGCAGCGGAATCTGCCGATCCGAGGTCTTGGCCCGTTCGGCCACGGCGACCAGTGCCTGTTCGTCGTTGGCCAGTTTTTTCAATACGTCGCGCACGCGCATATCGAGCAAACGTAGCTGTCGGGCCAGATCGGCGGCGTCGCGTACCTCGAAGGCGTCCTTTATATAGCCGGCCAGACGTTCGAGGTGACGCAGGTAGGCCTCGATCTCCAGGCACAAGCCCAGGCGGTGTTCGCGGCGCAGGTAGGCGAGGAAGTCGTGGATCTGCGCGTTGAGCTCGAAGCGGTTGGGGCTCTTGGCCACCGGCACCAGGATATCCAGGCGGATCCACTGGTCGAGCAGCGCGGTGATGTCAATCGGCGTGCTTTCCGGCAGCTGGACCACCAGCTGCTTGCGCAGCTCGATCAGGCTCAGGGTGCCGGCGTCGAAGCGCTCGCAGAGCGGTTCGAGCAACGTCCAGTGTTCGGCGAGGGCGCGCAATACGCGCTTGGGGTCGATCATCGCAGGGCCGGTCGCTCAATCGGAAAAAACGCCGATTGTACTGCATCGGCCGGCAATCGCTTACGCCCGAACCGATCGAAGGCGTCGAACCGCCGGAAAGTGACCCAAAGCGGCAGTTTAGGACGGCATGGGGGCGCGCAATCGGCCTGGCCTGCCGGAGAGTGCCACTCAGACACGCGGCTATGCCTTCTGCGCGAACTGGCATGGATTCTGCGATAGAGCATTAACTGCCTATGGATCAGGTCAACGTTATGCCATTTACCTGCACTGCCCATGTCGACGACCAATGGAGCGAGCTGCAACAGCAACGCGAGTTGGCGTGGGACCTCGATGCGATTTCCGATCGCGGCGAAGCGCTGGCCTTTCTGCGGCGCTTCGAGAGTTGCCTGTGCATCTATTCGGCCTATGCGCAGAAGCTCTATAGCGATTACAGCTTCGTGACCCCGCAGAGCGATCATGGCGATATCACCATCCTGCCGGGCGAGCAGGCTTGGCAAACCACCTATAGCGACATTCCAGCCCAGGCGGTGGAACCTACCGGGGTTTACATTCTGCCCGGCGAGGCCCTCGGCTACAGCGGTCTGTATCTGAAGGTGCCGAGCGAGAACCGTTTGGTCGCCTCCAAGGAGCTGCCTTTCCATGCCGGGTTGAAGCTGCTGATCGAGCGGTTTCAAGCCAGGGGCGAGCTTTTCCTTCCGGTGCTGGTCAAGGAAGAGCTGCGTGAGTTCGAGGGACGCATGCCTTCGCTGCACCTGCACCGTATTGTTCCGGCGCGCCTAGGCCCGCGCGCGCAGCCGGATATCGGCGCCATGCAAGAAGCGATTGCCGAGCACCTGCTCGGGCTGTTCCGGCGTACCTGAGCGATCCGGCCGTCTTGGCGCAACGCCATGCGAGTGGCCATTAAATAGACATCTAACGGGCGCATGCTCGGCAAAACGACCCTGTTGCCACTCTCGAACAGGCGGTTTTTGGCGCCTGCTGCGCCTGCATACCTGCGCTTCGGATGGGCGCGTACCTTGTCGCAATGCGTCGTCGACAGTCGAATATTGGTTAAAATTTCCACAATTTGCTTTCGATATGCGCCGGTTGTCGGCACAATTCGCCTCCACTTTTTGGGGAGGGGGTCAGTTTGGCTGATTTCCTGCCGGCAGAACGGGCACGGGCATATAGATGATCAAGACGCCGTATTACCTCATCGACAAACAAAAGCTGCTGGTCAACCTGCAGAAAATCGCCTACGTGCGCGAACAGTCCGGCGCCAAGGCGCTGCTGGCCCTCAAGTGCTTCGCCACCTGGTCGGTGTTCGATCTGATGCAGCAGTACATGGACGGCACCACCTCCAGCTCCTTGTATGAGCTCAAGCTCGGCCGGCAGAAGTTCGCCGGCGAGACCCACGCCTATAGCGTGGCCTGGGCCGACGACGAGATCGACGAGATGCTCGCCAACTGCGACAAGATCATCTTCAACTCGATCGGCCAGCTCGAACGCTTCGCCGAGGCTTCCGCCGGCAAGGTGCGCGGTCTGCGCGTCAACCCGCAGGTGAGCAGCTCCGATTACTTGCTGGCCGACCCGGCACGCCCGTTCAGCCGTCTGGGCGAGTGGGACCCGGAGAAGGTCGCCGCGGTGATGGATAAGATCAGCGGCTTCATGTTCCACAACAATTGCGAGAACGACAGCTTCGAGCTGTTCGACCAGATGCTCGGCACCATCGAAGAGCGTTTCGGTCATCTGCTGCATCAGGTGCAGTGGGTCAGCCTGGGCGGCGGCATTCATTTCACCGGTGAAGGCTATCCGCTGGATCGCTTCTGCGCGCGTTTGAAGGCGTTCGCCGATACCTACGGCGTGCAGGTCTACCTGGAACCGGGCGAGGCCGCGATCACCCTGAGCTCCTCCCTGGAAGTCACGGTGCTCGACACCCTGTTCAATGGCAAAAATCTGGCCGTGGTCGACAGCTCTATCGAAGCGCACATGCTCGATCTGTTGATCTACCGGCTCAACGCCAAGATGGCGCCCTGCGACGGCGAGCACACCTATATGGTGTGCGGCAAATCCTGCCTGGCCGGCGACATCTTCGGCGAGTACCAATTCGATCGTCCGCTGGCCATCGGCGATCGTTTGTCGTTCATCGACGCGGCAGGCTACACCATGGTCAAGAAGAACTGGTTCAACGGCCTGAAAATGCCGGCAATCGCAGTACGACAGCTCGACGGTAGCGTCGAGGTGGTTCGTGAATTTGGCTTTGACGACTACCTGTCCAGTCTCTCCTGAGACGGGCGGAGAAGGAGATAAATTGAAGAAGAATGTTCTTATCATTGGTGCAGGAGGTGTCGCCAAGGTGGTGGCCCACAAGTGCGCGCAGCACAACGACGAACTCGGTCGTATTGCTATCGCGTCGCGCAACATCTCCAAATGCCAGGCCATCATCGACAGCGTCCAGGCTAAAGGCAGCCTCAAGCAGCCGGCCGAGATCAAGGCCTATGCCCTGAATGCGCTGGATATAGAAGCAACCAAGGCGCTGATCCGCGAGACCGACTCGCAGATCGTCATCAATGTGGGTTCGGCCTTCCTCAATATGTCGGTGCTGCGCGCCTGCATGGATACCGGCGCCGCCTACCTCGATACCGCCATCCACGAAGAACCGGGCAAGGTTTGCGAAACGCCACCTTGGTACGGCAACTACGAGTGGAAACAACTGGCCGAGTGCCAGGAAAAGGGCGTGACCGCCATCCTCGGCGTCGGTTTCGATCCGGGCGTGGTCAATGCCTATGCCGCATTGGCGCAACAACAGTACTTCGACAGCATCGAGTCGATCGACATCCTCGACGTCAACGCCGGTTCCCACGGCAAGTACTTCGCCACCAATTTCGATCCGGAAATCAATTTCCGTGAATTCACCGGACAAGTCTGGAGCTGGCAGAACAGCCAGTGGACCAGCAATAAAATGTTCGAAGTCAAACGCACCGACGACCTGCCCGTGGTCGGCGAACAGAATTTATACCTGACCGGGCATGACGAAGTGCATTCCCTGTCGAAACACCTGAACGTGCCCAACGTGCGCTTCTGGATGAGCTTCGGTGAGCACTACATCAACGTGTTCACCGTACTGAAAAACCTCGGCCTGCTTTCCGAACAGCCGGTGAAAACCGCCGAAGGCCTCGAAGTGGTGCCGCTGAAAGTGGTCAAGGCCGTATTGCCCGACCCAGCCTCGCTGGCGCCGGGTTACAGCGGCAAGACCTGCATCGGCGACCTGGTCAAGGGCAGCAAGGATGGCAAGCCGGCCGAGTTGTTTATCTACAACGTCGCCGATCATGAAGAAGCCTACGCCGAGACCGACAGCCAGGGCATCTCCTACACCGCAGGCGTACCGCCAGTCGCCGCCGCGCTGCTGGTCGCCCGTGGCGATTGGGATGTCGGCCACATGGCCAACGTCGAACAGCTGCCGGCCAAGCCGTTCCTCAAGCTGCTGGACGTGATGGGCCTGCCCACCCGGATCAAGGACAAGGATGGTGATCGTCCTTGGGATCAAGCTCTCTGATCGGCTGCGTCTAGCTCGCTCAAACAGCACAACGCCCGCCATTTTGGTGGGCGTTTTGCGTTCTGGCCTGTGGAGGGGCTTTAGCCGCGACGGTAATTGAGAATGATGGCACCCACGCTCAAGCGTGGTAGCTGCTCCTTGGACGCTCCGCGTCCACGCAGGTACGCGAGCGCTCCGCAGGATGAATGCGGAGCGTGCCGCTGCTTTCCACGCTTCCCGCCCGCGACGTTTCACGCGACAATCGGCGGCACAAGCGTCGCCCCCAAGGTCGGGCGCCCACCCGCGACAGCCGTGAGGAATCCCAATGAGCAGTAACGACCGCGTCATTATCTTCGATACCACGTTGCGCGATGGCGAGCAGAGCCCCGGTGCGTCCATGACCGGCGAAGAGAAGCTGCGTATCGCCAAAGCCCTCGAGCGTTTGCGCGTCGACGTGATCGAAGCCGGCTTCGCCATCGCCAGCCCGGGTGACTTCGCTGCGGTCAAGGCGATTGCCGATACCATCAAGGACAGCACCGTGTGCAGCCTGTCGCGGGCCCTGGACGCCGATATCGACCGCGCCGCCGAGGCGCTGAAAGGCGCCAATTCCGGGCGTATCCATACCTTTATCGCCACCAGCCCGATCCACATGCAGCACAAGCTGCGCATGCAGCCGGACCAGGTGGTCGAGCAGGCGGTGCACGCGGTCAAGCGCGCGCGCAACCTGTGTGCCGACGTCGAGTTCTCCTGCGAGGACGCCGGCCGTTCGGAGATCGATTTCCTCTGCCGCATCATCGAAGCGGCGATCGATGCCGGCGCGCGCACCATCAATATTCCCGACACCGTCGGCTACGCGATTCCGCATCAGTACGCCGAGACCATCCGCCAGTTGCTCGAGCGCATTCCCAACGCCGACAAGGCGGTGTTCTCCGTGCATTGCCATAACGACCTGGGCCTGGCCGTGGCCAACTCCCTGGCCGCGGTGGTCGCTGGCGCACGCCAGGTCGAGTGCACGATCAACGGCCTCGGCGAGCGTGCCGGCAACGCCGCCCTGGAAGAGGTCGTCATGGCGATCAAAACCCGCCAGGACCTGCTCGGCGTCTACACCAACATCGACACCCCGCATATCCTCAGTACCTCGCGCATGGTCTCCGGCATCACCGGCTTCCCTGTGCAACCGAACAAGGCGATCGTCGGTGCCAACGCCTTCGCCCACGAATCCGGCATCCACCAGGATGGCGTGCTCAAGCACCGCGAGACCTACGAAATCATGTCCGCGCAGTCGGTCGGCTGGCACACCAACAAGCTGTCGCTGGGCAAGTTGTCCGGGCGCAATGCCTTCCGTTCGCGCCTCGAAGAGCTGGGCATTCAGTTGGCCGGCGAGAGTGAGCTGAACGCCGCCTTCGCCCGCTTCAAGGACCTGGCGGACAAGAAACACGAGATTTTCGACGAGGACCTGCAAGCGCTGGTCTCTGATACGCTCGCTGAAAAAGCCCCGGAGCACTTCAAACTGGTGACCCTGGAAGTGGCGAGCAAAACCGGTGAAGTGCCGGAGGCCAAGCTGGTGATCAGCGTCGACGGCAACGAGCAGGCGGCCAGCGCCCAGGGTTCCGGCCCGGTGGATGCGACCTTCAAGGCCATCGAATCGATTGCCGTCTCTGACTCCACGCTGCAGCTGTACTCGGTCAATGCGATCACCAAGGGCACCGACTCCCAGGGTGAGGTCACCGTACGCCTGGAGAAGGGCGGGCGCATCGTCAACGGCAATGGCGCCGACACCGATATCCTGGTGGCCTCGGCCAAGGCCTATATCAATGCCCTCAACCTGATGCAGGCCGGGCAGAAGGCGCACCCACAGGTAGCTGACGTTTGATCGAAGAGCTGCGCCGCCGTGCCTATCTAAGCGCCATGCAGGTGGTCACTTGGCTGCCGCGGGTCGAGTTGCCATTTGCCGCGCCGTCGCGGCCCGAGCTGTTGCAGGCCGAGCCGGAGCCTGCGCCAGTCGAGCCGGCCGCGCCCAAACCGGTCTCCGGTGAAGCGCCGGTAGAGCAGGCGCCGACCGCAGCCGAGGCGGCGCCGGTCGCGCGGGCGAAGATCGAAGTGCCGCGTCCCGGGGTGCAACCTCGCCAGGCGCCCGCCGCCAGCGCCGCCGAGACTGCCGAGCCGGTAGACGTCGCGGCGCCGGCCAAGGTCGCGCCCGTACCACCGCCACGTTTCGCCTTGCAGCTGCTGCGCGCCGGCGCCTGTGCGGTACTGGTCGAATTGCCCACCGGCGAGCCCTTGCAAGGCCGCGACCCGGCTTATTTGCTGCTCAAGGATCTGCTGCGCGCCGCCGGCCTGCCGGACAGCCCACAACTGATCGGCGAACCGGTGCGTTGGCCGTTGCTGGCCCGCGGCAATATCGACCAAGGCCCGCAGGCCGCGCTGGAGTATGTGCAGAGTTTCGTCGGCGCCCGCCTGGAACAGCAGGAGCCTTGCAGCTGCCTGTGGCTGGTGGGCTTGCCGGCGATCCGCTTTGCCGGCGAAGCCGATGCCGAGGCTTATAACCGCGAATTGCAGATCGACGGCTTGCCGACCGCCTGGGCGTTGCCCGGCCTGGAATTGTTGATGGACGAGCCCGAACGCAAGGCGCCGCTTTGGCAGGCGATGCGACGGGTGCGGCAACGCTGGCTGGAGTCGATGCAATGAACGATGCGATCAGCTTCCGCCCGATGACCGAGGCGGATCTCGACGAGGTGCTGAAAATCGAATTCGCCGCCTTCAGTCACCCCTGGACGCGCGGCATTTTCAGCGACAGCCTGAAGTCCTATCACTGCTGGCTGATGTTCGAGGGCCAGCAGCAGGTTGGCCACGGCGTGATCCAGGTGATTCTCGACGAAGCCCACTTGCTCAATATCACCGTGAAAGCGCAAAGCCAGGGCCGTGGCCTCGGCTTGAAATTGCTCGAACACCTGATGCGGCAGGCCCATGGCCTCGGCGCGAAGGACTGCTTCCTCGAAGTGCGGGCGAGCAATCAAGGCGCCTATCGCCTGTACGAGCGGTTCGGCTTCAACGAAGTCGGCCGCCGCCGCGACTACTACCCCGGCGTCGGTGGGCGGGAAGATGCCCTGGTGATGGTCTGCCCGCTGTTCGACTAGGTGCAAGCGCGCCATGCATTTTGGGGATATGCACGCTCCCGTAGCCCGGATGAAATCCGGGACGGTTCTCCAGACGTTAGATTTCCCCGGATTGCATCCGGGCTACAAAGGCCGCGCAATGGCCGATGGACCACGCGGGATTACAACCTGTAGCCTGGATAAGCCTTGGCGCAATCCGGGGATGGGAGTCCTCGAATTGCGGCTAGGAGTCGAGACCGCTCCCGGATTGCGCTGGTGCTTATTCGGGCTACGGGCTGCTCCTAGCTTTTCTTGTCCGGGGTTTCGCGCCCGCCGTGGGTGCGCTCGGCGGCGGAGTTGAGTGGGGCGTCGCCAGCCAGTTCGTCCTCGTCCAAGTCGGCCTCAAGGCTGTCTTCCTCGCCGTCCCAGGGCTTGCCGTCGAGCGGGTTGACGTGGGCCAGTTCGGCTTCGTCGAGCCCGTAGCCGCCGCCGATCCGCTTCGCGTCAACCGTATCCAGCGTCATGTCGGCCGGCTGCTCCGGTCCTTCCGGCCCGTCGGACGATTCCTCCGGGCCACGGGCGCCGCTCTCGTCGAACAGGGTTTCCGGGCTCAGGTCGTCCGCGCTCACACCATCCTCATGCACGCCGCTGCGCAGGGTTTCGCCGCCGCTCATGCCGGCCTCACGCACGCGTTCGGGCGAGTAGACATGCCCCGCCTGGCGGTCGCCGGCACGACCCACGGGGGCATCTTCGTTCTCGTCGAAGTCGAGCGGGTGGACAGCGCCCATACGGTCTTCGGTGTCGTCGATTTCCTGCGGCACATAGGTTTTTTGCCGGTCGGATCTTGAGTTGTTCATGGCTACCTCCTGAATCTCGCCGTTATCCCGTGTGACCGGTACAGAGGCTGAATAATTCAGCAGCAATGACAAGCGCTGTGGGGATGACCTGGCATCGTCGGCAGTTCGCCGCAAATCCCCGATATTCGCCGCCGGAATTTACCCGCGCAGAATTTTGTAGGAACGCGGACGAATATTTTTCACTCCTACGCAACATGAACGAACATTTCCCTAGCCTGCAGTTGGATCTCGCTCGATACGCGTTTTTCTTCGACTTCGATGGCACCCTGGCCGAGATCCAGCCAAGACCCGAACTGGTGTTTATTTCCGGCACGCTGCATGCGTCGCTCGACAAGCTTGCAGCACGCTGTCCGGTGGCGGTGATCTCCGGGCGGCCGCTGAGCCAGCTCGACCAGTTCCTCGATCCGCTGCAACTGCCCAGTGCCGGCGTGCATGGCGTCGAGCGGCGCACCGCGCAGGGCGAGGTGCGGCAGCTGCCCATCGACCAGGCGCTGTTCGGGCGGATCGAAGGCGAATTGCAAGCCGCCTGTGCGCCTTATCCCGAGCTGCTCCTGGAAAGCAAAGGGGTGTCCTTCGCCCTGCATTTTCGCCAGGCCCCGCAGTTGGCCGAGGTTGCCCGTGCACTGGCCAATGATTTCGTCGCGCGCTATTCGCACGCGCTGGCGCTGCAGCCGGGCAAGTGCGTGTACGAGCTGAAGCCGCTGGGTGCAAGCAAGGGGGAAGTTATTCGCCACTTTATGAATGAAGCGCCGTTCAGCGAGCGCCTGCCGGTGTTTCTTGGCGATGACCTGACCGATGAATCGGGGTTTGCCGCGGTCAACGCCATGGGCGGGCTGTCGATCAAGGTGGGCGAGGGGCAGAGTGTCGCGCAGGCGCGCCTGGCGTCGGTCAGCGACGTCGGCACCTGGCTTGCCGCGGTGCTGGAGGGCAAGGTCATGGGGCAGCCAAACCAACGCGATAATCAGGGAGATAGCCAATGAGTCGACTGGTGGTGGTATCCAATCGCGTCGCGCCGATCAAGGTGGGCAAGCCAGCTGCGGGTGGCCTGGCGATTGGCGTGTACGACGCGCTGCGGGCGTCCGGCGGTATCTGGTTCGGGTGGAGCGGCGACGTCAACGGCTCCGCCGACCTGCATAGCGAAACCCACGGCGGTATCACCTACGTCACGCGCGCACTGTCGCGCCGTCATTACGACATGTACTACCGCGGTTTCGCCAATGCCACGCTGTGGCCGATCTTCCATTACCGTATCGACCTGTCGCGTTATCGCCGCGAGGAGTATGAGGGCTATTGCGAGGTCAACCGTATGTTCGCCGAGCAACTACAGCCCCTGTTGCGCCCGGACGATGTGATCTGGGTACATGACTATCACCTGATTCCATTCGCCGACGAGTGTCGCCGCCTGGGCATCCGCAACCGCATCGGCTTCTTCCTGCACATCCCCTTTCCTGCTCCGGAAATACTCACCGCCATCCCGCCGCACAACGAGTTGTTCAAAACCCTCTGTGCCTATGATCTGATCGGTTTCCAGACCGAGGTGGACCGCCAGGCGTTCGAGGACTATATCCGCCGCGAGGTGCGCGGCAGGGTCGGCGATGACGGCAGCATGACCGCCTACGGCCACAACTTTCGCGCCAAGGTCTATCCGATCGGTGTATTACCCGATGAAATCCAGGAAACCGCCCGCCGCTACAAGGGGCGGCGCAACCTGATCGGCTGCAATACCGCCGGCGATCCCTGCCAGACCATCATCAGTGTCGATCGCCTGGATTACTCCAAGGGTCTGCTCGAGCGCTTTGGCGCCTACGACGAGCTGTTGCAGCGCTTCCCGGAACATCGCCACAACGTGCAGTTCGTGCAGATCGCTCCAACGTCGCGAACGGATGTGAAAACCTACCAGAACCTGCGCCACGAGTTGGAAACCCTGGCCGGGCATATCAACGGCCGCTACGCCGAACTGGATTGGATGCCCCTGCATTACCTCAATCGCAGCCACGAGCGACGTGTGCTGATGGGCCTGTTCCGTAGCGCCTGCGTGGGTCTGGTCACGCCGCTGCGCGATGGCATGAACCTGGTCGCCAAGGAATATGTCGCCGCGCAGAATCCGGAAAATCCCGGGGTGCTGGTGCTCTCGCGTTTTGCCGGCGCGGCGCGCGAGCTGGACGCGGCGTTGATCGTCAATCCCTATGACAGCGTTGGGATGGCCGAGGCGCTCGACCGCGCCTTGCGCATGCCGCTGGCCGAACGCCAGGAGCGTTATCAGAGCATGATGCGGGCGATTCGCGGGGCCGATCTGGACGCCTGGCGCGACAGTTTCTTGCACGATCTGCGTGGCCCGAGCTCGCGCACCGTCCGCGAAGAGCGATCGATTCGCGCCATTTGAAGGTGACTCGCTTGCCACTGGCTCTTGTCAAAGCCACGCCTGCTTTTTAATGTGCGGCACCTGACAGGAGAATGAACAAGCATGAGCGATCTGAAACAGCTGTTTGATAACAATGAACGCTGGGCCGCCTCGATCATCGAGGAAGATCCGGAATTCTTCGCCAAGCTGGCTCGCCAGCAAGTGCCGGAATACCTGTGGATCGGCTGCTCCGATGCGCGCGTGCCGGCCAACGAGATTGTCGGCCTGCTGCCGGGCGATCTGTTCGTCCACCGCAACGTCGCCAACGTGGTGCTGCATACCGACCTGAACTGCCTGTCGGTGGTCCAGTACGCGGTCGACGTGCTCAAGGTCAAACATATCCTGGTGACCGGCCACTATGGCTGCGGCGGCGTGCGCGCCTCCATGCAGGACGCCCAGTTCGGGCTGATCGACGGCTGGCTACGGAGCATCCGCGACCTCTATTACGAACACCGCGAGCACCTGGCACAGCTGCCGACCGAAGAAGAGCGGGTCGACCGCCTGTGCGAGCTGAATGTGATCCAGCAGGTGGCCAACGTCAGCCATACCACCATCGTGCAGAACGCCTGGCATCGCGGCCAGCCGCTGTCGGTGCATGGCTGCATCTACGGGATCAAGGACGGTCGCTGGAAGAACCTCAACGTCACCGTCAGCGGCCTGGAACAATTGCCGCCGCAATACCGCCTGCGTCCACTCGGTCAGCCCTGAGCATGACCCACTCGCGTGCGCTCGCCACCCTGGGGTTGCTGGTGGCGGTGCTGTGCTGGGCCGGTAACGCTCTGGTCGCCAGGGCCTTCGCCGGCGAAATACCGCCGTTTGCCCTGGCTTTCTGGCGCTGGACGCTGGCCCTGGGATTGTTGCTGCCGTTCGCCGCGCTGCCGCTGTGGCGTCATCGCGAGGCGGTGCGCCGCGCCGGTTGGCGCTTGCTGGTGCTCGGTGCGCTGGGCATCGCCGGCTACAACTCGTTGCTCTACAGTGCCGCGCAAACCACCGCGGCGATCAATATCACCCTGGTCAATACCTGCCTGCCGTTGATGATCTTTATCGGCGCCGGCCTGCTGCTCGGCGAATGGCCGCCGCGGCGCGCCTGGTGGGGGCTGGGGCTGGCCGCGCTGGGCTTGTCGATCCTGATCGGCCAGGGCAGTTGGACGAAGCTGGCGAGCCTGTCGTTCAACCGCGGCGATCTGATCATGCTCCTGGCCGTGGCCGACTGGGCGTTGTATTCGCTGCTGCTGCGGCGCTGGGCCAGCTACCTACTGCCGATTCCAGCGTTCTCGTTGCTTGCCGTGCTGGTGCTGATCGGCGTGCCGCTGGTGCTGCCGTTCTATCTCTACGAGTTGGCGGGGGGCGCCAGTTTCGCCGTTACCCCGGCGACCCTTGGCGCGATCGGCTATACGGCGCTATTCGCTTCGCTGGTAGCCTATCTGGCCTGGAACCACGGCATTCGCGTACTCGGCGCGGCCAAAGCCGCACTCAGCAATTACCTGATGCCGGTATTCACCGCCGTGCTCGGCTGGCTGCTGCTGGACGAGGGGCTACAGGCCTACCACTGGCTGGGCGGCGCGCTGATCCTCAGCGGTCTGCTACTCGGTACCCAGCTGGCGCAGCGCAGCAAATAGGAATGCGAGGGTGGCAAGCGCCACCGCGACTAGATCTTCTCCCCCTTGAGAGAGGGCTGGTGCGCGCGGCGCACCCTACGACGTCGGACTTCTGTCTATTCATCCGGCTGTTCCGGCTCCCGGCGAACGGGTCGGTACATATCCGGCTCTATCTCCGAGCCCGGATCTTCATTGCCGGGGTCGTTGATCGGGTCCGATTCCGGCTCCTGCTCCGGATCCTGAGCGTCTTGCGGATAAATACTCATCGCTATGCTCCTTCGGCAGACATCTATGTGTGGCGGCTGATGACATTTCATTTAGAGACGTCAACGCCAGGGGATGTTCCGAAGCGGCTCTATCGGGCATCGACAAGGTGCCCGGTAGCCGCAGCCGGTATGTTCAACGCCATAGCTGGCGCCGGCAAAAACGCCGCCGGTACTCGGCCAGCGACTGTTTGACCAGGCGCTGCCGGTGGGCGTGGCTCTGGTAACTATAACGCCAGTCGGTGATTTGCACTTATGCAACTGCGAAACAACTTGCCGTAGTGGTTTTTTAATTGCGGCCATGGTTTGTGGCGTTTTTATAGTTGTCGATACAGTCAGTTTTTATAGTTCTAAACCAACGAGCTCGCTATGTTTGAGTCTGTGCGCGGTATTGTCCGACAATTGGACTGTCTGATTAGTCAACAGCGCTCGCCAACATTTAGTTATGGTGTGCGATGTTTAGACCGCCTGTTTAATACGTCTAGGTAGTTGCGCTGTTCGTTCATCAGTCAGCGGATTTCCGGGTGCGATTAATTGCCATCTCGCTTGCATGCACCATTATAAATTTCTTCTCCGTTGCTCTGTGGGCAGTAACGCTTGATTGCGTCTACCGGCTTTTCATGCTTGGCGCTCTTCGTTTGCAGGTGTCTGGCTTGAAGGTTCTGTCGGGGGCGGTGCATGGGAGTTAGCCAGGATGGTTTCGAGCAGTGCGCCCGCCATGCAGTGACCGCAGTGTTATGAGCCTGTAACGCGCAGGCTCAATCAGAACAACGCAGTAGTTCACGTTAAACCTTTATTGATCTCAGTTGTGTTCTGAGGGCGATCGCCTGTGAGAGTGGGAAATGCAAACTATCAATCATCGATTCAATCGTGCGGTTAAGCAGAACAATGCGGTCTGGACATTTGCCAATAGCAACCGCAGTTACACACTCGAGGAAATAGCGGTGCAGGTCGACCGCTGTGCACAGAAGTTGTGCAATTACGGCTTGCAGGCGCAAGACAGTGTCGGCCTGGTGCTGAATAACAGTGTCGAGTTGGTGGCTTATCTGCTGGCTTGCTGGCGCTTGAATCTGGTGGCGGTGCCGTTGCGCACCAAGTCCGGCAAGTACCTGGACTACGCCGAGTTCCTCGAAGGCTGCAATGCGTCCTGCCAGTTCCGCCTGCTGCTCTGCGACAGCGCGATAGCCGAGGAAGATATCGCCGAGTGGCGCGCGCAAACCGGTCTGTGCATCCATTCCGAGCCGAGCTTCGAGCCGGCGCCTGGCAGCGCTGCTGTTGCGGCGATCGAAGCGCAGCCCGAGGACATGGCGATCATCCAGTTCTCTTCCGGCAGTACCGGCTTTCCCAAGGGCGTGGTGGTCACCCACCGCATGATCATGAATCAGCTGGGGCATATCGAGCGCGCGCATAACCTCAGCCGCGATGGCGTGCCGGTGTGCAGCAGCGCGTCCTGGACGCCGATCCACCACGACATGGGCCTGTTTACCGGCGTGCTGCTGCCGATCTACAGCGGCAACGACCATCTGCTGGCCAGCCCCGACTTCTTTATGCGCAACCCGGCGCGCTGGTTCCGTCTGCTCTCCGAGCATCAGGTGGATATCAGCTTTATCACCAACTCGGCGTTGGTGGCGGCGCTGCGCATGGTCAAGCGCCTACATGCGGACGAGAGCATCGATCTGTCGCGCCTGCACCTGTACATCTCTGCGGAGAAGGTCAGCCCCATAGTGCTGCGCCGCACCCGCGAGCAGTTCGCCCCGCTGAAGCTGGCGTCGAGCCATATCCATAGCGCTTACGGCATGGCGGAGAACAGCCTGGGCGCGAGCTGCAGCAAGAATGGCCAGCTGAATATAGTTGCCGTGCGTATCAGCGCTGCGGGCGAGGTGCAGCTGGCCGAGCCTGGCGAAGAGGGTGTGGTCGAGCTGGTGTCGTCCGGCGAGGCCAATGCGCAGCATGAGATCAGCGTGCGCGATGCCGACGACCAGGTACTGGGCGAGCTCCAACTGGGCGAGATCAATATCGAAAGCGATTGCCTGACCCCGGGCTACCTGAATCTGCCGGAGGCCACCGCGGCCAAGCTGCAGGGCGGCCGTTTGCGCACCGGCGACCTGGGTTTTTTCTACGGCTCGCAACTGTATTTCTACAGCCGCAAGGACGACCTGATCGTGGTCGGCGGCCGCAATATCGTGCCCGACGATGTGGAAGAAACCGTGGAGTCGTTCGCCTTCGTGCGCCCGTCCGGCAGCGCGCTGCTGTCGATCGAAAACAGCAACAGCGGCCTGATGGAACTGCACCTCGTGCTCGAAGGCGATGCCCATGACAGCAGCGAAGCGCTGGCCGAAAAGCACAAATCCCTGACCGCCGCGGTACTCAACGCCCATGACGTGGTGCTGAGCCGGATTCACGTCTGCGCGCGCGGCAGCATCGAGAAAACCTCGAGCGGCAAGAAACGCCGCAGCGTGATCCGCCGCCGCCTGATCGATAACCAGCTCGGCGTCCTGCTGCCGGCATAGGCGCAGCGCGGCTGAAGGCAAAGCCTGCGGGCTGCGTCCCCTTTTTCATACTTTCAAGGAAGTTAACAGCATGAACAGTTATGCGCGTTATTGCCGGCCGAAACTTGGCGATCTGCTGTCCAGCTTGAAGTTGGACAAGACCTATGACCGGGCCAGGGATCAGTACCTCTATGAGGGCGACACCGCTTACGTAGACTTCGTCGCCGGTTTCGGTTCGATTGTGCTCGGCCACAACGACCCTGACATGGCCAAGGCGCTACGCGACTTTCTCGACGGCGAGCGGCCGGTGCACGCGCAGGGCAGTATCCGGGGCCAATCGGCGCAGTTGGCCCAGTTGCTCAGCGAGCTGACGCCGGGCGGCCAGGAATACATCTCGCACTTCGCCAACACCGGCGCCGAGGGCGTCGAGGCGGCGATCAAGCATTCCTATAAGGTCATGCTAGATGCCGTGAACGACCTCTACGAAGACGTGAGCAAGCAGCTCAACAACTTCTTCCACGAGAACAACCTCAACGAAGACAACCTGGTCATTCCTAACGGCAAGTCGCTGATCGACTTCCGCGACTCGCTGGACGAATACAACCTCGCCGAGTTCGAAAAAGCCCAGAACCAGCCGGTGTATCTGGCGCTCAAGGGTTCCTACCACGGCAAGCTGACCTCGGCGCTCAAGGTCACCTCGAACAAGTCCTACCGCGAGGCCTTCGAAGGCTTGAGCGGGATCAAGCCGTACTTCCTCGACCGCCAGGGGCTGGACAATTTCGACGTGCTGCTCGACGACCTGGCCGTCACCTTCCTCAGCCCGGTGCTGGTCGACAACCGCATCGAGTTCAAGGAAAAACGCATCCTGCGCGTGGCCGGTTTCCTCTGCGAACTGGTGCAGGGCGAGGGCGGTATTCATGTCATCCCCGAGTCCACCCTGGCGAAGATCAAGGCGCTGCACGCCGAACAGCGCATCCCGCTGATCATCGACGAAGTGCAGACCGGTTGCGGCCGTCTGGGCAGCGTCTACCACTACGGGCAGACCGTGCTGGCCGATGCCGCGCCGGAATATGTGGTGGTGAGCAAGGCGCTGGGCGGTGGCCTGGTGAAGATTTCCGCGACCCTGATCCGCAGCGATATCTATGACCAGGATTTCGGCATCCTGCACACTTCGACCTTTTCCGAGGACGATCTGTCGGCGAGCGTGGCCCTGGCCTTCTTGCAGAAGATCACCGCGCCGACCACCTTCGAGCAGTTCCAGGCGAAAAGCGATTACGTCGCCAGTGGCTTGCAAGCTCTGCAGCAGCGCCACCCGACGGTGATCAAGGAAGTGCGCGGCACCGGCTTGATGTTTGGCATCGAATTCCATGGCCTCGATCGGTTCTCGCCGTTTTTCCGCACCGCGGGCAAGCAGGGCATCCTCTCGCTGATCATCGCCTCCTACCTGCTGCACTACCATCAGCTGCGCATCCTGGCGCCGATTTCGACGATTCTGAAGGGCAACCACGGGCGCAAACGCAGTTCGGTCATGCGCGTGCAGCCGCCGCTGTGCATCACCCAGGCCGATTGCGACCGCCTGTTCGTCGCCCTCGACGAAGTCTGCGCGGTCATCGAACAGCAGAACGAATACCTGATGGTCGCCCACCTGTTCGGCGCCCCCGCCAGCGCCGAGCAGCGCGCCGCGCCTCAGGGCTTCGCCAACAAATACCCGATTCGCCTGGCCGGCGAGAACTCGCATATCGATGCGCGCACCGGCTTCGTTCTGCACCCGACCGCGGTCAGCTACCTGGTCGATTACTTCTTCACCTCGTTCTGCGCCTACGACTGGGATCAGGCCGGCTTCACCACCTGGTGGAACCAGGTCAGCCGCTTCTTCGACCCGGCGCTGGTGCAGCAGGATTGCGTGTCCTCCAACGACTACATCGTGCAGAACAGCATGTTTATGGTGCCGTACCTGCCGGAGTACTTCAAAACCGCTCAGGGCTTCGCGCTGAAGGAAGTCCGCAACAAGATTCAGGATGCGGTGACCATGGCCAAGGAGATTGGCGACGACAATATTCCGGTGTCCATCGTCGGTCTCGGCGCTTACACCTCGATCTACACCGATAACGGCCAGTTTATCCGCGACTACGAAGTGCCGATCACCACTGGCAACAGCTATACCGCTGCGTTGATGGTGCAGGCGGTGATCAAGGCGGCCTCGCAGCTGAACCTCGACTTCAGCCAGGCGCGGGTCGCAGTAGTAGGGGCGGCGGGCAATATCGGCCTGGCCTCGACGGTGATGCTGTCGAGCCTGTTCGGCAACATGACCATCATCGGCCGCGACGAAAAAACCTCGCAACTGCGCCTCAACGCTTCGCGTCGGCAAATCATCAAGGACATGCTGGTATTACTCGGCGCCTTGCTCGCTGAAGGCGACCAGCCGGCGCCCGGCAGCGTGATGGCGGCGCTGCAGGATCTGCTGCTGGACAAAGGCTATATCGACGAAAACGGCTTGTCCGCCGATCTGCAAAATTCGGTCAGCTTGATCGACGAATTGCTCAGCGCCGACCTGGCGTTGCGGGTCGGGGGCTTCTCCGATCTGGCCCAGGCCGAAATCGTCATCGTCTCCACCAACTCGCCAGACCCCGAGCTGATCAAGCCGGCCATGGTGCAGCCCGACGCGATAGTCGCCTGCGTGTCCGTACCCTCCAACCTGAGCAGCCAGTTCAACCAGCTGCGCCAGGAGGGCCGTGGCTACCAGCACGTGTTCGACTCCGGCCTGGCCAAGCTGCCGGAAGGCTCGGTGATTCGCTTTGTCGGTTTCCCCGAGGGCACCAATGCGTTCGGCTGCCTTTCGGAAACCATCATGCTCGGCTTCGAAGGCACCAACTCGTCCTACAGCAAGGGCAACATCCAGCCGCGGCAGATCTACGAGCTGATCAGGATGCAGAACAGCCACGGCTTCCAGCTGGGCGACCTCGAACTTAACCATGAACTACTGAACGACTATTCGGCGGAATCCGCGCGGGAGCAAGAATATGCTGTCTAAATTGTTCGACTTCGGTAAAACCGAACACTTCAAAAGCCACGACAAGATTGCCGCGATCAAAGACGTGGTCGACCTCTGTTTCGAAAGCTATGCCGAGCGCCCGGCAATCGTCTTCGACGACGGTTCGGCCTACACCAAGATCTACTTTCGTGAGTACGCCTACGCGGTCAAGGCGGTTATCCGCTACCTGCAGGCCGAGCAGTGTTCGCAGCAGGTGCTGAGCACCTTCTGCAAGAACCGCTTCGAGTGGGACATGTACGCCCATGCCTCGTTCTACACCGCGAACCGCCTGTTCCCGATCGATACCAAGATCAACGAAGTCGAGCTGCTGCACATCCTCGCCGCCTCGCCGCCAGACCGCATCATGGTCAGCATGGTCGAGTACGAGCGCTGCAAGCGGGTCTGCGACAAGGCCGGCTTGAACCCGGTGTTCCTGATCGCCGATGTGGCGCCGACCTTCGAGGATCTGGGCGTCGATGCCGCGGACTTCAAGCGCCGCTACCCCGAGCTGATCTACCTGACCCAGGTGATCGAGCAGTACGGCAGCGAGCAGCCAGTCAGCGCCAGCCCCTTGCTGGAAGATCCCGCAGTGGTACTCGGCCTGTACCCGACCTCGGGCACCACCAGCCTGCCGAAGGTGGTGTGCATCACCCAGCAGAACATCGTGCATCAGGTCAACGAGTCGGTGGACGTGCTCAACCTGCGGCCCAACGAGGCGATTCTGAATATCGGGCCTTACACCCATATCGCCACCCTGGTGGAATTCCTGCTGACCAAGACCCGCGGTTTCACGGTGATCTACTTCACCCGCGAACCCGACGACGACGGCGTTCTCGAAGAAGAGATCAAACGCCTGAAGAACGCCGGCTTCCGTATCAAGGCGCTGATGGCGGTGCCGAAGTTCTGGATCTATGTGCTCAAGGAAGTGCTCGAAGAGATGCGCACCAAGGCGGTGATGAACACCGTCTACGACCACCTGACGCAGATCGAATTGAAAGGCGACACCTATGACCTGGGCACGCTCGACAAAGCCAAGCTGACCGCCGCCAGTACGCTGCTACGCAACAAGCTGGGTGGCTATTTCAGCTATGGCATTTCATCCTCGGTGAAGCTCGACCCGGCGATCGTCGAGATTTTCGGCAAGCTGGGTGTGACCGTCCTCGACATCTATGGCGCCACCGAGTGTTCCGGGATCATCTCGCGCAACAAGCTCAACGATATCGTCCTCGGCTCCACCGGCCGGGTGATCAGTTGCCTGGAGTTCAAACTCGACGGCCTCGAACAGATCCCCGGCGTGCCGCAGCCCGCGGGCAATCTGCTGCTCAAAGGGCCGACCATCAGCCAGGGCTACCTGGGCGTCGACCTGCGCATGACCAATGACGGCTACTACGACACCGGCGACATCGCCTATGTCGATGAAGGTCGTTCGCTGTACATCATCGGCCGCAAGAAGGAGCTGCTGCGCTGGCACGACGGCAGCTATGTCGACCCGCAGAAAATGTCCAACCTGATGGTGCGCAGCCTGTACATCAAGGACGCCATGGTGATCCACGCCAAGGAGCAGGACGACGTGCTGACGCCCTACGTGTTCCCGGACTTCGCGCGAATCAAGAAAGACCCGGAATACATCTACGCCATGCAGCAGGGCTTGCCCGAGGCGGATGTATTGCGGCGTCTGTTCGCCCGCGCGATCGACTTCGTCAACGCCACCTCTGGGATTACCGCCAAGGTCTCGAAAGAGCTGATCTACGTGTTGCCGCGCAAGCTGGAGCGCACGCCGACGCACAAGATCAAGTTCATCTTCGAACTGCAGCGCCTGCATGAATCCGCCGCGCTTTAACCATATGCGCGGTTAGGTGTTGCAGGCGGCTTTTGTAGGGTGGGTTAGGCGCATGAGCACGGACTATCCGTCGATGCTTATTCAGTTGCGCCGTAACCCACCAGCGGGGCCAGGCCGAAGATCGCTTGGTGGGTTACGTGGCGCCCAGATCTCGCAGTCGCTTCGCCATTCAGGTTCTGCGCCACTAACCCACCCTACGAAAAGCCGCGCGCAGCCATAACAGGTACATCGCCTTTTTTATCACCTTCGGGCCCGTATGCCCGCTGTTGCAGATCAATTCTTTGGGAGTTCTCGATATGAACACGACTCGACTGATCAATGAGCTGTCCGAAATCCTCGGCGAGCTGGAAATGACCGATGGCCAACCGCGCCAGGCGGAGTTCGACCTGCGGGCTTCGGATAATTTCGACTCCATCTCGCTATCGATGTTTGCCTGTGCGGTGGAAGACCGTTACTCGGTCGGCTTCTCCGTTGCCGAGCTGGCCGAGTCCGATACCCGGCTGGCGCACATCGCCCAGATGATCCTCGGCAAGCTCGAGCAGGCCGGCTACGAGGCGGCCGCATGAAGCTGGTTTTCAGGTACTGGCTGACCGCGGCGGTGGTGGCGTTTTTCGCCGCCGCCTGCGGGCATCTGCTGTTGGTCTCCGACAAGGCGAGCATCGATAACTCGGTGTCGATCTGGTTCGACAAGGCCGACCCCGAGCTGGCCAACTACGAGCAGTACAACCAGACCTTTGGCGACACCGAATGGACCTCGATTCTGCTGAAGACCCAGGACATCTACGCGCCGGGCTTTCTCCAGCAGCTCGATGCGCTGTCCCGCGACTTGGAACAGACCGCGGAAATCTTCCGCGTGGTGTCCATCGCCAACGCCGAAGAAAGCGTTAGCGTAGATGGCGAGCTGTCCTACCAGCGCCTGATCAGCGCAGCGGATATCGAGGCCGGGCTCAATAGCGCCCAGGTGCAGGCGTTCAAACAGCGCCTGCTGAACAACTCGATCCTCGCCGAGCTGCTGGTCAAGCCCGATAACGCGCAGTACAGCGTGGTGCTGGTGAAAAACGGCAACTACCTGGATCGCCAGGACGACTACCGCATCCGCCTCGAGGACAGCATCGCGGCGGCTATCGCGCGCTACGACAGCATCGACAGCTATTCGCTGGTCGGCACCACCATTCTCAATGCCAACCTCAATCGCACTTCGCTGCGCGATGTCTATGTGTATTACAGCGGCATCACCCTGATGCTCTGCCTGCTCGGCTGGCTGATCTTCAGAACCATCAGGGATGTGCTGGTGCTGGTGGCGGTGGTGGGCAGCAGCCTGGTGGTCAGCATGGGCGGGCTGGCGGTGCTGGGGATTCCCTACAACATGGTGACGGTGATGCTGCCGACCTGCGTGGTGGCGATCAGCACCAGCACGGTCATCCATGTCATCGATACCTTCCGCAACTTTACTCAAGGTCGCAGCCTGGCCGAAGCCCGGGTCGAAACCGTTGCGCATCTGCTGCGACCGACCCTGCTGGCCACCGCTACCACGGTGCTGGGCTTTATCTCGCTGTGCTTCAGCAGCGTACTGCCGATTCTCCAACTGGGCGCCTTCGTTTCCCTGGGATTGGCCTATGCCTGGCTGGTCAGCCTGTTCGTGGTGCCTCATGTGCTGGAAAAATTGCACAGTGGCGGCGCGGTCAAGCCCAAGCTTGGCGAGCGGCAGTTTCAGCGGGTGCTGAGCTTCTTTACGCCGCGACGTTCGCTGTTGCTGCTGTTGGTTCTGCTGTTGCCGATAGCCGCGATCAAAGACCTGCGGGTGGACACCGACTACAGCGAATTCTTTGGTTCCAGCCATCCGCTGTCCACGGCCTATGACGAGTTCGACCGCGTCGGCTTCGGCCAGAACCCCATCGCCCTGACCTACAGCTTCAGCGCCAATGGCGCCTATGAGCAGGCGCGCAACGCCGTGCGGATCGCCCAGTTCGAGCAGCGTTTGCTGCAGGACTCGCGGGTGGTTTCATCTCTGACGGTGGCCGGCATTCTGGGGCAGGCCCACGATGCCTTCGCCATGGCACCGGCGGGCAGCGCACGGGTCGCCGAGATGAGCGACGATGCCCTGGCGCAAACCCTCTTGCTGGCGCAATCGAGCGGCAACAAGGACCTGGAAGATCTGTACCGGCCGAGCGCGGTGCAGAGCATAGTGCTGACCCCCTATATGAGTTCGCAGCAGCTCAAGGCGTTTATCGGCGACATCCGCGCCATTGCGCGGGAGACCCTGGGTAGCGATGTGCAGCTGGGGATCAACGGCACCACGGTGTTGTGGGCGAACATGGACCAGGCCGTCAGCGAAACGCAGCTGAGTTCGTTGGCGTTTATGACCCTGGTGATCTTCGGCACCCTGCTGTGCCTGCGCTGCAGCCTGAAAGTGGCGATAGCCGGCACCCTGATCAATATGTTTCCGCTGCTGATCATCTTCGGTCTGATGGGGCTGCTCGGCATTCCGGTCAACCTGGCCACGGCGATCATCGCCGGGGTGCTGCTCGGGGTCATGGTCGACGACACCATCCATGTGATCAACAGCATCACGCGCCAGACCGAGCAGGGCGCAAACCCGGCCCAGGCCATCGAGCAAACCATCCACGACACCGGCCTGACGCTGTTCAAGACCACCCTGGTGCTGGGCGGGTGTTTCCTGATCCTGGCCACCTCGAACTTCGTGCCCACGCAGAACTTCGGCTGGCTGGTCAGCTTCGGTCTGCTGATGGCGGTGATCTTCGACTTGCTGTTCCTGCCCCGGTTGTTGCTGCGCCTGATGCCCAATGTCCGGCGTTTCAGTTACGGGCTGAGCAGCAAGTAGTCGGTTTTTTCGCAGGGCCTGGCAGATCAGGCCCTCCTCGCGTTTATCGGGCTGGTTAGCCGGCCCGGCATATGGAAAATGGAGTAGTTGTTGATGAAATGGATCAATGCATTGCTGTTGCCATTGCTGGTCGCGCTACCGGCGCTGGCCCAGGAAAGTGCGGCGGCTATCGCGCAAAAGGCCTCGGAAGTGAATCTGGGCTTCGTCGCCTCGCGCGCCGAGATGACCATGTCGATCTTCCGCGCAGCCGACGACGCCAACCCGACGGTTCGCCACTATGTGTTCAAGACGCGCGAAGGCAAGCGCGGTAACGACAAGGTCCTGATCGACTTCAAAAGCCCGTCGGCGATCAGCGGCACGCGCATGCTCGGCATCGGCCAGGCCGAGCGGGACAACGAGCAGTGGTTGTACCTGCCGGCCTTCAGCCGCACCCGCAAGATCGCGCAGAACACCACCTCGTCGGCCTTCGTCGGCTCCGACTTCAGCTTCGAAGACCTGTCGCCACTGTCGATCGACAAGTACGGCTACGCCGAGCAAGTCGAACAGCTGGATCATCTGGCGGCGGACGGCACGGCTCGGCCAGCCTACAAAATCACCCGCATGGCCCGTTACCCCAACAGCGCCTACGACCGCCAGCAAGTGTGGATCGAACAGGGCAGCTATCGGGTGTTGCAAGTCGACGCTTATCAGCAGGACAAGCTGCTCAAGTCGGCGACTTTTACCGGCTACCAGCTGTATGGCAGCTACTCCTGGCCGGACAAGATCACCATGACCAATGTGCTGAAGAACAGCCGCACCGAACTCAGCACCCAGGCGGTGCAGTTCGGCGCCGATCAGGCCCACGACCGCGAATTCAATTCTGAATTGCTGGGTGATTGAAGGTCGCCATGATCAAGCATTGTTACTTCGGCGCGCTGCTTAGCCTGGGCGCGGGCAGCGCCTGGGCGGACGTCTCGCTCAGCACCCTGGACCTCGGCCTGGGCATGGCTGTCGACGCCTATGAGCACACAGAGAAAGGCCGGCCGGAACAGCAGGTTGCCGCGCTCTACAGCATCAAGGCCAAGCTGCTCGCCGGCGATGCCTTCGCCGCGGCGCTGGAGGGCAAGGGCGCCTGCTGCGATGACGACTGGTTCAACCTGAAGCAACTCAACGCCAGCTATGCCACCGACAACCTGCGTTTTCTACTGGGCTACGATGTGCTGCGCTGGGGCAAGACCACGCTCCACTCGCCGGTGGATACGATCAACGCCATCGACTACCGCGAGGACATCACCGGTCAGCAGAAACGCGGACAATTTATCCTCTCGGCCAAGGCGCTCGACCTGTTCGGCGGCACCGCCGAGCTGGTGCTGGTGCCCCGCAGCAATGAAGACCAACTGCCCGAGTTCACCACCACCGGCATGCCGTTGCGCATGCTCCGGGCCGAGTCGAAAGGCAACAACAGCGGCGCTGCGCTGCGCTATTCGAGAAATATCGGCGGTTTCCATCTTGGCGTTTCCGCCCACGACATGCCGGCGCAGCAACGCCAGGTGCTGGGCGTACAGCTCAGGGCCAACTATCTGGGGCTGCTGAGCAGCCAGCCCAGGGCACGCTTTGCCGGGTTGGAGGTGCAGAAGGACCTCAGCTCCGCGCTGATCGTCTCCGCCGATGCCGCCGCCGGTACCTACCAGCTATTGCGCAGCGCATCCCGCGACGACTTTCACGCCTACAGCCTGGGGCTGGACTACTCCCTGCCAGTCGCCTTCAGCGACGAACACAGCGCCAACCTGCTGCTGGAAAAACACTACGACAGCCGCGACGCTCTGGCGCCGACCTTCTATCAGGACGACTGGTACCTGGGCGTCAACTACGCCCTCAACGACGTCGCCAATACCCTGCTGCGCGCCGGCTATATCGAGGACATGGAATACAACACCAGGATCTATACCGCCTCCGTGGCGCGGCAATTTTTCGAAGGCCGCGCACAGCTGACGCTCAGGTACTTCGCCGTTCACGGCGACGACCCCCTCGACAAGCTGTACCTGTTCGAGGAATTCAATGGCACGCGCCTGGAAGTGATGTACCTGTTCTAAGCGCCGCCTCATCTGCGTCGTGCAGCGGCCTCGTAGCCCGAATAAGCGCCAGCGCAATCCGGGAACGCTCTCCGCCGCACAGTCACCATGTTGTGTCCTTGTGAGTCTGTATACGTGCGTGCATGCCTACAGCTATGCTATCAATGATTGCTTTGATTTCATTGGGAGGGTTTATGGCCAGCATTACTATTCGAAACCTGGATGACGACCTCAAGGCTCAACTGCGTGTCGTAGCTGCGAGCCACGGCCGTTCGATGGAAGAGGAGGCCCGGGTGATCATTCGTCATGCACTTTTCAAAACAGAAAAAACGGGTGGTTTGGGTAGCCGAATCCATGCTCGTTTTGCTGCTGTGGGTGGTGCTGATCTTGAGATTCCTGCCCGCAAAGACAAGGCCCGGGCTGCGAGCTTTGACGAATGATTTTGCTTGATACCAATGTGCTGTCTGAGCTGATGAAAGCTAAACCGGCTCTCGACGTTGTGGCATGGATTGACGCCCAGCCGGCAAGCCAGTTCTATATCAGCTCTATCACTGTCGCCGAGATTCTTTACGGGATCGCACGCATGGCAGACGGCAAGCGCAAGCAAAGTTTGCTGGATCTCGCCACGCTAATGTTCGATGAGGATTTTGCCGGCCGAATTCTTTCGTTTGATGCAGAGGCGGCCGTTCAGTATGCGGGCCTAGCTGCTGAGAGTGAGGCTAAAGGGAAGGTGGTCGATATGGCTGATTGTCAGATTGCCGCCATTGCAGCTCTGCATGATGCGAAAGTGGCTACGCGCAATGTGCGGCACTTCGACTACCTGGGCGTTTCCATCGTCAATCCTTGGCAAGCCTGAAAATGCGGTAGTCACTTTGTAGTCACTGGCGCAAACAAAAAAGGGCTTAGCTTTCGCTAAACCCTTGTTTTGTTTGGTGGCTACGCAGGGACTTGAACCCCGGACCCCAGCATTATGAATGCTATGCTCTAACCAGCTGAGCTACGTAGCCGAGTGGCGCGCATTTTCCGCGCAGGGGCAGGGGCTGTCAAGCCTTGAGGGCGATAATTTTTACGAACTTTCAAATGCTTAGCCAGCGGCTCTCGGGGCGGCGCCGCTTGCGTTCGGTGATGGCTGCGGGCGCTAACCCTGCACGCAGGACGTGACTTAGGGCAGGGACCTGCCGCGATATGCAGGGCGGCTCTCTGCTGGGGCCCCGCCTTAAAGCTGAAAGCATCACGGCTACAGC
>NZ_CAMPHI010000050.1 GCF_946885955.1 uncultured Pseudomonas sp.
CGCGATATGGGGAAGAAGCGGGCCGTTGGAGATCGCGCGTTGGGCTTGAGGCCGGCTGGTGACGCGGAGCGTCACGGGAGGCGTTCCCACGCCGGAGCGTGGGAACGATCCTAAGGCCGCTGATGGCTCCCACGCTCCAGCGTGGGAGCAAGCCTGTGACGCTCCGCGTCACGGCGTTGGTGGGGCACGCGATATGGGGAAGAAGCGGGCCGTTGGAGATCGCGCGTTGGGCTTGAGGCCGGTTGGTGACGCGGAGCGTCACGGGAGGCGTTCCCACGCTGGGAGCGTGGGAACGATTAACGCGCCAACTACCCAGCCATCGATTTAGCGCGTGACGATATAAATCCGCCCAGCGGTGTTGTCGCGGGCTGGGGAGTGGGCGTTGCGCCAGCGTCCGGGTACTGCGTTTTCCCCGGCGGCGAGTTCTTCCGCGGTTGTCTTTGCCGCGTCGGTGACGCCGATGCTGAACGAGGTGGCGTCCGGGTAGCCGCTGGTCAGGGTTTGGGTGCTGGCGGTGGCGGGCCTGGCGTCGTCTTCATACCAGGCCGTGCTGCGCTCGTTGATGTCGATCGCGCCATACTGCTGCATCAACGTCTGCACCCGGGCGATGGGCGCGTCCGTGTGCAGGGTCACGGTGACCACGGTCGAGCCGCGGCGAACCGCTTCGGGGTATTTGGCCGCCTGGCTATCGGCGTCGTCGCCAAATAGCGAGCGGAAGAAATCGCTGATTTTCTCGCTGAGCGGCTCGTCGCGGCGGTAGCTGTGTTCGGCGATATCCATCAGCGGGGTATCGATGGTGTCCGGGTTGCTGGAAGCCGATAGCTGGATGTCGTCGCCGGGGATGCCCTCGGTGATCAGCTGCTGTTTCACCTCGTCGGCGTCGATGTAGCGGTCAAATGCCGCAATCAGAATATGGATCATGGCTCACCTTCTTTTCTCGTACAGCGGTGCAGGTCGGGCGCAGGCTCTCACCCGCGGCCCCTGTGCATTGGGCGGGGCATGTACGGAGATGGTTCCAGTGGTTTTAGCCAGGGGCGATATGATGCCGGCCACGTTCGAGCGACCTTGTCGGCAATCCAGCCGGCCGCGGCGACCGCCCCAAGGGCACGGGCGCCGATCGGGCGGCGTCTGGTTTACTCCTTGAGGACCATGTCGATGCACATCACCGCGGCGACCACCAGGATGCGCACGCTGTCATCGGCGGCCACGCTGTCCTTGATCTGCAGCATGTAGTTGTCCGCCGTGGTGAACAGCTCCTTGCCCAGGCCGGCCCATTTCTTCGAGACGCTGGCGAGCTCGTTTTCCCCGGCCATAAAACGGAAATCCCAACTGGTCCACTTGCCCTTCAGGCTGCAGACCACGGCACCGCTGGCATCCTGCACATCGAACTTGCCGCCGATCGAGAACAGCTTCTGGGCGAAGTAGCCGACGACCTGGTCCTGCTCATCCAGCACCTGCACCTTGGACATGAACAGCGAAATCCCGCGCTTGACCGTCAACACTTTCTGCCCGTCCGGCGTACGCACTTCCACCTGAAAAGGCGTCATGCGCTTGTAGTCGGTAAAGCGCAGCAGTTTGGTGATAAAGCCGAGATTCGGCTCCCGGCACTCGAGCATCTTTTCATTGGTTTGCGGGTTGAATATGTCGTAATTGTTGGCGGCCTTGAACATGCCGACTTGCTCTTTGACAAAGAACAGATTGCTGCGCAGTGAAGGGTGCATGAGGAATCCTTGCTGGGTTATCGGTATTTTTTATCGCGCACCTACCGTGCGCAGACCCGGTATCGCCCGGGCGTGCACACGGTCGGTTTCAGCGGTTGGCGGCCAGAAACAGGCCAGCAGCGATGAACACCAGCGCCATGATGATCAGCTGGTGAACGGCGCTGTCCTTGAACTTGTAAACGGTCTGCCCTTGTTTGGCGTAGATATCGCCTGTCAGCGTGATCAGCAGGGTCGCCGGGATAAACCCCAGCAGCGTGAGCATGACGAACCAGCGCCTGCGGTAGAGGGGAACCTGCGCATAGGCAAGGCGGGTGATTTCAAAACGATTGACGTCCATATCGGGGCTCGGCAGAAAAGACAAGGCAGGGGGGCGAGGCCCTCGCCGGTGCGGGCGCCATCCGGCGCGCGGTGATTCTAAACTGCCAGCTTCGGACAAGGTGTGCGCTGGTTCCGTTGTGCACGCGTCAGCTAGGAGACGTCGCTCGGAGTCAGCTGCTCGCCGAGGTTGGTCACCCCCAGACAATATTCGCTGTTGCCGCTGCGTTTGGCGGCATACATTGCCTGATCGGCGACATGAATCAGGCTGTCGGTGTTCGGACCATGCTCCGGAAACATGGCAATGCCCAGGCTGGCCCCGACCTTGAGGCTGAGGTCGCCGAGGTCGATCGGCTGGGTTAGCGGCAGCAGCAGCTTTTCGCCGATCGTTCGCGTGTCCTCATGCAGGCTGCGGCTCAGGCTCAGCCCTTCGATCACCCCGACGAATTCATCGCCGCCCAGCCGCGCCAGCAGGTCGGATTCGCGTAGTGTCTGGCGTAGGCGCTCGGCCAGGCTGACCAGCAAGCGGTCGCCAATCGCATGGCCGTGCATATCGTTGATCTGCTTGAAGCCATTGAGATCGATAAATACCAGCGCCACCCGGGTGCCCCTGGTGCGCGCACGCGCCAGCGCCTGGGTGAGGAATTCTTCCAGCTGCAAGCGGTTGGGCAGCCCGGTCAGCGGGTCGTGGCGGGCGAGTCTTTGCAGTTGGCTGACCGAGGCCTTCTCGTCGGTGATGTCGCGCACCACGCCCATCATCCGGGTCGGCTGACCGTTGGCATCCTTGATCACATTGCCGGTTTCGCGTAACCAGCGGATGCTGCCGTCAGGCCAGACCACCCGATATTCTTCGTCGTGGTTTTGCCCGGTTTCGATGCAGCGCTGCTCCCCGGCGCGCACCCGCTCGCGGTCATCGGGGTGAACGCTGCTGCAGAACAGCTCATAGCTTGGGGTTACCTCGCCGGGTTTGAAACCGAACATGCCGTAGATGGCCTCCGACCAATACAGCTTCTCGGTATCGATCGACCAGTCCCAGGTGCCCATGCTGGCAAAGTATTGGCTGCGCTTGAAACGCTCGGCGTCCTCGGCGGGGTTGTTTTGGAGCGCCGGAGCCTGGGTCAGCACTATGACATCGCCATGCTGAGCGGTTGCCCGCCGGTTGACCTCCAGCACCTGCTGCCTGCCTTCGATTGTCAGGGTGCATTGCAAGTGCTCGCTGGCGTGCGGGTTGAACTGCGGCAGCCACTGTTGCAGCGCGGTGCCTGCTAACCCGGTTTTGGATTGTCCCAGCAACCTGGCCGCTGCGGCGTTGTGTAGGCGAATGCAACCATCACCGTCCACCAGCAAAACTCCATGGGGCAGTGCTTCGAGCAGGGCGCGCTGCTGTTCCAGTTGTCGCCGGCGCTGCAGTAGTGCAAGCAGCAACAGCGGAATCACTAGCGCAGCGATGAAGACGAGTCCGGAGGAAATCATTGACTTGTAAGAGGCACTGCTCAATGAGGGTGATGCTGGCCATTATGCATGCTTCGCGCGGCTTTAGTCGGCCACTTCCAGCGGTGCGGCGGCTCAGGTTCTGCAATGCTGTGCAATTAATAGCAGGGGCAAGCAGTCTGATGAGGGCAAATTGCCATCAGAAGAATCTTTGCATAAAGTGTCGCGTCTATCGCGCTGGCACTGTCCAGGCCGGTGGAATAAATCAATAAACAAGGACGATTCACAATGAAGTTGAAATTATTGGGAATGGCGCTGGTCTTGACTTTGGCCGGTTGCGCCAGTTTCCCTGGAGACCAGGTTCCAGAAACCACGCTGCCTTCTATGGCCAGCTACCAGCAACGCCCTAGCGTGTTCGTCGATTTTACTTTCTATCAAGGTAAAGCGAACGATAGCAAGGCCGTCGAATCACCCCAGGCAAAGGAATTGCTTAAGCCGCAGCTTGAAGCTTCTTTGCGCGACTCGGGACTATTCAGCCGGTACACGCTCGACGAATTTCAGAAACAGCCCGGCGACTACACGCTCAAGCTGAATGTCTACAACAGCGGCTCCGCAGGTGCAGCAATGGTCAGCGGCATGATTTCCGGCTTCACTTTTATGGTGATACCGGCTACCGCCAAGGATGAGTACACCATGACATTGCAGGTTCTGGACGAACAGGGCCAAGCGGTTTCGACTGGGCAGAACAATGATTCGATACGCACCTGGATGGGGTTGATCTTCATCCCGATGATGGCGCACACCCCGGCCGACGCGCTCAACGACAGTTTCCGTCGCCAGCTCAATGCCTTGCTGAAGCAAATGGTCGATCAGCAGGTTTTGAAGTACGCACAAGGGGTTGTTTTGCCGCTGCGCGGCTGACCTAAATAGGCGCGCCGTCGTTGGCGCGCCTATTTCTGCAGTTACTGCTTCATCGCTTGGATGAATGCAGGGTCCTGATACAGCTCTGCCAGCAGCTTGCGCACCAACGGGTTGAACGCATTGGCCGCCGCCGGAATCGCAATGGCGCCGACGAAGCTGCTGTCCCAAGTACTGGTTACCGTCTTGCTGCTGCTATAGAGGGAGCGCTCGCCTTCGCGTAGATTGAAATCCGCGCTGATCGCGCCGCTGCCGGTGCCGACTGCTGCATCCAGTTTGCTCTGGCGCAGCTGTACATCCAGATGCCGCGAGGCGGCCGGGTCCAATAATCCCGCCAGACGCAGCTCGTCTTCGAGTGCCTTTTGTACGTGCTTACTGATCGACCCTTCCGGGCTGCTGATAGGGTTGGCGCGGACGGAAATCGAATCCTGCCCCTTGTCAGCCGTGACTTTCGGCGAATTCAGTTTGGTCAGTGGAGCCTGATTCTTCAGCGTTTGTACGTTATCGAAATTTGCATCGTAGCGTGTCATCGCAACGCCGCATCCTTGGAGGGTCAGGGCGATAGTGGCAAGACAGAAAAAACGCTTCAGCATGTGAATCCCTTCGGGTAGGAGTAATGGAGGCGCGATGCTAGCACAATAGTGGCTTCTGTCTGGCAAATGGACGCTGGAGCGTCGAGGGAGGCATTCCTACACGGAGCGTTGGAACGATCAATTTCACATGCGGTGGCGGGGACATTCCGCAGTGCAGCAGCTACGGTAGTTCGTACCCATGATAGATATTCTCACCTGCGAACGATTGGCTTTATAATCCGCGCTTTTTAGCGAGACCTGCCCGTGGGAGTACTTGCGACTATCCATGACTGCTTGAGCAAACTGGTTATTGAGCCGGTGGTTCAGCAGTTTTCGGGCATTTTCGACTTTAACGGCCGTTTTGGTCTGCTCTTCCTCGGCATTTCCTGCGCCGTCGCCTACGGCCTGTACCGCTCCAGAAAGCGACGGGGGCTGACTGATGCGGGGTCGTTCTGGCAGTTCATCGGCGGCAGCCGGGTGTACCTGCACCGCTCGGCGCTGCTGGATTACCGCTACTACTTCGTGCGCGGCATTCTGAAGGTCGCCCTGGTGGTGCCCATCGTCGGTCTGGTCGACCCCTATATCCTGCGCTCGGCCGATTACATCGCCTTTTTCAGCAACCTGTGGGGCGCGCGTCCGCAGCTCGGGGAGAGCCTTGGATTGTCCCTGCTCTACGGGCTTGGGGTGTTTCTGGTAAGCGATTTCGTTCATTACTGGACCCACCGCGCGTTCCATTGCCGCTGGTTGTGGGCGTTCCACAAGGTGCATCACTCGGCGCCGGTGCTGGTGCCGGCCACTGCGAGCCGCGTGCATTTTCTCGAGAAGCTGCTCGGCAAGCTGTTCATGCTCGCCTGCCTCGGCGTCTACGCGGGCGTGTTCTGGTATGCCTGCGGCGGCAAGGTCAGCCGCTACACGCTGTTCGGCGTGACCTATCTGGTATTCATCTGCAACGCGCTGGCGGCCAACCTGCGGCATAGCCATGTCTGGCTGTCGTTCGGGCCGCGGCTCGAACACCTGTTCAATAGCCCGGCGCAGCACCAGATCCATCACAGCGACGCGCCCCATCATTTCCACAAGAACTTCGGCACCAACCTGTCGTTGTGGGACTGGATGTTCGGCACCCTCTATGTCACCAACGCCAAGCCGGAAACCCTGCGCTTCGGCACCGCGGAGCAGGATGCCCACCGCTATATGACGCTCTATGGCCTGATCGTCACCCCCTTCGTCGACACCGCCCGCCTGTTATTCCCGGCCAAACGCGGCCGCGAAACCCTCGAACCCGCGAGTCACGGATAACGCCTCGCGCATCCCGCAGGGCGCCGCCGCACGGCGGGGCGAGGCGCAAGCTGCCTGTATGGACGTAGCCGCGAGCAACTGTGTCTATCTCCCGCCCACGCGCGGGCCGAGAATGGCCGCTCACTACAATGCGCCGAGCCTGCCATGCATATCGCCATCCTCACCTTCGACGGCTTCAACGAGCTGGATTCGCTGATCGCCCTGGGCATTCTCAACCGCATCAAGCAGCCGGGTTGGCGCGTGTCTCTGGCGTCGCCGAGCGAAACGGTGACCTCGATGAATGGCGTACAACTGCGGCGCCAGGCCGCGTTGGAGGAAGTCGAAACATGCGATGCCGTGCTCGTCGGCAGCGGCATCAAAACCCGCGAGATAGCCGAGGACGTCGCCCTGATGCAGACGCTTTCGCGGCTCGATCCCGGCCGCCAGCTGATCGGCGCGCAGTGCTCCGGCACCTTGCTGCTGGCAAAGCTGGGGCTGCTGAACGGCGTTCCTGGCTGCACCGATCTGACCACCAAGCCCTGGGTGCAGGAGGCCGGTATCGAGGTGCTCGAACAACCCTTCTTCGCCCGCGGCAACCTGGCCACAGCTGGCGGCTGCCTGGCTTCGATCTACCTCGCCGCCTGGACCCTGGCGCGCCTGCTCGGGCGCGAGGCCGCAGCCGAGGCGCTGTACTACGTCGCACCGGTAGGGGAGAAGGCGGATTACGTCGAACGGGCGCTCGGCAACATCACGCCTTATTTACCCGTCAGCTAGGAACCGCGGGACGTTTTCCAACGATGCGCAGGCTGCCGGTTGGTGTACGATGCGCCGCCCTCCATAGCCCGCTGAAACCGCCAGGTCCCCATGCCCGCCAATGCCCTGTATACCGACCTTTCCGGTTATTACGATCTGATGTGTGCCGGCATCGACTACCAGGCGCAAAGCCACTGCGTGCACAGGCTGCAGCAGCTTTTCGGTAACGGCGGCAAAAAGCACCTCGACCTCGCCTGCGGAACGGGGCCGCATGTGCGCCATTTCATCGATTTCGGCTACCAAAGCGGCGGGCTCGACATCAATCAGCCGATGCTCGATAGAGCCGCCATTCGCTGCCCGCAGGCGCAGTTCTCATTGCAGGACATGTGCGATTTTCAGGTGGCCGAGCCGCTGGATCTGATCACCTGCTTTCTCTATTCCATCCACTACAGCGGCGGGCTGGAGAGGTTGAAGGCGTGCCTTCTCAGCGTGCATCACGCGCTCAACCGCGACGGCGTCTTCTGCTTCAACGTCGTCGACAAGCACAAGATCGACAACGCGCTATCGGCGAACCATAGCGCCGAGCAGGATGGCAGCCGCTTCGTTTTCAGTTCCGCTTGGCACTACGCAGGCGCGGGCGAACAACAGTCGCTGAAACTCAGTATCGAAAAGACCCGCGACGGGGAAACCCAGGTATGGCACGACGAGCACCCGATGGTCGCACTGGGTTTCGTCGAGTTGCAGGAGATTTTGCGGCCGTACTTCGAGGTTCATGTTTTCGAGCATGACTACGAAAAGCTCATCCCCTGGAACAACGTCTCAGGTAATGCCCTGTTCGTCTGCGTGAAAATCTAGAGCCCTGGCCTCTGCATCCCGACCTTAACGGCTGATGGGCGCGGCAGTGTCGCATCCCACGTCGACGCCTCGACGTGGGAAGGATCAAAGTGCGGTATCAGGCGAAGACGAAATACTTGCGCACGGTTTCCACGACTTCCCAGGTGCCCTTCATCCCGGGCTCGATCACGAACACGTCGCCCGCTTTCAGATGCACCGGCTGCTCGCCTTCCGGGGTGATCACGCAGTAGCCGTCGAGGAAGTGGCAATACTCCCACTTGTCGTAATTCACCTCGAACTTGCCGGGGGTGCAGATCCAGGTGCCCATGATCTTGCTGCCGTCCTTGGACAGGTAGGCATTGAGGTTCACGGTATGCGGGTCGCCGCCGATGCGCTTCCATTTGGTGGCGTCCACAACGGGCGTAGGGCAGGTTTCGCGCAAAACGGTGATGAAGTCGGACATTTCAGCTCCAGATCGGTCGGATAAACGATCCGTGACCATAGGCGCAACGCTTTGCCGAAGGCTGCCTGAATCCGACCCCGAAGTGCCTATAGGCGCATCGTTCGGGTGCTCCGTGGAGGCCCGGGCAGATCAACATGGCAGCCTCTTGCCGGCCCTGCGCTCAACCCATCCGGGCCTTACTCGGCCAGTGGAATGTAGATTTCCACCACGCTGTCCGGGTTTTGCGGGCCGAGGAAGCGCTCGCCGCAAAACTCGAACTCGATGCCATCGGCCGGTTGCAAGCCGGCGGCGGGCAACCATTCGCTGAACGCCGCGCGAAAAGTCTCCGGCAGGGTGGCCACCGTGCCGTGGTGTTCCACCCTTGCATAGCGACCGGCGGGAATCGTCAGCGCATGCATATCGGCGGGCACCGGGGCGTCCGCGTCGGCTGGCAGGGCGGCCAGATAGCGCCATTGGCCGTCCGCCAGCGGCTCGCACACACCAAAGGCACCGATGATCGGCGCCTGCGATTGAATTTCCTGCTGGCGGGGCAGGAAGCGTTGCCAGGTTTCGGCGATGGTGCCGGCGTCCTGTGGATGCCAGCGCATACCGATAACGCGTACGGCGGGGTAATCGACAATAGTGGGTGTTTGCATGGTGGGTAGGTTCCGTTGTGGTTGCGCCAGGTAGCGGCTGATCTGCTCCAGCGTCCGCTGTTGCCGGGCGATCGCCTCACTTAGTGCCGCGGCGTGCAGTTGCAGGCTGTCACGCCAGTGATTGACATCCTCCAGTCCGCCATCGCGGGCGATCTGGCCGATTTCCTCAAGGCCAAGGCCTAGCTGCCGCAGCCAGACGATGCGCCCAAGGGTGGCGATCTGCGCCGGCGCATAGTAGCGGTAGCCGTTGTCCTGGCCGGTCAATGCCGGGCGGAACAGGCCGATGCGATCGTAATGGCGCAAGGTTTTGGTGGAGAGGGCATGGCAGCGAGCCATCTGGCCGATGGTGAGCATTATTCGTCCTTTCAAGCGATTCGCGACAAAGATGAAGCTTGCCCCAGGGTAAAGGTCAAGCGGGCGAGCTTATTCTGGCAGGCGATGGACAGTCATTGGTTGCGCGACTGACTCTGCTACGCTGCCGAAACATGGGTTAACAGGAGTCGTTCGCATGATTGGCAAGCTACTTTTGACCGGTTTCAATCTGGCCACCTTGCCCGCCCGGCTGACGTTTCGCAGCGTCCGCGCCCTGGCCATGACACCTGCCGAAGCCAGCCGCCTGCTGGCGGACATGCGCCAGGCGTCGGAGCAGACGGTGCGGGAACTGCAGGCGGTGTTGGCCAGCGTCGATGCGGACATGACCCAGAAAACGGCGCACCTCAGCGCCGCCGACAAACGCCTGGCCGCCGAACTGGCCCTGCAGGCCGCCGAACAACATCTCAGCATGGCCGCGATCAATCTGCTGCGAGCCGCCTGGCTGACCCTCCACTCGACGCCGAACTTGCCGTCGCACGAGCCGGATCAGCGGGTTGAACAGTGGCGTAACGGATAAATCCGCCGCGGCTTGGTCAATGCGGATGTAAGTGGCAATACCCCGTCAAACGGCGCGGCAATTGTAGGTGTAGGAGCCAGCTTGCTGGCGATTTGGGATTTCAAATGCTTCGCCGGACCGCCGGACCGCCGGACCGCCGGATCGCCGGACCGCGGCAAGCTGGCTGCCAAACCACTCAATCGATAGGCTCCGCACTTCTGTAATCACCACGTCGAGGCCTTGCACCGGCCGCTTGGAAGCGCGCCCGCGATGCTCCGCGCCATAACTTTAAATACCCACAAGGCTGACGAATGAGCATGCGTATCGAAATGGCGGTAAACCCGGGAGACGACGAGCGCGCGGCCATCCTTCGGCCCTTGCGGGCCTATAACCTTGCTCAAGCGGGCGATCCAAAACCAGAAGTCGTTGCGCTGCTGGTGCGCGAGGAGCACAGCAATGAAGTCATCGGCGGCCTCTATGGCGAGATATTTTATCGCTGGCTCTTTATCGAGCTGCTCGCCATCCCTGAGCAAACCAGGGGGCAGGGCACCGGTTCACGCCTGATGGAGATGGCCGAAGCGCTTGCCCGTGAAAAAGGCTGCGTCGGCATCTGGCTCGACACCTTTGCTTTCCAGGCACCGGCGTTTTATCAGAAGCATGGTTTCAGCGAGTTCGGCCACCTCGAGGATTTCCCGCCAGGGCATAAGCGCTTCTTCTTGCAGAAGCGCTTGTTATAGAGGTTGTGTTGCAGGTGCTCCACTGGCGTACGGGGACGCTCAAGGGGGCAGTCGGGTGGACGCTTGCGGGTCGAGGAAGCGGCTAGTAGCGCCTCAACCATGAACTTCCGGCTCAATGCCTGGCTGGGTAGGAGGGGCTTTAGCCGCGATGCTTTCAGCACCTTTTAAGGTCAATCGCGGCTATAGCGAAGCGCCGCCCGGCCCCTCCCACTGAAAGCGACAAGTGATTCGTGTCGCGGCACTAGCAGGCCGTTGAAAAACGTGGGCGAGGCAGGCGAGACAAGGCAAAAATGGCCGAGAAAGCGGAGTTTACGGCTGTAAATGAGCATTTCGAGGCCATTTTTAACGCAGAATCGCCCACGCAGGTAGTTTTTCAACAGCCTGCTAGCTCAGGTTGAGTCCTTCTTTCAACTTACGGGTCAGGGCGGCGATGGCATCTTCGCCAGGCCCCGCTTTGCCGCCTGGCAGCATAAAGGCCTGGGTGTTGCGCTTGCGTACCAGCAGTAAGCGCCCAGCATCGTCGAGCAGGCAGGCGGCAGAAATGATCAGGGTGGTCATGGGTGTTCGCTTTGGATCGGTGTAGCGCCTCAGTGCACGGAGCCTGAGACGCGGCGCTCGTGTACCAGCGCCAGTGCGCGCTGAGTCATCTGGTCGAGCTGGCGGTCGCGCTGTTTCTCCGCCTCGCTCATGGCCTTTTTGCCGTGCTGCTTCAGCAGGTAGGCGTGGATCTGCCGGACTTCCTTGGATTGAAAGATGGGCGCGAGGTCTTGCACCGCGATCATGCCGTCAGAGCTATGGTTGCGGGTGCTCATCAGCACTTGCGGCCCGTGTGCCGCCAGTACCTGAAAGCCCATGGCCTCGAAGGTCGGCACTTGGCTGGCGACGCAGGCCAGCTCGGCATGGGGATGGCGGGTGACTATTTGTTGCAGCATGGCCCGGGCAATCCCGCGCCGACGCTGGCTGGCCAGTACGGCCATATAGGCCACGCTGCAGGCCTCCGGGTCATCCTTGGCCGGCAGGTACAGGGCAAAACCCAGCACCTGGGATGGATCGAGATCGTCCAGCGCCAGAGTCAACCGCGCGCTGCTATCCAGATTGCTGTCCATCGCCTGCAGATACAGGTGCATCTCGTAGCCGATCACGTACTGGTACAGCTGGTAGAGCGGGTTGCTCGGCGTCAGCGACACCGGGCTGATGTCGCTGAGGTAGTCCACCACCATTTGCAGAACCTGGCTTTTCAATGACTCGGGCGGCGGGGTGTTCAGCTGTACAAGGGTGAACATCGTGAGTCGGGCTCCGGTGCGTGCCTGATCGGAGGGATCGGCGTCGGGGCATTGTAACGCTCGCGGGTTTGATCGTTTCGATGTGCTGTCTCCGGCGGCGGGCATTAACAGGCTGTTGAAAAACTACCTGCGTTGCCATCGCGGCGTTAAAAACAGGCCGGGACTCGGCGTCTCAAAATGCTCATTTACAGCTCGTAAACTCGCGTGCGAGCCCAGTCCGCTTCCTCGCCTGTTTTTGCCTTGCGCTGGCTGCCTCGCCAACGTATTTCAACGGCCTGTTAAACTGCAAACCTTTCCCCATGCTGCCGAGCGCGCCATGTCCATCCAGTTAGTTCCCGCCACTGCCGAGCAGTTGCCGCTGATCCGCAACCTTTATCAGTTCTACGCCTATGAGTCGTCGGACTGGGAGCAGGAGGATGTCGAGCTCGACGGGCGTTTCTATGTGCACGATGCCTATCTGGCGTTGTACTGGCAGTGCCCGGACTGGAGCGCGCAATTGATTCTGGTCGAGGGCTTTATCGCGGGCTTTCTGTTAATCGAGCGCAGCGAAATCCCCGGGGTGGATGCTTTGGAGTTCGCCGACCTGTTCATTTTCAAGAAGTACCGTCGGCAGGGTATCGGACGCGCGCTGGTGGAGCAGGTGATTCTCGCCAGCCAGCAGCCCTGGGTGGTTAGCCTGTACCCGCAGGACCCACTGGGTGCGCCGTTCTGGCAGGCGATGTTGAGCGAGTTGCCGTTTCGCACGGTGCAACAGTTGGCGGATGCCGACGAGCCGGAGTTGCTGACCTACCTGATCAATCAGCGGCCGCACTGAGGCGGCCGCAAGGTTTTTACCACCCTGGATGCCCCGGCTACTCGCTTGTCGCGCCTTGAACCGCACGGGGCAGGTCTTGAAATGACTTTCCACCCCGGCGCAACCCACATGTCGCCAAAATTAGCGCACTCATAGACAGTGTCGGTGACGGTTGTTACTTTTATCAAAAGGTAATACCTGGAGATACTGGAGGTTCCACCATGGCCACTTCAATCAAAATCGATGATGAGCTGAAAACCCGAATCCAGCATTTGGCAAGTTTGCGGCAGCGCTCTGCCCACTGGATTATGCGTGAGGCGATTTCACAGTATGTCGAACGTGAGGAGGCCCGCGAGAGCTTCAAGCAGGAGGCTTTGGCGTCTTGGGCTTCGTATCAGGAAACAGGTCTGCACCTGACAGGCAAAGAGGCGCGCGCCTGGCTCACAAGCTGGGGGACTGAGGCTGAGGCGGAGCTGCCCAAGTGCCACGACTGATTATCACAGAGGGAGCCGCGTTGGGGTTGGAGCGTTGCCGTCGATTCCTTGCGGAGAAAACCCCTCAGGTTGCCAGTAGAGCGGGTCAGGCCGTCGAACGACAATTTGCGCTACTGGAAGAAAATCCGGGTATCGGCCGTCCGTTTCCTGAATTGCCGGAGCTGCGTGAACTGATAATCGAGTTCGGTGATTCCGGCTATGTATCCCTCTACCGTTTTGTACCGGCGGACGATGCAGTTTATGTGTTGGCCTTCCGGCATCAGAAAGAAGCAGGATATTGACGTCGATTCAGCGTCGATCCCAAAGGGTCGCAATGAATAACTCAGGGTAAAACCGGAATCAGCAAGTAGCCCGGGTAATCACCACGTCAAACGGTGGATGAGAAAAACGTCATCCACAAATGGTCACCAGCATGGATACGCGGGCTACTCGCCTAAGTCAGCAGGGTGAAAGCGCATAATGCGCGCCACCCAGTTTTCAGGCCGGCTCTGCTATCCGGTTTTCCTGCAGCGCCCGCTGCAGCTCCACCACCAAGGCATCGACCTGGTTCAGCGCCTGGGCCACCGACTCGGCCAGCAGCTCGCCGCCCACTTCCTGACCCTCGATCGCAATCTGGTGCACCTGGGTAATGCCGATAAAGCCGAGGGTGGTGATCAGGTTCGGTTCCAGATGGTTCATATGCGCCATCTCGCCGCCCACGCCAAAGCCGATACCGCCTCTGGCCGTGAGGATGACGGCATGCCGCGGCCGGTCGGCCAGCTTAGGTACGTAAGGGTCGAGCGGGTTGCTCTCGTCGATGTCCACGGTTCTGCCGGGGCGCACGACCTGATCGATCCAGGCCTTGAGCGCGGCAGGCATGCCGAAGTTGTAGAGCGGGGTGCCAAGCACCAGCACGTCCGCCGCAATCAACTCATCGACCAGTTGCTCGCTCTCCGCCAGGGTTTCCCGCATCCACGGCTCGCGCTGCTCCTCGGGGGTAAAGGAAGAGGCGATCCAGTCATGGCTGATAAAGGACGGCGGGTTCTGGCCGATGTCGCGGTAGGTGAGGCTGTCCTGCGCACGGCGCGCCAGCCACTGGCTGACAAACCGCTGAGTGAGATTGCGACTGTGCGAACCGTGTTGGTCCTTGCCGGCGAGGCCGGGGCGGGCGCTGGCATCCAGGTGCAGAATATGTGGCATGTCGAGTTTCCTATCTGAAGTTGAATTCATCTGTGATTGGTAGCAACCTCAGGCTAGGCTCAGCCTCTAAGCTCGACAAACGACGATTATTTTCCGATACGAGTGAGAGAAACTCATCTATGGCGCAGCGCTGGTTACCCTCGCTTTCCGCCCTGCGGGCCTTTGAGGCGGCCGCTCGCCACGAGAGCGCCAAGCAGGCCGCGGAAGAACTCTCGGTTACCGCTACGGCGATCAGTCACCAGATCCGTGCGCTGGAAGAGTCGCTCGGGGTCGCGTTATTTCTGCGCAAGCCCAGGCAGCTTGAGTTGACCGCCCAGGGGCGCGAGCTGCAGCAGGTGCTGGAAAGCGCCTTCGACAGCATCAGCGCAACGGCTGTGCGTCTCAGCGCGCTGCCCTGCCGCCAGGCCATTACCCTCAGCACCACGCCTGCCGTGGCGGTGCGCTGGTTGCTGTCCTGGGTATGCCTGCTGCGCGATGCCCATCCGGATATCGACCTGCGCATCCACGCCTCCCATGAGCCGGTCGCGCTCGATGGCGTTACCGCGGATATCGCCATTCGCTATGGCGACGGTCGCTGGCCGGGGCTGGTGGCGGAAAAGCTGTTCGACAACACCTTTATCCCGGCCTGCAGCCCGCATCTCGGCTTGCAGAGTGCGGCCGAGCTGGCGAAGCATCCGCTGATCCACTTTCGCAATCAGGCCGCTGTTTCCTCACCCATTGATTGGGCCGCGTGGCAGAGAAAGGCCCAGGTGCCGGGGCTGGATGTCAGCGCCGGGTTGGTGTTCACCGACGAAACCCACGCCGTCTCGGCCGCCCTTGGCGCGCAAGGCGTGGCACTGATGAGCCGCCAACTGATCGAGGATGAGCTGAAAGAAGGGCGACTGGTACAGCCCTTCGGCCCGGTACTGGAAGGCAAACCCTTCTTCCTGGTGTACCCGGAAAACCGCAAGAACGACCCGACCATTCAGGCGGTGCGCGATTGGGTGATGGCGGTGCCGGGAGGGCTTTGTACGTTGTAGACCGGGCGATATAGCTGGCCCTCGGCGGGGATTGGGTAGGCTTCGTGCTGCACCCGCTAGCCATCCGTGCCAAGATTTGCCGGTGGATAAGCGAGAGGTGTTGTCATGGATCTGCAGAAAATTGAGGAGGAGGCCCTGCACCTTCCTAAGAAGGAGCGGGCACAGTTGATCCTGCGCTTGGTCTTGAGTCTGGAATCTCCCTCAGAAGAAGAGCTGCGATCAGACTGGTTGCTTGAAGCACGACGGCGAGCAGAAGAGCTTGATAGTGGTGCGGCTCAGGCTGTGCCCGGTGATGAGGTGATGAGGAAGGCCAAAGCCCTGATCAGGTGTTCTTAGGCTGCTTGAGCGATATGCAGCTCTACATGCAGCCCAGCGGTGGCCAGCATGTTGATCAGTGTGTCGATGCTGAATAGCGTGACCTTACCGCGAAGCAGATCAGAAATACGCGGCTGAGTGACGCCGAACAGCTTGGCCGCGTTCGCTTGCGACAAGCCTTCAGCCTCAATGCGCTCTTTCAAGGCGATCATCAACGCGGACCGCACCTTCATGTTTTCGGCTTGGGCTGGGGTGTCTTCAATGGCGTCCCAGACGCTTTCAAAACGTTGGCTCATGGGCCTAACTCCTTTACCAAATCCTTCAGTCGTTGGGTGGCCAGCACAATGTCCGCGCGGCTGGTTTTCTAGGTTTTCTTCTGGAAGCAGTGCAACACGAAAATGGCGGCTTCAAACTTCGCGACATAGATCACCCGGAAAGCGCCAGAAGCCTCGCGGATGCGTATTTCGCGAACGCCAGTACCGATGCTTGGCATTGGCTTCCAATCGTCCGGCTCACGACCTTGTTGCACCTGATCCATTCTCGCCGAGCATCTTCTGGAAACGTGCGCAGGTCATCAAGGGAACCGCCGCAAAACGCGATGGGCTTATGCTTTCGTGTCATGCGTCAGACAATACAAAGTTTTGTATAAGATGAGCAAGCGCCTCTTGTCTATCAAGCTTAGGTTTGCTGGGCGCGGGGGGGATGAGGTTGTCCACTTCGAAGGCTGCATTCAGCGGGCCGTTTGCGAAGGACTATGCCCTTGCCGCGCCGTTACCTTTCCCCCGCAATTTCGCGACCCCGTTCACATAACCCGCTTTTTCTGCCCCGGTGCGCAAACTTTTGCGCAGGGGTCTTCGGCTAGCATCGCCGCTTCAGCCAATCGCCTGGTGCAACGCCCGGCATGGTGTAGCAATCGGACGGAACCGAGACAATGAGTGGCTACGTACCCAACAACCGGCACATCAGGAAAGCTCCCGAGCCGGAACCTTACAACGGCAACTTCGACCAGCAAGCCCGCCGCCCCATGCAAACCCCGCCAGCCAGCGCACCCCAGCGTATGGTCGGCATGCGCTTTATCTGGGACAACGGCGAGCTGCTGCCGGCGAACATCCCTTACCTGCTGACCGCCGACCAGGGTTCGCCGATCCGTGGCGGGCTGGATGCTCGCGGCAGCTTTATTCAGCAATTGCAAGCCAACCACTACGAGGCGCAATTGCTCGCGGAAGTCGATGTCGACGCCGCCGTCGCCAAAGCCCGCAAGGAAATGCAAACGGCCCTCGACGAAATCCTCACCGCAGAACGCGCCGAAGCCGAGAAGCTGCGCAAGGAGCAAGAAGGGCGCAATGTCGTGGTCAACTACTTCCATGTCCGCTTCGCCTTCGGCAAAGGCTTCTTCCTTGGCGCCTGGGGCATGATCAAATCGCTCAAGGAAATGAGCGACCTGATCAACCCCTTCAACACGGCCTGGAACATGCTGGCCAGCGCCTGGAAAGCCAAGGCCACGCCTCAGGAGGGCTGGTACGCCAACTTCCTCAACAACTACTCCGCCGCGCAGCACGAAGAACTGGTGGAAGCCCTCGGCTTCGACCCCGCCAGCATCACCCGCGAGAAAATCGCAGAAGCTTACGAAACCGCCTGCTTTATCTATGAAGACGGCCCCAGCAAAGACATTCTTGCCAGCTTCGCGGTCGACTACGCCAAGGCACAGAACGTCGAAGAAGTCGCCGAATTCGGCGGCGGCGCGGTGTTCGAACTGGTTCTGGCTGCGCTGCTGGCAGTCTTCACCGGCGGCGCAGGCCTCGCCGCTCGCGGCGCTAGCTCCATCCGCCACGCCGCTTCCCTCAAGCGCCTGGGTAGCGCCTTGCAACGCCTCAGCCGCACGCTGAAGAATGCCAAGATCAAGCTGAAAGGGCGTGGCAAAGGTACCGGGACGGGCGCGCAGACGGTGGAGGTGCCGAGGCCGAAGGAGATTAAGGCGGAGAAACTCAAAGCAAAAGGAGTGTTATCGGGAAGGAAAACTACAATACCCAAAAAGGCCGATGAAGCCACTCGCAGATCCCTAATAAGGGAAAATGAGGCCGCCGAAATTTTGGTGGAAAATGGGTTCGACGTGCAACAGAATCCCAACTTGCCGGATACGACGAGAAAACCTGATCAATTGATCCTTCAGGGTTCAATCGGGGATAAGAAATTCGAGAATGTTATTACAGACGTCTTTTCGCCCGCCCCCAATACGTCAGCCAGAAACATACGCAGCACAATTAATGAAAAAGTTAATATAAAGCAGCAGGCTGATACGATAGTGCTGAATATGGCTGATAGTAAGATCGGTATTTCAGATGTGGCTGGCGCAATAAAAGCAGAACCAATACCAAATCTGAAAGACGTAATTATTCTTCGAGAAGGCAACGTCACCCTGCTTCCTCTGAATTAACGGAGCAACAGAAAATGTCTATCGACTACACATTTTATCTCAGCGACGACACCCCCGAGACCATGCTGTGCTTGCATGATTTTATCGAAATATCCAGAGCTGGAACTATCATTCGAGGTACAGCATTCAAAGAAGCGCTCGATATAGTGGTAGCGCACGTCATTCCAGATGAATCTTTTATCCGAGAAGAACTTGGCTTTAAACCTTCAACAAAACTCATCGCCACGATTGATCTAGATAGGTACGAAGAAAGCATTCAAGCAATCATAAAGCTAGCTAACTGTTTAATGAGGAGCCAGCCTAAAGCAATGCTTTACTTAAATAATGAAACACTTCTGCTTAGCAAAAATTCGAATGGAATAACTCTGCATTCAGGTGGTGTTAGTTTCTGGGATGAGTATCTTGGGCTTGTGGATTTTCCCTATATTCTCAATTGAGGTAGATATGAGTATCGCAACTTATTGGGTGTGGTGTCCAAGGAAAGAATTTTTGCTAAGGAATAAAAACAAGAACTAGACTCTAGTACATGTTCGAGCCAGAGGGATTAATGAGCGGTTCAGTCGATTTATTTATCAAAGACAAAATTACTGAAATGTCGATTGTGAATTTCCTTAACCGGATAATTGCTCAAGGTGTCGAATCTTTAGACTTTCCAAATGAAAAGGCCGCGCTATTCCTTCAATACTCTGAGTATGCCGAAGGATTTCAACAGAGCGTAGGCTTGGCATGGGGGTTAAGTGGCTTCGAGTTGGATGACGTTTCAGTGGCAGGTGATTTAGCGAAGGAGTTCTCAACTCAAGTACTTTTCCAGCCGCAGTCCTTGCAGCAGCCGGTTGGTATGGAATGGTGCCTGGTGACCTCTGATGGAGGGCTATATGCAGTGAGCGTGTTGGAATTGAGCGACGGGGTGGATCTGAGCAGTGATAGCACTCAAATTGGACTTGCCCCACGCTGAAGCAATGATTACCCAATCAACGCGAGTAGAGTGATCTGCGCCCTAATGTCAGTCAAAATTCGTGACATGATGAATAAAGATGAAGAAAAAGTAATCTGTAATAGGATCGTGAGTCCGGAAGATTACGACATGGCCGCAGAAGCGCTCATTGAGCTGAAATATACATCCCGGGAACTCGCAGAGACATTGGTGTTGCAAGTGCTGCAAAATCCTGATGAAGAACCTTATTACCAGGCCACTGCATTCAATATTTTTTACTCCCTTAACCCAACAGCGGGGTTAGATATGATCAGCGCCCGTCCTGACGAGGTTAACCTCATCATGCTTCGTTCGATGATTGGGTGCGTAACTGAAGACAGTGCGCTAATTGAAGGTAATGATAACTTGCTGGCCGCGGTAAAGGCTGTCGACAAGAAAATTAATGAGCTTGATAGTCATGAGGTAGAAGGGATTAAAGACAACGTTACATGGTTTAAGGAAACCTATAAAGAGGTTTTGTGAATCTAGTCGCTGTGCATATGATTTGACCGTTGCTGAGGGGGGCGAGCAGTGATGGTAATCCGATTAGACTTTCCTCTCGTGGAAGCAACGGCTATTCAGCTAGAGCGAGTAGCGTTGTCTGATACCAATTTGTGGAATGAGCATGAGTATAGATGCCGGTGCTTTTAGCCAATGCGTAGCTTCCCTTAACGTAGATTTGATCGATTTAAATAATCGGGAAGAGCTAGAGGACGCAGCGTATGTCTCTGCGGCCAATCTTTGCCAGAATTCAAAAATAGATGTTATAGGCTTGGTTGATATTCTTAATCGCGCGCTTGATGGGCATGATAATAATGAATTTGCATTGCTGCTTACCGAAAGCACGAATGTAGACTGGCTATATGATGAAGATACTGAGAAATCAATGACGATGGTTATGAAAATTTTGTTGGGTGGTATCGCCTTTTATTCTCCAGGTGCGGTTGAGTTTGAATAGTCTCTCAGGTCCAGATTAGGCGGCGAGTGATGCAGTTTTTGTACGATGGGGATTTTTATAAAGCAGTCAAGATTTCTGGGCCAAAGCATAACTTACTGTCCATATCTTTGGGGATGAACTGTAAGGCTCCGGAGGTGGTTGAGTTATCGAGTAAAGAAAAGGGCTCGTGGAAGCTAGATCGTGACGAGGTATTATCGCAAGTTGTTTTTGGGCTTGAACAAGTAAACAAAGAGTTAGGTACAAGCTATGTGATCGAGACGATTCAGTACGTTCCGTCCGATAGTCCTTCTAAGCAGGTCTATATTGAACTCACTCAGTCTATTATCAAGAAGATTCACGAAGGAGGTGATTTTGTCCGGCTATCATAAATGCATATTGTCGCGCTCAACACATGCTGCGAATTGAGAAAAATGACAACCGACGAAAACAATCAAGTTATAGTCATGTTGGTGCAGGCCATGCTGGGGGCGATATCAGAAAACTTCAGGATGGTAGCGCTGAATACAGATCACGCGGGAATAAAAATTTCTTTTTTCCTAGCTAAAGACAAGGACGTAGATCGAGAAGAAATTGAGGACATAATTAGCAGCTTCGAAGTGTCTATGATGGACGTTGATATCGATTTCACCGGACTCAGCTTCTCAGTGTTTATCGTGCCAGAAGATAGGAGGTTGCCAGCGGTCTCTGGATTTCGAGTATTTCAAAGAAAGGAAGGCGATCAGGTTTCTGTCTAATGGCTTGCTGTGTCGAGAATTTGAATATGGCCAATATTACTCGGCGTCTTGAGGTTTCGTGGTTTTTATCGAGGGTGTATTGTTATTTGACTTTTGGAGAACAATCTTTTGCCAGCTTACCTTGCTTCTATTGAACGAGTCTTTAGTCGGGCGGCTTATGTAGACTGGATGCAGATTATATTTTAAGGCGAGGGCGCGGAGCTCTTCTAGCGTTACGGAGTACATCATTCTGTTTGGGTCTTGTTCGCCCATTCTCAACGTGAGGGCTAAATGACCGTCATCGTCTAAGAGTGCTGAAATTCTTTGAATTGAGCTGTCGCGCTGCTGGGGAGGTATGTGCATCCAGACAGCGCTGAGAAGAATAAAGCTAAATGAGGTATTCCCTAAAGACGATAGCCGAGGAAGAGCGTCGTTTACCCATGTAATTTTTTTTTGTAGGTCTCTTGCTTTTGCAAGGCGAAGCATTTCTTTGCTTGGCTCAACGGCTGTGACGGTGTAGCCGCGCTTAGCCAGGGCAATGGCGTCTCTTCCTGAGCCGCATCCAATATCAAGAACTTTTGCTGCTGCTTGATTTGGAAGGAACTTTATAAATGTTCTATGGATGCTAGAAAAATAGATCTTATTGTAGGTCTGGAAAAAATGATCGCTGTTTTGGTCGTAACTGCCCCAAGGTTCATTTGAATGGTCATTCATTTTTTATGATTTCAATTTTTCAGGGTAGGGCTAGTTATTGATGCTTCTGAGGCTTTTGGTTTGGTTGTGATTGCTGTTGATGAATATGCAGCGGCTAGCATGCTCAGGCTGAATGCGAAAAGTAGAAGTAATGACCAGCACCAGACAACAGTATTTTTACCGTGTTTTCTTCTAATTTGGTTGAAATTATTTTGAAGAGTTATTTGTATGTCGATTATTGTGCGAAGACGCCAAATAATTCTAATGGTTAGTAGGTTTACCGCAGCTGCAAAAAGTAGGACTAACGATCTGGCGCTTTCATCGGATATTGATAGGGAGCCGTACCAAATTCCTCCCGTGATGGCGATTACCATGCCTGGCACTTGCCGAAGCTGTTGATTGAGGGCGCGTAGATGCTGCCCGGCCTCCAGAAAGGCCATTTCCTGCTTTCTGAACTGCCATTTCTGTTTTTCCAGCTCAATGGCGTTTTGATACTTGATTGCTTCTAGCTTGGCTTCGTCGGTCATCGTCTTTGGCCATCGTCTTTCCTAAGGAATTGAGTCTAACTGGAAAGGTCCGCTGATGGCATGCCGCGCTTGATCGAACCCGCGGGTGCCAGCTCGTCTGTCTATCTGATTTTAGGGCTGTGTTTGTTTGTTGAGAGACAAACAAACTGCTAAAGTGCGGCCCCTATGACCAGCACCTTTTCCTACACATTTCCTGCGATCCGCGGGGTTCAGGCCGGGCGTGAATTCTACGTCTCCATGTGCCCTTTGCGCCTGCTTTCCAAGCTTTTTGTTTTCGATAATGAAGAGCTGATGCCCGAGCTGCGAGCACAGCGCTCGATCAACAGAGCCCGCGTGCCCGAGATCGCTCGCTACATCGTAGCCAATCCCGAGAGCTATACCTTTTCCGCGATAACCGCCTCGATTGACGGCAACATGGACTTTGCGCCGGTCAGCAACGACAGTTTGACGGGGTTTCGCATGGGCACCCTGACGGTGGACATGGATGCCAGGTTTATCGTCAACGATGGCCAGCATCGCCGCGCTGCCATCGAGCAGGCGCTGGAGGCACGTCCTGAGTTGGGTGACGAGACCATCGCTGTGGTGTTTTTCCACGACCGGGGCCTTGAGCGTTGTCAGCAGATGTTCGCTGACCTGAATCGACATGCGGTGAAGCCTTCGGCGTCCTTGAGTGTTCTGTACGATCAACGTAGCGCTGCGGCCAACGTCGCGAAACACCTGGGGCTGACCTCGAAGGTATTTCGCAACCTGATCGAAACCGAGCGTTCCTCGCTGTCCAAACGCTCACGCAAGCTGTTTACGCTTAGCGCGCTGCATTTCGCGATTATTGAAATGCTGTCGGATAAAGAGTTGGAGGATTTCACCGGAGCCTCGCGCAAGTGCCTCGAATTCTGGGAGGCGGTTGGCGAGCAAATTCCCGAATGGATTTTTGTGCGCAACGCCAAGATGACTGCTGGCGAGGTGAGGCAGGATTTCATCCACTCCCACGCCATTGTGCTGCAGGCTTTAGGTCGTGTCGGAAAATTTATCTACCAAATTGATAACCCCAACCTGAAAAAAGAGTTGAGTGGGCTGCGGAATATAGATTGGTCCCGCAGCAATATCGCGACATGGGAAGGGCGTTGTATGAGTGCCGGCAGGATGGCCAAGAATAGTCAGAATATTACGCTGACGTGCAATGAAATTAAGCGTGTTCTTGGGCTGCAACTGACTGCGGAAGAACAGAATATTGAAAATGCATTTCTGGCCGGGAATACCGCCAGAGAAGCCCTGAATTAATACCGGACGTCAGATATGAGCACTCCTCCAGAGGCCATCATTCAAGAAATTCAAGAGCTTTACTGCTCCGACTCCATTCCGTGGATCGTCGGTTATAGCGGCGGTAAAGACTCAACGGCTTCGCTTCAGTTGATTTGGAATGCAGTAGCCGGCTTGCCGCCGGAGAAGCGCGTTAAAGAGATTCACGTCATCAGCACAGACACGCTGGTGGAAAATCCGGTAATTGCCGCGTGGGTGGTGCATTCACTCGAAAGCATCCGGCGTGCAGCGCATGAGCAAGGCTTGCCGATCAAAGCGCACCGCCTAACGCCGTCGCTGGAAAATCGGTTTTGGGTCAGTTTGATTGGCAAGGGGTATCCAGCTCCGCGTAACCGTTTTCGCTGGTGCACTGATCGGTTGAAAATCAGTGCTTCAACCAAGTTCATTCAGGACATGTCAGAAGCCAACAACGAGGCAATTTTGGTGCTTGGTCAGCGGCGTGGTGAAAGCCAGATTCGCGACAAGGTCATGGATGAATACGCCGGCAGCACCCGCAGCCGCTTGAGCCGAAACAAAGACCCGAAGCTCTCCCGTGTATGGGTATACCTGCCGGTAGAAACCTGGACCAGTGATGACGTGTGGATGTACATCATCACGGAGCCCAACCCCTGGGGCGTCGATAACCAAGACCTGTTCAATATCTATCGCGGCGCTACGCCCGATGCGGAATGCCCGATTGTCGTGGATACCTCCACGCCGAGTTGTGGCGATAGCCGTTTCGGCTGTTATGTCTGCACCTTGGTTTCGCAAGATAAATCCATGCAGGCGATGATTCAGAACGATGAACAAAAGACCTGGATGCAGCCCATCCTGGATTTCCGTAATAAGTACCTCACCATCAAAGACTGGGACGTTCGTGATTTTCAGCGCATGAATGGCCGTACCAAGTTAATGAATGGCTCGCTAATCCATGGCCCTTATTTGCAGGACTATCGAGCAACCTTGCTGGAGGAACTGCTGCGTACCCAGAAAATGCTGCGTGCGGCCAATGTGCCTGGGCATGACCGCATTGAGTTGATTTCCCTCGACGAGATCGACGAAATCCGTCGCATTTGGGTCGACGACAAAGGTGAAATTGAAGACCTGGTGCCAAAGATTTATGAGCGGGTATTTGATGAGCCATACCCCGGCATAGCGATGGAGCCTTTGCCACTCGAGCCAGAGGATTTGCAACTCTTACGCGAAGTCGCTGGGGATGTAGACCCGGAAGCTGCCGAACGCTTGTATCGGCTTACTCGCAACTTGCTGGCCGTGCAGTTTCAGTCGATGCAGTCGCAAAAGCGCTCTAAGCATTTGGATCGTCTGAGTGAAGTGCTGAAATCCAATGCTTTCCGGAACGAAGAAGAGGCGTTGGCGTTTGCGATGGCCACAGAGGTAACAGCGAGCGAAGAAGAAACTCGCGGCGACGCACTTGAATTGATTCCGTTGGTAGAAGAGTAACCATGGCCAAGCTCACCATCACCCAGATATCCATTGAAAATCTGGGGCCCTTCCGTGAACGGCAAACGTTTGATTTGAGTGTTAGTGAGGCCCGTCCGGTCATCTTGATCAAGGCGCTTAACGGCAGTGGCAAAACTACGCTGTTGACGGCGCTTCAGGTTGGCTTATACGGCTACAAGGCCGTCAATTTGACTCGCCGTTCCGAGTACGACCAGCTCATTGTTGGGCTACAGCGTAAAGACGCAGTCGGCAATGCACGAATTGAAATAGCACTCAGCGTAGAGGTCGGGGCTAATCGTCAGGATATGACCCTGCGGCGCGAGTGGCTGCCGAGCGGTGCCAACTACCGTGAGGACTTCAAAGTATCCATTGGAAACTTTGTTGACCATGAGTTCACCGAGAACTGGGACGAGTACATTAACGGCATCCTCCCCGTAGAGCTGGTGCAACTCTTCCTGTTTGACGGTGAAAAAATCGAAGCCTTGGCAAACCCTGAACGTTTGCCGGACTTGCTGCGCCGCGCTACGGAGGTGTTTCTCGGCCTGGGTGGTATTGATGCGCTATCCAGCGACCTCAAGGCTGTAGAGCGCCGTACTGGAGGCAAAAAGTCCGTATCCGCCGAGCTTAATGAAGCCCAGGCTCAGGCTGATGCGTTTAAAAAGCAGTTGGATGAGGTCGGGAGTCGCATTGAGCTGTTAACTCAGCGCCATGCGCACGCGCAGTCCGAGGTGGAAGCGGCCCAGCGTGAACTCGAGAAATTTTCCACCGACGCTAAGCGCAGTGGCTTAAGTGTTTACCAACAAGCCGCTGAGCTGAAAGGGCGCGCTTCCATCGCTGTAGAGCAGCACAAACAGGCGCGCAGTGGGTTAGTGGCTGCCCTTGAAGATCCGCTGTTGCCTCTGGCTTGGTTAGGGCCGCTTTGGGAGCAATACAAAGTTCAATGGCAAGATGATCGACAAGCCCATAACGCAGCGCTGCTGGCTGATGAGTTCGCTAAGCGGGACCGCCGCATTCTCGAGGCTTTATCCGCCGCCGCACCGCAAGCCAGTCAGGCAGTAGCCAGTTTGCTGGAGCAAGACCTGCTTGGCTTCAGTACGCAGTTATCCCACACCCCGGTGTTACAGCCCGGTGCCGAACCTGACGATATTGAGCCACGGCTGGAGCAGGCCAAAGCCCAGCTGAAGAGAGCTGTTGCCAAGGTGGAAGACGCTGCATACGGCCTGGATAAGGCTGAGCGCGCGGTAGGGCAGATACCTGCTGATGAGCAGCTTGCAGGTGTTCTAGAGCAGATGAAGGCGCACACCAAAGCTGTCTCTGCCGCTGAAGCGCTTTTGCATGGCCTCACTAATGAGCTGGCTGAGGCTCGTACTTCCCAAGCTCACGCCAGCAGCCGTATGGAAGCTGCCTTGCAGAAAGTAAAGGCGGAGATGAAAGACAACGCCTTTGAGCTGCAGATGCTCGAGGCTGCTGCTCGCGCTAGAACTACCTTGGTGGTATTCCGTGAAAAATTGCTGGCCTCGAAGGCCTTGTGGCTTTCCGAGATGATTACCTCGGAGTTCAAACAGTTGCTGCGCAAGCGTAACTTGATCTCCCGAGTGCTAGTCGAGCCACAAACGTATGAAGTTTCTATTGAGGACGTCAACGGTCATATGTTGCCGATGGAGCGTCTGTCTGCCGGTGAGCGGCAAATCCTGGCGATTGCCGTGCTTAGCGCCTTGATCCGTGAACGCAAGGGGCGTTTCCCGGTCGTGGTCGATACGCCGCTGGCGCGTTTGGATCGTAGCCATCGAGAGGCCCTAATCCATAACTTCTTCGCCAAGGTTTCCCACCAGGTACTGGTGCTCTCCACGGATGAAGAAGTGGAGGGCAGTGTGCATACCGCCCTGGAACAACATATGAGCCGCGAATACGCGCTCACCTTCGATGATGCTAGCCGCCGTAGCATTGCCAGCGTCCACGCGCATCAGCTCCAACTAGAAGCCGCACTATGATCGATAGAATCCGCCTAACCGCTGCCGCCAAGATTCAGCTCTCCACCCTAAAGCGCAAGACGGGGATTGAGCATTACAACGCGCTGTGCCGGCATGCGTTGTGTGTGTCGCTTGCCAATTCATCAATGCCACCGGAAGAGGACTTTAACTTTAATGGTGGTGTTGAGATTGATTGGCGGACATTTACGGGGGGGCATGAGGCTTTGTATCTAAATTTGATATTGCTTCGTATGCAGCAAGACGGGATCGATGCAAGTTTGGAGGCCGTTAGGAAAACCTGTGCTGGTCATTTGCATAGGGGGCTTTCTTATCTGGCAAGTAAAGGGGATGAATATTTGGTTAGTGCTTTAACGCTTGTAGTGGTCTCGGATAAGATTTGAGTATTATAGGTGAAGAAATAGTAGGGGAATGTGACCGCTTTTAGAAAGCGGTCTGTTTTAGGTATTTTTGATATTCTTCTATTACTGTATTTATTGCATGTTCTGCAAAGGACTCAACATCAAAGCTGAGTGATATTCGCGGTGACCTCTTTACTGATCTAGAAAGAAGTTTTTTGGGTTCTCCGAAAGAGTTTTCATTGAGGTAAAATAATCGGTGGATTTCATCTTCAATTGCAAGGCGAGCGAACTTTCTCTTTCGCTCATCTTCTCTATCTATAACTTCGCAATGTAAGCCTATATAAACGAACTCTCCTCCATAGGGGGAGCATTCGGTAGTCTCTAGTTCTCTTCTCAGCTTTTCGTAAAATGAGCTGTCCGCCTTGCTTAAATGACTACCCCATCTGGAAGTTGGAAGATTTCCTGTCTCGCCAATGTAGGCATGGTTTGACGTGAAGATAGCATATAAGTAAGAGCAATTACGGAACCCCCATACTGTTCCGCAGTGGTAGATCATTTTTCCTCCTGATTCTCGTATGTCCAATCTACAAGGAAGTTGTCTATGTTTTTATGAAATCGCCGGAAAGCATTTTCTAACTTCTCTGTGTCTATGTCTGTCTCGTTGTTGAATACATTGTTTTCTGCGACGCCTGCGGCAAAAATCAGTGCTTCAATGGTGAGCCGCTCTTTTGTGCCGTCTTCAAATCGACTTATAAATTCTTCATAAAATGGATGAGTTTTGTTTATATAAATGTAAACACCCTGGATAGAGTCGAAGTAGGCCTTCCATAGTTGGCGTGGGGGTATACTTTCTGAATATCTGATTTTTTTGAAACTGTTATCGTCTTCTTCGATTACTTCAGAGGGTTTTTCAACTTCAGCAGCCTCAATCTCTACTTGCGCTTCTTTATGTTTCTTGCGCTGCCTTTCTAAAGTGATTTCACTTGGTGCACCTTTGCCTGTTTCTTGTGGGTCATCTTCAGAAACGTCGCGTAGCGTAAGGTTGAACGACTCGCCCTCACCATGCCTGATTTTTATTTTCTCTTGACAGGCTTGGCGAATCTCCTTGGCGGTTCGTATGGCTTGCTTAACTATTTTTTCCAGGCTTCCTAAAATCTCATCATCTATTTCTAGGCGCTGTTTAGAAACGTCGACATGCAATATGTCATCGTGCTGGTCGAGAATCTCAAATCTAAATCGGATATTTATGTCATCTTTTGTAACTAGCGGCTTTCCATTTGGGCCTTCTAAGCTGTCTCCCCAGCGAATAAGCCTACCGTTGCGATATATGAAGAACCCACTATTTTCTCTAGATACGCGATATGCTTTGACCTGTTGTTTTTGGTCGGGCGAGAGAGGTGAGGACTCCTCTGCCATACTCGCCTGCGGAAATGCTACAGCTTTAACTCTAATAGGCGGAAGGTTGTTGTCATTTTTATCTTTGAAAGAGTCCCAGTCCCTGTCTAGTACTAGGTAAGGACTGTAGAAGTCATAAGTTTCGGGGTCCCATCCTGTATGTTGAGATGCCTGCTCAACAAACAATAGATCTTTTGCTGTGATTTCTTCATATTCTCCGTTAGTGTCGTGCGGAGATACTCTTAGCTTTATTTTTAATGGTTGTTTTTCATTTATGAGAAAAGAATAGTATACAACGCCAAGCCGTTCTTTTAATTTGGATACTGTTGAGCCTGGAGATGATTGGTTAACGTTTTCGCAGCCAGATATTTCGACAATAGTTCCGGATTTTTCACGGAGGAGTTGCTTTGCTAGTTCTAGCTCGTCTGGATTTAGTTCTCTTTGTGTTATTTCTAATTTCCCAATGTCCTCAATTTTTTTTAGGTCAAAGATATACTTGCTTGAGATGACGTCATTTTTCTTGCTGATTATGCTTATTTTTGTACCTAAAGATAGACCCGCTGCTTTTAAGCCCATTCCGTATTTTGAAAGGCTATTTGGCTTGTAGTTTCGGTCTGAGCCAAGCTTGAATGCATTAACTATTTCATTGTGGTCCATTCCGCGTCCGTTATCCACTATTTGATAATGGTCTACGCTGTTTCTGGACTTTAATGTTCTTCCTTCTCTGAGCTTTAGAGTTACGAATATTTCAGCTGCATTTGCCGTCACAGAGTTGTCTATGATATCCATGATTGCGGTGTGTGGTTCATACCCTATTTTGGAGATTGCCTCGCACACTCTAAGGGCGTCGAATCCGACTTCAACTTGTTTTTCGGTAGTGCTCATATGAGTTCCCTATAGCCTGAAAAAAACCCCGCGATGCGGGGTTTTATTTTTGCCCGATCCATTTAGGCCTATTTGCAAGATCAATCCCAGCTCAACGCCCCACCAGTCTGATACTCAATAACCCGAGTCTCAAAGAAGTTCTTCTCCTTCTTCAAGTCCATGATTTCGCTCATCCATGGGAACGGATTCGTCGTACCCGGATACTCCTCTTTCAACCCAATCTGAGTCAACCGACGGTTGGCGATAAATTTGAGGTAGTCCTCCATCATCGCGGCGTTCATGCCCAGTACGCCGCGCGGCATGGTGTCGCGGGCGTATTCGATTTCCAGTTGGGTGCCCTGGAGGATCATCTGGGTCGCTTCTTCTTTCATGCTGGCATCCCACAGGTGTGGGTTTTCGATCTTGATCTGGTTGATCACGTCGATGCCGAAGTTCAGGTGCATGGATTCGTCGCGCAGGATGTATTGGAACTGCTCGGCGACGCCGGTCATTTTGTTGCGGCGGCCCATGGAGAGGATCTGGGTGAAGCCGCAATAGAAGAAGATGCCTTCCAGTACGCAGTAGTAGGCGATCAGGTTACGCAGCAGTTCTTTGTCGGTCTCGACGGTGCCGGTGTTGAAGGTCGGGTCGGAGATCGAGCGGGTGTATTTGAGGCCCCAGCTGGCTTTTTTCGCGACGCTTGGGATCTCGTGGTACATGTTGAAGATCGCGCCTTCGTCCATGCCTAGGGATTCGATGCAGTACTGGTAGGCGTGGGTGTGGATCGCTTCTTCGAAGGTCTGGCGCAGGATGTACTGGCGGCACTCCGGGTTGGTGATCAGGCGGTACACGGCCAGGGCCAGGTTGTTGGCGACCAGGCTGTCGGCGGTGGAGAAGAAGCCGAGGTTGCGCATGACGATGCGGCGCTCGTCGTCGGTCAGGCCGTCGGTGCTTTTCCACAACGCGATGTCCGCGTTCATGTTCACTTCCTGGGGCATCCAGTGGTTGGCGCAACCATCCAGATACTTCTGCCAGGCCCAGTCGTACTTGAAGGGCACGAGCTGGTTGAGGTCGGCGCGGCAGTTGATCATGCGCTTTTCGTCGACCGCGACGCGGGCGGCGGAGCCTTCCAGCTCGGCCAGGCCTTCGGCGATGTCGAGTTGGTCCAGCGCGGCTTTGGCGCGGGCCACGGCGGCGCTGTCGTCAGCGGCCACGGCGCGGGCTTCGACGGCGGCGGCGCCGCCGACCTGGTCGAGTTTGTCGATGTTCATGTCTGCGACTTGGGCAGTGGTGTTGCTGGAAGCGACTGCGTCTGCGCCGTCTTCTTTGTCGAATTCATCCCAGCTAAGCATGGCTCGGCTCCTGGCTTGTGGGGCGGTGAAATAACCGGCCCTGTATGGATGTACAGTTTGATTATGTTCCGTTGCGTACTGCGCGCAAGGGCAAAACGGGTGCCGCTGGTCGGGGGTGGCTGGCCCTGTCGGGCCATTGCTCTACCTCCGTGCCGCGCTCCTTGGGGAGCGTGGCGGGTATTTATGGGGGTGTTGCCTTTTTCCCCTCACCCTAACCCTGGCTGCGCGCCCCGCTCCTGGGGGAGAGGGAATTGATCGTGGTGTGCTTGGGAGCTTTTCACCCTTCGAGCTTGTGGTTTCGCGGCCGAGGCCGCTCCTACAAAAACGTTCAGCATTCGAGCGTGTAGCTGAGCGAGTGAGCGCTAGGCGCCTGTCAGGTCGGAGCCCCTGAGCGTACGCATGTACGTGATGGGGGCCGACCTGACAGGCAACAACGCGCGCGCCGCTCAGATACGCGCGCTTACTGGCACGCCTCGCAGTCTGGCTCGTCGATCGCACAGGCCTTCGGCACGGGCGCCGGGCCGGCCGGTGCAGCGCTGAGGCTGTCGCCGCCACCGCTGGACACGGCGTTGAGCTTGCCGGTGTTGACGGTGGATTTCTCGGTGCTGGTCGCGGCCAGGGCACGGAGGTAGTAGGTGGTTTTCAGGCCACGGTACCAAGCCATGCGGTAGGTCACGTCGAGTTTTTTACCGGATGCGCCGGCGATGTAGAGGTTCAGCGACTGGGCCTGGTCGATCCACTTCTGGCGGCGGCTGGCGGCGTCGACGATCCACTTGGTGTCCACTTCGAACGCGGTGGCGTAGAGGTCTTTGAGCTCCTGCGGGATGCGCTCGATCTGCTGTACCGAACCGTCGTAGTACTTGAGGTCGTTGATCATGACCGAGTCCCACAGGCCGCGGGCTTTGAGGTCGCGCACCAGGTAGGGGTTGATCACGGTGAATTCGCCCGAGAGGTTCGATTTCACGTAGAGGTTCTGGTAGGTCGGTTCGATCGACTGCGATACGCCGGTGATGTTGGCGATGGTCGCGGTCGGTGCGATGGCCATGATGTTCGAGTTACGGATGCCTTTCTGCACACGGGCACGTACCGGGGCCCAGTCCAGGGATTCGGTCAGGTCGACGTCGATGTACTTCTGGCCGCGGGACTCGATGAGGATCTGCTGGGAGTCGAGCGGCAGGATGCCCTTGCTCCACAGCGAACCGTCGAAGGTCGAGTAGGCGCCGCGTTCGTCGGCCAGGTCACAGGAGGCCTGGATGGCGTAGTAGCTGACCGCTTCCATGGACTTGTCGGCGAACTCGATGGCCGCTTCCGAGCCGTACGGGATGTGCTGCAGGTACAGCGCGTCCTGGAAGCCCATGATGCCGAGGCCGACCGGGCGGTGCTTGAAGTTGGAGTTCTTCGCCTGCGGCACCGAGTAGTAGTTGATGTCGATGACGTTATCGAGCATGCGTACTGCGGTGTTGATGGTCTTCTGCAGCTTGGCGGTGTCCAGCTTGCCGTCGACGATGTGGTTCGGCAGGTTGACCGAGCCCAGGTTGCACACGGCGATTTCGTCGGCGTTGGTGTTCAGGGTGATCTCGGTGCACAGGTTCGAGCTGTGGACCACGCCCACATGCTGCTGCGGGCTGCGCAGGTTGCACGGGTCCTTGAAGGTCAGCCATGGGTGGC
>NZ_CAMPHI010000051.1 GCF_946885955.1 uncultured Pseudomonas sp.
ACAACCTGAACTTCCTCAGCTTGCATGCCTTTCTGACCACGGGTGGCCACGAAAGTCACTTGCTGGCCTTCTTTCAGGCTCTTGAAGCCATCGCTCTGGATAGCTTTGAAGTGTACGAAGAGGTCGTCACCGGATTGCGGAGTGATGAAGCCGTAGCCTTTTTCATCGTTGAACCACTTAACGGTGCCATTCTGACGATTCGACATGTTATGTCTCCTAACAAAAAATATTAACAGCCCTGGAAAAGCCCAGGCCGGGACTGAGTGCAACGAGTACTAGGAGTCGGACGATGTTTGGATCGAAATCTAGGCATCAAGTAGCGATTCGCGGTGACACATGCAGCACAGTGGTAGCACCATACCCGCTTTTAACGCTAAGCGCGAATGCTCTCTGCACCTTTATGTTATTTAGCGACTGTTGGCACGAAACCGCTCGCTGATCAACAGCCTTTGAACCGCATGGCCAGCACCGGTAAGATGCGCTCACTTTTACCTTATTAGCCCACTCAGGACGCCCGCCATGAGCATCAAATCGGATAAGTGGATTCGCCGCATGGCCCAGGAACAGGGCATGATCGAGCCATTCGTCGAGCGTCAGGTACGCACCGAGGGCACGCAGCAGCTGATCTCTTACGGGGTTTCCAGCTACGGCTACGATGTGCGCTGCGCCGACGAGTTCAAGGTCTTCACCAATATCAACTCGGCCACCGTCGACCCGAAGAATTTCGACGAGAAAAGCTTCGTCGACGTAAAAAGCGATGTCTGCATCATTCCGCCAAACTCCTTCGCCCTGGCGCGCACCGTCGAATATTTCCGTATTCCACGCAATGTGCTGACCATCTGCCTGGGTAAAAGCACTTATGCGCGCTGCGGCATCATCGTCAACGTCACGCCGCTCGAGCCCGAGTGGGAAGGCCATGTAACGCTGGAGTTCTCCAATACCACCACGCTGCCGGCAAAAATCTATGCCAACGAGGGCGTTGCGCAAATGCTCTTCCTCGAATCCGATGAGGCCTGCGAGGTTTCCTACAAGGATCGTGGCGGCAAGTATCAGGGGCAGCAGGGTGTGACCTTGCCGAGGGCCTGACCCAAGCCTTCGTCAGAAAGCCGGGGATGCCCGGCTTTTTTGTGCGCGTTATCCGGCAGCCGGGTTGCCCGGCGAACTCGTTTTGCCGGCCGTGTGAGCGGCGGTAAATATTCGGGGAATTCCCTCTCGGCGCTGTGCTCTACCGTTCTGGGTCATATTCGCTGGAGGAATTTGCCATGTTCGCGCAACCGCTTTCGCCGCTTCGCTCACTGCTATGGCCGTATTTCGATGAGGTTTCGATGGCTGTCCGTCTTGCCGGCGGTATTCCGGGACAGCCGGACCCCGATACGCCCGGCGAACCTGTGTTGCCGGACCAGCCAACCGAGCCAGGCGAACCGACGGTGCCCGATCAGGCACCGCCGATCCCCACGGCGCAAAGCGTCCGTCACTGAAGCCGTGGCGGCGATCAGGGCACCAGGGGCAGTTCGCGTTTGTGGCGGGTGTTGTCGTAGGCGCGCACGATGATCCGGTAGGCCTCGTCGCGCACTGGCTGGCCATGGAGAAAGGCGTCTATTTCGCTGTAGCTGACGCCATGTGCTTCTTCGTCCGGTTTGCCGGGACGCAGTTCTTCCAGGTCGGCGGTCGGCACCTTGAGTACCAGCTCCTGGGGGGCGCCGAGGTGTTTGGCGATGGCCCGTACCTGACCTTTGACCAAGCCGCTGAGCGGCGCGATATCGCAGGCGCCGTCACCGAACTTGGTGAAGAACCCCATCACCGCCTCGGCGGCATGGTCGGTGCCAATGACCAGGCCGTTGTTGGCATTGGCGATGGCGAATTGGGCAACCATGCGGATACGTGCCTTGATATTGCCGACGACGAAGTCGCGGCGCGCCTCGCCGAGCCCATGCAGGTGGCTGATCTGTTCACCGAGACCGCGCACGCTGTCGGCGATATTCACCGTGTCCTGCTCGTCGGCCTGGATGAATTGCAGCGAGGCCTGAGCATCGTGCTCGTCGTGCTGGGTGCCATGGGGCAGGCGTACGGCGATAAAGCGGTAGTCGCTATCGCCTGTCTCGTTGCGCAGCTCTGCGACGCTCAATTGCGCGAGGCGTCCGGCGGTCAGCGAGTCGACTCCGCCGCTGATTCCCAGCACCAGAACCTTCAGGCCCGAGTTGCGCAGGCAATTCTTGATAAAGATTTTGCGCCGTTCGATCTCTGCGACCAGTGCGGCGTCGTCCGCGAAGGGCGGTACCACATCCAGGGCGGCGGCGATTTCGGCTTGACGGTTGCTCATCTCAAAGTCCTCACTGGGCGTCGCTGACGCGGAAAACGTGTTTAAGGTAATTGACGAAATTGTCGTCGCGGCACTGGGTCTTGCCGGGGGTATCGGAAATCTTCGCCACGGGCTGGCCGTTGCAGGCGGTCATCTTGATCACGATGTTCATCGGCTCGACGCCGGGGATGTCGCAGGTCAGGTTGGTGCCGATGCCAAAGCTTACTTGGATACGGCCGTGAAGTGCACGGTAGAGGCGCAGCGACTTCTCCAGGTTGAGTCCGTCGGAGAACACCAGGGTTTTGGTCTGCGGATTGATGCCGAGCTTTTCATAGTGGCTGATGACCTTCTCGGCCCAGACCAGCGGATCACCTGAGTCGTGACGCAGGCCGTCGAACAGCTTGGTGAAGTACAGATCGAAGTCCCTGAGGAAGGCGTCGGTGGTGATGCAGTCGGTCAGGGCGATACCGAGCAGCCCGCGGTATTCGCGGACCCAGCAATCCAGCGCGGCGATCTGGCTGTCGATCAGTCGTGGGCCGAGCTGCTGGTGCGCCATCAGCCATTCATGGGCCATGGTGCCTATGGGCTTCAAGTCGAACTCGCGAGCCAGGTGCACGTTACTGGTGCCGACGAAACGCCCGGGGAAATCGCGCTTGAGGATATGCACCATCTGCTCTTGCACGCGGTAGGAGAAGCGCCGACGGGTGCCGAAGTCGGCGACCTGGAAGCCCGCCAGCTCGCTGCTGGAGGCTTCGCCTTTGAGCCAGTCGAGTTTGCGGTAGAGCTGTTCGCTGGCCTGTTCCAGTACCACTTCGCGGTAGCGATAGCGGTTGCGCACCTCGCTGATGATCGCCAGCAGCGGAATTTCGTAAAGGATCACATGCAGCCAGGGGCCGCGCAGACGGATACACAGCTGGCCGTCTTCGATGCTGGTCTGTACGTAGCGCAGGTTGAAGCGGAACAAGCTGAGGAAGCGGATGAAATCCGGCTTGAGAAAAGGGATGCGTTCGAGGAAGGCCAGTTGGTCGGCGGTGATGGATATCTCCGCCAGGCGCTCGATCTGGTAGCGGATTTCCGCCAGGTAAGGCGTCAGGTCCTCGGCGTTGCGGCAGCGGAACTCCCACTCCACCTCGACGTTGGGGTAGTTGTGCAGCACCGCCTGCATCATCGTCAGCTTGTAGAAGTCGGTATCCAGCAGGTTCTGCACGATACGTTCGGCAAATACGCTTTCGCCCATGATCAATTCCTTTCATCCATGTTGAGGGCTGCGTCCAGCTCGTCCAGGCTGGCGTACAGCTCGATATCCATTGCACGCATCTGCGCGATCGCCGCCTCGGCGGTTTCCTCGGCAATCGCTCGGCAGGCCGGCAGGTATACGCCAACCGCGAAACCGGCGTTGCGCAGTTGCAGTGCGGTGGTTTTCACGCAGTAGTCCAGGGCCAGGCCGCCGAGCAATACACGCCGCACGCCATTGTGCCGGAGAAACTCGATAACGCCTGTGCTGCGCTTCTCGGCCAGGTCGTGGTAGCAGGCACCGTAGGGGTGCAGGTCGGGTTCCACGCCTTTCCAGACGAAATAGTCGTACTCCAGCGGCTGCGGCAGTTCGTCGAGCAGTTCGAAGCCCGGGGTGCCGGGTACGCAATGGCTGACCCAGCTCAGGTCGGCATTGGCCAACCCGAGGGGTTGCAGCATTTCCCCGTGACTCTTGGCGACCCAGACGGCTTGCGGGCTGTGCGCGTCCTTGCTGCCGATGCGCAATTGAGCGCGGCTGGCCAGTTGATTGAGTGCCGGGGCGATCAGGTCGCCGCCGGGTACGGGCAGCTCGTCCGGGCAGAGCGGGGTGAAACCCTTTTGCGCATCGATGTCGAAGCTGGCGATGGTCATGCTGCATCTCCGTTGCAGTGGTGTGTGGCTATATATTCCATCTGATGTAATATGTCGTCAAGCGCTATTTGTAGAAGCAGGTTTTGCGCGGTCGCTTGTGAGTAATGCCTTAATCTGCATCGCGCTGATTTGTCAGTGGGGGGAATGGATGGTTTATCGGGAGGTTCGATGAGTACGGCAGAAGTGCTGGCCAGCGTCGACATAGTCGCGCTGCGGTTGAATGAACAGGCCGAATTGGAGCTGTTGCTGATTCGTCGTGCCCAGGCGCCGTTCGAACAGCAATGGGCGCTGCCTGGCGTGCTGGTCAATGGCCGCTGCCAGGATCTCAGTCTGGAGGCTGCCGCTTGTCGCGCGCTGGCTTCCAAGGCGCGGGTAGAACCGCGTTATCTGGAGCAGGTCGCTACCGTCGGCAATGGCACGCGTGACCCGCGCGGTTGGTCGATCAGCACCTTCTACCTGGCGCTGCTACAGCCCGACACACGGCTTGAGGGCGAGGATCTGCGCTTTATCTCATTAAGCAGCGTGCTCGAGGGGAGCCTGGCGTTGCCTTTCGATCACGCCCAATTGGTCGCCCAGGCCTTCGAGCGACTCGGTGCCAAGTCGGTATACACCTCGTTGCCGCTCTATCTGCTGGCACCGCGCTTTACCGTGACCGAAGCCCTGGGTGCCTTTCAGGCTTGCCTGGGTCAGGCGGTGCAGCACACCACGCTGCGCGGACGGCTGGAGCGCATGAAGCAGCAGGGCTGGATTGCCGAAACGGGCGAGAAGAATTACCCGAAAATGGGGCGTCCGCAGAATTTGCTGGAGCATCAGGCGCGATTGGGCGCTGCCTTTATTTTCGATCGCAGCGTGCTGAGCTGAGGCAAGCGTGAATTGCAGGCAAAAGAAAGGCGCCTATAAGGCGCCTGAAAGTGATGTTCTATGGAGTAAGTCCGTAAAGTCAGAGTAGCGGGGGGCGCATTGGTTCAAGTTGGCCGACGAACGGTCGTTATTTTCCCGGCGTCAGCAGTAACCGCTTGCTGCCGTAGACCTTGTCCATATTCTTCTGCTGGAATGGAAAGCTCATGTACTGGCCCCGACGCCAGGCTTCGATGCCGTCGGCGTAGTGGGGGCTGACCGGGTTATCGGATTGGCCGGAGCTGTTCAGGCCGATCAGGGGTTCCTCCCGACCGAAGTCGATGACGATGCGCATGGCGGGAATCAGCCAGGTGTCGAAATTCTCTCCCCAGCGGTAGGCCGAGACGTTCAGCGTGCTGTGGTCGCCGCCAGCGGGGTAGGGGCCGCGGTCCAGGTAGTCTTTCAGCGAGTTGATTCCAGCACGCTCGCTGGCGCTCATGTAAGGCGCCAGGCGACTGGTTTCGGTGCGCCACTCATAGGTATGCAACTTGCCCCATTGCCAGGCGCTGCGATCATTGCCCAGGCTGCTTTCGACGAAACCGATGGATGCGGCCAGGCTGCGCGCGAGAATCGCCGCTTTGTCTTCATGCTGGGGCGTTCTGATGTCATCCCAGAATGGGCTGTCTTCACGGCCAAGCAGGTGGTCGGCCTGGGCCGAGTAAGAACTGTTGGCCGTTTCCACCAGCGCCTGCCAGGCGGCTTGATCGAGCTCATCGCCGAATATCTGCTTGGCGCTCTCCTGAAGAAAGGCGCTGTACACCGCCGCATCCGCCGAGTCGGCCGCCAGCTTGCCATCGAAGGCGATCAGGCGGCTGTAGGCTTCCCGTGCTTTCGCCCGTTCGGTCGCGGGCAGTGCGGCGATCGCCTGGGTAAGCGCTTGGGCCATCCCGGGGGCTTCGAACATGGCTCGCAGCTTGCCGGCGAACAGTGAGGTCTGGTCGTACTGCATGGCGATCATGCTGGCGCTGTCGTGCTTGCCGCTGGCTGCCAGTTGCGCGATGCGTTCGGCCCGTTCCGGGTAGTACCAGGAATTGGACAACTGCATGCCGTAGCCGCGCGGCACCGTCCGATTGTTCGCGGTGCCCAGCCAGCCCTGAGCGGGGTCCTGGTCGTAGGGGTGGAGCATCGGTTCGGCGAAACCGTCCCAGTCGTAGCGGCCATCCCAGCCGGGCGAGGGCACCAGACCGAGGCCTGCGCGGCGGTTGGGGAAGCGTCCGGTGACCTGCCAGCCAATGTGCTGGGCATCGGCAAAAACCAGGTTCAGCGGCGTGGCGCGAATTTCGCGGCCGGCTTCGAATGCCTGCTCCACGTCCTGCGCGCGGGACAGATCGAAGAACGCATCCAGGGTCTTGTCGGCTTCGAATAGCGTGGTTTGCAGGGCCAAGCCATAGCTGCTTTGCAGGGGCAGCGGTTGCAACGGGTGCTTGCGCTCGCCCAGCAGGGTGTTCAGCAACGGCCCGTGGCGAGTCTCGTGCAGGGTTTCGCGGATCGGGCGCTGGCCCTTGATGAAAAAGGTCTCCTGGCGTTCCCGGGTGGGCAGCCACTTGCCGTCTGCCTGGTAGTACAGGCGATCGCCCTCGCGCTTGAGCTTTTCCAGGAACAGGTCCTGATTGTCGCCCATGACCATGGTCATGCCCCAGCCGAGTTTACCGTTGAAGCCGGCTACGATCGCCGGTACACCGGCAATCGAGACACCGGCGGCCTGGAATTTCGGCGAACGGATCTGCACGAAGTTCCAGGCCGAGGGCATCGACAGCGGCAAATGGGTGTCGTTGGCCATGAGACTTTTGCCGCTGCGACTGTTTTGCGGTGCGATGGCCCAGTTGTTGGATGCCGCCACCCCGAGCATGTGGCTATCGGCGAACTGACGAGACGTTCGTTCGAGTGCGGCAAGCCCGGGGATTTGTCCGGCCAACTGAAGCCCTTTGAGCTTTTCCGCTTCCTCGAACGGCAACGGTTCGTCCGGGTAGGTCGGCAACAGCCAGGCGAGTTGTTCGCTGCCGACTTTCTGCGCGAGCACCAGGGCGGCGATTTCTTCGTGCAGATTGACTGCCAGGCCGAAGTTCATCAGGCAAAACACCAGCACCGAATCTTCGGCTTTCCAGTACGCCGGACGGTAACCCGACTCGGCCAGGGTCATCGGCAATTTGTCGCGGTAGCGGAACAGGTAGGCATTGACGCCGCGGGCATAGACCTCGAAGAAGCGCTTCATCCGCGGCGATGCCTGGCTGTACAGCACCTCGGCACTTTTCTTCAGGTTGATCGCGCGCATGAATCGATCGATATCCAGTACGCCCGGGCCGGCCATTTCCGCCAGGCGGCCTTCGGCCATCAGGCGCAGGCCGACCATCTGGCTGAGGCGGTCGCTGGCATGCACATAACCCAGGGTGAACAGCGCGTCGTGAAAGCTGTTGGTTTCGATCAGCGGCATGCCGAGCGCGTTGCGTCGCACCACGACGCTTTGTGCCAGGCCCTGTACCCGCACTATGCCTTGGTCGGGGTGCAGGCTGCTGCTGTAGCGGCTATCGAGAAAGGATTGGCAGCCACTCAGGCTCACGGCGCCAGCCAGGGCGGCGGCAAGAGCGAATAGGTTCAGAGAACGGACGGCACGCGATGACATGCTGCTAGCTCCTCGCAGGAGGCGAACGGTTTGGTGATTAAGGTGCCGCACAATCAGGCCCGTATAGCTGCGGCGCCGGCTGCGCGGTGTCGAATATTGGGGTCAGGCGGCCCGCGATGGGTGCGCCAGGCCCTCGTCGAGTAGCCAGCGTGCGGCCTGCCGTGCGGCGGCCTTGTGCTGCAACTCCAGCTCGCTGAAGCGCTTCTCGTGCTGGCGTCGCTGGTTTTTTTCCAGCGCCTTCCAGTGCGCATGGGTGGGTACTTGTGCGGTGGCATCGAACAGCAGGTGGAAGACCTGGCAACGGGTGTCCTGACTGAGGGCGATGTCGTAGTTGTCGAGCAGGACCTTGATGCGGATCGCACCCTCGATCAGCGGCAGCTGGCCTTCCAGCAGGCTGCCGGCAAGTATCCGCAAGTCATTGGCCAAACGCTCGCGTTGTGTCGCCGCTTGCTCGCGCTGCCTGCGCTGCTGCGTCCATACCCTTCGCCATAGATGCAGGGCGTATAGCGCCAGGGCGGCGACCAGAATGGCGGCGATAAGCAATAGCGTCAGGCCAGAGGTGCTCATGGGCGGATCAGGCGCCGTGGCATTTCTTGAATTTCTTCTGGCTGCCGCAGGGGCAGGGGTCGTTGCGGCCTACGTCCTTGAGTGCATTGCGGACCGGTTCCTGATGCGCGTGATTGCAATGCGGGCCGTGCACATGGCCATGGTCGTGGTCATGAGTGTGATCGTCGTGGTTGCAATCTGGGCCGTGGACGTGTGGTTGTTGATTCATTGCTGCCTACCTGGGGAGGAAATGGCCGGGGATTATCTCGCCATTGCGCGTAACCTGCACGCTGCGGCCGAATAAAAAGCCGGTTTTTACCTGGCCGCTGAGGCTGTAGTGGATCGGCTCCTCGGGTTTTTCCAGAAGCTTCACGATGCGCCTTAGATGCCGCCACAGGTTAGTGCGCACAGGCACGTCGAACTCATGGTGGCCATGCGCCGGAACGGTGAACCAGGTGCTGGATTCGCCCTCGGCCAGCTTCACCTCGTTGAGGTACACGCTGTAATCGAGGCCGCGCACGGGCAGGCTTACGGGATTGGGGTTGTCGATGCGGAAGCGCAGGTTGAACTGCTGTTCCAGTAGCTTGGCTTTGATGACGTCGACGTTGACCAGGCGGACTTCCGGGTCTTTGAACCCGCCCGAGGTCCAGGAGGAACATCCGCCGAGGCCTGAGCACAGGCCGAAAAACATCAATAGGCTAAATATTTTTATCGTTTGCGCCTGAAGAAACATTTCATACTCCGATATGACGGCCCAGTGTAACAAGCAACTGTTTACCTGCAACGTGTTGTGAGGGTAAAAAAACCTGCGCCATACTGAAGGCCGAATAGGACAGGAGTGTGACCATGGCCCGTTATGAAATTGCCTTTGCCGGCCAGCTGGTGCCCGGCGCCCAGTTGGAGCTGGTCAAGGCCAATCTGGCCAAGCTGTTTCAGGCCGATGCGCAGCGTATCGCCTTGCTGTTTTCGGGTCGGCGCATGGTGATCAAGAACAACCTGGATGCGGCAGGGGCGGAGAAGTATCGCGCCACCCTGGAGCGGGCCGGGGCCTTGGCCCTCGTGCAGGCCATGCCGGAGGACATCGAAGAAATCGAGCTGGCGCCACCGCCTGTCGCTGCGCCGCAGCCTGTTTCGACGCCTGTAGCGCCGCCGGCCGTTGTCCAGGCGCAGGGCTCGGAAGGTGCGCCGGGACGCTTGCAGGTCGCCCCGCGGGACGAGTACATGGCGGCTTTTGCCGCGGTGGACGCGCCTGATTTCGGCATCGCGCCTTTGGGCGACGACCTCCAGGACGACCAGCCGGCGCCCTCTGCCCCGACACTGGATCTATCGCAGTTCAGCCTGGCGCCAGTCGGTAGTGATATGGGGCAGGCCAAGGGCGCGCCCGCCGGGCCGCCTCCGGATGTGTCGCATCTGAAATTGCAGGAGTGATACCGGCGGGCTTCCGTGGGGGACATTGGCGCAGCGCTTAGTTGCTGGCAGCGGTCTGCTCGGTTGCCGTGCATTTGGCCTGGGCCTCGGCCGGAGTCAGGTCGCGGATCGAGGTGTAGAACAGTTCGCAGGTCTGCAGTTGATCGCTTACCTGCCATTTCTGCGTACAACTATTCAGCGTCGCCGCTGCATCGGCCCCTGGATTGCGTCCCATGTCAGCCTGCCAGCACGCCGCCGTAATGTCCTGGCCCATGACTTTTAATCCGGCCTGATCGGCCTTCTGTTGATCGCCGCCGTAGTTTTCCGGGTCGGCGGCATACCAGATATAGCTCGGATGATTGCTGCCCAGCACCGCCACGCTACGTCCGGCCACCGGCGTGATCTGGCCAAGGCCGAGTACTCCGAGAGTCACCCCGTACTGCTGATGGACCCAGTCGCGTACCGGTCCGCCGAAGGCCACCATCGGTAGCGATGGAACCTGGCTGTCGGCGCGGCTGGTCAGTTGCGCCACCATGTTTGTCTGGTATGGCTGAAAGTAGCTGTAGGTATCGGCCAGCGTGCTGCCGGCGCTGGCGGGAGCGGCAATGGGGGCGATATCGATGATGGTCTGGTAGGCCGCGGTCTGCGCCAGCGGTACGCCGTTCTGCTCAAGCAGTTCGGCCCAGCGGTCGGTGGTCTTGGACTCCAGGTAGTCCTGCGCCTGGGTCAGCGAGTAATCGGGTGGGAAGTGCAGCAGCTCGACGCTGCGGCGGTTTTCCAGGGCCATGCCAAGCGGCAGGAAGAAGTACCAGTCGTACTGCCACTTTCCGTCGGCATTCAATTTGCTGGCACCCTGGTAGGCCAGATCGCCGGCTGCCAGCAGTTGTTCGAGCGGTTTGCCATAGTTGTCCGGCACCCCGCTGATGGTCGCGTAGAGTTCCCCGTTTTTGTCGCTGACATCGACCTTGGCCGCCGGGTAACCGTCGCGTTGTACGCTTTGGTCGAGGTAGTGCTCGACCGTCTCAGCCAGGCTCCAGTTGCGGTAACAAATCGCGCTGCAGTTATTGGGGTAGGCGAACAACTGGCTGACCCGGGTGGGGCTGCCCAGGGCAATCCTGACATCCGCCTGGGCGTTGGCGGCGAGAATCAACAAGCCGAGGGTGCTGATCAACCATTTCTGATGCTGCATATGCGTCTCCCTGCGTTCCTATCGCAAGCCGGCCGGCCTGGTTGCAGGCAAGCCTAGCCAATATTGCGATTCGGTCCAGGCGGGAGGTTGCAGGGTTGCCGAGGGAGGTTGCTAGAAGTAGGTCGCGCAGCACTTCTTGAACTTCTGCCCACTTTTGCAGGGGCAGGGATCGTTTCGGCCTGCGTTAACGGCAACGGTGGGATCAATGAAATACCAGCGACCGTCGCGCTGAACGAACGCCGAGCGTTCGCGATGGCGGTGTTCGCCATCGGCGTCGCGCCAGTGGGCGGTGAAGGTGACGAATGCCCGCGGCGGTTGGCCGCTTGGTGCTTCGCTGCTCTCGACCTCGAGGCCGAGCCACTGGCTTTGCTTGCTCCAGTCGTCGATCGCCGTGCGATCAAGGGCTGCCTGCTGGGCGGGCAGGGTGGTCGATACCAGGTAGTCGATCAGGCCCAGGACGTACGCGCAGTAACGCGAACGCATCAAGGCTTGCGCACTCGCCGCGGGTTGGCCGGTGTGGCAAATTTGACAGCATTGAGCGTAGGACAGGCCGCTGCCGCACGGGCAGTCTTGAGTCGCGGTCACGGCGTTACCACCAATACTTCCCATAGTTTTCCGGGTTGGCCCAGAACTTGGCGTTTAGCCAGTCAGGAACCTGCTTGTAGTCGAGAAGGTCGTAGGTGAACAAGCTGAGCACCTGTTCCGCACGCTGAAAGCGCTCGCTGGCTTGCAAGGCCAGGGAAAAGAAGTCGACGTCTTGCCAGGTACTGGCTTGCTGGTCGACCAGCACCGCCAGGCGGCTGGCATTCAGATTGCGAACGCCGCCGAGCAATTCCAGCCCGGCACGCTTGGGCAAATGCTCCAGGCAATCGACAACCAGCGCGAGGTCGAAGCGTTGTGCGGCGAGTTCAGCGGGTAGCATTGCGGTTACAGGAGCATGGGCGATTTCGCATTCGGGGTGCGCTGCCTGATAGGCCGCCACCGCAGGCAGTTCGCTGGCGCCGATCAACAGCAGCCGTCTGGGCGCATAGCGTGCCAACAATGCGGCGATGGCCTGCTGTGGTGTGCGGGATGAAAGGCTGTCAGTCATGGAGAGTCCTCGACGTGGAGGGCAAGATTAACGTGCACCGTAGACGAGGCATAGGGCGAATCTTTTCTGGCCATGGAGTCAAATAGCTATGGCGCATTGAACCGCCTACGTCTTTAATGCTTAAGTGTCGGTTCTACGCCGATTTCCCCATAGGAGAGATATATATGAGTATCGTAAGGAAAGCCGTACCCCTTATTTTGGCGACCAGTTTTCTGACCGGTTGTGCCGGTTTGCAGAAAACCGATTGGCCAACCTGTGCGGCGGTTGGTGGTGTCGGTGGCGCTGCGCTTGGTGCGATCGAGAGCTCGACTTGGGCCGCTGGTGGCGCGGTTGCCGGTGCTGGCATGGCCGCGGCATATTGCTGGGTGCATGGTGCCGGCGACGAGCAGGTGGCCATGGTCGAAGAAGAGGTGATGGCTGAAGAGCCCATGCAGACCGAGCCCGCCGAAGCGGTTCGCGTCGAGTTGGACGTGAAATTCGACTTCGATAAAGCCAAGGTCAAGGACAACAGCTATGGCGATATCAAGAACCTCGCCGATTTCATGAACCAATACCCGCAGACCACCACCGTGGTTGAAGGTCATACCGACTCCGTCGGCACCGATGCCTACAACCAGGGCCTGTCGGAGCGCCGCGCCAATGCCGTGCGCGACGTGCTGGTTAATCAGTACGGCGTATCCGGTGATCGGGTCAACGCGGTAGGTTATGGCGAGTCCCGCCCGGTGGCCGACAATGCCACTGACAGCGGTCGCGCGATCAACCGTCGTGTGGAAGCGGAAGTCGAAGCTCGCCCATAAGGCTGGCTAGCCCGGACTTTTCATTCGGAGCAGGCAATCTGCCAGTTTCGATTTGTTAAGCCTTGGCGGTAGGTCTTTACTTCTGTGTTACCGGCATCTACGTCGGTGACACAGGAGATCTACCATGAGAGCTCGAATTTCGAGGTCTATTTTTACCTTTCTCTTGGCCAGTAGTGTTCTCTCGGGTTGCGTCACGACTTCCAGTACGGGAGACGCGCCGTTAAACCAAGGGAATTGGCCCCTGTGCAGTGCGATTGGCGGTCTGGCCGGCGGCGGCCTTGGCGCTCTCGAAAGTTCAAGCTGGGCAACGGGTGGCGCGGTAGCCGGTGCGGTTATCGGGACTCTGATTTGTTATGCCCAGGACGGTGATGAAGATCAGGACGGTGTATTCGATCGACGCGATCGTTGCCCCGGAACGCCTGCCGGTACCCCGGTCCATCACAATGGCTGCCCGCTCAAGACCTATCCTGCGGCAGTTGCCCCTGAAGAACCAGAAGCTGCACCCATGCCTGAGAGCGAAGTCATCGTGCTCAGTGATCTGGGCGATGTGCTGTTCGCTTTTGATTCCGCGGAACTGACTGCCGCTGCCCGGGATGTCCTGACGCAGATCGGTAGCCGTCTGATGGGGGCCGACCTGGTCAGCGTCAAAGTGGTTGGGCATACCGACAGTATCGGGTCGGATGCTTACAACCAGGGTCTGTCCGAACGCCGGGCGAAGAGTGTGGCGGATTTCCTGGTCAGTCAGGGCATACCTGCCGGCAAGGTCACCACGGAAGGCTTCGGTGAAAGTCAGTCGGTGGCGGACAACGCCAGCGATGCGGGCCGGGCACAGAATCGCCGTGTCGAGTTGCATGTGGTGCGGTGAGCATTGAGCGCTGGAACGAACGGGGACCTCAGGGTCCCCGTGTTTTTTCCGCCTTGGGCTGGCAATCGACGACCTTAAGCCGTTATGTTGCGCCACAACAATAAATACGACGGCGGGGCGCAGATGAAGGTGATGTTGATTGCGGGTAAGGCGTTGGCCGGGTTGTTCTGGTTAAGCCTGTTGGGGGCGGTGGGCGGTCTGCTGGCAAAGCCCTTCGACCAGTTGCTGAGCCTCCTGGCCCTGGTATTGATTGGGGTTCATTGCATCGAACTGTGGCTGTTCAGCGGCGCATTCGCTGGGCGCGACAGGCCCTGGCTGGATCGTCTGCAGGTGATGGCCTTCGGCGTGTTCCACCTGTCCGCGATGCAACTCGCACCGGCACCCGAGGCGCAAGCGCAACAGGACAGCCCGATGGAGGTCGCCCATGCGTAGCCTGTTGCTACCGCTGATGTTGATCAGCACCTGGGTGGTCGCCGAAACCCAGGTGCAGGTGGATGCCCATGGCGTCATGCGCCTGCCGGGGAACCTCGATGTTCTGGTGCTCGAGCGTCTGGATGTCGCCGAACATGGCACCCTGTTGGTACCGGCTCAGGTCAGCGAAATTCGCGTGAGCGAATTGAGCCTCGGACCGCAAGCGCGGATAGCCATCGCGCCGAGCGATCGGGTGCTGCGCCTGGAAATCGAGCGTGCGCAGATTGCCGCAGGCGCGCAATTGATTGCCCGAGGTGCCGCCGGTACGTTCGAAAGTCCGGCCCTGCCGGGGCGCAGTCTGCATATTCGCTTGCAGGCAATCGGGCCTGAGGAAGTGATGCCGATATTGCTGATCGATGCGCGCGGCGGCAACGGTGCGCCGGGTTACGCCGGGCTTGATGGCGCCGACGGCAAACCGGGTGGTTGCACCTGGGGGCAGGCCAGTAAGGGCCATGATGGTCAGAACGGTGGCAATGGCCAGCCGGGTGCCGCAGGCGGCATGGTGCGTGTCGAAGTGCCGGCGACATTCCCCGTCGAATTGCTGCAGGGGCGCGTCGAGGGCGGCGAGGGCGGTCCTGCCGGTGCCGGAGGCAAGCCCGGTTCGGGGGGCGCGACCAAGGGCTGTTGGTTGTACAGCACCGATGGCGCTGGCGAGGGTCGGCCCGGACAAGCCGGCCAGGCTGGTCCGCATGGGGCCGCTGGCGCACTCGACGTGGTGCGCTTCTAACGACGATTCGCTCGCGGGCGGGCGCCGGCGGCTATCGATAGCCCGCCGGCGTTTGTCTGTCGCGACTCAGAAGCCCGGGCGGGCGGCGGCGATGCTGACCAGGGCCAGGCCCACCAGTAGGTTGGTACCGACCAGGCGGCGAATGCGTGCCAGTACCGCGCCGCCGGTGGGCCAGTCCTGGGCTTCGATGGCACGGCGCAGTTCCGGCAATTGCAGCGCCTGAATCCGCAGAAACAGGGCAAGCATCACCAGGTACAGGCCGATCATCACCTGCACATAGCGTGGCGCCGTTTCGAAACCGGCGAAGCGCAGGTGCAACAGACCGATGCCTGACGCTGGCAGGACGATTACCGCCGCCCATACCCAACGGAAGAACCGCGGGAATACCTGCCCCCACAGCTTCAGGCGTGCTGGTGCCTCCAGGGCCTCGACGGCGGCGGGACGCAGCACCATCCAGGCGAAGAACATCCCGCCCACCCAGATCAGTGCGGCGAGCAGGTGCAGGCTGTAGCCGAAAGCATATAGGGTCATGCCAATCTCCGAATAATCAGGACGTAATGGGTGAAAGCCGGTGCGGAGTTTTGCCGCGGCCGGACAAGCGATTCTGCGCAGGATCGATTAGCGCGCTATGATAGCGGCCGTTTGCAAACACTGAAAATTTATCCAGTTACCTCGCGCCCGAATCCCATGCTCAGTACCGAACTCAAATCCCAGATCCAGGGCGCTTACTCGCGTTTTCTCGAAGCCAAATCGCTGAAGCCGCGCTATGGCCAGCGTTTGATGATCGCCGAAATCGCCAAGGTGCTGGGCGCGATCAAAGCCGACGATGAGGGCCGGCGCGAAGGCGAGCCCGCGGTGGTGGCGGTCGAGGCGGGTACCGGTACGGGCAAGACCGTGGCCTACAGCCTGGCGGCGATTCCCACGGCGAAGGCGGCCGGCAAACGCCTGGTGATCGCCACCGCGACCGTGGCCCTGCAAGAGCAGATCGTGCACAAGGACCTGCCCGACCTGATGCGCAACAGCGGCCTGAATTTCAGCTTCGCCCTGGCCAAGGGCCGCGGGCGCTACCTGTGCCTGTCCAAGCTCGACATGCTGCTGCAGGAAGGCCAGGCGCAAAGCGCCACCGCCCAGCTGTTCGAGGAGGAAGGCTTCAGGATCGATGTCGACGAGCAAAGCCAGAAGCTGTTCGTCGCCATGATGGAAAAGCTCGCCGGCAACAAGTGGGACGGCGACCGCGACAGCTGGCCCGAGGAACTCGAAGACACGCGCTGGTCGCAGCTGACCACCGACCACAGCCAGTGCACCAGTCGTCATTGTCCGAACTTTCAGCAGTGCGCGTTCTACAAGGCCCGCGAAGGTATGGGCAAGGTCGATGTGATCGTCACCAATCACGACATGGTCCTGGCCGATTTGGCCCTGGGCGGCGGCGCGGTCTTGCCCGATCCGCGCGAGACCCTCTATGTCTTCGACGAGGGCCACCACCTGCCGGATAAGGCGATCGGTCATTTCGCCCACTTCACCCGCCTGCGTTCGACCGCCGATTGGCTGGAGCAAACCGCAAAGAACCTCACCAAGTTGCTCGCTCAGCATCCATTGCCCGGCGATCTCGGTCGGCTGATCGAGCAGGTGCCGGAGTTGGCGCGGGAACTCAAAACCCAGCAGCAGTTCATGTTCGCCGCCTGCGAGCAGTTGGCCGAATTCAAGCCCAGCGAAGACATGCAGGGCCGCGAACGGCCGCGCCACCGCTTTGTCGGCGGGGTGGTGCCCGAGCACCTGCGCGAGTTGGGCGCTGAGTTGAAGAAGGGCTTTTCCAAACTCACCGATCTGTTCACCGGCGTGGCGGAAAAGCTCAAGGAGGCGATGGATGGCGAGGCCGCCATCGGCATCGCCAGCCATCAGGCCGAGGAATGGTATCCGCTGTTCGGCAGTCTGTTGGCGCGAGCCCAGGGCAACTGGGAATTGTGGCTCGCGTTTACCGCCGACGACCCCGAAGACAGCCCGCCGATGGCGCGCTGGCTGACCCTGGCCGAGAGCGGCGCCTTGTTCGATATCGAGGTCAACGCCAGCCCGATCCTCGCCGCCGAAACCCTGCGGCGGAATTTATGGAATGTCGCCTATGGCGCCCTGGTGACTTCGGCGACGCTCACCGCGCTGGGCACCTTCGATCGTTACAGGATGCGCGCAGGCCTGCCGAAAACCGCCGTGACCACCGTGGTGCCGAGTCCCTTCCACCATGCCGATGCCGGCGTGTTGCGGGTGCCGGATCTACAAGCCGATCCGCGCGACGCCGCCTTGCACACCGCGGCCATCGTCCGCGAGCTACCGGCGCTGGTCGCCGGCTCGCGCGGTACCCTGGTGCTGTTTTCCTCGCGCAAGCAGATGCAGGACGTATTCGAGGGTGTCGATCGCGACTGGCGCAAGCGGGTGTTCATCCAGGGCAACCTGTCCAAGCAGGAAACCCTTAACAAGCACAAGGCGCGGATCGACAGCGGTGAGGAGAGCGTGCTCTTCGGTCTGGCCAGCTTCGCCGAAGGGGTCGACCTGCCCGGCGCCTATTGCGAACATGTGGTGATTGCCAAGATTCCCTTCGCCGTGCCGGACGACCCGGTCGAGGCGGCGTTGGCCGAATGGATCGAGGCACGTGGCGGCAATCCGTTCATGGAAATCGCCGTACCCGACGCCTCGCTGCGTCTGGTGCAGGCCTGCGGTCGTCTGCTGCGTACCGAAGCGGATCGCGGCACCATCACCCTGCTGGATCGCAGGGTGGTGACTCAGCGCTACGGCAAGGCGATTCTCAATGCGCTGCCGCCGTTTCGTCGTGAGATCGGATAAGCCGCGCTAAGGAACCCTGCGGCGCACGCTTGCGTCAGACATGCTGGGTCGCGTTTCGAGGCTGTCCTTTCCCGGTGCTGTTGCAAGGGCCAGGGCGGACGATCGCGGGCGCACTCGAGAGCGTGCTTGGTGGTGGTGCCATGGCGCCTGACCGGAGCACGGTCTGCTGTTCACTCCGGGTATTTCGCCCCGGGTTATCGGAGCACATTGGGAGTAGGTTTTTTGAAGGTTAATGCCAGGCTGCAAGCATGCGTTTTGCTATCGGTACTGCTGGGCTATTGCAATGGCTTGATGGCAGAAGATAAGCAGTTGTTCAATTTCGCCCGGCCCATGGATGCGGTGCAGATAACCACGGACGATGCTTTTCTGCCGAGCCTGACCGCCGAGCCGGTCGGTAACGAGGTGCTGCGGCGGGTGACCTTCAATCCCGCCGCGCACCCGGTCCTGCGCCTGGCGCCGGAAGCGGGGCGTTGGGATTGGTCGCAGCAAGGGGCGATCGACCTGCGCCTGCAGAACGCCATGGACTGGGCGTTGACCCTCGATGTGCGTATCGACAGCGCCGATGGCAGCAGCTTGCACAGCCGCATCGCCTTGCCGGCCGGGCCGGCGCAAACCCTGCTGGTGCCCCTGCATGCGACCTCGCCGCGCGACCAGGGCATGCGTGCCGGTGTGCCGATGCCCTGGCTGTATCAGGGCCAGCGCCTGCTGCTGGCGGAAACGGTGAGCGGCAGCCTGGATCCCAGTCAGGTGACCGCTGTGACCCTGTCGATTCCCGCGCCCGATGTGGCGCAGAGCATCCTGGTCGGTCACTTTGGCGTGCGCGGCGATGATCTGCAGGCGCAGGCTTACCAGGGCATCGTCGACGCCTATGGCCAGTTCAGCCGCGGCAATTGGCCGGGAAAGATCAGCAAGGATAGCCAGCTCACCCAGGCTGCCGCGCAAGAGCAGGAGCAATTGCAAACCTGGCTCGCCGAGCCCCGCGAGCAGGATAAATTCGGCGGTTGGCTGGGTGCGCAGCAATTCGAGGCCAGCGGATTCTTTCGCACCGAGAAGCGCGACGGTCGCTGGTTTCTGGTCACCCCGGAGGGCAATCCGTTTTTCTCCCTGGGGGTCAATGCGGTCAGTGCCGACCAGAGCGCTACCTATGTCGAAGGGCGCGAAGCGATGTTCGTCGCCTTGCCGGAGCATGATCAGGCCCTGGCGCGCCATTACGGTGGCGGCGACAACCGCAGCGACAGCGGGGCGAACAAGGGGCGGGCGTTCGACCATGGACGTTGGTTCGACTTCTATGGCGCCAACCTCGAGCGCAGCTACGGCCGGGTAGACCCCGAATTCTGGCGAGCGCACAGCCTGGAGCGCCTGCGCGCCTGGGGCTTCAATAGCCTGGGCGACTGGAGCGACCCGGCGTTCGCCAACGAGGCGCGTATGCCCTACAGCATCCCGCTGTCGATCCAGGGCGATTTCGCCACCATCAGTACCGGACTCGACTGGTGGGGTGGGATGCCCGACCCCTTCGATCCACGTTTCGCCATGGCCGCCGAGCGGGCCATCGCCATCGCCACCCGCGATCACCGCGAAGATCCCTGGCTGATCGGTTACTACGCCGGCAACGAACTGGCCTGGGCCGGGCCGGCCGAGGATCCGCAGGGGCGCTACGCGCTGGCCTATGCCACCCTGCGCCTGAGCACCGACGTGCCGGCGAAACGGGCGTTCCTCAAGCAGTTGCGTGACAAGTATCGTAATCAGCATGGCTTGTCGGTGGCCTGGGGCATCAAACTTGATGCCTGGGAGCTGCTGGAGGATCCCGGCTTCCAGGCGCCGCCGCCGAACCCCGAGTTTCCGGCGATCGAGCAGGACATGCAGGCGTTCCTGCGGTTGTTCGCCACCACCTACTTCAAAACCATTGCCGACTCACTCGACTGGCACGCGCCCAACCACCTGTTACTGGGCGGCCGCTTTTCCAGCAGCATTCCCGAGGCGGTCAACGCCTGCGCCGAGTTATGCGACGTGCTGAGCTTCAACTTCTATACCCGCGAACCGCAGCACGGCTATGACTTCGCCTTGCTGCAGCAGATCGACAAGCCGCTGCTGGTCAGCGAGTTCCACTTCGGCTCGCGCGACCGCGGGCCGTTCTGGGGTGGGGTCGCCGAGGTGCACACGGAAGAGGAGCGCGGGCCGGCCTATGCGCACTACCTGGAAAAGGCCCTGGAAGCGCCGCAGATCGTCGGCGTGCATTGGTTTCAGTACCTCGATCAGCCAGTGAGCGGGCGTTTGCTCGACGGCGAAAACGGTCATCTGGGCCTGGTCGCGATTACCGATCGGCCCTGGTCGGGGTTCGTGAAGGCGGTGCGCGCCGCCAACCTGCGGGCCATCGCTTCGCTGGCCGGGAAACAGCCCTCCGCGGCGCCGAAATAACCGGCTCCCGGCCGAGGTTTTCGGCGGCCCGTCGAGGCGCTCGGGGTTTACAGCGCCGGGCAGAGCTGGAACGATCCGCGCAGCAATTTTCAGAGGAGCAGGGCGGTGCATATACAGGGTTATTACGACCTCCAGTTCGAACGCGTGAAGGACGCGTTCGCCGGCTTGTTCGACGACCCGCAGGAGCGCGGCATGGCATTGTGCGTGCAGATCGGCGGCGAGACCGTGCTCGACCTCTGGGCCGGCAGCGCCGACAAGGATGGCCAGCAGGCCTGGCACAGCGACACCATCCTCAATCTGTTCTCCTGCACCAAGACCTTCACCGCGGTTACCGTCCTGCAACTGGTCGGCGAGGGCAAGCTCGAACTGGACGTTCCGGTCGCCCGCTACTGGCCGGAATTCGCCGCCGCCGGCAAGGAAAAAATCACCCTGCGTCATCTGCTCAGCCATCAGGCCGGGTTGCCGGCGCTGCGCCGGATGCTGCCGGCCGAAGCCTTGTACGATTGGCAGGCGATGACCACCGCACTCGCCGCCGAGCAACCCTGGTGGGCCCTGGGCGAGGGCCATGGTTATGCGCCCATTACCTTTGGCTGGCTGGTTGGCGAGGTGCTGCGGCGGGTCGAGGGTCGCGGGCCGGGGGAGAGCATAGTCGCGCGCACCGCCGCGCCGCTGGGGCTGGATTTCCACGTGGGCCTGGCCGATGACCAGTTCCACCGCGTGGCGACCATCAGTCGCGGCAAGGGCAATTTCGGCGATGCCGCCGCCCAGCGCTTGCTCAAGGTGATGATGAGCGAGCCGGCGGCCATGAGTACCCGCGCCTTCACCAACCCGCCATCGATCATGACCAGCACCAACAAGCCGGAATGGCGGCGCATGCAGCAACCTGCGGCCAACGGCCACGGCAATGCACGCAGTCTTGCCGGTTTTTACAGCGGCCTGCTCGATGGCCGTTTGCTCGAGAGCGAGTTGCTCGGCGAGCTGACCCGCGAACATGCGCGCGGGGAAGACAAGACGTTGCTGACCGCCACGCGTTTTGGCCTGGGCTGCATGCTCGATCAGGCCGATGTCACCAATGCCACCTACGGCATGAGCCCCTCGGCCTTTGGCCATCCGGGAGCGGGCGGCTGTATTGGCTTCGCCGACCCGCAACGGGAGCTGGCTTTCGGCTTTGTCACCAATAATCTGGGACCGTTCGTCTTAATGGACCCTCGTGCGCAAAAACTTGCGCAGGTGTTAGCAGCTTGTTGCTAGTGAGCCCGGCTACACTATTGCAGCTTCAGTAGCGCCTTGGCTCGGGGGTATGTCAGAGTCTGGGACCTGTTTTATGCAGCCTGCCGGCTGATTTTCTTTTGATTGCTCCGTGTGTGGATGAACCGATGCTAGCCAACAACAAGTCGAAATTGCTCTCGCTCATTCTTTTCCTGACGCTTGCCGGTTGCGCAGCTTCCGAACCGTCGAAACCATCGCCGGTCGTGGCGGCACCGCCAGCCGCGGTGAGCCAGGCCTGGCTGGACGATTTTGAACCGCAGCTGGCCGAAGCGATCAAGGGCAGTCACTTTCAGCTCGAACGTCGGGATGACCTGCTGGTGGTTACCGCTCCGGTGCAAGGCTCATTCAACCCGGATCGCCCGCACATGCTGCTGCCCGTGACCCTTGGCCCGATCAGCCGCATTGCCAAATTGGTGGAGCATGATCAGAACGTCGCCGCCGTGGTGCTCGGCCATGCCGACAGCAGCGGTGCCGCCGACGCCAACCGCGACCTCAGCTATCAGCGTGCGCGGGCGTTCACCTCGATTTTCCGCTTGAGCGGAATGAAGCAGGATCGTTTGCTGGTCAAGGGCATGGGCTCGGACATGCCGCGTGCCGCCAACGACAGCGTCGAGGGACGGGCACTCAACCGCCGGGTGGAAATCCTGGTGACCCCGCGGGTGACGATGAGGGCGCTGGTGGCCAAGTACAGCCAGCCGACCCCTGCTGTGCCGGTCCTCGCCGAGAAGCAGGTTGTTGTCGCAGATCAAGTCAAATAGGTCAGGCCTGGGTAAGCTAGCTCCCACGCGTTTCTGATGGTGCCGGGCGCATGTCCGGCCGTGCGGCAATCCACGCCTTTCGCATGCCCCGCCGCCAATCGAGCGCGACTATTCCATCTGAACATAGAAGGGCTTAGCCGTGACCCAGACCCTGGCCGATATGCGCCGTGACTATACCCGCGATGGTTTGAACGAGGCCCAGGCGCCGCTCGAACCCTTGCCCCTGTTCAAATTGTGGTTCGCCGATGCGGTGAAGACCGAGCAATTGCCGGTGGAGCCGAACGCGATGATGCTCGCCACCGTCGACTCTGAGGGCCGCCCGCATTGCCGGGTGTTGCTGCTCAAGGGGGTCGACGATCAGGGCTTCACCTTTTTCAGCAACTATGACAGCGCCAAAGGCGAGCAGATGGCGGCCCGTCCCTATGCCGCCATGACGTTCTTCTGGCCCAGCCTGGAGCGCCAGGTGCGCATCGAAGGACTGGTCGAGCGCGTCACCAGCGTTGAGTCCGATGCGTATTTCCAGGTGCGTCCGCTGGGTAGCCGGCTCGGCGCCTGGGCATCGCCGCAGAGTCAGGTGATCAAGGACCGCAGCGAGCTCGAAGCCTTGCTGGCGCAAACCGAGCAGCGCTTTCTCAACCAGGCGCCGCATTGCCCTCCGCACTGGGGCGGCTATCGTCTGCAGCCCGAGCGTATCGAGTTCTGGCAGGGGCGCTCCAGTCGTCTGCATGATCGCCTGAACTACCGCTTGCAGGATGGCGCCTGGGTGCGCGAGCGCCTGGCGCCCTGATCGCGCGCAGTTTCTGCGGCGGGGGCGAGGTCCTGCGGATTCTGGTTTAATCTGCGGATAACAACCGCGCCAATGGCGCGGTCCAACGCTCTTTCTGGAGGAATTCTCATGCACAAGTCCGGTTTGTTGATCACCACCTTTGCCGTGCTGAGCCTGTCGCTCGGCGGCTGCGCCTCCAGCCTGACCGGCGATAGCTATTCGCGTGCCGATGCGCGCGCGGTGCAAACCGTACGTATGGGTACCATCGAGGCGCTTCGGCCGGTGAAGATCGAGGGCACCAAAACACCGATCGGTGCTGGTGCCGGCGCGGTAATCGGCGGTGTCGCCGGCAGCGGTGTCGGCGGTGGGCGCGGCAGCGCCGTGGCCGCAGTGATCGGCGCGGTGGCCGGCGGGCTGCTCGGCAGTGCCGCCGAGGAAGGTCTGACGCGCACCCAGGGCGTGGAGATCACCGTCCGTGAAGACGACGGCAACATGCGCGCCTATGTGCAGGAAGTCGAAGAAAACCAGATTTTCCGCGTCGGCGAGCGTGTGCGCATCATGAGCGTCAACGGCAACAGTCGTGTGACCCACTGACAGCCAGCCACGCCTGCGTCGCTACAGGCTGTCTCTGTCCTGTCTGATTATTCGGCCGCGCTCGGGGCTTGGTAACACCCCGGTGCGGGCCGACCCGTCGCGCCCTGCCCAGAGCGTTTTCGTCTTGCGTGCATGATCCGCGACTCGGGGCTCATGGCTGTTCTGGCACGTTATCCCGCAAGGCAGGAGCGTTCGACCCGGCGGCTGCTCGCGTCGCGACATGCCGGAAAACAACCCTTTTCAAGCCCGCGCGTTGGCGAATTGGCGCGCCGCCGCTGTCGGTATGGCATGTTTCCTAATACTTCTGCCATGACGGCGTCCCGCTGGGTATGGATAATCGCGCAATCGTTCAGTGCCCCGGGCACTGGATCAGAGCGGGCACAGACCTGCCGAAGAAACAGCTGAGGCACCAGCTGGGACGCTCACCGTCGCTCGATATTGGCCGACGGGCTTGCATAAGGGGTTTCATCTATGACACTTGCGTGGATCATCGCCTTGCCGTTTTTCGGCGCGCTGCTGCCATTGGTGGCTGAGCGCATGGGGCGATCGGCATGTGCCGTGGCGGCCAGCATTGCGCCGTCGATCGCCTTGATGCTGCTGATTTCGCAACAGTCGGCGGTATTCGCTGGCGAGCTGATCAGGTGGCAACTCGATTGGTTGCCAGCGCTGGGGCTCAACCTCAGCCTGCGCCTCGATGGTTTGGGCTTCCTGTTCGCACTGCTGATCCTCGGGATCGGCCTGCTGGTGATTCTCTACGCTCGCTACTACCTGTCGAAACAGGAGTCGATGGGGCGCTTCTTCGCCTTCCTGTCGCTATTCATGGGCGCCATGCTCGGCGTGGTGCTCGCGGAAAACCTGTTGCTGCTGCTGATGTTCTGGGAGCTGACCAGTCTGTCGTCGTTCCTGCTGATCGGTTTCTGGGGCTCCCGCTCGGACGCGCGCAAGGGCGCGCGCATGGCCCTGGCGGTAACCGGCGGCGGCGGTCTGGCGTTGTTCGCCGGCATTCTAGTGATCGGCCATATCGTGGGCAGTTTCGAGCTGTCGCAGGTGCTGGTGGCCGGTGACCAGATTCGCGCCCATGCGCTCTACCCGGTGGCCCTGGTGCTGGTGCTGCTCGGGGTTTTCACCAAGTCGGCGCAGTTTCCCTTCCACTTCTGGCTGCCCCATGCGATGGCCGCCCCGACGCCGGTTTCGGCCTACCTGCACTCGGCAACCATGGTCAAGGCTGGGGTGTTTCTGCTGGCGCGCCTGTATCCGGCCCTGGCGGGAACGGAGTGGTGGTTCTACCTGGTCAGCCTCACCGGCCTGGTGACCGTGCTGGTCGGCGCGTGCATGGCGTTGTTCCAGCACGATCTGAAGGGGCTGCTGGCCTATTCGACGATCAGCCACCTGGGCTTGATAACCCTGCTGTTCGGCCTCGACAGCCGCCTGGCAACCGTGGCGGCGGTGTTTCATATCATCAACCACGCCACCTTCAAGGCTTCGCTGTTCATGGCGGCGGGGATCATCGACCACGAGACCGGTAGCCGCGACATGCGGCGCATCAACGGTATGTGGAAGTACATGCCGCATACCGCGATCCTGGCCATGGTGGCCGCCTCGGCGATGGCCGGGGTGCCTTTGCTCAACGGCTTCCTGAGCAAGGAAATGTTCTTCAGCGAGACCCTCAACCAGCAGTTGCTGGGTAGCTTCAACTGGGTGATCCCGGCGACCGCGACCCTGGCCGGGGTGTTCTCGGTGGCCTACTCGTTGCGTTTCATCCATGACGTGTTCTTCAACGGCGAGCCGATCAATCTGCCGAAGTACCCGCCACACGAGCCACCGCGCTACATGAAGGTGCCGGTGGAAATCCTGGTATTCCTCTGTCTGCTGGTGGGCATAGTGCCGGCGTTCACCGTGGCGCCGCTGTTGGCCGTGGCGGCCGGTGCGGCCCTGGGTGGCGACCTGCCGAACTACAGCCTGTCGATCTGGCACGGGTTCAACCTGCCGTTGTTGATGAGCGTCATCGCGCTGGTCGGCGGGATCCTGGTGTACGCCTTCCGCACGCCGTTGTTCCGCTGGTACGCCGGGCTGCCCGCGGTCGACGCCAAGCTGGCCTTCGAACGTGGCGTGCAGATGTTGGTGCGCAGCTGCGTGGCGCTCACCGCGCGTCTGGAGAACGGCTCGCTGCAACACTACCTGGCCCTGCTTCTGGGCGCCGCTCTGGTGGTGGTGACCTTCGGCCTGGGTGGTTTGCCGCAGATCGACGGGCCGCTGGCGCTTAGCCCGGTCGACGGTATCAGCGCCCTTTGCATGGGCATACTCGCGCTTTCGGCCCTGGCCAGTGTGGTGTTCCATCGCCAGCGTCTGGTGGCGCTGCTAATGCTCAGTGTGGTCGGCCTGATGGTCGCCCTGGCGTTCGCCCGCTACTCGGCGCCGGACCTGGCATTGACTCAGTTGGCGGTGGAGGTGGTGACCATCGTCCTGTTGATGCTCGCGCTGTTCTTCCTGCCGGCGCAGACCCGCGGCGAGTCGAGCAGCATGCGCGGCCTGCGCGACTTCGTCCTGGCGGTAGGCAGTGGCCTGATGGTAGCAATGCTGGTGTTCGCCGTACTGACCCGGCCCTACGACAGCATTTCCCATTTCTTCCTCGCCAACAGCGTCCCGGGTGGTGGCGGCAGTAACGTGGTCAACGTGATCCTGGTGGATTTTCGTGGCTTCGATACTCTCGGTGAAATCAGCGTGCTGGCGATCGCCGGGGTGGGCATCTACGCCATGCTCCACGGTTTGCGCCTGGCCCAGCCGAACACCGACGCCGAAGGCCGCAGCTGGGCGCGTGATCGCCATCCGCTGATTCTCTCGACCCTGTCGCGGGTGCTGCTGCCGATCGCCTTGCTGGTCTCGGTGTTCATCTTCCTGCGCGGCCACAACCTTCCGGGCGGCGGCTTTATCGCCGGCCTGATCACCGCGGTGGCGCTGATCCTGCAATACGTCGCCAGTGGTGTGCAGTGGACCCAGTCGCGGCTGCCGCTCAATTACCACCGCATGGCCGGCGCCGGCGTGTTGCTCGCCGGCCTGACCGGAGTGGGCAGCTGGTGGTTCGACAAGCCGTTCCTGACCTCGACTTTCGGTCACTTCGAGATTCCCCTGGTGGGCGATATCGAACTGGCCAGCGCCATGCTGTTCGATCTTGGGGTTTACCTGACGGTGGTCGGTTCGACGCTGCTGATTCTCGCCAACCTGGGCAAGTTGACCCAGGAAAAATCCGGCCAGGAGGTACTCTGAGATGGAAGCTCTGTTCGCTGTGACCTTGGGCATTCTCGCCGCCAGCGGGGTGTACCTGCTGTTGCGTGCCCGCACTTTTCCCGTGGTGATGGGCCTGACCCTGATTTCCTATGCGGTCAACCTGTTCCTGTTCGCCATGGGCCGCCTGCAAACCGGCGTGCCCGCGGTCATTGGCAAGAGCGCCGAATATGGCGATCCACTGCCGCAGGCGCTGGTGCTCACGGCTATCGTGATCGGTTTTGCGATGACCGCCTTCGTCATCGTCCTGGCGCTGCGTAGCGTCGGCGAGACACACACCGACCACGTCGACGGCCAGGAGTCCAGCCGATGAATCATGCGGTAATCCTGCCGATTCTGCTGCCGATGTTCACTGGCAGCCTGTTGCTGTTCGGTGCGCGCATGAGCCTGTCGAGCAAGCGTGCTTTGTCATTATTTGCCGCGCTGGCCCTGGTGCCGCTGAGCCTGTGGCTGATGAGTCGGGCCGACCAGGGGGCGCTGCTGGTGTACGCGGCGGGCAACTGGCAGGCGCCGTTCGGCATCGTCCTGCTGCTCGATCGCTTGAGTGCGCTGATGCTCGTGGTGACCGCGGTGCTGGCGCTGTTCGCCCTGGGCTACGCGGTGCGCGGCGACGATGAGCGCGGGCGCAACTTCCATGCGCTGTTCCAGTTTCAGCTGATGGGGATCAACGGCGCCTTTCTCACTGGCGACCTGTTCAACCTGTTCGTGTTCTTCGAGATCCTGCTGATCGCCTCCTACTCGCTGCTGCTGCACGGTGGCGGTGCCGAACGGGTGCGGGCGGGGTTGCATTACGTGGTGCTCAACCTGCTCGGTTCGGCCCTGTTTCTGATCGCCGTCGGTGTGCTCTATGGCGTTACCGGCACCCTGAACATGGCCGACATGGCGGCGCGGGTGAGTGCGGCCAGCGCCGATCGGGCGCCGCTGTTGGGCGCCGCCGGCCTGCTGTTGCTGGTGGTGTTCGGCTTGAAGGCGGCATTCTTGCCGCTGTATTTCTGGCTGCCCAGGGCCTATGCCTCGGCCACCGCGCCGGTGGCGGCGCTGTTCGCGATCATGACCAAGGTCGGGCTGTATTCGATCGTGCGGGTCTACACGCTGATCTTTGGAGATGGCGCCGGCAGCCTCGCCGATATGGCCCAGGATTGGCTTTGGCCGGCGGCCCTGTTGACCATCGCCCTGGGCGCGATAGGTGCAGCGGCCGCGAATAGTTTGCACGGGTTGCTGACTTATCTGGTGATTCTCTCGGTCGGCACCTTGCTCGCGGGTATCGCCGTCGGCACTCCCGAGGCGCTGTCGGCAGCCCTGTACTACCTGATCCACAGCACCTGGGTGGCGGGCGGCCTGTTTCTCTTGGCGGATCTGGTCGCCCGGCAGCGCGGGGTCAAGCTGACCCAGTTGATCCAGGGGCCGGCGCTGCAGAACCCGAAAACCCTCGGCGGGCTGTTCTTCCTCGGCGCCATCGCCGTGGCCGGGTTGCCGCCGCTGTCGGGGTTCATCGGCAAGTTGCTGCTGCTGCGCGCGGTCGAGCCGGGCTGGCAGGCGTTGTTTCTCTGGCCGGTGGTGCTGGTCAGCAGCCTGCTGACCCTGGTTGCTCTCAGTCGTGCCGGCAGCACGCTGTTCTGGCGGGTCGGGCGCACTCAGTTGGACAGTGCGGAGCTGGATCCGGGGCGGTTGTCGGCGTGCATCGGCCTGTTGTTGTTGAGCCCGCTGCTGGTGGTGTTGGCCGAACCACTGTTGCACTACGTCAACGCCACGGTCGCGCAATTACATGACCTGCAGGCCTACCGACAGATTTTGCTACCGGGAGGTGCGCCATGAGTCCCCGTCGCTGGTTGCCGCAGCCGATGCTCAGTCTGTGTCTGCTGCTGGTGTGGCTGTTGCTGGTTAACAGCCTGAGCCTCGGCCACTGGTTGCTTGGCGCCTTGCTCGGCTGGTTGATCCCGTTGTTGACCCAGGTGTTCTGGATCGATCCGCCGCGGGTCTATCGGCCGCTCAAATTGTGCCTGTTTCTGCTGCGTGTGCTCGGCGATATCGTCGTCGCCAACCTGCATGTGGCCAAACTGATTCTCGGGCCGCTCGACACACTGCGACCGGCCTTCGTCGAGGTGCCCATGCTGCTACAGGACGACCTGGCCCTGACCATGCTCGCCAGTGTGGTGTCGCTGACCCCGGGCACGGTATCCGCCGATTTGAGCGACGACCGTAGAGTGCTGCTGGTGCACAGCCTGGATGTGGCCGACGAGGCTGCCCTGGTCGCCGAAATCAAAAGCCGCTACGAGGCGCCCTTGCTGGAGGTGTTCACATGCTCGCCTACGTGATACCGCTGTGTGCGGCGATCATCGGCCTGGCCTTGATACTGACCATGGCGCGCCTGATCAAGGGGCCGGACATGCCGGACCGGATCCTCGCGCTGGACACGCTGTATATCAATATCATCGCGTTGATCATTCTGCTGGGCATCTGGCTGGACAGCGACCTGTACCTGGAGGCAGCGCTGCTGATCGCGGCCATGGGCTTTGTCGGCACGGTTGCGGTGGCCAAGTACCTGTTGCGCGGCGACATCATCGAGTGAGGATCGAGAACCGATGGATAATTTGATCGAAGGGCTGGTTGCCTTGTTTCTGTTGATCGGCAGCGTATTCGCCCTGGTCGGCGCTATCGGCCTCTACCGTCTGCCGGATTTCTTCATGCGCCTGCACGGGCCGACCAAATCGACCACCCTGGGGGTTGGCGGCATGGTCATCGCCTCGTTGATCTATTTCAGCGCCCAGAACAACGGTTTGAGCGTGCACGAGCTGCTGATCACACTGTTTTTGTTCATCACCGCACCGGTCAGCGCGCATATGCTGGCCAAGGCCGCGCTGCAGCAGAAGCTGCGCCTCAGCGAAAAGACCCGCGGCAAGCCTTGGGAGCAATAGGTCGCTGACCGGAGCGCGCAACTCGGTAGTCCGGATTACGCCAAGGCTTATCCGGGCGGAATCGCAGGGTGCGCTGACGCCTTTTTAATCCATCGCCGCAATTGGTGGATGGTGAAGCGTCATCCACCCTACCTGACTACAAGATGCGTGAGGGCGTAAACCGAGCACCTAGGATCTACAGAACAGCCCACCCCTGTAGGAGCGGTGCGGCCGCAATCTCGTAACCCTCGATGCAATCCGGGAGCATGGGACGCTCTTTTCCCGTTACACGACCCGCCACACAGTTCGCGCGCCCGACTGTATCTGTTATCCCGCTGCGCGCCTCTCTACACTGCGGTTTTGCATGGAGTCGCATATGCGTGGGCAGGGCAGAGGGGTGGCGGTGATCTGTCTGGTCGTGGCGATGGCGCTATGGGGCAGTTCCTTTATCGCCCTGAAAGTGGCTTTCGCCGAGTTGCCGGCGATGTGGGTGATCCTCGGTCGCATGGCCCTGGGCAGCCTGGTGTTCCTGCTGGCCTGGCGCTGGCGCTGGCGCATGCAATACTGCCGGGGTGACTGGAAATACCTGCTCGGCCTCGCGACCTGTGAACCCTGCCTGTACTTCCTGTTCGAGGCCCTGGCGCTACAGAACACCAGCGCCTCCCAGGCCGGCATGGTCACGGCGTTGCTGCCGCTGCTGGTCGCGGTCGGCGCCTTTATCTTCTTGCGCGAGCGCATCACCCGCACCACCTTGGTGGGTTTTCTGATCGCCATAATCGGCGCCGTCTGGCTGAGCTTGGCCGGTAGCGCCGACGAGCATGCGGCGAATCCCTTGCTGGGCAATTTCTTCGAGCTGCTCGCGATGCTCTGCGCCATGGGCTACACCCTAATGCTCAAGCACCTGTCGGCGCGTTATTCGCCGTTTCTGTTGACGGCCATGATGGCGTTCACCGGCACCCTGTTTTTTCTGCCGTTGGCGTTGCTTGGCGATCCGTTACCGCACGAGGTCAGCCCGACGGGGTTGGCGGCGGTCGCGTACTTGGGCGTGTTGGTGACTGTCGGCGCTTACGGGCTCTATAACTTCGGTGTCAGTCGCCTGCCGGCCAGTCAGGCCTCGGGCTTTACTAATCTGATTCCGCTATTCACCTTACTGTTCGCCGTGCTGTTGCTGGGCGAGCGGTTGAACAACCCACAGATACCCGCCGCCGTATTGGTCTTCGCTGGGGTGGCATTGAGCCAATGGCGCGCGGCGCCGCCGCTGCCGGCTGGCGTGCTCGATTGAGGAGATAAGATGAACGATGCAAGAAACTGGGCGCGCGAGGCCATCCGCATCATCGAAGCGGATTTCCAGCGCAGCGCCGATACCCACCTGATCCCCCTGGAGTTGCCTGGCCTGCCGGGTATCGAGCTGTATTTCAAGGATGAGTCCAGCCACCCCACCGGCAGCCTCAAGCATCGCCTGGCCCGTTCGCTGTTTCTCTATGCGCTGTGTAACGGCTGGCTCAAGCCCGATGCGCCGGTGATCGAGGCGTCCAGCGGCTCCACGGCGATTTCCGAGGCCTACTTCGCCCGTTTGCTTGGCCTGCGCTTTATCGCGGTGATGCCGGCCAGCACCTCAAAAGAGAAGATTGCGCAGATCGCCTTCTATGGCGGCCAGAGCCACTTGGTCGACGACCCGACGCAGATCTACGCCGAGTCCGAACGCCTGGCCCGCGAGAGCGGCGGGCACTTTATGGATCAGTTCACCTACGCCGAGCGCGCCACCGACTGGCGCGCCAACAACAACATCGCCGAGTCGATCTTCCAGCAGCTGCGCAGCGAGCGTTTCCCTGAACCGAGCTGGCTGGTTTCCAGCCCCGGCACCGGCGGCACTCTGGCGACCCTAGGACGCTACGTACGCTACCGCCGCCACGCCACCCAGGTGCTCTGCGCCGATGCCGAACGTTCGGTATTTTTCGATTACTACCGCACAGGCGATGCCAGCCTGACCCTGGATTGCGGCTCGCGCATCGAAGGCATCGGCCGGCCACGGGTCGAGGCGTCCTTTCTGCCCACGGTGATCGATGCCATGTGCAAAGTGCCCGATGCGCTGTCCCTGGCCGCCATGCATTACCTGGCGCAACGCCTGGGCCGGCGCGTCGGCGGTTCCAGCGGGACCAACCTGATTGGCGCATTGCTGGTCGCCGAGCGCATGGTCGCGGCGGGTGAATCCGGTTCGGTGGTGGCGATTCTTTGCGACGGCGGCGAACGCTATGCCGGTAGCTATTACGACGACGCCTGGCTCAGCGCCCAGGGCTACGACCTGGCGCCGTTGATCGCCGCGGTCGCCGCCAGCGCCGAACGCGGCGAGCCGTTGCCGGGCGATTTGCCAACAGCAGGGCTGTAGCCCGGATGAAATCCGGGAAATTGCCGCCAACCCCAACACCGCCCCGGATTGCGTCCGGGCTACCAGTCGTAGGCCGTAATGATCGTGCCCACGCTCCAGCGTGGGTACGCAGCCCGTGACGCTCCGCGTCACCAGCCGACTACGATTGGGCGCGGACGCTCGGGGCGGAGATATTTTCATCAGCCAGCCGCTTAATGATCGTGCCCACGCTCCAGCGTGGGTACGCAGCCCGTGACGCTCCGCGTCA
>NZ_CAMPHI010000052.1 GCF_946885955.1 uncultured Pseudomonas sp.
AATGCGTTACCTATGTCTCCCGACACCTGTTACCTATGTCTCCCGGCTGAACACGCGGCGCACCCTACGGGTTGGCCCTTTGGGGTTTTTAAACTGGCTTTACCACTTGCCTACACTCATGCCGCCATCCACCGGCAGCACCGCGCCGGTGGTGAAGTTGGCGTCGGAGAGATAGAGCACGGCGTCGGCGATTTCCTCGATGCGGCCCACCCGTCCGGCCGGGTGCAGGCCCTTGAGGAATTCGTGGGTCGCCGGGTCATGCATCGGTGTGTCGATGATGCCCGGCGCCACCGCATTCACCTTGATGTTGTACGGCGACAGCTCCAGCGCCAGGGCGCGGGTCGCCTGGTTCAGGCCGCCCTTGATCAGCACCGGCAGCATCGCCGGCACCGCCAGGTTCGGTTGCAGCGCGATGCTCGCGGTGATGTTGATGATGTGGCCCTGGCGCCGCTCGATCATATGCCGCGCGGCGGCCTGGGAGGCATACACCACGCCTTTGAGGTTGGTAGCCAGCATGCTGTCCAGATCCTCGGCGGTGTAGTCGACAAATGGCTTGGGCAGAAAGAACCCGGCGTTATTCACCAGCACATCGACCTGACCGAAGCGCTCTATGGCGCGTTCGATCAAGCGCGGTGCGGTGGCCGGGTCGGCGATATCGCCGGTCACGCCGAGAAAGCGCCCGTTGCCGCCCAGGGTTTCGGCGGCGTCTGCCAGCCGCGCCTCCGAGCGCGCATTGCCGACCACATTGAAGCCGCGGGCGAGATAGGCCCTGGCCAGGCCAAGGCCGATGCCGCTGGAGGCACCGGTAATAACGACGGTTCTGTTGTTGCTCATGGCGATAGTCCTGTTGGGGAGTGGAGGGCAGCGCTGTTGAGCAGGACTATATTTGTGCGCGGAAAGCGGATAAATATGCTGTCAGGCACTTCACTTGATACACGGTGTAATCAATGCGACGGCAATTCGACGATGTACTACTGGGCAGCATCGAGCTGTTCTGCCTGGCGGCGGAGATCGGCAGCTTCACCGGCGCCGCCCTGGCCGCCGGCGTCACCCCGGCGGCGGTAAGCCGTTCGGTCTCGCGCCTGGAGACACGGCTTGGCGTGCGCCTGTTCGTGCGCACCACTCGCAGCATCCGCCTGACCGAAGGCGGACTGGCCTATCACCAGCAATGCCGCGGCGCGCTAAACCAGATGCTCGAAGCCGAGCGCGAGTTGATGGGCCAGCAACAAGCACCGTCCGGCACCCTGCGCATCAGCCTTCCCACCACCTACGGGCACCACCGAATCCTGCCGCTGCTGCCCGAGTTCCGCCGCCAGTACCCGCAGGTGCGGGTGGACATCCACCTGGGCAACCGCAATATCGATTTCGTCGACGAAGGCTACGACATGGCCATCCGCGTGCGCGCGCAACCCGACTCCGGCCTGATCGCCCGCCACCTGGAAGACGCCGCCCTGGTCGTGGTGGCAACCCCGGACTACCTCGCGCGCGCCGGCACCCCGCAGACCCTCGATGACCTGACACAGCACCAATGCATCCAGTTCGAACTGCCCAGCAGCGGCCGGCGCATCGCCTGGCTGTTCAACGACGCCGGCCGCCCCTGCGAACTTCTCACCCAGGGCGCCTACGTCTGCTCCGACGAGGTGCTTGGCGGCGTAACCCTGGCCAAACACGGCGCCGGCCTGTTCCAGGCCTACCGCTTTACCATCGAACGGGAATTGGCCGAAGGCTCACTGGTGGAAGTGCTGCAACCCTACGCCGGCCGCTCGCGGCCATTTACCTTGCTCTACCCCCATGGGCGGCATGTGCCGTTAAGGTTGCGGGCGTTTATTGATTTTTTGATGGAGAGGCAGAGGGGGGGCTTAAGTCAGCGGGCTGACATCGTAGGGTGCGCCATGCGCACCAGCCACAGCCACAGCAGCGCAGGCGAAGATTCTTGGTGCGCACGGCGCACCCTACCAGTGCTCCCAGGCCCCTAGCCTATGGATAAATCCATTGCCTTCTTGCCTGTTCCGCCCAAAGCAAAGTCCGCGGGGTCGAACCTATCGCTGGTGTCCATACCAATACATCGCAGACCCATAGCTTCCAGGTGGGAGGCGTATAGCGGCTCGGCAAAATAACTAATCAGGATGGCGCGACGGCGGGCGCCTACTGAGTTCAGACATGCCCGCATGCAGCAGATCGGCATCGAACACCAGAATGTCCCCAGCGGTGCCGGCAAGCTGCACAGAGCGGGACTCGTCATTGCAGTCGAAGGGCGGCTCTCCCTGCACTGGGCGATGGCTGCGGGGAATGATACGGGTCGCGCCATTCTCGGGGCCATAGTCGTCGAAAAAAGCCAGGCCGATTCACGTTCACCACATCTCCTGGGCGTTGGGCCGACAAATCGCAGTCCAATAGCGAATGGCGCCAGTCCAAGCCACGTGGCACCGGCCATTCGCCCGACGGCTTCACCCCTGCCTCGAACACGGCGCGAAGACCATCCAGCCACTCCAACGGGATCGCCCGGCGGAGCAGGGCATAGTCATCTCGATGGAGTTGGGTGCGGTCAGTCATGGCTTCGTTAATTCCCTTATCAGCAATCCGTCTTGCATAGCGGGCCGAAGTTAGACAAAAAACATCAGGCGATTAAGGGACAGACTATCGCCGATAACGTTAGGCAGAAACTGGCTCGAAGCGACCCATCAGCATCAATAGCGTGGTCTACCCTCGATTACCTCATAAATATACCCGTCATTTTTTATTTTTTGTGGTTTTATTAAGCAGTTAAACGATATTGTCTGAATATTGTTTGAATTGGTCATGTCTGAGTTTGTTTACTCGTTCGTTAATTATTATGCTTACCCTCTCTGGTGGACGGTTCCCCCATTCTTCAGCATCTCCCATTAGTTGATGCATTGCCTCTGAGCTTAGATGTTTTCCAAGCTGTAAGCCCGCCGTGGTGGGTAGCAGGTCTGAAAATAATCGCCTTACATTTTCTGCGTTTGCAGCCAGCGAAACGAAGTTCAAAAGAAACTCAGGCCTCATCATGTATGGGGCGCCTCCTTCAGATTCAACAAGGTCCTTTGTAAATGCTAAAACGTGAGTTTCCTTTGTGAGCCACCAAGTTCTGAAGCCAAAACCATCATAGATGCCAGACTCAGCATGTTTTCTACGTTGAGCGTATGTCGCATATGCCATAAGTACATCGTTATACGATAAGTTCTCGTGCTTGCTTTGCCTTGCTCTGCCTTGTCTTGCCTCGTCGAGTTTGGCAGCATGTTTTGCGACGGCACTATTATTAACTGTGGCCTTAAGTTCATCGGATGAAATAAATTTCATATTGAATTTCTGAAGGAGAAACCCCTTTAAATCTTGTTTCGCGGACTCAGCGCGAGCCCTCAGAGCAGAGTGAGTAACAATTTGTTCTATAAAGTCTTTCCAAGTCTTTGGTCCATTGCTAGATCTGCGGCTGTGAAAATATGCTCGGATCATTATGCGGTCGCTGTCAATGATCATATTGTGAGGGATGAATTTTTCCTGTTGCTCATAATGGTTTCTAAATTCTAAGTCGGTAGCATGTAGGTGGGTGAAAACTTCATCCAAGACTGGCTCTGTCAAAATAACTTGTGAGCCAAGCTTTGTGCAAATATCAATTATTTTTGAGACTTGTTTGTACTCGTCTTCAACATATCTTTCTGAGATTGCTTTTATAAGTATGTCTGTGCCGATGAGTAACCTAAAATTACCGCCCATTTTATTGAAATACTCCAGGAGTCTTGGGGCGGATTGCATGGTAACCAAAAGGCAAGAAGTTTTGGATAGGTAAGCCAAATAGTCCCTTTCCGCGGCGGTAGGGCGATAAAAAATTCCGCGGAGAGAACTCAGGCATGCACCAAACATTTCGGTATTTAGAGTTTTTCCATGCTCAATTTCGGAAAGAACTTTCACCATTATGTCTTCTACAACTTGATCCGATACATGAATGGTTTCAAGTTTCCCTTCTAGAAACGCCGCAAGCAGTAGGCCTTGATCAATAAAATATCGATGGACTGTTTGGAAAACTAGCTGGTTGCAAGCTACGTTTGCCGCTGCCTTTTCTATTTTGCCAATTTCAGCTGTTAATCTATCTGATATTGAACGACGGAAATTTGCTTGCCTTGCCAGTGCGGAGCTTGCTTCGTTTGCTAAAGCTGTGCGCATTTCATAAGGCAGCGAAAAGCTATCAGTCGCTTTGTAGTGCCGAAGTCGTTCTTCTCCACCAGCACCCTTTGATGCTAGAGAGGAAAGGCGCTTATTTAGATTGGGTAGCAGGACGGACTTGGCTTGTGGAAATAAAGTTGATATGGCTTCGTGAATTTGTCCTCGGCTCGCCAAAAGCTGTTGATCTGGGTCAGTATCTCTAAGAGACCAGTATATGAGGGCATCCAAAACTTGCTCATTTAAGTGATTCTTAACATGCTTGCTTTTGAGTTCGTAGTTCAAATATACGTAAACGGTTGGGTCTGTGGCGAACTCATTTACTGTGGATAGATTTTGTCTCGCTGCACTTGTTAATGATGAAATTTCACTATGGAAAAAATCGTAGAAAAGTTGATTGCATCTAGAGTCTGTATTGATGTAGCTTTTGATGCGCTCGTAATCTCTGAATTGAACCATTACCTCGTGGTTTTCAAAAACATCTTGTGTTATGACGTCTGACTTTGGGATGGCAATGCTTGTGGCATATATAAGCTGTCGGGGGGTTCGTCCATTTTTCTTCAAGGCTTTTAGAGTTTCATATACTTTGGTTTTTACTCCGTCTTCAGCTGTTGTTGTGAACTGTATAAATGTGTTTATTTTTCCTCCCACCTCTTGGATATAGCTCGAAAGTGCACCATCGGCACCGCCGTCATGTATGCCTCCCATAGGAATAAAAGCTTCTTCGAATACAAATGCAAATAGTTGTTTTGCGAAGCTCTCAAATCGTGCGCCAGATACTTTTCCTATTAAGTACGAATAAAGGTCATCTGAAGCGATTTTAATTGTCATGGTTCTTCCTTGTGGGCAAATTATGTTTGTTTTTTAATTCAGCGTGAAGTCAAGTAAGTTGGTATAAGGGTGATGCAAAAAAATCTGTATAGAAGGGAGATGTTTTCCCTGGTTTGGTCTTCCGCTACAAATCAATGGCGCAACCTCACCCCATCGGACTAAACCCATTCACCGCACTGCAATACCGCTGCTCCATCCGTTTGCTCAACTCTAGACGATCCCCAGCCCAGCGCTTTTCCCAGGCTCGGCATTGCTCACGAAAATGCACCTTGGCCGCCTTACGGCATTCGCGGTAGTCGATTGAGCCGCGGCGGTGGTTAAGGCATACGCTGCTGCTGTCGATGCGGTTATCCAGGGAATGCCATTCGGCGAGGTAGGAGGTGCTGCCGTCCCAGCTCTTGATCCGCTGCATATCAATGTCGCGGCTTACGCTACGCGGGGCCGGTGCGCTGCTGCGGTTGGCTTGCTCGGCTTTGTAGTAGGCGAGGTATTGCTCTGAAACCATGCCTCTGTTCGAGGTCGGGCGATGGTCGCGGGGCAGGGCGCCGTAGCGGCAGGCGATAACGTTTTCGTCGATAAGGTTGGCGGTGCCGATGCAGTCGGTCAGCGGCTTGGGAAGGGAGCGCGGAGCGTCGTCGCTGTCGGCGTTGAGCCGTTCGCCGAGGTTGGCAGTAGGGTGCTCGTCGCGGCTGTCGCATTGCCAATCCTGGTATTTCATGGCGTTCCCTTACCTGTCCATGGCGAGCCTGTGCTGACGCGGGTTCAGCCTGCTCGTAACTATGCGGCGCTTGACGTTGCATTCGAGAGTAAACCCGCAGAAGGCAATTTGCCAGTATTCGGCGGGCGGCATATTGACGCTTCGATGTCATTGAGCGCCGCGATGCGGGCTTCGTAGGGTGCGCCGTGCGCACCAGCCCCAGCAGCGCGGTGCCGGAAGATTTCCCGTGCGCACGGTGTTCAGCCGGGAGACATGGGTAGCAGGTGTCGAAAAACGGCCCGAAGCTGGATAAAGCATCGGGATATTAAGGATTGCCTGCCGCTGATGAGGTTGAAAACGATCCAGACCAGCCGTTGGCGATAGGTAGAAATCGACCAGAAGCGGACATCGTTAACCAACAGAAATATTCTCCTATCTTGACCGATTAGGATGGGCGTCCTACGATCAGTGCCATCGATTAGGTCGATCGTCCTAATTCAACATTCAAGGCGAGAGGCACACCTGGATGGCTGGCATGACTACTCGTGAGCGCATCGTCTCCGAAGCGGACAGGTTGTTCTATGAACGGGGCTATGAACACACCTCTTTCGCCGAGATCGCCGATGCCGTCGGAATCTCCCGTGGCAACTTCTACTACCACTTCAAAAGCAAGGACGAGATTCTGGATGCCGTCATCAAGAGGCGCATGACGAGCACATCAGAGATGCTTCAGGTGTGGGAGTGCCAAAGCAGCTCTCCCTCCGAGCGCATCAAGAGCTTCATTCTTATCGTCATCAGGAATCGGGCGCAGATAATCCTTCATGGTTGCCCAGTCGGCACGCTATGCAGCGAGCTAGCCAAGATTGGCCATCCCGCCCAGCCGCAATCCAACCAGTTGTTTTCCCTGTTCCGCACCTGGTTGTGCCAGCAATTCGCTCTACTCGGGCGTGAGGCGGACGCCGATTCGCTAGCGATGCACGTACTGGCGTTCAGTCAGGGCGTTGCATTGCTTGCTCATGCATTTCAAGACAAGTGCTTTGTCGAGCGGGAGGCCGAGCGCATGTGCGCATGGCTTGACCGCGTCGCTGACGAAGCAACGACGAAGATCGGGTAATCACTTCAGGGAGGGCCACTAATGTTTATCGTATTCCTAAGATTTTCAGCTGGGCGTGATCAGGCAGGTCAGCTGATGCAGGCTCATAGGGATTGGCTGAAACGCGGATTCGACGATGGCGTCTTTCTCTTGGCCGGCAGCCTCCAGCCCCAGGCTGGAGGGATGGTTCTGGCGAGCGGGGTTACGCTAGCCCAGCTTGAGGAGCGGGTCAGTAGCGATCCATTCGTAGCAGAAGATGTTGTGCAAGCAGAAATCGTAGCGGTGACCCCATCGAAGGTGGATCCTCGCTTGGAGTTCTTGCTGGCGGATATGGGTAGCTGAAGCCATGGACGGGACGATCATTGGCTCCGACGGCTTACATCGCTGCCGCTGGTGCGCAGCAGCACCGGAGTTTCTCCAGTATCACGACACGGAATGGGGTTTTCCTGTTGCTGACGACAGGCGCCTGTTCGAGAAGATCAGCCTTGAGGCATTCCAGTCGGGCCTTAGCTGGCGCACGATCCTGGCCAAGCGCGACAGCTTCCGCGCAGCGTTCCATGGCTTCGATTTTCAGCGGATTGCCCAGTTCGACGACAGCGATGTACAGCGGCTGCTGCAAGACCCCGGCATCGTCCGCCATCGCGGCAAGATCGAGGCTGTCATTAACAATGCGCGCCGTGCGTGTGACCTTGTTGAAACGGAAGGGTCGCTAGCTTCGTTCTTCTGGCGCTACGAACCCAGGGATGCAGGTTCGATTGAGCCTCAGAGCGCTTCGTCTTCTGTCGAGTCGGTCGCGCTAGCCAAGGAGCTGAAAAGGCGAGGCTGGAAGTTCGTGGGGCCTACCACCGTTTATGCATTCATGCAGGCCATGGGACTGTTTAACGACCATGCAACGGGATGCGCGATCAGGGTAGGAGTTGAACGTGCGCGACAATCTTTTAAGACGCCTTAGAAGTGGATGATCTCTGCAACCAAGCTGAGTCTTCCCTTGGCAAGTCGATGGTTAACGGTAGCTATTGGCCAACTTCTGCCTGTTGTGAATGGCAGAAGTTGGCCGTTATCAGTCCATATGAGCCTAGTTAGGCTATATGGCCCCCAAGGCAAAATCCGCGGGATCGAACCTCTCGCTGGTATCCATCCGAATACCTCGCAGGCCCGCTGTTTCACGGTGCGAGGCGTGTAGCGACTCGGCAAAGTAGCTGATCAGGATGGAGCGGCGGCGTGTGCCGCTGGCGTTCAAACTGCCCGCATGCACCAGGTCTGCATCGAACACACGGCTCAGCAGTACAGATGCGCCTTCTGCGCGCTCCAGGTTCGGCGGGATTTATGGAGGGGGTACGAACTAACGGTTGCCGGCTCTGCTGCTATCCTTGCCATACCACCTGAAAGTAAGCGCTCCATAAACCCCGTCCGCCAGAACAGGGCTTATGGAGCGCTTTTAGTTACGGCTTATTAGTACCTGCTAACCCAAGACGACTATTAATCAAGAGGTAGTTCCACGTGCGGGTATTGGAGGGGCTCTTTTCTGGATCGTGTCAGCAGGTAATCGGCAGCTTCGGCGACGAGCAAAGAGGTAAGGCGATGAAGTCAGGTCCAATTCAAAACACGCTGGGCGTTCTTCTCTTTCTTCTCGGTGCCGCTGTCATAGCAGAATGGATGTTTCACATGCCGTGGATGGCGCAGATCTATCCTGATTTTGTCGGCATGACCGCCAGCGCAGCACTGTGTTTCATGCTGGTCGGCATTGCGCTCATTGCGCCCGTCTTACCAGTAAAACGGCACACACAACTCCAGCAATTCATCGGTGGAGTGCTGATTGCCTTCAGCAGTCTGGTCCTCGTCGACATCATCCTGGACATCGATCTGGTCATCGATTTCCCGCCGTTTAGTCGCTCGCTGGAAGACAGCGACTGGCCCGGGCGCATGGCGCCCAACACCTGTCTCGGCTTCATTCTGTCCGGCATCATCCTGATATTGGGGCAACAGGTACGCAAGCACGCAATCGGGTTAGCTGTCCAGGCTGCCACCTTTGCGCTGCTTGCGGTCGGCTTGACGGGGTTGGTTGGCTATTTCCTGAAACTCGAGTCATTTTATTCGTGGTTTCATATCGATCGCATGGGACTAGATAGTGCTGTCGGCATGATGCTGGCTGGAACCGCTTTCTGGGTGAGCTGGTACGGTGCCGAGTGGAATCAAACCCGAAATCGCTTTTTCAAGGAGGATGAACATATCAGTTTCGTTGGCGGCGCCATTCTCGTGGTGGTGACGCTGACTACCGGCTTGAGTGGATTTGTCGCCTACCAAAAGAGTCTCGACAAGGCGATGCGCGAAAGTCTGCAATTATCGCTGAACAACAATGTTAGAACGTTTCAGGTGGTGACAACACAAGCGGCCATCAATGTGGAAAATACCGCGCACCGCCCGGGCTTTACGCTCTATACGCAGCGCCTTGTAACGAACCTGCACGATACCGAGGCACGCGATCGCCTGAGAGAAATCGGCGTAAACATTCTCACACTGGGCGTTACCGGCATCATTATCCAAGACAATACTGGGCGGGAAATACTACGCTTGGGGCACTTCGTGCCCACGTCGGACATTTCGGTTGATCTGGGTTTACCCATTTCGGCATCCCTGTTATGGAACGGCGCGTTCTATCTTCGTGCCAGCGCCCGCATGTTCGACAGCGAGGGAAACCCGATGGCGACCCTTATTGCCGAGCAACCGCTGCCATCGGTCATAGGAGAGGCCTTTTCCAGAACCAGCAATTTCGGCAATACCGGCGAAATGCGATTGTGTGCAGCGAAAGGACAACTGTTGCAATGTTTTCCGCAGCGCTTCAACCAAAGAGTCGAAACCAGCTCACGTTATAACGCACAAGGGAAGTTGCTGCCTGCAAGCTATGCTGTCGATGGTCAATCCGGCGTGATTGAAACTCAGGACTATCGCGGCCACAACGTCATAGCCGCCTATGCACCACTAAACACAACGGGCTTCGGCATGGTGGTGAAACAGGATACCGAAGAGTTTTACGCCCCGTTGCGCGATCAGTTGCAACACTTCCTTCCCTTGCTGGCGGTCTTTATTGTCGGCGGCGTAATGCTGTTGCGTTTCCAGATAAAGCCGATTATGAGAAAAGTTCTTACTTCGGAACACGACCTGTTCCGTGAGAAAGAGCGTTTGCGCATCACGCTCGCATCGATCGGCGATGCGGTGATCACGACGGACACTGAAGGCAATGTTACTTATCTGAATCCAGTTGCCGAAATGCTCACCGGCTGGCTGTGTGAAGACGCGAAAGGGCTGCCGTTACTCCGGGTATTCCAGATATTCAACGAAGAAACCGGGGAAGCCGTAAAAAGCCCGGTCGAACTGGTACTACAGAGCGGAAAAATCTGCGGCCTGGCCAATCACACCATGCTGCGCCGACGTGACAACACCGAATGTTCGATAGAAGATGCCGCTGCGCCTATTTTCGACCAGGACAATCAAATTATCGGCATCGTGATGGTATTTCATGATGTCACGTCGACCCGCAAAATGACTGCGGAAATCTCCTATCAGGCAACCCATGACGGTTTGACCGGTTTGCTGAACCGGCGTGAGTTCGAGCGCCGGTTGGAATTGGCCCTGCAGCGTGCGGAGTCCGATAGCGTGCGGCACTCGCTGCTATATCTTGACCTTGACCAGTTCAAAGTCGTTAACGACACCTGCGGCCACATTGCCGGTGATGAGTTGTTACGACAATTGGCCAGCGTATTCAACCAGCATATCCGGCAGAACGACGCCCTGGCCCGTCTCGGCGGTGATGAATTCGGTGTGCTGCTGAATAATTGCTCTCCTGGCGTCAGCCTGGAAATCGCCGAGACGCTACGCCGAGTCATATGTGATTTCCATTTCGTCTGGCAGGACAAGACCTTCCCGATCGGCGTCAGTATCGGCATGGTCAATTTTGGAGACGGCAGTCTGTCGCTAGAAAAAATCCTCAGCGCTGCCGATGCTGCCTGCTATGTCGCCAAGGACAAGGGACGCAACCGCATTCATATGTACCATGCCGACGACACTGAGCTGGCAAAACGTCATGGCGAAATGAGCTGGATCAGCCGGATTCAGACGGCCCTGGATGAAAACAGGTTTTGCCTTTATACGCAAAAGATCATTGAGCTTGGTTCGCCTGCCGTTCAAGGTGAACACCACGAAGTACTGATTCGCATGCGAGATGAGCAGGGAGATCTGGTTCCCCCGATGGCCTTTATTCCGGCTGCCGAACGCTACAACCTAATGCCAGCACTGGACCGCTGGGTCATCCAGACAGCCTTTGCACAATATTCCGAAGCCAGCCGTCGCGGCGACCGCCCTATTCATACGCGTGCAATTAACTTGTCCGGTGCTTCGATTGGCGATACGAAACTGTTCGATTTCATCCATGAACAGTTCAAGCTGTTCAATGTCCCGCCACACACCGTCTGTTTTGAAGTCACCGAAACCTCCGCCATCGCCAATCTGGGACAGGCAGCAACCTTGATCCGGAAGCTGAAGGGGTTGGGGTGCCGCTTCGCGCTCGATGATTTCGGAAGTGGTATGTCGTCGTTTGCCTACCTGAAGCATTTGCCGGTGGATTTTCTGAAGATCGACGGCAGCTTTGTCAAAGACATGCTTGATGATCCGATCGATCACGCAATGGTGAAAGCCATCAACAATATCGGACACGTCATGGGCATCAAGACGATTGCCGAATATGCTGAAAACCGCCAGATTCTTGAAGAGCTGGAAAGAATGGGCGTAGATTTTGCGCAGGGTTTCGGAATCGAAAAACCGGTACCGATCTGATTCATCGGTAACTGAACTTATGCGTTTAGCAGGCTTGTGAAGCGTGCCATGCCGGCATTGTCGCCGCTGATGAACACATTGGCGAAGCGGGAGGGGAGTGGCATTTATATGTCCGCGCTCGTGCTCCTGCGGATTATCAGGACGTGACTGTTTCTTCGCTGAAAATCGGGGCTGCGACTTATGCAATACGCCATGAGCCCATCGTCATCGTGAGGGGCGGCCGCCTTGCTTGTGCGATCGACTGTAATTGGCTCGCTGTCTGTCGCAATCGGCAGCAGCCGAAGCGGCTTAGACTATCAGGCCGTTGAAAAACGTAGGCGAGGCAGCTAGCGCAATATCGATGGCGGCCCCGCAAAACAGGCGAAAAAGCGGACTGGCTCGCACGCGAGTTTACGAGCTGTAAATGAGCATTTTGAGAGGCCGAGTCTTGGTCTGTCTTTAACGCCGCGATGGCAACGCAGGTAGTCTTTCAACAGCCTGCTAGGGATAAATCCATGGCCTTTTGGCTTGGTGCCGCCAAGGCAAAATCCGCGGGATCGAACCTCTCGCTCGTATCCATCCGAATACCTCGCAGGCTCGCTGTTTCGCGGTGCGAGGCGTATAGCGACTCGGCAAAGTAGCTGATCAGGATGGAGCGGCGGCGTGTGCCGCTGGCGTTCAAGCTGCCCGCATGCACCAGGTCTGCATCGAACACCAGGATGTCGCCAGCGAAGCCTGAAAGCTGCGCCGAGCGGGATTCGTCGTCGAAGTCGAATGGCCGTTCTGCATGGGAGGGGCGGTGGCTGCCGGGGACGATACGGGTTGCGCCGTTCTCGGCGGCGTAGTCATCGAAATAAGCCAGGGCGTTTATCACGTCGCCTGGCCGTTGGGCCGACAGGTCGCGGTGCAGCTGCTGGTGACCGCCGCCCGCCAGGGGCTCGCGACCCTCGATCTGCGAGAGGAAGAAGCGTTCGCCAATCAACTCGCCCACCGCCGCCAACAGCTGCGGCAGACGACACAGGGCCTGAACCTTCGGATCGAGGTCGAGCAGCGAATGGCGCCAGTCCCGGCCGCGCGGCACCGGCCAATCGGCCGAGGGCTTGACGCCCTCATCGAACACCGCGCGAAGGTCATCCAGCCAGTCGGCCGGGATCGCGCGGCGCAGCAGTACATAGCCATCTCGATGGAGTTGTTCGCGGTTGGTCATGGCTTCCTGGATTTCCTCACCAAGGTTTTTCACAGCCCCTCCCGGAAAATGAGGAGCGGTTCAGCATGCTGTTAAATAGGGGAAGTCTAGTCGCGCCGCTCACTTGGTCGAGATTCGATTTTGCATCTTTGAATAAGCTTTGTTCACCAGGTGTTAGGGGCTGTTGCCGTTTGGGCAGGCGGCGACGAATGTCGTTTCTCCTGGCGCAGATGCAGGTGGTGCGTCGAGTAACCCACCAGGCAGTGGATGGCGTTGCGCCGATGGTGGGTTACGCCGCAGCAGGCATAGCGAGTTGATGGAGAAACGCGACAGGCGGCTAACCCACCGGGGGCACACCGTCTGTAGGAGCCAGCTTGCTGGCGATTTATCAGCGAGACGGCTTTTCACCGACCACGGTGGTGCGGAACATTTCACGGCGCATGCCGTGGTAGTCGGCCACGGGCATGTGCCATGTGCTGCGGTTGTCCCAGATGGCCAAGGTGCCTTGGCGCCAGCGCATGCGGCAGATAAAGGCCGGGGAAACCGCCAGGTTGAATAGGTAATCAAGCAGCGGCTGTGCCTCGGCTGCACGCAGCCCTTTGATACCGCAGGTGTAGGCCGGATTGATAAACAGAACCTTCTTGCCTGTCTCGGGATGACGTATCACCAGCGGATGGCTACGCGCCTCGCTGGATGTGTCCTGGCCGAAACGGATCTGCATGTTTTCAAGCAATGCATTGTGGTTGGCGTTGACGCCGTAGGCGCGTTCCGGGCTGTGCTGCGCATCGAGGTTTGCCAGCAGCGCCTGCATGCCTGGGGAGAGCCATTCGTAGGCAAGCGCCAGGTTGGCGAAGCAGGTATCGCCACCATACGGCGGAACCTCATGGCCGTAGAGCAGGGTAAAAGCCGGGGGGCGCTCCTGAAACGTCCAGTCGGTATGCCAGGCGCCGCCGAACACGAAGGGCGCTTTTTCACTGGCTTCCTTGACCACATGAACGACATGCGGATGCTCTTCCATGCAGGTGACGTAGGGCTCGTGCCCGAACTCGCCAAAGCGCTGGGTCACTTGCTCGAGATCCGTAACCGTCAGGGATTGCCCATGAATGAACAGGACCTTGTGGGTCAGCAAGGCCTGGCGCAATTCGGTATAGCCCTCAACGCTCAGTGCTCGCAAATCGAGGTTCGCGATATCCGCGCCCAATGCACCGGTGGCGGGTGTGGCGCAAAAATGCCGGTAGTCGGTCTTTGGATTGCTGCTTGGCAAGGTATGAATAAATTCGCTCATTTTGTTGTGTGCTCTGCGATTGCGATGACCACAGCATGGATTGAGCGATTAGCGGGCTCCATGACGATCTCTGTCGTTTCATGATAATTACTGCCAGCCTTGAACGGTGCAGGCGACCACTGCGAGGTATCTCTGAATGGACTGGCGACAAAAACGCTCGTTGACCGGTGTTCGCTATCTGCTGCAAACCGCGCAGGCAGAAGGCGTGGATACCGATAGCTGCTTGAAAGGCAGTGCGATTGCCTCATCCGATCTGCACGTCGGTGCGGCCCAGATCGAGGCCTGGCAAGAGTTGGCGGTAATCCGCAACCTGCTCGAGCACTGCAATCGCCCTGGGTTGGGTTTTATCACTGGCCAGCGTTATCACCTGACGTCGCTTGGCGTGCTCGGTTTCACCATGTTGGCGAGTCGTACCCTGATTGAGGCGTTCGCCTCGTTCAGCCGTTTCCAACTGATGGCGCTGACCCTTTGCCCGACCCGCCTGGAGCGCGACCGGCGCGGCATGTGGTTGCTGTTCGATTCCAGCGTATTGCCAAGAGACACCTGTGCTTTCGTCGTCGAGCGGGGTATCGCCGCCTGCCTGAGCGTCAGCTCGGAATTGCTGAAGCGCCAGGTCATCCCTCTGGCCATAGAAATGACCGCGCCTGATCCGGACGATGCGCACGCTCGGCATTCACACTTCCCTTGCGCGCTGAGGTTATCGGCGCAGCGCAACGGCATTTTGTTTTCCAGCACCGATCTGCAAAGCCCACTGCCTCAGGCCCATATCGATGCCCAGCTTGAGGGGGAGCAGTTGTGTGAAATGCAGTGCAGAGAACTCTCCCATCAGTTGAACAAGTCACCCACTACACGCCAGGTGCAAATGGTGCTGATCGGGCAGTCAGAGCAATTGCTCTCATGCAGGGTCGTGGCTGAGCGCCTGGGGCTTTCCGAGCGCACTTTGCACCGGCGCCTGAGGAGTGAGGGGCAGTCTTTTCAGCAGCTCAATGAGCAGATCAAGAAGCAGCTCGCCAAGCGCTTGCTGGATGATTCCCGTCTTGATCTGAACGCGATCGCGCAACGTCTGGGCTATGCGGAGGCGGCCAGTTTCTCCCGCGCGTTCAGCCGTTGGACCGGCTACCCGCCAAGCCATTGGCAGCGCCAAAGTGAGGGGCGATAAGCGGAGTAGCGCGCCCTCGCTTGGCGCGCGAAGGGCATGGGCACTCTGTCTTATATGCGCTCCGCCGGGTCGTCCAGATCCAGATGATTCGCGTGGTTCAGCAGGTTTTCCAGATTGCAGAGATCGATGGATTTGTAGCCCTGAGCGAGTAGTCCCAGCCCCTCCAGCTTGGCGAGTGCGGCATTGATGCTCTGGCGAGAGCTACCCATCATCTGCGCCAGGTGTTCCTGGGACACACTGAGGTGCACAGATGGATTTTGTGTGCGCGAGCCGAATCCATGCGCCATCAGCCATAAGCGTCTGGCTAGCCGATGATGCAGGGCACCCGGTTCGCCAATCACCTGATAGGCCACCCGGAGTTTATTGATGCTCAGGCGAGCGATATCTCGCCAGTGCTTGGGGTTCTGGTCCAGCCATTGGCTGAAGGACTGCATGGGAACGCAAAGGACTTGAGAGTCGACGTCGGCAATGGCGTCGCGAATATAGGGTTTGCCATCGATAAGGGAAATGTCGCCAAACCAATGACAGGGCTCCAGATAAACCAGTAACGAGGGGGGGCCGTCATGCAGGGAACTGCTGAGCCGGACGGCGCCCTCGACGACACAGAACAGGGCATGCCTGGCGGATTCACCGTCGCGGTACAGCGCTTCTCCAGCGAGGCATCGGTGCATCCTGGCGTCGCGCACCAAGGCTAGCTTCAGGTCGTTCGGGCAGGAGGAAAACCACTCATCCCTATCCAATACGCTGAGTAATGAGTCGATGTCTGCTGGTATGCCCATGGCTTGGATTCAAAATTCAAGTTTTTGACAGACTGCCATCTTCGCTACTCATAGCCTAGTGCCCGCTGACAACAAATAGCGACTTACAGGCGGGAGTAGCACCAATGCTGGATCAGAACGAGTTCATTACTAAAACCGTATTCGTAGCGGGCGGTACCCGCGGCATCAACCTCGGCATCGCCAAGGCGTTCGCTGCGGCAGGTGCGCGCGTTGCGGTCTTCAGCCGCTCGGCTGAGCGCGTCGAGGCTGCGCTCGCCAGCCTCCGTTCTCTGGGGGCCGAAGCCATCGGGTTTACCGGCGACGTGCGGGACATGAGCAGCGTGCAAGATGCGCTGGCCGGAACCTACGAAACCTGGGGCAGTATCGATGTTCTCTGTTCCGGTGCAGCCGGTAACTTCGTCGCGCCCGCGGCGGCGATGTCAGCGAACGGTTTCAAGAGCGTCATGGACATCGACCTACTCGGCAGCTTTCACGTGCTGCGCGCGGCTTATCCTTATCTGACCAAGCCTGGCGCTTCGATTATCAATATTTCCGCGCCGCAGGCGTCGATCGCGACACCCATGCAAGCGCATGTTTGCGCAGCCAAAGCGGGTGTCGACATGCTGACCCGGGTACTGGCCATGGAGTGGGGGCCGGAAGGCATTCGGGTCAATTCCATTGTCCCTGGCCCGATTGACGGCACGGAAGGGATGGCGCGCCTGACGCCGACCCCAGAGGCACGTCAGGCGGTAACGCGCAATATTCCGCTGCGCCGCTACGGCGATATTTCCTCGGTGGCCAAGGTCGCCGTCATGCTCAGCTCCTCGGTGTGTGATTACGTGACCGGCATTGTCTTGCCTGTCGATGGCGGCGCCTCGCTGGCCGGTCCCGGGCTGTTTGGTTCCCCTGCATAAGCGCCAGCGTCTGCCCATCTGAACAGGAAAACGACAATGAACAATGCAGCTGACTCCAGCTACAAGCGCGCCTTTGCGCGTGGTGATCTCGAAGCAAAATTCGATGCCATCGTGATCGGCTCCGGCGCCGGGGGATTAACCGCCGCCGCACTCTTGGCGCTCGAGGGCAAGAAGGTTCTGGTGCTCGAGCGCCATGCGGTTATCGGCGGCTGTCTGCAGGTATTCAAGCGGCCTGGGTTCGAGTGGGATGTGGGCCTGCATTACGTCGGCGAAGTTCATCGCCCCGGCACGCTGCTGAGCTTGTTCAACAAGGTCACGCGGGGTGAGTTGAAGTGGCAGAAAATGCCCGAGGTCTACAACAGGATCGCGGTTGGTGACGACGTTTTCGACTACCACGCGGGCAGCGCAGCCTTCAAGGAACGGATGAAGGAATACTTCCCTGAAGAAGCGGATGCGATCGATCGTTATCTCGACCTGGTCAACGAGGCCAGTCGTCCGGCTGGCGAGTTCCTGGTCGCACGGGCGCTGCCGGGGCCTTTCGCGGACAAGGCGTTCGAGCACGTCGCGCCGCGCTTTATGCCGCTGGCCGAGAAAACCACGGAAGAGGTTCTGCGTTCGATCACCCGTAACGAGACGCTGATCGCCGTGCTCTGCGGCCATTTCGGTGATTACGCGAGCCTGCCGAGTGTCGCGTCGTTCTCGGCGCATGCTGCGGTTATCCGCCATTACCTCGATGGTGCGAGCTATCCTATCGGCGGTGCGCAAATTATCGCCGACCAGATAGCGCAGACCGTTCGCAGTGCCGGCGGCATGGTGCTGGCGGGCGCCGATGTCGTCGCGGTGGTGGAGCAGGGCGGCAAGGTGGTCGGTGTGCGTATGGCGGGCGGTGAGGTGCTTGAGGCACCGCAGGTGATCAGCGGTATCGGCATCCGGCAGACGCTGAGCATGCTGGACAGCGCAAATCAGGACGTCGCGGAGATCAACGCCAAAGCGCAGGCCATGCCCAGCACGCTACCGGCGGTTGTGCTCAATGTGGGGCTGGATGCCAGCAACGCCGACCTGGATGTCGGGCCAGCCAATATCTGGATTCACAAGAGCGCCAAGCAGACCGAAGATTGGCAGCATTACATTCAAGACTCTGCGCATCGCTCGATGCCGCTGCATTTCATCTCGCAACCTTCAGCCAAAGATCCGACCTGGCTCGACCGCTATCCCGGCCGCAGCACCATGGATATCTGCAGTTTCAGTGACTGGAACCTATGGAAGCCGTTCACCGATACGCGGTGGAAGCGTCGTGGCGAGGAATATGACGATCTCAAGGCGCGCCTCACCGAGGAAATGCTCGAGCAGGTCTATCGCTTCTATCCGAAGGCTCATGGCCATGTGGTCCATGCGGAACTGGCCACGCCGGTGAGCTTCAACGATTTTCTCGGCCGTACGCGCGGCGATTTCATGTCTTTCGCCCCAACGCCGGAGCGTTATCAGCAGCGCTGGACCCGCGCTTTCAGCCCGGTGAAGGGGTTGCTCTTCACTGGCCAGGATGTCGCAATGGGCGGCGTCAGCGGCGCCATGGTCGGCGGATTGCTCGCCGCGTCCGCGGCGCTGGGCCGGGATCTGTTTCGTGAGCTGCGAGAGTTCGCTTGATCCCTGACCTGAACACTACTATCGGAGAAGAAAATGATTAGAGTAACCGTGTCATACCCGCCTCACGAAGCCTGCCAGTTCGATCATGCGTATTACCAGAGCACGCATGCGCAACTGATCCGCGACCGCCTGGGCGCTCATGGGTTGGTAAAACTGGAAATCGATCAGACCTTGGCTGATCCCGGCGGCAAGTTGCCTGCGAGCGTCGCGGCTGCGCACATGTTCTTCAAGGACGTCGACAGCTTCAAGGCAGCGATGGCGGCTGAAGGAAAGGTGCTCGGCGCTGACCGTACGAACTACACCGACATCATTCCGGTGATGGTTATCAGCCAGGTTATTCAGTGACCTGAGAGACCAAGCCGTAACAGGCTGTTGAAAAACGCTGGTTCGGCAACGCAGGTAGTTTTTCAACGGCCTGCTAACTCATTTCGGAGCTATGCAAGCGTGCAAAGCCAATTAATCGTCTCCGGCATTCCGGTCCATATAGATGGCGACGGCGCCGAAACCATCGTGATGCTGCATGGTTGGCCGGATACGCACGAAATATGGGCGCATCAGGTGCAGCACTTCAAAAGCACGCACCGCTGCGTGAGGTTTACTTTGCCGGGTTTCGATAATCCCGCAACTCGAGGATTTACTGCCAGCGAGATAGCCGAGTTGATTCTTCGCGTGGTGAATGAAGTCAGCCCGAACGGCAAAATCACCTTGATGTTGCACGACTGGGGTTGCTTGTTCGGCTATCACTTCGTCGCCTTGCACGCACACAAGGTGGCACGAGTCGTTGCCGTCGATGTGGGCGATGCAAGCTCGGCGGCTTTTTCTCGCGGGCTGAGCCTGCGTGAAAAGTTGATGATCTTCGCTTACCAGATGCCATTGGCGTTAACCTGGTACATGAAAGGCGCTATGGGCAACTACCTGGCGCGCGCTATAGCGAAATTTCTCCGCTGCAAGGCCGACGAAGCCAGTATTCATGCTGGCATGAGTTACCCCTATGCCATGCGCTGGATGGGCGCCCTTGGTGGATTGGGCGCATTGCACGGGGCTACCCAGCTGGAATGCCCGATCTTTTATGCCTACGGGCTATACAAGCCGTTTCAGTTTCAATCCGAGGAATGGCTGCAGAAATTGGGCGCGACAGCAGGCTGTAAGGTGGCGTCCTTCAAATCCTCCCATTGGGTGATGGTGGACTGCGCAGAGCAGTTCAATAGCGCTGTATCCGAGTGGCTCTCGTTGAAGGTCTGATGTTGAGCGCGGCGGGGTAGTGAGTGTCGTCCGTTCCAGTCCGGCGCTGGCGTGCCGCCTGTTCGGCAGGCCGCTATCAGCGCCGATATCCTGAAGTTGACGGAAATGCCAGGCGCTCATTGAGCCACAAGGTCATAAGTCCGGGATGCTGGCGCTATACCGATGTGAATCGCCCGGACCGCTTACCTTGGAACCCTTTCATCTATCGAAAGGCGCTCTTTCCCAGTGCGACCGGGGTCTGTATTTCCATGTCAAGCATGCCGCCCGGACGGACGGCAGCGGGCCAGCTCAAGCGCATGAGAGCGTATCGATGGACGGCCGAACTATTCCCCCCGGCGCCCAGTCTCCAGAGGATAGGAACGCATGCGGGGGAGCCATGGAACTCGCCGATACTCCAGGCTGGCCGGTGGGATGCAGTGAAATGCGCTCGCGAATCCGCGCATACGATTGGGCGGCGCTCGGCTTGGGGGCGATATCGACATGGCCGCAATATATGAAGACTGCCATCGATATTTTGTTCGGTCTTCCCTCGCCTGGAGTATTGTTCTGGGGCTCCGATGGTGTGGTGATCTACAACGATGCCTTTGCCGTATTCGCTGGCCCATTGCATCCCGTTCTGCTGGGCAGAAAAATCCTGGAAGCGATTCCCGCGCAAGCCGATTTCAATGCCAGAGTGATGGCGGAGGTACTTGGCGGCGGCTCGCTCGCTTATCGTGACCAGCCATTTAAATTTGCCCGCGATGGCGACGAATTGGTGTGGCTCAATCTCGACTATTGTCCGGTGCTCGACGAGCACGGCCGGCCAGTCGGGGTGTTCTCCCTGGTTAACGAAACGACTTCCCGGGTACAGGCGGAAAAGGCGTTGCTGGAAAGCCAATCGCACATGTCGGCGATTTTTGAACACGCCAAAGTCGGACTGTCGGAGCTTTCCCCGGAGGGCACCTTTTTACGTGTCAACGGTGAACTGTGCGGAATGCTGGGGCGTACGCGCGAGACCTTACTGAGCGCGCGCATCAGCGATGTCACCCACCCGGATGACTTGCCCAACAGCCTGGCGGCGCTCGAGCGGATGATGGAAACAGGCCAACCGGTAACGGTAGACAAACGCTATGTCCGGCCGGACGGCAGCCTGGTCTGGGCGCGTAGCAGTCTCAGCCTGCTCAACCACTCGGGAGGCCCGCGTACCATCCTTGCCGTGACCGTCGACCTTACGCAACGCAAGCATACCGAGCAGGCACTCGCGGAGAACGAGGCGCGTTTTCGCGCACTGGCGGAAGCATCGCCGGTATTGATCTGGCAACTCGACACGGCGGGCAACGCGGTCTATCTCAATCCGCGCTACCTCGATGTGACCGGCGCCTCCAGTAAAGAGCTCTACGGCAAAGGATGGCAGGCATTTCTCCACCCGGACGATGCGGCGCAATTCCTGGCGGAGATCTCCGAGGCCCAGCAAGCACGTGCGCCACTGCGCCAGCGTACCCGGATGTGCGGCAAGAATGACGAATGGTTCTGGCTCGAATCCCATGTCGCGCCCTGGTTCGACTCCGAAGGTGCCTATGCGGGGCATGTCGGCATCGCCATCGATATCACCGAGGCCGTCAATGCGCAGGAGGAATTGGTGGTCAGCAACGAACGCCTGAAACTGGCGATCGAGGGATCTGGCGACGGCGTGTGGGATTGGGATATAGAAAACGACAAGGTGCTGTATTCGGAACGCTTGAGGGAAATAATCGGTTTCTCCGAAGAAGACACTCTCGAGCGCTACGAGGATTGGAAAGCGCTCATCCACCCGGAGGATAAGGAGGGCTTCGTGGTTGCGCTCAATATCTGTCTGCGCGGTAAGACATCCTCTTTCAAGAGCGAATATCGCCTTCGCGGCAAGGATGGCCGCTACAAGTGGGTACTGTCACGCGCCACGGTGGTTGCCCGCGACATGCAAGGTAAGCCCTTGCGCATGACCGGCACCCTGACTGACATATCCGAAAAACGCAGCTCCGAAGAGGTCATCTGGCGCCATGCCAACTTCGATATGCTGACGGGCCTGCCCAATCGGCGTCTGTTTCGCGACCGCTTGGAGCAGGAGGTCAGGAAAGCCCATCGTACTGGTCTGCCCATAGCGCTTCTGTTTATCGACCTCGATCATTTCAAAGAAGCCAACGACCTGCTCGGGCACGATATCGGCGACCAGCTGCTGACTGAGGCGGGCAAGCGTATCAGCCGCTGCGTACGCCAGTCGGACACCGTGGCGCGTTTGGGGGGAGACGAATTCACCGCGATACTCGCCGATCTCGATGACCTCGCGCATGTCGAAGTGATTGCGCAAAAGGTGATCGAGGCCCTGGCCTCGCCTTTCCAACTTGGCAATGAAGTGGTGTACCTGTCCGCCAGCGTCGGCATCACGCTTTATCCTGCGGATGCATCCTACCCGGAAGATCTGTTGCGCAATGCCGACCAGGCGATGTACGCCGCGAAGAACGGTGGGCGTAATCAATTCAGTTATTTCACCCCTTCAATGCAGCAGAAGGCACACGCGCGGCTACGGCTGATAGGCGATTTGCGCCAGGCTTTGAGAGGCAATCAGCTCAGGGTGTATTACCAACCGGTGATCGACCTGGCAACGGGACGGGTGGTCAAGGCGGAAGCGCTGCTGCGCTGGCAGCATCCGAGGCTCGGCCTGATCGATCCGCCACGCTTCATTCCGTTTGCGGAAGAGTCGGGGCTGATCAATGAAATTGGCGAGTGGGTGTTCAGGCAGGCGGCTTCGTGTTCGAAGAAATGGGGCAAACAGATCGGCATTCCATTCCAGATCAGCGTCAATAAATCTCCCGTGCAATTTCTCTCCCGCGTCGAGGAGAGCGACTGGCCAGCTCATCTGCACAGCCTTGGCCTGGACGGTAGCAGCATCTCCGTCGAAATCACCGAGAGCCTGCTGCTGAATGCGTCCGCCGGTGTGGTGAACAAGTTGCTGCAGTACCGCGATGCCGGCATCCAGGTGGCGATCGACGATTTCGGCACAGGCTATTCCTCCATGGCCTACCTGCGCAAGTTCGACATCGACTACCTGAAAATCGACCAGTCCTTCGTGCGTGACGTCAATACCGATGCCGGCGACCGCGCGATCGTCAGATCGATAATCGTGATGGCCCATGAACTCGGGTTGAAAGTGATCGCGGAGGGAATCGAAACCATCGAGCAGAAGCATCTGCTGATCGATGCCGGTTGCGATTTCGGACAGGGCTTCCTGTTTTCCAAGGCCGTTCCGGCGGAAGAGTTCGAGCTCGTCCTACAGCATTGAGAGGCATTGGATAGCGCCTCAATGTGCGGAAATCTGCGCGAGTGTATTGGTGAGCCGCCATCCCAGGCTCGCGGTGCGGGCCTGGGATAGGGTTGTTTACTTGATGCCGTTGCGTTTCAGGATGGCGTCGAAGGTGCCGTCGGCCTTGATTGCTGCCATGCCCTTATTGAGCGAGGCGATGATTTCGTCGTGTTTCGGGTTTTTCAGCCCGGAGGCGACATACAGGCCATTACTGGACATCGGTTTGGCGACGAACTCGATCTGCTCGAGTGCTTCCGGGTTTTCCTTGCTGATCAGGCTTTTGGCGACCACCTCGTCTTCCAGGGTGAGGTCGATACGGCCGCCGATCACCTTGAGAATGCTGGGCATCAGGTTGGCGGCGTCCTCTCTTTTGAAGTTGGTGGCGTTCTCGAAGGCGTCGCCATAGCCGTAGCCACGCACGGTGCCGATGGTCTTGCCGGTCAGGCTATCCATGCCGGAATACTCGAAGTCGCTGCCTTTCTTCTTGATGAATTTAACGTCGTTGAACATGTAGGGCTCGCTGTACTTCAGAAACCCCTCCCGTTCCTGGGTTTTCCAGGCGCCGATCAGTACGTCGTATTCACCCTCCTTGACACCTTCCAGAGCACGTTGCCAAGGCACGAAGTCGAGCTTGAGTTCGTCGCCCTGGGAGGCGAAGGCGGCCTTGACCAGTTCCGTGGCGACCCCTTGCTGAGGATGGTCCGGATCGAGGAAGGGGGGCCAGGGATCGCCGGCGGCGGTGATGGTTTGCGCATTGATGGTGGTGGAACCGAGCAGAAGAGCGAGCGCGAGCAGTTTTCTCATGGTGGTTTCCTCAACGGTGAAGAGCGATGGGCAAACACCGCTCTGGGGCGTCATCGATTGCTTGGCATACCCTCGAACGAGGAGCTACGCCTTGAATCGGTGGATCAGGCTATCGAGGTGTGCGGAGAGTTCTTGCAGGGTGGCGTTCTCGGATTTGGTCAATTCGATGTTCTCGGTATTTTCGTTATTCAGCCCCGAAATCCTCACCAGGCTCTGGCTGATACCTTCGGCCACGCTGTGCTGCTCTTCGGCGGCCTGTGCGATGTAGGTGTTCATTTCGCGGATTTTCTGCATGGTTTCGTGAAACCGTAGCACCGACTCCTGCACCACTTCCGATTCGCGTCCGGCCTCTGTGGCCATGTTGCGGCTGAGTTCCATGGCCTCCACCACATTGCGGGTCGAGCCTTGCAGGCGTGAAATGATGGTGCGTATTTCTTCCGTGGAGTTGCGGGTCCGTCCTGCCAGCACCCGCACCTCGTCGGCGACCACGGCGAAGCCGCGGCCTTGCTCGCCAGCACGGGCAGCTTCAATGGCGGCGTTCAGGGCCAGCAGGTTGGTCTGCTCGGCGATGGCGTTGATCACCTCGATGACCTTGTCGATGGCGCCGCTTTCCTGGGCCAGGGATTGGGTCAGGTTGGCCACTTTTTCCACTTCCGCGACCAGGCCGGCGATGGCCTGGTTGGCATGCCCGGACAGCTCCGCGGCCTTGTTCACGTGCTCGCTGGCTTCGTCGGTCACCTGGGAAGTACTAAGCGCATTCTGCGCGACCTCTTCCACTGCACTGGTCATTTCGGTGATCGCGGTGGCGACCTGATCGAGTTCCAGCTGTTGCGAATTGATGCTGCGGGAGTTCTGGTTGGCGTGCTCCTGGCAGGTATTGCTGGAGCGCAACACGCGCTCTGAAAGGGCTTTTATTTCCTTGATGATGTTCTGCAGCTTCTCCACGAACTGATTGGTGTTGTCGGCCAGGCTGCCGACTTCATCCATCCTTCTTATCGTCAGGCGCTGGGTCAGGTCGCCTTCGCCCTTGGACAGGTCGGCCAGGGCGGTATTCATATGATGGAGGGGGCGTAGGACGTTCGAGTGCAGCAGCAACATCAGGATGACGATGATCGCCACATCCAACATCAGGGTTTGCACGATGGAGCGCAGCAGCAGATCGTCCAGCTCCTCCCTCAGGCCAGCATCGCTGGATTGAATGAGCAATTGACCGACCAGCTTCTTGTCGTTGCCGTCTTCGTAGTAGATCTCATCGCTCAGGTAACCGCTCGTTTCGCTCGGGATTTCACTGATCGGGACCAACTCGTTGGCGCTGTCTCTGGTGAAGCCGGTAACGATTTTCGGGCCGTTGCTGACCAAAATCGAGGAAATGCTCGGGTCGCCCAACTCAGACTTGATGGCGGCCTCGGCGAACTTTTTTTCGTAGTTCCACAGTGGCCCGGGCAGGGACAGTTTCAGCCGTTCACTGACGCGCTGGGTGGATTCGACGATGTGCGCAGTCCGGTTGTTTTTGATGCTTTGGTAATTGAAATATGCAAACGCAGTGAGGATGAGCGTGATCAGGGCGACGACATAAAGACCCATTCTGACCTTGAGGCTTGCATCTTTCATATTTCTACGGCCCGTAGTGAGTAATTCAGTGGCCAGTGCGGCCGGCCTTAAGCAACAAGTCGGCCAATCGAGGGGATTCTTGAGAGCCAATCGCTATTTTGAGTTTTAGCAGATATGTCTGGTTAGGCAAGGTAACGGCCGGGCATCCGTCGGGCCCTTCAGGCATGGTCGCGTGGCCCGCGAGGTAGACGGCCTGTCACGGGATTGTCGCGGCGCTGTAATACCCGTGCCATCGGCTTTAGCTGCAATCGCTGCAACTCATGTGGGGGATGCGGCGATGCGAATTTGCGTGATCGGGGCGGGTTATGTGGGCTTGGTGTCGGCGGCCTGTTTTGCCGAAATGGGCAATCGGGTGGTCTGCGTCGAGCGCGACGCCGTACGGGTGACGCGTCTGGCGCGCGGCGAGGTGCCGATCTACGAACCGGGATTGGAGCCACTGCTCAAGGCCCATCTGGCCAGCGGCCAACTGAGTTTCAGCCAACACCTGGCGAAGGGTATCGAACGCGCCGAGGTCGTGTTTATCGCCGTGGGCACGCCAAGCGGGGAGGACGGCTCGGCCGATCTGTCGCATGTTCTGGCCGTGGCGGATGAGCTGGGCGAGCGCCTGCAGCAGACTTGCCTGGTGGTGGATAAGTCCACGGTGCCGGTGGGCACGGCCGAGCGAGTGGCGCAGCGCATAAATGCGCGTCTGGCCCAGCGCGGCAAGGGCTTCAAGGTGATGGTGGCGAGCAATCCGGAGTTTCTCAAGGAAGGTTCGGCGATCGACGATTTCATGCGTCCGGATCGGGTGCTGATCGGCTGCGATGAGCCGCGCGGTACCGAGGTGCTACGCCGTTTGTATGCACCCTTTCTACGCAATCATGAGCGCCTGCTGTGCATGAGCGTGCGCGCTGCGGAGTTCAGTAAGTACGCGGCCAATGCCTTTCTCGCCACCAAGATTTCCTTTATCAACGAGATGGCGGGGCTGTGTGCCCGCCTGGACGTGGACATTGAAGAAGTCCGCCGTGGCATCGGCAGTGACAAGCGCATCGGCACGCACTTTATCTATGCAGGCTGCGGCTACGGCGGCTCCTGTTTCCCCAAGGATGTGCGCGCCTTGATCCGCGCGGCGGAGCAAGAAGGTATTGAACCGGGCATTCTGCGAGCAGTCGAAGCCCGTAATGCGTTGCAGAAAACCTTGCTGTTCCAAGCGTTGCGCGAGCATTTTTCCGGACACCTGCAGGGCCGCGTCGTGGCGCTCTGGGGCCTGGCTTTCAAGCCTGGCACCGACGACCTGCGCGAGGCGCCGAGCCTGGTGCTGCTCGATGCCTTGCTCGCCGCCGGGGCTGTGGTGCAAGCCTGTGACCCGGTTGCCATTGGCGCAGTGGCGGTACGTTATGTGCAAGCCATCGACAGTGGGCAGTTGCGCTTGAGCGAATCGCTGTACAGCGTGGCGGAAGGTGCCGATGCGGTGGTGCTGCTCACCGAGTGGAAACAGTTTCGGCAGCCGGACTTCGTGCGGATTGGTAATTCGATGCGCATGCCCGTGCTGTTCGACGGTCGCAACATCTACGACGCAAAACAACTCGCGGAATTGGGTTTCCTCTACCGCGGTATAGGTCGGCCGGCTGTAGGGCATTGTAAGGCGCATGCAGCCTGATAGACTGCGCCGGCGATTTCGTCCCATTTTTAAGGTCTCCCATGATTAAAAAATGCTTGTTCCCCGCAGCCGGTTACGGCACTCGCTTTTTGCCAGCGACCAAGGCAATGCCCAAGGAAATGCTGCCGATCGTGAACAAGCCGTTGATTCAGTACGGCGTCGAGGAGGCGCTGGAGGCCGGTCTGAAGCAGATCGCCATGGTTACCGGCCGCGGCAAGCGTTCTTTGGAAGACCACTTCGATATCAGCTACGAGCTCGAACACCAGATCCGCGATACCGATAAGGAAAAGTACCTGGTCGGTATTCGCCGTCTGATCGACGAGTGCAGCTTCTCCTACACTCGTCAGGTCGAGATGAAGGGCCTGGGCCATGCGATTCTCTGCGGTCGCCCGCTGATCGGCGATGAGCCGTTCGCCGTGGTGCTGGCCGATGACCTTTGTCTGAACCTGGAAGGCGACGGCGTGCTGAGCCAGATGGTCAAGCTGTACAACCAGTTCCGCTGCTCGATCGTGGCGATTCAGGAAGTGCCGCCGGAGGAAACCCACAAATACGGGGTGATCTCCGGCGAGATGATCCGCGACGACATCTACCGGGTTAACAGCATGGTCGAAAAGCCCAAGCCGGAAGACGCACCGTCTAACCTGGCGATCATCGGCCGCTATATCCTCACCCCGGATATCTTCGACCTGATCGAACAGACCGAGCCGGGCAAGGGCGGTGAAATCCAGATCACCGACGCGCTGATGAAACAGGCCCAGGACGGCTGCGTGCTGGCCTACAAATTCAAAGGCCAGCGTTTCGATTGCGGCGGCGCCGAGGGTTATATCGAGGCGACCAACTTCTGCTTCGAAAACCTCTACAAGCCGGGTAAGGCTTACTGAGGGCAAGCTACACGCCTTGAGTTGTAAGTGAATACAAGGCCACCGCGAGGTGGCTTTGTTGTTTTTCTGGGTAGGCTGTTCTGCTGCGCTTTCGGGTCGTAGCCCAGATAAGCGTCAGCGCAATCCGGGGCAGCCGTGGTGACCATGAAACCGTTTCCCCGGATTGCATCCGGGCTACAAGAGCGCGCCTTTTGTGGGAGGGGCTTTAGCCGCGATTGCTGGTTGGGTCGGGTCGCCGTGTAACCCAACAAGGTCTCTAGGCGGTGTGATTGCTGATCGCGCTTTGTCCATCTGCGGACACCGCGCAGGCCTCTTGTTGGGTTACGCGGCGTTCATGTACGGCGTTATCGACAACTAACGCTGTCGCCGCTAACCCAACGGGTTCTGCTGTTCTTCAGTTCGTAGCCTGGATGAAATCCAGGAGCGGTTTTGCGTCGGGCACTGTTCCCGGATTGCATCCGGGCTACAACTGCACAGTTCCCTTCAGGGAATCGGCATGGCCTCAGAGCCCGGCCCCAGCGGTTGGCCGTAGCTGAATTCGACATAGTTGCCCGCCGGATCGCGCAGGCCGCAGTAGTAGCCGACCGGGTAGGGCTCGTCGCGCGGTGCCCAGATCAGGCAACCGGCTTTTTCGGCCTTGTTGGCGATGCGGTCGACCTCGTCGCGGCTGCCGAGGGCAAAGCCGAAGTGGCTGTAGTCGTCGGCGGCGAGCTGGCGGTCCTGGCCGCCGGGCATGATCACGAAAATAAACTGATGTTCCTTGCCCGCTTCGGCCATCCAGACGATGCGCGAACCCTTGCCCGCACGCTCGTGGATCACCCGCATGCCGCAGAACTCGCTATAGAAGGCCACACAGGCGTCCAGGTCGGGTACGTGCAGGGCCAGGTGGGTGAGGGTGGGCTGCATCTCGCTCTCCTTTTGTCGTTCATACAGCTTAGGCGCTGGTTGGGGGCGGGGGTTCGGCTTGTGCTTGATAGGATGCATTCCCCGGATTGTGCTGGGGCTTGTCCGACGAGCAACAGCAGCGCATTGCTATCTTGTCGGGTTGTAGGAGGGGCTTTAGCCGCGAAAGCCACAGTTAAAAGCTCGCCGCTAAAGCGCCTCCCACAGGTTCTGATCGTCCCCACGCCAAACGCACCGCCCCCGGGTTACGCGGCGGCCGATGGTGATGTCGCCGCGCAGACCGCGATAGTCGCCGCTAACCCGACCTACGTTGCTGAGGTTATGCTTGCGGCCTGATCTGGAGGCTTGAAATGACTTACGACTTCGACCTGTTTGTAATCGGCGCCGGCTCCGGCGGTGTGCGCGCGGCGCGTTTTGCCGCGGGCTTCGGCGCGCGGGTGGCGGTGGCCGAGAGCCGCTACCTCGGCGGCACCTGCGTGAACGTTGGCTGCGTGCCGAAGAAGCTGCTGGTGTACGGCGCGCACTTCGCCGAAGACTTCGAGCAGGCGCAGGGCTTCGGCTGGTCGCTGGGCGAGGCGAAGTTCGATTGGCCGACATTGATCGCCAACAAGAATCGCGAAATCGAGCGCCTTAACGGCATCTACCGCAACCTGCTGGTCAACAGTGGCGTGACCTTGCTCGAAGGCCATGCGCGTCTGCTCGATGGGCACAGCGTCGAACTCGACGGCAAGCGCTACAGTGCGAAAAACATTCTGATCGCCACCGGCGGCTGGCCGCATATCCCGAACATTCCCGGCCACGAGCATGCCATCGGTTCGAACGAGGTGTTCTTTCTCGATCAGTTGCCCAAGCGGGTGCTGGTGGTCGGCGGTGGTTATATCGCGGTGGAGTTCGCCTCGATCTTCCATGGCATGGGCGCGCAGACCTCGTTGCTGTACCGCGGCGAGCTGTTCCTGCGCGGCTTCGATGGCGCGGTGCGCAAGCATCTGCAGGAAGAGCTGTGTAAACGCGGGGTGGACCTGCAATTCAATAGCGATATCCAGCGCATCGACAAACAGGCGGACGGCAGCCTGCGGGCGACGCTGATCGATGGTCGGGTGCTGGAGGCCGACTGTATTTTCTACGCCACCGGGCGTAAGCCGATGCTGGAAAACCTCGGCCTGGAGAATACCCACGTCGAGCTGGACGATCGCGGCTACATTCAGGTCGATGAGCAGTACCAAACCCAGGAACCGTCGATTCTGGCGATTGGCGATGTGATTGGCCGGGTGCAGCTGACGCCGGTGGCGCTGGCCGAAGGCATGGCCGTGGCGCGTCGGCTGTTCAAGTCCGAGGAATACCGCAAGGTGGATTACCAGATGATCCCGACCGCGGTGTTCAGCCTGCCGAATATCGGCACCGTCGGCCTTAGCGAGGAACAGGCGCGCGAGGCCGGGTACGAGGTGAAAATCTACGAGAGCCGCTTCCGGCCGATGAAGCTGACGCTGACCGACTGCCAGGAGCGCTCGCTGATGAAGCTGGTGGTGGACGCCGATAGCGACCGCGTGCTCGGCTGCCATATGGTCGGGCCGGATGCCGGCGAGATCGTCCAGGGCCTGGCCGTGGCGCTGAAAGCCGGGGCGACCAAGCAGCTGTTCGACGAGACCATTGGCGTGCACCCGACGGCCGCCGAAGAGTTCGTCACCATGCGTACGCCCGTGGCGTCCTGAAATGGGTATGGCGCAACTGTTCTACCTGGCGGACCTGTTCGGTGTGGCGGTATTCGCCATCACCGGCGCGCTGATGGCCGGGCGCAAGTCCATGGACCTGTTCGGCGTGCTGGTGATCGCGGTGATCACCGCGCTGGGCGGCGGTACCTTGCGCGATCTGATTCTGGATAACCACCCGGTCAGCTGGATCGGCAACGACCTGTATATCGTGGTCGCCTCCCTGGCGGCGGTGGGCACGGTGATCTGGGTGCGCCTGACCCAGCCGATCCACGAAAAAGGCCTGTTGCTCGCCGACGCCTTCGGCCTCGCGGTGTTCACTGTGATCGGCACCGAGGTCGCGCTGCAACATCAGGTGCCCTATAGCACCGCGGTGATCATGGGCGTGATGACCGGCGTTGCCGGCGGGGTAATGCGCGATGTGATCTGTAACGAGATTCCGCTGATCTTCCAGAAGGAAATCTACGCCACCGCCTGCATCGCCGGCGCCCTGGTGTTTATCGGTCTGCGCGAGCTGGAAACCCCGCGTTGGCTGGATACCGGTATCGCGATGTTGACCGTACTGTTGATCCGCCTGGCGGCGATTCGCTGGCATGTGTCGCTGCCGCGCTTTCACCTGTTGGATCGACATCGATAATCGAGCACGCCTTGTAGCCCGGGTTGCAACCCGGGGAACGGTGGTGCGTGCGCTACCGCTTCCGGATTGCGCCTGGGCTTATTCGGGCTACAGGTTGCAGTCTCGTAGGGCGGACATAGATCGTTCCCACGCTCCAGCGTGGGAATGCAGTTGGCGACGCTCCGCGTCGCTGGGACGCAGAGCGTCCCAGGATGGGTTACCACGCAGGAGCGTGGGAACCATCAAATTGCGGTACGTACAGGGCAGCGCGCTTTGTAGCCCGGGTTGCGCCTGGGCTTATTCGGGCTACGGGCTGCGATGGTGGATAGATCGTTCCCACGCTCCAGCGTGGGAACGCAGTTGGCGACGCTCCGCGTCGCTGGGACGCAGAGCGTCCCAGGATGGGTTACC
>NZ_CAMPHI010000053.1 GCF_946885955.1 uncultured Pseudomonas sp.
TGGGCTGGTTCGGCTTCAACGGCGGCTCGCAGCTGAAGATGAGCACCATCGAAGACGCCAACGCCGTCGCCAACGTGTTCGTCAACACCAACATGGCCGCCGCCGGTGGCCTGATCGCGGCGTTGATAGTCGCACGCATCCTGTTCGGCAAGGCCGACCTGACCATGGCCCTGAACGGCGCCCTGGCTGGCCTGGTGGCAATCACCGCCGAGCCGCTGACCCCGACCGCCCTGCAAGCGACGCTGATCGGCGGTGTCGGTGGCGTGCTGGTGGTGTTCTCGATTCTTGGCCTGGACAAGCTCAAGCTCGACGATCCGGTCGGTGCCATTTCGGTGCATGGCGTGGTCGGTATCTGGGGCTTGCTGGCAGTCTGCCTGACCAACGGTGATGCCAGCCTCGGCGCACAGTTGCTTGGCATCGGTGCGATCTTCGCCTGGGTGTTTGTCGCCAGCCTGATCGTCTGGTCCATCATCAAACTGGTGATCGGCCTGCGGGTAAGCGAGGAAGAAGAATACGAAGGCGTGGATATCGCCGAATGCGGCATGGAAGCTTATCCGGAATTCACCAAGAGCTGATTTCCCGGAGTTTCGACGAGGGCGCCTTATGGCGCCCTTTGTTTTTTCTGACAGCGCGCTAGAATGCGCGCCGTTGAGCACGTTTTCGTTGCGGGAATGTCTGCTCCAGTCAGCACCGGGATGGGCTGTCGATTTGGCCAGGCACGGTCAATTGAATTTTTTCCAGTGGCGTTCGAAAGATTGCGCAGCTGGGCTATAACTAACCTGCTTTTCGCAAGTCATGAGGCTGAACATGAGCGACGAAGAACTGGAACAAGACGACCTGGAAGGGGCGGACGAGGACGAGGGCGAAGAACTGGCCTCGGCCAGTGATGATTCCGGCGACGAAAGCGACGACGGCGATGACGTAGTCGCCACCGGCAAGAGCAAGGCCAAGGCCAAGGCAGCCGTGGACGTCGACGAGCTGCCGAGCGTCGAAGCCAAGCAGAAAGAACGCGATGCCCTGGCCCGTGCCATGGAGGAGTTTCTTTCGCGCGGCGGCAAGGTGCAGGAAGTCGAGCCGAATGTGGTGTCCGATCCACCCAAGAAGCCCGATAGCAAATACGGCAGCCGCCCGATCTAACGGCGGGTTGTCGGCTGAAGAGCCCGCATGCCACAAGCATGCGGGCTTTCTTTTTTGGCGCTGTAGCAACCATTTGCCGCCTGCGGCATTTCTAGATGGAGATGCAGCCCCTGGGGCGGGTTGGCCGCATCGGCAATCGTCCAGCATCGCTGAGTAAGGATGCGGCGTAACCAATCGGCCCAGCGTCCTTGCCGATCAGCCCCAGCTCTGCAGCAGTGTCGGCAATTCGGCCAGGCTGCGAATCTCGGCATCCGGCGATTGCTCGGCTTCCCAGGGTTTGCTCAGGGGGTTGAACCAGATCGCCCGCAGACCGGCCGCCTGGGCGCCGGCAATGTCGTCGCTGGGATGGTCGCCGATGTGCACCGCATGCTCGGCGGCGATGCCGGCGCGCTTGAGCGCTTCCTGGAAGGGTTTCGGATCGGGTTTGCCGACGCCGAGCTCTTCCGCGCACAAGGCGAACTGGAAATAGTCGGCCAGGCCCAGGCGACGGACATCGGCGTTGCCGTTGGTGATCACGCCGAGCTGGAAGCGGTTGGCGAGGATCTCGAGGGTGGGGTGTACCTCGGCGAACAGTTGCACCTGATGGCGAGCGGCGAGAAATACCTGAAAGCCGCCTTCTGCCAGCGTCTCGGCGTCGGCGCGGGCATAACCCACATCCTCCAGGGCGTGCAGCAGAATGCGTCGACGCAGCTCGCTGAGGCGGTGCTTGAGGCCCGGGTCGGTCTGCAACAGCCCGGCGCGGATGGTCCACAGGTGCTCGATCGGCACCGGTCCCAGACGTGGGGCATGCATGGCCAGCCAATTACGCAGCGCGGCTTCGGCGTCCTGCATCACCGGGGTTACATCCCACAGGGTATCGTCGAGGTCGAAAGTGATCAGCTTGATGGTCATTCGTCATTGCCTTTGCGTTTGGCCCGCGGGTGAGCCTTGTCGTATACCGTTGCCAGATGCTGGAAGTCCAGGTGGGTGTAGATTTGCGTGGTGGCGATATCGGCATGACCGAGCAGCTCCTGCACCGCGCGCAGGTCTTGCGAAGACTCCAGCATATGGCTGGCGAACGAGTGACGCAGCATGTGCGGGTGCAGATTTTGCCCGAGTTCGCGCACGCCGGCCTGGCGTACCCGCAGTTGCACCGCGCGTGGCCCGATACGCCGGCCCTGTTGGCTGATAAACACCGCGCCGTCTGCCGGGTTGGCGAGGGCGCGTAGCGGCAGCCACTGTTCCAGGGCTTGGCGAGCCATGCGCCCTATGGGCAGTTCGCGGGTCTTGTTGCCCTTGCCGATCACCCGCACCAGGCCGGCGGGCAGATCCAGGCCGTCGAGATTCAAGCTGACAAGCTCTGATAGACGCAAACCCGAGGAATAGAACAGCTCGAGCATGGCTTGGTCGCGGCGGGCGATAAAGTCGTCTTCCTGGGCGCCATCGAGTAGTTGCGCGGTGCGGTCGGCATCCAGGGTTTTCGGTAGGCGGCGCTCGCCTTTCGGTGGTGTCAGGCCGCTCGCCGGGTCGTTCTGGCAGATACCTTCGCGGATCAGATAGCGGTACAGCCCGCGGGTCGCCGAGAGCAGGCGGGCGAGGCTGCGGCTGGACTGGCCTTCGAGGTTGAGGCGGGCGACCAGGCGGCGCAGGCGTTGGGTGTCCAGTGCGGACCAGGTGGGCAGTTGCTCGCGTTCGCAATAAGCCAGCAGCTTGCTCAGGTCGCGGCCATAGCCATCGAGGGTGTGCGCCGACACCTGGCGCTCGCTGCGCAGATGTTCGAGGTAGGCGTCCAGGTCAGCTGCAAGCTTCAAGCGTCAAGCTCCGTAGGATGGGGCGGGCCGCGCAGGTTAGTGGCGCATGGCGCAGATTTATGCGCTAGGTATTAATCGTGCGCCGCGTAACCCATCGGCCGATCTCTAGAGCGATGATGGGTATCGCTCTGCTTAACCCATCCTACGTCTAGCGTACCGACCGCAGCGGGGTGGCGAAGCGCGGCAGCACACGGGCCAGGACCTCGGCGATATAGCCGAGGAACAGGGTGCCCAGGGAACTCTTGTAATGCTGCGGGTCGGCGCTGCCGATCGCCAGCACGCCATGTAGGCCCTGGTAGGTCAGGGCGACCACGGCGGCCGAACCGACCTGCGCGCCCGCTTCCTCGCCGAAGAGGAATTTCAGCTCGTGTTCGCGCAATACGCCACAGATGGTCTTGCCGCCGGCGAGCAGGCCGCCGACGGCCTGGTGGGCTTCGGCGCTGCTGACCGAGCGCCCTACCGGCAAGGGCGCATCGCTGAACAGGATAAGGCCGACGAAGGGCACCTGGAATTCCCGGCGCAGGCTGTCTTCCACTGCGCTGACCACTTCTTCGAGGCTGGTGGCATCGAGCAGATCGAGCACCAGGCGGCGGGTCTTGTCGAACAGGCGGTCGTTGTCGCGGGCCACGTCCATCAATTGCGAGAGGCGGTGGCGCATCTCGATATTGCGTTCGCGCAGCAGTTTTACCTGCCGCTCCACCAGCGACACGGTATCGCCGCGCTGGTGCGGGATGCGCAGCTCGGGGATCAGCTCGTCGTGGTCGATAAAGAATTCCGGATGCAGACGCAAATAGGCGGCAACCGTTTCCGAGTCGAGCGGCTTGGGCGAATCCTGCTGGTCAGTCATAAGCGAACCTGTCCTTCGTACACGCGCATGGCGGGCCCGGTCATCATAACGGGCTGATCGGCGCCTGCCCACTCGATGGTCAGTTTGCCGCCCGGCAGTTCCAGTTGCACCGGCGAATCCATCCAGCCCTGGCTGATCGCCGCTACGGCCGCGGCACAAGCTCCGGTGCCGCAGGCCTGGGTCTCCCCGGCGCCGCGTTCCCAGACACGCAGCCTGGCGCGTTGACGGTCGATAACCTGCAGAAAGCCGACATTGACCCGCTGCGGAAAGCGCGGATGTTGTTCGAGTTTCGCGCCCAGGCTGTGCACCGGCGCTTCATCGACGTTGTCGACGCGCAGCACCGCATGGGGGTTGCCCATCGACACGGCGGCCAACTCGACTTTCAGGCCATCGACGTCGACGGAGTAGCTCAGCGCCTGCTGCTCGGCCTGGAACGGAATCTGCGCCGGGTTCAGGCGCGGTGGGCCCATATTCACCCGCACCTGGCCGTCGGCGCGCACGTCCAGTTCGATGATGCCGCCCTTGGTTTCCACGCGAATCTGTTTTTTCACCGTCAGGCGCTTGTCCAGCACGAAGCGCGCGAAGCAGCGCGCGCCGTTGCCGCATTGCTCAACTTCCGAGCCGTCGGCGTTGAAGATGCGGTAGCGGAAGTCGACGTCCGGATTGCTCGGCGGCTCGACGATCAGCAACTGATCGAAGCCGATGCCGGTGTGGCGATCGCCCCACTGCTTGGCGTTCTTCGGCTGGATATGCGCGTGCTGGCTGACCAGGTCGAGGACCATGAAGTCGTTGCCGAGGCCGTGCATCTTGGTAAAGCGCAATAACATCCGCATCACTCCGGCAGGCGGCTTTCGCCCGCAAAGAGTTCGCTGAGAGTCTCGCGACGACGCACTTCAATCGCCTGCTCGCCATCCACCATCACCTCGGCGGCGCGGCCGCGGGTGTTGTAGTTGGAGCTCATGACGAAGCCGTAGGCACCGGCCGAACGAACCGCCAGCAAATCGCCTTCGGCCAGCGCCAGCGGACGCTCCTTGGCCAGGAAGTCGCCGGTTTCGCAGATCGGTCCGACGATATCGTAATTGCGTGTGGCGCCTTCGCGCGGCTGCACCGCCGCTACTTCCATCCAGGCCTGGTACAGCGCCGGACGGATCAGGTCGTTCATCGCCGCGTCGACGATGGCGAAATCCTTGTGCCCGGTGTGCTTGAGGTATTCGACCCGGGTCAGCAGCACCCCGGCGTTGGCGACGATCGAGCGGCCCGGCTCGAATACCAGGGCCAGATCGCGGCCGGCAATGCGTTCGCGCACTGCTTGAATATAGTCGCCGGCCAGCGGTGGCTGCTCGTCGCGGTACTGCACGCCAAGGCCGCCGCCCAGATCCAGGTGCTTGATCTGGATGCCGTTCTCGGCCAGTTGGTCGACCAGGGAGAGCAGGCGATCCAGAGCGTCGAGGAATGGCGGCAGGCTGGTCAGTTGCGAACCGATATGGCAATCCACGCCGACTATCTGCAAGTTGGCCAGCGTCGCGGCGCGAGCGTAGACCGCAGGCGCCTGCTCGATGTCGATGCCGAACTTGTTTTCTTTCAGGCCGGTGGAGATATACGGGTGGGTGCCGGCGTCCACGTCCGGGTTGACCCGCAGCGACACCGCAGCGGTCTTGTCGAGCTCGGCGGCGACCAGTTGCAGGCGTTCCAGCTCATCGGTGGATTCGACGTTGAAGCAGTGCACGCCGACTTCCAGGGCGCGGCGCATGTCGTCGCGGCTCTTGCCAACGCCGGAGAAGACGATTTTCTCAGGCGCGCCACCGGCGGCCAGCACCCGCTCCAGCTCGCCACGCGAGACGATATCGAAACCGGCGCCGAGACGCGCCAGCACGTTCAGCACGCCGATATTGGAGTTGGCTTTGACGGCGAAGCAGACCAGGTGCGGCACGCCCTGCAGGGCATCGGCATAAGCGCGATACTGCGCTTCGATGTGCGCGCGCGAGTACACGTAGGTCGGCGTGCCGAAGCGTTGGGCGATGGCGGACAAGGCCACGCCTTCCGCGAACAGCTCGCCGTCGCGGTAGTTGAAGGCGTTCATCAGCTGTCCTTATTCGGTTTGCGCGGGCGCGGGCTGGCTTTCATCCGGCAGGAACAGCGGGCCTTTCTGGCCGCAGCCGGCCAGCAGGGTGCTGATGGCGACAAGTGCGATAAGGGCAGTAAATAGCCGCTTCATGGTGAAGTCCTTGTAAAAAGCATAATTGCGCCGGAGTATACCGACCCCCCGGCGCCTTGCCTATGCGCCAGGATTCCCGTCCGACGGGGCTTTGCCCGCTGCGATCGAGGGAACATTTAGCTGCGCGCTGTTTTCGATAAAAGCAGGGCACAAGCAGCCGCCTGGGATTGGCGCAGCGCAATCCCTGGTTGCGCCATGGCGTGTCGGGCCGCGGCGTCCTCCTCCGTGCAGCGCGCCTGAAAGCGCTGAGTGGAGCGAGTGGTGCCCATACAGTTGTACAATGCGCCCTTTCGCCTGCGTACGCCTTGCCGGCCCTCCGCTGGCAATGCTTCGAACGCGTCAAAATGCAGACTGTCGCAGTCGCCGAATTTGAGGACACCCGTAATGAGTTTGACCGAAGCCCGCTTTCATGACCTGGTCGATGCCGTGCAACAAGCGGTGGAGGACATTTTCGATGACAGCGACCTGGATCTCGACCTGGAAAATTCGGCGGGCGTGCTCACGGTGCGTTTCGAGAATGGTTCGCAGCTGATCTTCAGCCGGCAGGAGCCGATCCGTCAGCTGTGGCTGGCGGCGCGCTCCGGCGGCTTCCACTTCGATTACGACGAAGCCAGCGAGCGTTGGATTTGCGACAGCAGCGATGAACTGCTGGGGGAAATGCTTGCGCGCATCACCCTCGAACAATCGGGTGCCGACCTTGAGTTCGACGAACTCTGAGCGTCCTGACGCGGCGAGCGACGAGGTCGCTTCGCCGTGCCGGCGCCAATGCTGTCTGGACGACCAGGACATCTGCATCGGCTGCGGCCGCACCCTGGCCGAGATCCTCGAATGGGGGCAGGCCGATGGCGCACGCCGCCGGTCGATTTGCCAGAGCGCCCAGGAACGGGTGAAGCGGCGCCTCTGACCCGCCGGTCTTGTATATTTGTTCGGCTGTGATACGGTCGGCTCAACGACTGCAAAACCCCATCCTCGCGATGGGGTTTTTGCTTTTTCCGCGTTATACCCTTTTCGGCAAACGAGCTCATGTGCCATGAGCGTTGCGTTATAGAGGTTTGCGTTCCACCAGGAGAGTTCCTTTCGTCATGACCAATACCCCGCCAATCACCATCACCCGTCTCGATTTGCAGCGTCTGGAGCGTTTGCTCGACAGCCTGGAGGATTTTGGCCCGGGCGCCGTTGCCTTGCAGGCGGAGCTGGACCGCGCGGAAGTCGTCGGCCATGACCAGGTGCCGGCGGGCGTGGTGACGATGAATTCGCGGGTGCATTGCCGCGAGGAAAGCAGCGGCAAGGACTATCATCTCAAGCTGGTCTATCCTCAGGACGCCGGCGGCGAAGGTTGCGTTTCCATCCTGGCGCCGGTCGGTAGCGCGCTGCTGGGTTTGAGCGTCGGCCAGCATATCGACTGGAAGGCCCCAGGCGGCAAGGTCCTGCAACTGACCCTGCTGGCGGTTGAATACCAGCCGGAAGCGGCCGGTGAATATAATCGCTGAGCCCCTCGGCGGGTTCAGTGATAGCGATGTAGTGCGACAAGGAGGTCAGTATGGCCAGTCTCCCGTTGTATTTTCCCCAGAATTTCGTCCTCAGTCAGGCCCTGCAGTGCGCGCAGATGGTCGAACTGGCCTATGCGCAGTACGACCAGTGGCAAGCGCAGAAGCGCCCACGGCGGCCCCAGGATTTCCATTGGCAATTGCCGCAGATGGCTGGTTGGAGTTTTTCCGAGCCGATCTGGAGCGTGCTCAGCGAACTGCACTTTCTCAATGAATCGGAGCCCTTCGGCTTCGCCGCCCGCGATCCGCAGGGTGCGTTCTATCTGGTGTTCCGCGGTACCGACACGGCGCAGGACTGGCTCGATGATCTGGATGCCGATCAGCGCGACTACCCCTGGCAGGCTGGCGTCGGTCGGGTCCATGACGGTTTCCTCAAACTCTATACCTCGCTGCGCGACCTCGCGCTGCATGCTCTGGATGGCCTGCAGCCAAGCGGCCCGCTGTGGGTCTGCGGGCATAGCCTGGGTTGCACGTTGTCGAGCCTGGCGGTGCTGGATTTGCGCGAGCGCTGGCCGGATCTGCCGCTGCAGCACTACAACTTCGCCAGTCCGCGCCTGGCTGCGCCGGACTTCGCTGCCTACTACAACGCCTTGGGCGTGCCGACCTACCGGGTGGTCAACGACAGCGATCTGGTGCCGCAGGTACCACCCGGCGCGGTGGATGGCATGCTCTATCAACACCTGGGGTTGGCCGTGACCTTCACCGCCAGCTATGCCGGGGTGGCGGCCAATCACAGCCTGGCCGACTGCTACCTGTACGCGCTGCAAAACCCGCAGGCGCCGATGCGCGGCTGAGTTGGTCAGAGCCACTGGCAAGTTATGCCGGTGGCTCTGCCGAACCCGCAAAACCTCTTCTAGTCACCGCCGCCACCGCAGCCACCACCGCAACCTCCGCCGCTATCCCCGCCACCGTCTGTGCCACTGTCACCGCTGCTGCTGCCGCCACAGCCGCCACCGCATCCGGAACTACAGCCAATGTGCCCTGCGCAATAAGCATCGCCGCGGCCATTTTTTCCATCAGTGCAATTGAGGCTGTAGTGGAAGCCATCGGCGATCGCCAGCTCGGCGTCCAGGGCGAACAGCAGCGGTAAACGCTGCGGCGTCTTGGGCGCGATGCCCTCCTGGGCGCAGGCCAGGCGCCAGGCGCGACGGATGCCCTCCTGCGCCACGGTCGGGCTGGTCATGGCCTCGCTCGGTACATGGTGGAGGAAGCGGCCGATACCCTGGCTGCAGAACTGTTGGTACTGGCGCGTGTGCAGGATGAATTCGTGCCAGAGCACATCGACCGCCTGCGATGGCATGGCGACCATACGGCGTCTGGCCTGGCGGCAGAGCTGGAAGTACTGGCGCAGGCCGAGCAGGGCATGCGCGGTCTGCTGGTCGCTGAGGTGCGGGTAGTGCTCGGCCAGCTTGCGCCGCAGGCGTTGGGGAAAGGCGTAGCCGTCGATAAAGCGCTCGCGGGCGCGGATGCGCTTTTGCCGCAGAAGCAGGCCGGCGGGGATCAGGGCAAGACCGAGAAACAGCATCAGGCTCATGGCGGGTTTCCAGCATTCAGGCTTTTTGCAGGGCGGTATTCAGGGCTTCTTCCAGTCGCGACTTGTAGCGCAGGTAGTGCACGGTCTGCGCCTGGCCTTCGCCGATCACTGCCGACAGGTCGAGGTCGGTGATGTAGCAGGGGTAGCGCTGGCCGTCGCGGCGCTGGGCGAGGATGTGTTGCGCCACCGCGGCGAACAGATCGCCGCCGTATTCCAGCTCTGAAAATTCGCGGTGGTTGCAGTAGAGCGTGACATGCGCATTCTTGCCGCCGGCTGGTTCGACGATCGCCTGCACGTCATAGAACGGGTGGCTCACCGGCGAGCGCGGTGGGGGGCGCGACTCCAGGCGTTGCGCCCGCCCCGGTGGCTGCGGCAGCACTTCGTAATAGAGCACTTGCAGCATCATCTCCAGGGGTTGCTGGCCATCGAGGGGTAGCGAGGCGTTGCGCCGATACAGCAGCGACTGCAGGAAGCGTTGCAGTGGGGTCAGCAAATTGTGTTGGTCGTGATAGGGCAGATGCTGGCGCCAGAGCGCATTGTGCTCGTCGAGTACGGTCAGCTCGGCCTGCCCCGCGGCCTCGTCGAGACGGTAGAACACCTGGATGCAGGTCGGGCGCCCGGCGGGCAGGATCAGCGCCAGGTCGTCGCCTTCGAGGGCGTTGCGATCCAGGTGCAGCGAGCTGTAGCTCGGTTGCTCTTTACCCAGGTAGTCGAGCAGCGCCGGCAGGTCGATGAGCGCCTTGTGGCTGACCTTGCCGGGAGCCAGGTCGAGCAAGTGGAACTGGTGCCTGATCTGCAGCAAGTAGCGATGGTGTTCGGCGCTGCCGAAGTTCTCGAGGATATCGCGGAACAGCTCCTCGACCCGTTCGGCAATCGCCGTGGCGCGGTTGCGGCAGAAACAACGGACCCGCAGATTGGGCTTTGCCGCTCCGGGCGGCAGACTGTTGAGGAAATCACTCAGGCAGTCGAGCAGGGCATGGGGGCCGTCATAGCGGTTGACCAGCAGCTCGTTCCAGCTGTTCAGGCAGACCTGATCGATGGTCAGGATCAGGTTTTCACGCACCCCGGAATAGCCCAGCGCATCCGTGCGGTCGGTGGTCATGTGCACATTCATCTGGCTGTGCTGCCTGAGCGGATCCACGCCGACATTCACCAATAGCAACACTTCGCTGGGGCTACTGGTCTTCAGTAGGGCGTTTTCCGTGACCGCTGGCAGTGGCAGCGGCACCGTCTGTTGCAGGCTGGTGAGCAGATTGAACAGCTCGGGCTCGCTCAGGTCGCTATTGCCGGGGTGCAGGGACAGCCGCGTGCTGGGGTCGATCACGCCGTTGCGATGGCACCAGGCGAGCAGTTCGATCAGCTCACGGGCGCGCTTGAGCGGGGCGAAGTCCTGCCACTCCTGGGCGTTCAGGCTGCCGCTGAACAGTGCCCATTGATGTTCCTGCGGTGCTTCCTGGCTGGGACACTGCACCAGGGTCAGGGTGTCTTCGGCGATATCCGGAGCGATCCCCGGGTTGATGAATTCGATCTTCCCGGCCTTGCGTTCGAAGGCGGCGTAGAGGCGCCGGCCGAGCACCCCGAGGTCGCGGCTGTTGAGCGAGCTGCCGGCGTGTTCGGTGCGGGCGAACTGCGAGAGAAAGCGATAGCTGAAGGTCAGCTCGTTGACCAGCGCACGGCGTTCGGCGCTGACCTGGCGCACCTTCCATTGGCTGCGGCTGTCGAGCATCGCCAGTTGGCGTTGGTCCCAGTTCCAGTCGCGGGTCAGGCGCTCGAGCAGCAGGCGTTGCCAGCTCTTGAAGCGGTTGCGTGGCGGTCGGCTGAGTTTCTTGCCGACCTTGAGGTACAGGCAGCGGCGGATCAGCTCCAGGCGTTCGCTTTCGCCGCGGGCGAGCAGGTATTCCTCGAGGCGACGGTATACGACGATGTAAGGGTCGAGTTCATCGAGATCGGCATGGCCCTCGAACACCGTCTGCTTGAAACGCAGCGACAGGCACTCGACCTTCGGGTGCTCGCTGGCATAGACCTCGGTGAGCAACAGCTTGAGCACCGATTTGTACGGCGACTCGATGCCCTTGAACAGCTGCCACATGCCGGCACCGATAAACTCGTTCGGCGGGATCTGCGCCAAATGACCGAGGTCGAGCACATCGTCGGCGCGGATGAAACGCTTGCTCAGCAGGATTTGCGTGTAATGCAGGTAGCGCTGTTCCTCGTACACCGGCACCAGCCACCACAACGGCGTGCGGCCGGCCAGCCAGATCGCGGTGCGATAGAACTCGTCGAGCAACAGGTAGTGCTGGGTCGTGCCGCAGTCGTCCGAGGTCAGCTTGGCCTCGCGGTCGCCGACGGTGAAGCGCGCTGGGTCGACCAGGAAGAAATGCGCTTCGGCGCCCAGGGTCGCCGCCCAGGTTTCCAGCAGATCGCACTTTCTGCGCAGTTCGCCGATTTCCTGAGCATTGAGGTTGGGCGCATGGCAGACCCACATGTCCATGTCGCTTCGCTCGTCCTGGGCGATGGTGCCTAGGCTGCCCATCAGGAACAGACCATGGATCGGCATGGCCGGTTTACCGCGTTGCGCCTTATAAGCGAAGGAGCGGGTCAGGCGTTGAGCCTCGGCGAGCAGTTGCTCGTCCGGCTCGAAGCCGCTGACGCCCGCCGGGGTAAGCCCGGAAACATAGCCAGGGAGCAATGGGTGGTTGACGTGAAACAGCAGCGGCAGCAGCTTCAGGGCCAGCTGCTGACGGGTCGATAGCGCCTCCATGGTGCGTTGCAGGCGCCCATGGTTGATCTGCAGAAAGCGTGCGCGCAACTGGGTAAGGACCTTGCGATCGATACCTTCGTCGATGTTCGGGCGAATTTCGGGGGCGCGACTCATGCTCGGGCTCTGTACGGCGATGGCGCAAAAATATCAGGTCGTGCCGACGCTGTGCATAAGTCCGGCGCCAAATGTCTGTCGGCGACGGGCTCGGCGCTCCGCTCGCACGCGCCGCCGGCAACGCTACGGCGCGGGCCGCGGACCCGACTCAGGCGGTTTCGGCAACGTTGAGGATGATCAGCAGCGCTTGCGCATGCTCGGCGGCGTCCAGGCCCAGGCTGGTCAGATAGCCGCCGTCCGGCTGCGTGAGCAGGCCCTTGTCGTGCAGGCGCTTGGCGGCGGCGACTGCTTGCGGCGCAGCGGCCTGGTGAACCTTGAGACCCTCCTGGGTATTGGCCAGGTTGTACAGCGAAAGAAGTTCCAGTTCAGCGACCAGCTCGGGAGTAAAGGACATAGGTGCTCCAGGTTCTTGTCAGTGGGGGCGCGGTTGGCCCGGATGCCATGGCCAGGATGATCGATCTGACCCGGCTTGTCTGCAGTGTAGCGAGGCATCGGCCGCTGTGCCGCGTGCGCTGCTGTGGTCCGAACGTTTTTCGCCTCAGGGCGCAGGTTCAGGCAGTTGCGGCAATGCGCGCAGCATCTGTTCGTAGCGGTCGCGGTCGAATGGCCGGTCGGCACTGAGCATGGCCTGGATTTCGTCCGACAGTACCAGCGCCATCAATTCCAGGATTTCCTCACGCGGATAGCCGACCAGGGTCAATTTGTTCAGCGTGGCCCTGGCCGCAGCGGGATCACCGCTTTCGATCTGATTTTCGATGGCGTCGATCAATACGTTTTCGGCGAAGACCTCATCGTCGTCTTCTTTCAGCATAAGCGGCTCCTTGGTTCGAACCGGGTGGCAGGGTACGGATCAGGGTAACCCCCGGCCGCGGCTACGCCTACGGCGATTTCACCGGGGCATAGTAGCGTTCGGTCAGCGCCTTGCCATGCCGGCGACTGAGTAGCGTGCGCAAGGTGCCGTCCGCGACCATCGCACGCACGTGTCGGCTCAGCCAGTCGATGGTCGCCGGCTCCAGAGTCAGGCGTGAGAGGTACAGCCCTACTGCCAGGGTATCGGCCTGCGGCACCTGAATGATGCGCACTTCATCGCTCAGCTCCAGATCATCGAGTTCCTTCTGATACAACCCGGCGGTCATCAGGGTGGACTGGACGCGCCCGGCATGCATCCGCAGAAAGACATTGCGCGCATTGGGCGACATCTGCACGCGTGCTGTCTCCTTGAGCGGCTGCAGGCGCTCGTCGAAATAGGGGCCGTTGGAGTGGCCGCGAATCAGGCCGATGGTGATTGCCGGGTCGGCCAGCAACTGCTCGAGCGTGGCGATGTGCTGGGCGGCGCTGCGCAGGATGATGATGTCGTTGCGATTGCGGAAATACTCGACGAACTGACCGTGCTGGTCGCGTTCCGGGGTGCGGAAGGTCGGGGAGATGACGTCCAGCTGGCGCTGTTCGCTGTCATGCCAGGCGCGGATGCGCGGCTGCGGCACCAGGGTGAATACGCAGCCGCTGCGGCGCGCGAGTTCCTCGTAGAAATCGAACGAGGAGCCCGCGGGCGTGCCGTCTTCGCGCAGGTAGTAGCTATAGCCGATCTGCGAAATGCCGACGCGCAGCGGCTGCGGGCAGGGCGATTTGGCCAGTGCCAGACCGTGCGCCAGCAGCCCCAGGAGCAGGACTAACCAGCGCATGGATACGAGATGGCTGATGTATAGGGCCGGCTGTTCCGGCCCAGGTAGCAGGCAGTACTCAACGGTTGGCCAGCAGCGCCTGGCCCCGCGCGACGGCGGCGAGAACCTGTTTAGGCGCAGTGCCGCCGATATGGTCGCGGGCATTCACCGAGCCTTCCAGGGTCAGTACGGCGAACACGTCCTGTTCGATCTGATCGCTGAACTGGCGCAGTTCCTCCAGGCTCATCTCGGCCAGGTCCTTGCCCGTGTCCACGCCGTACTTCACCGCATGGCCGACGATCTCATGGCAGTCGCGGAATGGCAGGCCCTTGCGCACCAGGTAGTCGGCCAGGTCGGTGGCGGTGGAGAAGCCGCGTAGCGCCGCTTCGCGCATGATCGCGTGCTTGGGTTTGATCGCCGGAATCATGTCGGCGAAGGCGCGCAACGAGTCGCGCAAGGTATCGGCAGCGTCGAACAGCGGTTCCTTGTCTTCCTGGTTGTCCTTGTTGTAGGCCAGCGGCTGGCCTTTCATCAGGGTCAGCAGGCCGGTCAGGGCGCCGAATACCCGGCCGGTTTTGCCGCGTACCAGTTCCGGGACATCAGGGTTCTTTTTCTGCGGCATGATCGAACTGCCGGTGCAGAAACGATCCGGCAGGTCGATGAACTGGAACTGCGCGGAGGTCCACAGCACCAGCTCTTCGGAGAAGCGCGAGAGGTGCATCATCGCCAGGGAGGCGGCGGCGCAGAATTCGATGGCGAAGTCGCGATCCGAAACGCCGTCCAGCGAGTTGCCGGCGACGGCCTCGAAACCGAGCAGCTTGCAGGTCAGCTCGCGGTCGATCGGGTAGGTGGTGCCGGCCAGCGCGGCGCTGCCCAGGGGCATGCGGTTGGTGCGCTTACGGCAGTCGACCAGGCGCTCGTAGTCGCGGCTGAGCATCTCGAACCAGGCCAGCAGGTGGTGGCCGAAGGTCACCGGTTGGGCGGTCTGCAGGTGGGTGAAACCGGGCATGATGGTTTCGGCTTCCCGTTCGGCCTGCTCCAGCAAGCCGCGCTGCAGGCGGGTGATTTCGCCGAGGATCAGGTCGATCTCGTCGCGCAGCCACAGGCGGATATCGGTGGCCACCTGGTCGTTGCGGCTGCGGCCGGTGTGCAGCTTCTTGCCGGTGATGCCGATGCGGTCGGTGAGGCGCGCCTCGATGTTCATGTGCACATCTTCGAGGTCGATACGCCAGTCGAAATTGTCGGCCTCGATCTCAGCCTGGATGGTGTTCAGGCCATCGACGATAGTGTCGCGTTCGGCGTCGCTGAGCACGCCGACCTGCGCCAGCATGGTGGCGTGGGCGATCGAACCCATGATGTCGTGGCGGTACAGGCGCTTGTCGAATTCGACGGAGGCGGTGAAGCGGGCGACGAAGGCGTCGACGGGTTCGCTGAAGCGACCGCCCCAGGATTGGTTGGTTTTCTCGGTGCTCATGAATTTCGCTCGGCTGATGCGCTAAAAACGGGCGGGTCGTTCGACGTGGATAACGCAGACGCTATCGGCGCCATGGCGACCTGCTGGGCAGAAAAGTCGGCCAATAATAACAGGCTGGCGCACAAAGTCGCCGCGCCGCATTGTCGGCGACCGTCCGGTCAGGTTGCGGGCAGTGTTGCGGGCATCACAAATTTGCATTCGCGGCGGCATTTCAGTGCTTTATTTTGCCCGGCTGGAGCCGTCTGTCTTGCCGCTTGCACGGGCCGCGCGGAAACTGCATCGATGAAGATAAAAAAACTGATCGACAATACGCCCCCCGCTCCCGAGGATGATTTTTTCGTCCCCGAATTGTGCGAGCCCGAAGCGCTGCTGAGCATGGTTCTGCTGGCTGAGTTGCTGGTGCTGGTGCTGGTGCTGGCCGAGCCGATGCTGCCGGGTTTCGACTGGGTGCGCCTGGCGCTGACTTCGCTGTTCGTGCAGTGGATCGTGCTGCTGTCCGCCGCGCTGTTGTGTCGCCTGCGTGCGTTGATGGCACGCATGAGCGCGGCGCTGGCGGGAATCCTCTGCTGTGCGATCGTGGTTGGCTTGACCCTGACCTGCACTGCGGTGGCCGATTACTACCAGCTCGGCGGCCCCTTGCCGCGTGCCGGTGAAGTCAATTTATACCTGCGCCATGCCTTGATCAGCATGATCATGTCGATGTTGCTGCTACGCTATTTTTATCTGCAGAGCCAATGGCGGCGTCAGGAGCAGGCTGAGCTGCGTGCGCGTATCGAATCGTTGCAAGCGCGAATCCGCCCGCATTTTCTGTTCAACAGCCTGAACAGCATCGCCAGCCTGGTCGTCGTCGATCCTTACAAGGCCGAGCAGGCCGTGCTGGATCTGTCCGATCTGTTCCGCGCCAGTCTGGCCAAACCCGGCAGCCTGGTGCCCTGGCGCGAGGAGTTGGCGTTGGCTAAACGATACCTTTCGATCGAACACTATCGTCTTGGCGAGCGTCTACAGTTGCAATGGGACGTCGACGAAGTACCGGAGGATCTGCCGATTCCACAGTTAACCCTGCAACCGTTACTGGAGAATGCCTTGATCTATGGTATTCAGCCGCGCATCGAAGGAGGCTTGGTGCGTGTCGAGGCGAAATACGCCGAGGGTGTGTTTCAGCTCTGCGTGAGCAATCCGTTTACCGCGCCGGCAGATGAAACGCCTTCACGCGGCACGCATCAGGGGCTGACAAATATTGACGCCCGACTAACGGCACTTTTCGGACCGCGAGCCAGTCTCAGCGTAGAGCGCCGTGACGGCCGCCACTTCACCTGTCTACGCTATCCTTGTGCGAGACTCACGCAGGAAGCCAGAACAATATGAATGTCCTTATCGTCGATGACGAACCCTTGGCCCGTGAGCGCCTCAGCCGCATGGTCGGCGAGCTCGAAGGCTATCGTGTGCTCGAACCGGCAGCCACTAATGGCGAAGAAGCGCTGGTGCTGATCGATAGCCTGAAGCCCGATATCGTGCTCCTGGATATCCGCATGCCGGGTATGGACGGTTTGCAGGTCGCCGCCAAACTCTGTGAGCGCGATTCGCCACCTGCGGTGATTTTCTGCACCGCCCATGATGAGTTCGCCCTGGAGGCGTTTCAGGTCAGCGCGGTGGGCTATCTGGTCAAACCGGTGCGTCTGGAGGACCTGCGCGAAGCGCTGAAAAAGGCCGAACGTCCCAATCGCGTGCAGCTCGCAGCCTTGACCCGTCCGGCGGTGGAGGGCGGGGCGGGGCCGCGCAGTCATATCAGCGCGCGTACGCGCAAAGGCATCGAGTTGATTCCGCTCGATCAGGTCATCTATTTCATTGCCGACCATAAATATGTGACCTTGCGTCACGGCGGCGGCGAAGTGCTGCTCGACGAGCCGCTGAAAGCGCTGGAGGATGAGTTCGGCGATCGTTTTGTGCGCATCCATCGCAATGCGCTGGTAGCCCGCGAGCGCATCGAGCGGCTGCAGCGTACCCCGCTGGGGCACTTCCAGCTGTTCCTTAAAGGCTTCGATGGCGATGCGTTGATCGTCAGCCGCCGGCATGTGGCCGGGGTACGCAAGCTGATGCATAACCTTTAAGTGAGCAGCAAGCTGCAAGCCACAAGCTGCAAGTAGGAGAGAAAAGCTTGACGGTGCTGGGCCGCTACTCGCACTGATTCGCTTGCTGGGGCGGCACCCGCCTTGCCGCTTCTTGCTATCATCTGCGGCAATCCGTTTTCTGGAAATTGCCCCATGCCCCGCGAAATTCGCATCGCCACCCGCAATAGTGCCCTGGCCCTGTGGCAGGCCGAACATGTCAAAGCCCGCCTGGAGCAGGCGCACCCGGGGCTCCGGGTCAGCCTGGTGCCGATGGTCAGCCGTGGCGATAAGCTGCTCGATGCCCCTTTGGCTAAGATTGGCGGCAAGGGCCTGTTCGTCAAGGAGCTGGAAACCGCGATGCTGGAGAATCAGGCCGATATCGCCGTGCACTCGATGAAAGACGTGCCCATGGACTTCCCCGAGGGGCTGGGCCTGTACTGCATTTGCGAGCGTGAAGATCCGCGCGACGCCTTCGTTTCCAACACCTACGCAAGTCTCGATCAGTTGCCGGCCGGCAGCGTGGTCGGCACCTCCAGCCTGCGCCGTCAGGCGCAGCTGCTGGCGCATCGACCGGATCTGAAAATCCAGTTCCTGCGCGGCAACGTCAACACCCGTCTGGCCAAGCTCGACGCCGGTGACTACGACGCCATTATCCTTGCCGCCGCGGGTCTGATTCGTCTGGGCTTCGAGGCGCGCATCCGTGCCTCCATCAGCGTCGAGGACAGCCTGCCGGCTGGCGGCCAGGGCGCCGTGGGCATCGAATGCCGTACCGGCGACAGTGAAATTCATGCCCTGCTGGCGCCACTGCATCACCACGATACCGCGGTGCGGGTCAGTGCCGAGCGCGCCCTGAACAAGCGCCTGAACGGTGGCTGCCAGGTGCCGATCGCCTGTTATGCGGTGCTGGAGGGCGGGCAGCTGTGGCTGCGCGGTCTGGTAGGCCAGCCGGACGGCGGCCTGCTGCTCAGCGCACAAGGTCGCGCGCCGGCTAGCGAGGCCGAGCGTCTCGGTGTCGAGGTGGCCGAAGCGCTGCTGGCGCAAGGCGCCGGCGCTATCTTGCAAGCGGTGTACGGCGAGGGCGCCGCCGAGTGAGTGAGTGGCGCTTGCTGCTGACGCGCCCGGCCGAGGAGTCCCAGGCGCTGGCAGAGGCCTTGGCCGAGCAGGGGATTTACAGCGCCAGTATGCCGCTGCTGGCGATCGAGCCCTTGGCCGAAACCGCCGAACAGCGCAGCGCCTTTCTCGAACTGGATCGCTATACGGCGCTGATCGTGATCAGCAAACCGGCGGCCCGCCTGAGTCTTCAGCTGCTTGCCCGCTATTGGCCGCAGCCCCCGATCGAACAACCCTGGTTCGCCGTCGGCGCCGCGACCGCGGAAATTCTCGATGCCCATGGCTTGAACGTGCATTACCCGGTTGACGGGGACGATAGCGAGGCGCTGCTGTCGCTGCCGGTCTTGCAGCAGCGGCTGGCTGCGAGCGCTGCCCCGCGGGTGCTCATTCTGCGCGGCGAGGGTGGTCGGGAGTGGCTTGCCGAGCGTTTGCGCGAGCAAGGCGTCCAGGTGGATTATCTGGCGCTGTATTGTCGCCAGTTGCCGCATTACCCGGCTGGTGCCCTTTGCCAGCGCGTGCATGCGGAACGCTTGAATGGCCTGGCGGTCAGCAGTGGTCAGGGGCTGACCCACATGATGCAATTGGCGGGTAGCGACTGGCCGATGCTGGCTCGTCTACCCTTGTTCGTGCCCAGCCCACGTGTAGCCGAACTGGCGCGCGAGGCGGGGGCCGAGAATGTTGTGGATTGCCGCGGGGCGAGTGCCGCGGCGTTGCTGGCGGCATTGCACAGTCATGCCGCCCCCAACCTCTGATGCAAAGGACGGATACGTGAGCGAAGCAGTCTCCACGCAAGATCAGGATCAACCCTCGCGGGATGGAACCACAGGCGCGCCATCGACCCCGCCCCAGGTTGCCGCTAAACCCACCGCGCGGGGCAATGGCCTGGCGCTGCTGGCCTTGCTGGTGGGCGCCGTCGGTGCCGCTGCCGGTGGCTGGGGCGTATGGCAAATGCAGGGGCTGCAGAACCGCCAGCAGCAATACGCCGGGCAGCTGCAGGAAATGCAGCAAACCCAGGTGGGGCATGATGAGGCGCAGAGCCTGGCGCAGACCAGTGAAAAGCTCAATGCCCGTTTGGCGCAGCTGCCGACCGCCGACGAACTGGAGTCCCAGCGCCGTCTGTTGGCCCGGCTGCAGGGCGATCAACAACTGCTTAATCAACGCCTGGAAACGGTACTCGGTGCGAGCCGTCAGGAGTGGCGACTGGCCGAGGCCGAGCACCTGCTGCGGTTGGCCAGTCTGCGTCTTTCCGCGCTGCAGGATATCAACAGCGCCACCGCTCTGGTCCGGGCCGCCGATGACATCCTCCAGGGGCAGGACGATCCCGCGGCGTTTACCGCCCGCGAGCAATTGGCCAAAAGCCTGGCCGCGTTGCGCGCGACACCCGACCCGGATCGCACCGGCCTGTTTCTTCAGCTCGGCGCGCTGCGCGATCAGGTCGCTCAGCTCAACGCCAAGGCGCCGACGTTCACCGCCGATGGCGGAGTGCTCGGCGAGTTGGCCGCTACGGAAGGTGAAGCCGTGTGGTGGAAAACATGGCTGCGCACCCTGTCCGAGTACTTCCGTGTCGATTTCAACGCTGACAGCAATATCCGTCCGGTACTCGCCGGCCAGTCGCTGCTGCAGGTGCGCCTGGCGCTGAGCCTGGCCCTGGAGCAGGCGCAATGGGCGGCCTTGCACGGCGAAACCGCGGTCTATCGGCAGGCCCTGCAGCAGGCCCGTGAGGTGTTGGATGCCCATTTCGAGGCCGAGAATCCGAACAGTCGCGCCTTGCGCGTGCGTATCGACGAGCTATTCGACACCCCGATCGAAGTGCAGGCGCCCGATCTGAGCCAGTCGCTGAATGCCGTGGAAGCCTATATCGAAGCCAAGCAATCGGCCCGTCAGGCGCTCGGGGTCGAGGCGCCCGCTTCCGCGGATGTGGAGGAGGCTCGCCCATGAAGCGTGTCTACCTCCTGCTTGCTCTGGCGCTGCTGGTACTCGCCGCGGGCGCGGCAGTGGCATTGTTCGGCGTGCCGATCGCCGCGCACAAGGGTTATGTACTGATCGCTTTCCAGGGCTTTCGCTACGAGTCCAGCTTGTGGGCCTTTGTCGCGCTGGTGCTGGTGCTCTGGTTGCTGGTCTATCTGCTGCGCCTGTTCCTGCGCCTGCTGGCGACATCCGGCGGCCTGGTCAATCCTTGGTCGCGCCTGCATCGGCGTCGACGGGTTCGCCTGGCCTCGGAACAGGGCTTCCTCGACCTGGCCGAAGGGCGCTGGGCGCGGGCACTGCGTCACCTGAAGCGTGCCGCGCAAAATGAACCGCAACCGCTGAACTACTACCTGGGCGCCGCCCGTGCCGCCAATCACTTGGAGCAGTACCAGGACAGCGATGCGCTGATCGAAGAGGCGCTGGATCGCCAGCCGGGCGCCGAGCTGGCAATCGCCCTGACCCATGCCGAGCTGCAGCTGGCACGCGGTCAAACCCGCGAGGCTACGGATACCCTGCAGGCGATGCGCAGCCGCCATCCACACCACCATCTGGTGCTGCGCCGCCTGCAACAGCTCTATCTGCAGGTTGGCGATTGGTCGGCCCTGCTCGGTTTGCTCCCCGAACTGCGCAAGGACAAGGCCCTGGGCAGTGCTGAACTGAGCGAACTCGAGCGACAGGCGTGGTGCGGTCGGTTACAGCAGGTCGGCGAGTCGGCCGCGGAAGATGGGCCGGTTGCGCTCGCCGCATTACGGCAGGCCTGGCAGTCGATGCCGTCTGCGTTGCGGCAGGAGCCGGTGCTGCTCGCGGGCTATGCCGAGCAACTCCGTTTGCTCGGCGCCGAAGGCGAGGCTGAAGAACTCCTGCGTGGCGCCCTGCAACAACGTTTCGACAGTCGCCTGGTGCGCCTGTACGGTCTGCTGCATGGCCAGGATTCTGCTCGCCAGCTGCAGGTTGCCGAGGGCTGGTTGAAGCGGCACCCGGAAGATGCCGGGTTGCTGCTGACCTTGGGACGCCTTTGCGTGCACGACCAACTCTGGGGTAAAGCCAAGGGCTACCTGGAAAGCAGTCTGGCGTTTGAGCGGCACCTGGAGACCTGCGTGGAACTGGCGCGCCTGCTCGCCAAGCTGGGTGAGGTCGAGCGCAGCAACGAGCTGTTTCAGGAAGGCCTGGGGTTGCTCGATCGGCGCCTCGGCAGCGATTCGTCTGCGCTTGCGACGGCCAGCTAAGCGGTATTTTTTCGCTGCCCGTGCGTTGGCGTGGGCGGTGTATTTGGCTTCTGCAGGGGCTTGTTCGATGAGCCCGCCTGATTTGGACTGATTTAGTGCGGGCCAGGCGGGGCAAGGCGCTCGTATTAAACGCCTGTATGAAATTTATCGTGCGGGCGTCTTGATGGCTTCGGCGTGCAAGCATAATCTGGCTCTACGCACCGCTGGCTGCCGGGTCGCTTGCATGGCAACCTGCACGGCGAATAGCCGTTACGCGGTGCTCCCCCCGTTGCATCGAGTGGCCAAGACGTCTCGAAACAGATGTATAACAGCAATACCGAATAAGGGAAGTGAGGTCATCATGCTCGAGAGTTGTCAGAACGCCCAGGAACGTTGGGGTGGGGTCCACCTGCTGATAGACCGTTGGCTGCAGGAACGCGGCGAACTGGTTGCGGCTTATACGGCGTTGAGCGCCCCTGCTGGGTTGGCGAGCGATGCTTCGGGCCTGCAGCGGTTCTGCGAAATTCTGGTCGATTACGTATCCGCAGGGCATTTCGAGGTCTACGAGCAATTGACCAACGAGGCCAAGGCTTTCGGCGATCAGCGTGGTCTCGATCTGGCCAAGCAGATTTATCCGCGTATCGAGGCGATCACCGAAGTGGCGTTGGCATTCAATGACCGCTGCGATAATGGCGACTGTCGCGACAACGCCTCGTTGAGCGACGAGCTCAACCATCTGGGGCAATTGCTGCATGAGCGTTTCGAACTGGAAGATTGCCTGATCGAAGTGCTGCACAATGCCCACCAGCAGCAGGCCGTTGCGGAAAACGCAGTCTAACCGCGCCGCTGTTTCAGTCCTTGGTGTCCAGCAACTCCAGCTCGAACACCAGGGGCGCATAAGGCGGGATCAGATCGCCTGCGCCTTGTGCCCCATAGGCCTGGGCCGATGGAATTATCAAACGCCATTGTGCACCCACCGGCATCTGCGCAACCGCGCTTTGCCAGCCGGGGATCACGCTATCCAGGCGATACCACTGTGGCGTCTGGCTTTCGTCGAACTGACGGCCGTCGGCCAGAAACCCCATATAACGTACCTGCACCTGGCCCTTCGGGCTCGGCTTCGCACCTTTTCCCGCCCTTAACTCCTGCAGCAGCACGCCGTGTTTCAGCATGCGTATCCCAGGCTTGGTTCTTTCGCCGGCAAGAAAGCGCTGCTCCGCAGCAACCGCACGTTCGGCCTGTTGCGAGGCAGCGGTCAGGTGCGCTTCGTGCTCGGCCAGCAGACGCTTCATGCGCCGCGCGTCAATCTGCAGGGGTTCGCCTGAATAAGCGTGACGCACACCATCGAGCACGGCCTGCACCGGCAACTCGGGTGCTTGTTCACGCAATTGTTCGCCGAGCCGCGCGCCCAGGGCGTAGGCCATATCGCGGGTATCGTCCTGTGCCTGAATCCAGGGTGCGAACAGGCACAGTGCAAGCACGGCGAGGCGCGGCATATAAAGAGTCTCCGACAAAATGTACTGGGATTATGCCAGCATGTGGCGACGCGGAATGCGCGCTAGTATGAACATCTTCTGCAACCCACTAGGAGGCGTGCCATGACGGCCACCAAGAACACCAAGAAAAAAAGCGCTAAGAAAAGCTCGGTCAGCACCCCTCTGCATTTGCTTCAGCAGCTCTCCGCCAGCCTGCTGGAGCATCTGGAAAACGCCTGTGCAGAAGCCTTGGCCGAAGCAGAAACGCTGCTAGCCAAACTGGAAACGCAGCGCGGCAAAGCCCAGGAAAAACTGCACAAGGCGCGTGGCAAACTGCAGGACGCCGCCACCGCCGGCAAGGCCAAGGCGCAGAGCAAAGCCAAGGCGGCAATCGCCGAGTTGGAGGAATTGCTGGATGTTCTCAAGGCACGGCAAACCGAAACGCGCGGCTACATTGCCGGGCTCAAGCGCGATGCCCAGGAAAGCCTGAAATTGGCCCAGGGCGTGGGCAAGGTCAAGGAGGCGGTAAATCAAGCGCTCAATAGGCGTACCGCCAAAGCCGCGACGGTGAAACCTGCGGCAACCAAGGCGCCAGCCAAGCCGGTCGCGAGCAGGTCGGCCGCTAAACCGGCCAGTGCCGCCAAGCCCGTCGCCAAGGCACCCGTCAAACCGGCCGCAAAAGCTGCCGCCAAACCTGCCACGAGCAAGCCTGCGGCAAAAACCGCTGCGGGTAAAACCGCCGCCGTCAAGCCAGTCGCAGGCAAACCGGTAGCGGCCAAGACCGTTGCCGCCAAACCTGCGGGCAAAGCCGCAACAGCGTCCGCCGCCAAGCCAGCGGCGAAGAAACCGGCTGCTGCGGTTGCCAAGCCCGTCGCCGCGAAACCGGTCGCCAAAGCTGCAGCCAAGCCCGTCGCGGCTAAGGCTGCCGCCAAGCCGGCAGCATCCAAGACAGCCGCCAAGCCCGCAGCTAAACCCGCTGCCAAAGCTGCAACCGCGCCTGCCGCCAAGCCTGCTGCGAAGAAGCCCGTTGCTGCCAAGGCCAAGCCGGCGGCGGCCAAACCAGTGGCTGCGCCTGCTGCTGTCGAACCCGTTAAACCCGCCGTCAGCGGCAATGGTAGCGCCGCGCCAAGCGCGTCCTAAACGGGAACCTGCGCCGCCGCGACGCGCAGTGATTGCAGCGCGTCGGGGGCGGCCGCATCGCCCGCCATCCGAGCTAACCAGCACGCCTGCTGGCCGTCAGCGGCATCCGGCCAATCACGGCTGAGAGCCGCCAGGCGCTGCAGCAGTTCGCGTTCGGCCTCCAGTTCGAGTCGTTTGACCTGCTCGCGCAACGCGGTCAGGGCGCTGTCATCCTGCGCCGCTGCGCGCCAGTTCTGTCGCAATTGCCTGAGCGGCATCACCACCTGCGTTTGCCAGGGCTGCGCCAGGTTACGCAGGGCCTGACCGCGCGCCTCGTTCCAGGACACCGCACGTGCATCCAGCCAGAGCGCGCAGAGCAGCAGGCAGACATCCATTCCCTGCGCCTGCAATTGCAAGCACGTGGCTTCGACGCCGGGGCGCTGGTACAACTCTTCGGCGAATCGCCACAGGTCAGGGGGCATGGTGCTTTCCGCGTAAGTGAAAGGCGACTCTGGTAGACTCCGCCGCCATTATGATCCGACTCCAAAACCTCACTTTACAGCGTGGTCCTCAGCGTCTGCTAGAAGACGCCGAAATGACCCTGCACCCCGGCCATAAAGCCGGCCTGATCGGCGCCAACGGCGCCGGTAAATCCAGCCTGTTCGCTTTGCTACGTGGCGAGCTCAGCGCGGATGCGGGCGATTGCCTGATTCCCGCCGATTGGCGTATCGCCCATATGCGCCAGGAGATCGACGCGGTCGAGCGCCAAGCGGTCGACTATGTCCTCGATGGCGACGTGCGTCTGCGTCAGGTGCAAACCGAACTGGCGGCCGCCGAGGCCGGCCACGACGGCGCGGCCATCGCGCGCCTGCATACCGAACTGGATAATCTCGACGGTTATAGCGCCGATGCCCGGGCGCGCAAATTGCTCGCCGGTCTGGGCTTCGACAGTGCGCAGATGGATAAGCGCGTTGGCGATTTTTCCGGTGGCTGGCGCATGCGCCTGAACCTGGCCCAGGCGCTGATGTGCCCGTCCGATCTGCTGCTGCTCGACGAACCGACCAACCACCTCGATCTCGACGCGATCCTCTGGCTGGAAGGCTGGTTACAGAGCTATCCCGGCACGCTATTGCTGATTTCCCACGACCGCGACTTTCTCGACGCCGTGGTCGATCATGTCGCCCATGTCGACCAGCGCAAGCTGACCCTGTATCGCGGTGGCTATTCGGCTTTCGAGCGTACCCGCGCCGAGCGTTTGGCCCAGCAGCAACAAGCCTACGAGAAGCAACAGGCGCAACGCGCGCACATGGAAAAGTACATCGCCCGCTTCAAGGCCCAGGCGACCAAGGCGCGTCAGGCGCAGAGCCGGATCAAGGCGTTGGAGCGCATGGAAGAGCTGTCCGCGGCGCATGTCGACTCGCCCTTCGACTTCAGCTTCCGTGAGGCCGACAAGATCTCCAGCCCGTTGCTGGATCTTAGCGAAGGCCGCCTCGGCTATGGCGACAAGGTGGTGCTCGAGCAGGTCAAGCTGCAACTCACCCCGGGCGCCCGTCTCGGTCTGCTGGGCCCGAACGGTGCCGGCAAGTCGACCCTGATCAAGAACCTGGCGGCTGAACTGGCGCCGATCAGTGGCCGTCTGCAGCGCGGCGAAAACCTGGTGGTCGGCTATTTCGCCCAGCATCAGCTCGATGCCTTGGACGACAAGGCCAGCCCGCTGCTGCACTTCCAGCGCCTGGCGCCGAGCGAGCGCGAGCAGACCTTACGCGACTTTCTCGGCGGCTTTGATTTCCGCGGCCCGCGCTGCGACGAGCCGGTGGTGAATTTCTCCGGCGGCGAGAAAGCCCGCCTGGCCCTGGCGCTGATCGCCTGGGGCAAGCCCAACCTGCTGCTGCTCGACGAACCGACCAACCACCTCGACCTGGAAATGCGCCTGGCCCTGACCATGGCCCTGCAGGAGTTTTCCGGCGCGGTGGTGGTGGTGTCCCACGATCGGCATTTGTTGAAAAGCACCACCGACGAGTTCTACCTGGTCGCCGATGGTCGGGTGCAGAGCTTCGACGGCGACCTGGAAGATTATGCGCGTTGGCTGGTCGACTACCGGGCGCGTCAGCAGGCGCCTGTCAGTGCCGGCGAAAGCAACCCGGATCGAACCGACAAGCGCGCTCAGCGCCAAGCCGCGGCGGCCCTACGTCAGCAGCTGGCGCCGCACAAGCGCGAAGCGGATAAGTTGGAAAAAGAGCTCGGCCAGTTGCATCAGCAGCTCGCCACGGTGGAAGCCCGCCTCGGTGACAGTGGCATCTACGAGGCAGCGCGCAAGAATGAGTTGCGCGACGCGTTGGCTGAGCAGGCCAAGTTGAAGGGCCGCGAAGCGGATCTGGAGGAGCGCTGGATGCTCGCTCTGGAAACGCTCGAAGCCTTGCAGGCGGAATTGGAGGCGGTCAGCTGATGCTCGAACTGTCCAATGTCGAGTGGCTGAGTGCCTACAGCGAGCCGCTGATCCGCGCTGGCCAGGTGTTGCTGATCCTGCTGTTGGCGGCGGTGTTGCAGCGCTTGCTGGTACGCGCCACCCACCGTTTGGCGGCGCGCTATCCGCAATTGCCGGCACAGCTGCTGGTGCCGTTGCGCGGCGGCCTGCGCTGGCTGATCATGGGCAGCGCTTTGCTCTTGGTGTTGGAGCGTCTGGGTGTTTCCGCCCAAGTGTTGTGGGCCGCCCTGACTGGCTTCGTCGCCGTCGCGGCGGTGGCGTTTTTCGCCATCTGGAGCGTGTTGTCCAACCTGTTCTGCGCCTTGTTGATCGTGACGCTGTCGCCGTTTCGCATCGGCGACAGCGTGGAGATCATCGAGACCGCCGACAAGCCCGGGGTCAAGGGGCGGGTGCTATCGATCAACCTGTTCTATACCACGCTCGAAGACCTGAGCGAGGAAGGCGCTGGAACCTGGGTGCAGGTGCCCAACAGTCTGTTCTTTCAAAAAGCCGTGCGCCGCTGGCGTATCGGAGATGTGCCTGGCGCACGTAAACTCGAGAAATAACCTTTATGGAATGGCTGGCCAACCCCGAACTCTGGGTCGCGTTTCTGACCCTGACCGCCCTTGAAATCGTTCTGGGCATCGACAACATCATCTTTATCTCGATCCTGGTCAGCCGCCTGCCCAAGGAGCAGCAGCCGAACGCGCGCTTCTTCGGCCTGGCGCTGGCCATGGGCACACGCATCCTGTTGCTGTTGTCGATCAGCTGGGTGATGCGCCTGACCAACGACCTGTTTCAGATATTCGGCGAAGGCTTCTCCGGGCGTGACTTGATCCTGTTTTTCGGCGGCTTGTTCCTGTTGTTCAAAAGCACCGGGGAGATCTACCACGGCCTGGAGGGTGAAGAGGAAGGCCAGGCCGCTGGCGGCAAGGCGCGCGGGCTGTTGGCGATCATCGTGCAGATCGCGATCATCGATATCGTCTTCTCCCTGGACTCGGTGATTACCGCGGTCGGCCTGGTCGACAACGTGCCGGTGATGATTGCCGCGATCGTGATTTCGGTGATCGTGATGATGCTTTCGGCCGGGACCATCAGCGCCTTTATCGACAAACACCCGAGCCTGAAAATGCTCGCGCTGTCGTTCCTGATCGTGGTCGGTACGGTGCTGATCGCCGAGGCGTTCGATGTGCATGTGCCCAAAGGCTACGTTTACTTCGCCATGGCCTTTTCACTGGCGGTGGAAGCGATCAATATCCGTATGCGCGGAGCCCGTGCGCGTAAGCTGGGGCAGGAGCCGGTGCAGTTGCGCAAGGATCTGCCCGACTGAGCGAGCCGCTGCGCAAGCGAATCGGCAGGTCTGGGCCTGCCGTCTTTTATTGACCCGTCCGAGGTAGCGCCATGGCACTCGAAACCTGGCTTGCGTTCTTTGTTGCGTGTTGGATCATCAGCCTGTCGCCGGGCGCCGGGGCGATCGCCTCGATGTCGGCCGGCTTGCAGTACGGTTTCTGGCGCGGCTACTGGAACGCGCTGGGCTTGCAGCTGGGTCTGGCATTGCAAATCGCAATTGTTGCCGCCGGTGTCGGCGCGATTCTCGCGGCTTCGGAGCTGGCCTTCAGTCTGATCAAATGGTTTGGCGTGGTTTATCTGGTCTATCTCGGCTACCGCCAGTGGCGAGCGCTGCCCAGTGATATGGAGGCCCAGACCGAGCGCTCGATCGGGCGGCCGCTGACCCTGGTGTTGCGCGGCTTTCTGGTCAACTTCAGCAACCCCAAGGCGATCGTATTCATGCTCGCGGTGCTGCCGCAGTTCATCAACCCGCAGGCACCGCTGCTCGGGCAGTACCTGATGATGGGCATCACCATGATCTGTGTCGACCTGATCGTCATGGCCGGCTACACCGGGCTGGCCTCGCGGGTGCTGCGCGCGCTGCGCTCGCCACGCCAGCAGCGCATCATGAACCGCAGCTTCGGCGCCTTGTTTGTCGGGGCGGCTGCGCTATTGGCCACCGTGCGCCGCGCGACGGTTTAGCCGATAGCCGTTGTCAACGGCCAGCCAGGCTCTACCAGGCAATCGGCTGGCCATCCCAACCCCAGAAACTGCCGCTCTGCTGCGGGCCGTGCCGCGCCACCTGGGTGAGGATGCACTGCGCCGCAAACTCCGGGCTGAAGAGTTTTTCCGCGGGAACGTTGGCCTGAAAGGGTTTCGACAGCTGGGTGTCGGTGGTGCCTGGATGCAGGCTGAGCACGCAGCTGTTGGGGTTCAGTCGCGTCAGCTCGATGCTGGCGGTATGCAGCAGTTGATTCAGCGCCGCCTTGCTGGCGCGATAGCTGTACCAGCCGCCAAGGCGGTTATCGCCAATCGAGCCGACCCGTGCCGAAAGCGCGGCCACAGTGCAGGGGTGGCGTCCGCGCAGCAGTGGCAGTAGATGCTTGAGCAGCAGGATCGGGGCAAAGGCGTTGACCTGGAAGGTCGCCTGCAGCCCGGCGATGTCCAGCTGGGCGAGTCCTTTCTCGGCTTTCGCCATGCCGTTCTGGAGTACCCCTGTGGTGCACAACAGCAGGTGCAGCTGCCCTGTATGGGTCTTCAGCTGGCTGGCGAGCCGCGCCAGCGAATCTTCATCGCAGGCGTCCGCATCCAGACGAATCAGGCGTTCGCCATAGCGCTCGGCGAGGGCGGCGAGCTCCGCTGAAGTGCTGGCTTGCCGGGCAACGGCCCACACCCGGGCCACGTCATCGCGCTGCAGCAGTTGTTCGGTGAGCGCCAGGCCGATACCGCGGCTGGCCCCGCAGACCAGGGCATTGGCTGGCTCCGGCAAACGATTCCATAGACTCATGAGAGCTCCGCTGATTGTGACAAATGGTCACGCATAATCTAGGGGTGGGGGCTTGAGGAAAGTAGGTAGGAGGATAACAATGTAACGTCACCCATTCGTATTTGGGATTAACTCCTATATGCCTTCTTTTTCTCGTTTACTGCGTTGGTCATTGGTGCCCCTGCTGGCGCTCTGCAGTCTGAGCGTTTTGGCCGAAACCGGCGCAGAGGCGGCCCAGGCTTTGCACCTGCTCGGTTACCTGAGCGCCGACTATCCGGCCACCGTGGCCGGTGGCGAGGTGATCGATGCCGGCGAATACCGCGAGCAGCTGGAGTTTCTCGGCGTGCTGCAGGGCCTGATAGTCGCACTGCCGGCCCGCCCCGAGCGCGCCGAGCTGGAGCGCGGAATCGCCAGCCTACGCCAGGACATGGAACGGCGCGAGGATGGCGCCACGGTCGCCGCCGTTGCTCGGCAGCTGGCCGGAACCCTGGCGGAGGTTTATGCCGTCAGCCAAACCCCGGTTATCACCCCTGATCCCGCGCGCGGCGAACCGCTCTATGCCCAGCATTGCAGTGTCTGCCATGGTGCGCAGGGGGGCGGTGACGGGCCCGCCGGAATCGGCTTGGAGCCGCCGCCAAGCAACCTGCGGGATTCGGCGCGGATGGATCGGCTGAGTCTCTACGACCTGTATAACACTATCGGCTTGGGCGTCGATGGCACCGATATGGCGATGTTCGCCGACCAGCTGGACGAGCGTCAGCGTTGGGATCTGGCCAGCTATATTGCCGGCTTCAGCGCCGAATCGGCAGCGGCGGCGCAGCCATTTGCCCTCGCCGAACTGGCCGGCAAAACCCCGCAACAGATCACCCAGGAGCATGGCGCCGAGGCTGCTGCGGC
>NZ_CAMPHI010000054.1 GCF_946885955.1 uncultured Pseudomonas sp.
GGGCCGACGTTGCCGATCTGGCTCAGGGCCACGCCGCCAAGGCCGGCGATGCCCGAGCCGAGGCCGAAGGCGAGCATATCCACCCGCCCGGTCGGCACGCCGCAGCAGGCGGCCATATTGCGATTCTGCGTCACCGCGCGAACGTTAAGGCCTAGGCGGGTCTTGTTCAGCAAGAGCCAGGTCAGCACCACCACAAACAAGGCGAAGCCGATAATCACGATGCGGTTGTACGGCAGCACCAGGTTCGGCAGCACCTGGATGCCGCCGCTCAACCAATAGGGGTTGGCCACTTCGACGTTCTGCGCACCAAATAGCACGCGCACCAGCTGGATCAGAATCAGGCTGATGCCCCAGGTCGCCAGCAGGGTTTCCAGCGGGCGGCCATACAGGTGGCGGATCACCGTGCGCTCCAGGGCCATGCCGATGGCGGCGGTGACGAAGAAGGCCACCGGCAGTGCGACCAGCGGATACAACGCCAGGGCCTCGGGGGCCAGGCGTTGAAACATCAGCTGGACCATATAGGTGGAGTAGGCGCCGAGCATCAGCATCTCGCCGTGGGCCATATTGATCACCCCGAGCAGGCCGAAGGTGATCGCCAGACCGAGAGCGGCGAGCAGCAGGATGCTGCCGAGGCTGAGGCCACTAAAGGCCTGGCCGAGTAGTTCGCCGACCAGCAATTTGCGCTTGACCTGGGCCAGGCTGGTTTCGGCGGCGGTGCGCACCGCTTCATCTTGTTCCACCGTTGGGTCGAGCAAGGCTTCCAGACGGGTGCGCGCCAGCGGGTCGCCGGTTTCGCCAAGCAGGCGCACGGCGGCCAGGCGAATCGCCGGGTCAGCATCGGCCAGTTGCAGGTTGGCCAGGGCCAGGCTCAGGGCTGCGCGCACTTGCTTGTGCTCTTCGCTGGCGACGCGGGCATTGAGCAACGCAAGTTGTGCCGGCTTGGCGCTTTTCTGCAACTGTTGGGCTGCGGCCAGGCGTACGCCAGCGTCCTCGGCGAGCAACTGATGGCTGGCCAGAGTACCGGCGATCAGGCCGCGCAGGCGGTTATTCAGACGGATTTTCTTCGGCGTGCCGACAGGCTCGGCGTCGCCCTCGGCGGCCTGGTAGCTGCCGCTGGTCTCGATAAACGGCGTCTTGTCGCTATCGGCGGCGAGGCGGCCTTGTTGCAGTACTTCGAGCAGCGGCAGGCGCTCGGCATCCGGGGTGGCGGCCCAGCGTTCCAGCAGCTTGGCCTGTTTGGACGAGCTGGCTGCGGCGAAGTCGGCGGCATCGCCGGCATGGCTGGCGAGCGGCAGCAGCAGGGTCAGAAATAGGATAAAGCGGTACACGGCAGTGGGCATATCAGGCAGACCTTGGGACTACAGCGGAAGCCCCCTCGCGAACCGGCAGAGAGGGCGCTTACCGTAGCCCGGATGCAATCCTGGAATAGCTGCTCCCGGATTGCATCCGGGCTACGAAGTCGCTTAGTTCGACTTCACCGCGTAATCCGGCTTCTTGTCGTTGCCTTCGATATACGGGCTCCACGGCTGGGCGCGGATCGGGCTGCTGGTTTCCCAGACCACCGAGAACTGACCGTCATCCTGGATCTCGCCGATCATCACCGGCTTGTGCAGGTGGTGGTTGGTCTTGTCCATGGTCAGGGTGTAGCCGCTCGGCGCGGCGAAGGTTTGCCCGGCGAGGGCGTCGCGCACCTTGTCGACGTCGGTGGTACCGGCTTTTTCAACCGCCTGGGCCCACATGTTGATACCCACATAGGTGGCTTCCATCGGGTCGTTGGTCACCGCTTTGTCGGCGCCCGGCAGGTTCTTGGCCTTGGCGTAGGCTTTCCATTTCTCGACGAAGGTGGTGTTGACCGGATTTTCCACTGACTGGAAGTAGTTCCAGGCTGCGAGGTGGCCGACCAGCGGCTTGGTGTCGATGCCGCGCAGTTCTTCCTCGCCGACCGAGAAGGCCACGACCGGCACGTCGGTGGCTTCCAGCCCCTGGTTGGCCAGTTCCTTGTAGAAGGGCACGTTGGAATCGCCGTTGACCGTGGAGATCACCGCGGTCTTGCCGCCAGCGGAGAATTTCTTGATGTTGGCGACGATGGTTTGATAGTCGCTATGGCCGAAGGGGGTATAGACCTCTTCGATGTCCTTCTCGGCCACGCCCTTGGAGATCAGGAACGCGCGCAGGATCTTGTTGGTGGTGCGCGGGTAGACATAGTCGGTGCCGAGCAGGAAGAAGCGCTTGGCGGCGCCGCCGTCTTCGCTCATCAGATACTCGACCGCAGGAATCGCCTGCTGGTTTGGCGCGGCGCCGGTGTAGAAAACGTTCGGCGACAGCTCTTCGCCCTCGTACTGCACCGGGTAGAACAGCAGGCCGTTGAGCTCTTCGTAGACCGGCAATACGGATTTGCGCGACACCGAGGTCCAACAGCCGAAGGTCACCGCGACCTTGTCCTGGGTCAGCAACTGACGCCCCTTCTCGGCGAACAGCGGCCAGTTGGAAGCAGGGTCGACCACTACCGGTTCGAGTTGCTTGCCGAGTACGCCGCCCTTGGCATTGATCTCGTCGATGGTCATCAGCGCCATGTCTTTCAGCGATGTTTCGGAAATCGCCATGGTGCCGGAAAGCGAGTGGAGGATGCCGACCTTGATGGTCTCGGCGGCCTGCGCGGTGAAGGGGAACAAACCGCTGAGCATGAGGGCGCTGGCGGCGATCGTCGATTTCAGAAAGGGACGGCGTTTCATTGTTATGGCTCCGTGCGCAACTGTTGGGTGAGACCGGAAAGCCTGTTGAACCTGAGCGCAGTAACGCAGCGCCAAGTCCGGCAGACTTCTCTAGGTCGTCAGTCCAATGGCAGCATCCGTGCCAATCAACGCAAGAGCTTGGTTTAGATGGTTTTTTCAGATTAAAGCGGAGAATTGCCGCGGCTTTGTCGCGCCGCTTTGGTGCGCCTCTCGCAGCGAGGTGCGTTCTCGGTCGCACCACTGCACCATGTTAGAGCCCGAGGTAGTTCTTCACCCCGGTAAAGATGATCTGCGCCGCCAGTGCGCAGACGAACAGGCCCATCAGGCGGCTGACGATCTGCAGGCCCTGATCGCCGAGCAGGCGTTCGAAGCGATTGGACATATAGAGCACGCCGCCGACGGTAAGGCTGGCCATGGCGATGGCCAGCACCGCCAGGGCCTTGTCGCTCCAGTCCGGCTGGCTGGCGCCCATCAGCAGCAGGGCGCCGATGGTGCCCGGGCCGACGGTGAGAGGAATGGTCAGCGGCACTATGGTCACGTCCTGCTGCACGTTGTCGCTCTGCACCGCGGGTTTACCCTGGGCCATGCCCAGCGCCGAGATGAACAGCACGCTGCCGGCACCGATACGGAAGGCGTCGATGGTGATGCCGAACAGGGTGAAGATATGTTTGCCGAACAGGTACAGCAACAGGCTGGCGACCAGCACGCCGGCCGCGACTTTCCAGGCCAGGCGCTTGCGCTCCTTGACCGTATAGCCGCGGCTCAGGCCGATAAAACACGACAGCACGAAGAACGGGCTGTAGAGCACCAGTAATTTCAAATACAGACTGAACAGCGCGGACGCCATGGGGGAACTCATTTCCGGACAAGTGGGCCGATTCCGCCGGGCTGCTCGGCGAGCAGCCCGGGTGGGGCGAATCAGGTTGGTTGAATCAGGTTAGTAACATCAGAGCGGCAGCACATCGGATTTGGATGCGTTTTCGCGTGCGGCGATCCAGTGTTCGATCAGTTCGCGCAGTTGCGACAGCTCCACCGGTTTGGACATGTGGCCATCCATGCCGACCTGGCGCGCCCGCTCCTTGTGTTCGTTGAGGATGTGCGCGGTCAGCGCGACTATGGGCGTGCGCGGGCGCTGTTCGGCGGCTTCCCAGGCACGCAACTGCTCGGTGGCGGAAAAGCCGTCGAGGATCGGCATCTCGCAGTCCATCAGCACCAGGTCGTAATGCTGCGCCTTCATCGCGGTCAGCGCTTCCTCGCCGTTGCTGGCGGTATCCGGCTGCAGCTTGAGTTTGCCGAGCATGCCGCGGATCACCTTGGTGGAAATGCTGTTGTCCTCGGCGACCAGGATGCGGAAATCGGCCGGTACATCCAGCGGTGCGCTGACGGCGGGGGAGGACTGGGTCGAATTGCTCTTGCCACGCTGCGCCAGTTCGTCGGCCAGGGTGGTCTTCAGGGTGTAGCCGGCCACGGGCTTGGCGAGGATGCGCTTGATCCCGGCATTGCGCGCGATGATCTTGCCCGGCGCGTTGCTGATGCCGGTGAGCATGATCAGCAGGATGTCGTGATTGAGGCTCGGGTCTTCCTTGATCTTCGCCGCCAGCTGCATGCCGCTCATGCCGGGCATGTCCTGGTCGAGCAGCACCACATCGAAGTATTCGCGCATATGCGCCTTGGTGCGCAGCAGGGCCAGCGCCTCCTTGCCCGAGGGCACGGCGCTGACGCTCAGGCCCCAGGCGCTGCATTGCTGCATCAGCACCTTGCGGCAGGTTTCGTTGTCATCCACCACCAGCAGCCTGGCTCCTTGCAGCGGGGCCTCGAGGTCGGCGGTCGGACGCTCCAGACGTTGACTGTCGAGCGGCAGGGTCAACCACAGCGTGCTGCCCTGGTTGTTGCTGCTCTGGATGCCGAATTCCCCGTCCATCAGGCGGATCAGCTGGCGGGCGATGACCAGACCGAGGCGACCGCCAAGCTTGCTGGCGGTGAGAAAGTCCTTGCTGTGCAGTTCGGTATTGAGCAACGCATTGCGTTCGGCGGGGTCCAGCGGGCGGCCGCTGTCCTGCACGGCGATGCGCAGGCGCGGTTGGGTGTCCTGGTTTTCCAGTGCCACGACCAGGAGGACTTCGCCTTCGTCGGTCTGCTTGAAAGCATTGTCCAGCAGGCTCAGCAGGGTCTGACGCAGGCGCGTCGGGTCGCCGCTGATCACGCGCGGCACCTGCGGCTGGGTAAAACTGATCAGCTCGACTTTCTGCTGCTCGGCCTTGGCGCGGAAGATATCCAGGCAATCCTCGATCAGCGCATTGAGGTCGAACTGCACATCGTCCAGTTCGATCTGCCCGGATTCGAGTTTGGAAATGTCGAGAATTTCGTTGATCAGCGTGAGCAGCTCGTTGCCGGAGCTGTGGATGGTCTGCACGTAGTCGCGCTGTTTAGCCGACAACGGCGTGCCCAGTAACAGTTCGGTCATGCCCAGCACGCCATTCATCGGGGTGCGGATTTCATGGCTGATCTTGGCGAGGAATTCGGCCTTGGCTTTCAACTCCGCGGAGCTGGCGGCCATGCTGGTGCGTTCGGTCAGGGTGTCGCGTTGAATCTGGCGCTGTCGCTCGGTCAGCGACACCGTCAGCACCAGTCCGGTCAGGGTGGCGATGCTGAATACGCCGGTGACCAGCCAGCCGGGATTGAGCTGGTCGAGGCCGAACAACACCGGGATGAACAGGCTGAAGCCCAGGTTGAACACCAGCATGCCGCCGGTGATCAGCCGCGCCGGTTGGTAGCCACGCTGCCAGTGCAGGCCCGTGACCACCATCACCACCAGCGAGCTGACGATCACCAGCAGGTAGATCAGCGAGCTGTACCAGAGCATGCCGGTGCTCAGGATGATCAGGGCCAGCGCCAGGTTGAGCAGCGCGTTGCCACGCAGCAGGTGGTTGAGCTTGCTGGCCTGGGTCGAGGTGCCCTGCAGGAAGCTCAGGGTGAAGGCCAGCACGCAGAAGCCGGCGCCGAGCGCGGAAAGATCGGCGATCAGTGACTGATTGACGCCCTGGCTGGGGATCCATACCGCCAGCAGGCCGATATTGGCCGCGGCGCACAGCGCCAGGCTGAAGTGCATGCCGGCCAGCCAGAGGCTACTGGCCGAACGGTTGTAGAGAAAACGGGTGAGGTTATACAGCGTCAGCAGGATCAGCCCGCCGAGCAGGGCGCCGAAGATATAGGCGGGTTTCTCCAGGCCAACCAGTTGGCGCTCGCCAATTACCTTGAACCAGACCATCAACGGGTGGTTGGAGGTCATGCGCACATAGATTTCGCGCGCCTGGCTATCGTTCGGCAGCGACAGCAGGTACGCGCGCGAGGGCAGGGGGCGGGAGCTCAGTGGCAGGGCCTCGCCGGTATGGGTGCTTTGTTCCACCTGGCCGTTGCGCAGCAGGTAATAGTCGAGGTATTGCACCCGTGGCGCGAACACCCATAGCCAACTGGGCGCATCGAGCGCATTGAGATCGACATGCAGCCACACCGCATGCTCGCTCAGGGGGAAGGTGAAGTTCTGTTTATCGAGGGGAATGAACTGGTTACGCAGGGCCTGGATGTCGTCCAGTTGCAGTCGGGCACTGTCGTCGACGAGCATCGACCAGCCGGATACACGGGGTGCCGAACCGGTCTCGCTGGCGATGGCCGGCGATAGCCCGCAGCAAGTCAGAAGCAGGCCGATGATGAGGCCGGTGGCAATCCTGAGCCGCTTCAAAGTGACGTCCCTTCGAAAGTAAGTGGCGGGATTATAGCCAAGCGTGGCCGTGGTGAAATATCGCCAAGGTCGCGATTGGGCCACCTTGGCGGGTTTCTTACCGCTCTACTGCTAATTTTTCTTCAACCCTCGCCGCGTTCGCGGGCGATGGCGCGGTAACCGATATCGGTGCGGTAGAAGCAGCCGTTCCAGCGGATCTTCTGCGCCAGGCGATAGGCCTGTTGTTGCGCATCGGCGACGCTGGCGCCAATGGCGGTGGCGCAGAGTACGCGGCCGCCTGCGGTGACGATCTGCCCGTCCTTTTGCGCGGTACCAGCGTGAAACACCTTGCCGTCCAGCTCAGCCGCATCGGCCAGCCCCTCGATTACCTCACCCTTGGCATAGTCGCCCGGGTAGCCGCCAGCGGCCAGCACCACGCCAACCGTCGGACGCGGGTCCCAGCGGGCCTCGACCTTATCCAGCGCTTGCGCCAGTGCGGCTTCGACCAGCAGCACCAGGGAAGATTCCAGGCGCACCATGATCGGCTGGGTCTCCGGGTCGCCGAAACGGCAGTTGAATTCGATGACTTTCGGTTTGCCGGCCTTGTCGATCATCAGCCCGGCGTAGAGAAAACCAGTGTAGACGTTGCCTTCGCTGGCCATGCCATTGACGGTGGGATAGATCACCTCGTCCATCACCCGCTGGTGCACTTCGGCGGTTACCACCGGTGCGGGCGAGTAAGCGCCCATGCCGCCAGTGTTGGGGCCGCTGTCGCCGTCGCCGACGCGCTTGTGGTCCTGGCTGGTGGCCATCGGCAGGACATTCTTGCCGTCGACCATGACGATGAAGCTGGCTTCTTCGCCATCGAGGAATTCCTCGATCACCACCCGCGAACCGGCTTCGCCGAAGGCATTGCCGGCGAGCATGTCGCGTACCGCGTCCTCGGCTTCCGCCAGGGTCATGGCGACGATCACGCCTTTACCGGCGGCCAGGCCATCGGCCTTGATCACGATCGGTGCGCCGACCTTTTGCAGGTAGGCCAGGGCCGGCTCGACTTCGGTGAAGTTCTGATAATCGGCGGTAGGGATCTGGTGGCGGGCGAGGAAGTCCTTGGTAAAGGCTTTCGACCCTTCCAGCTGGGCGGCACCTGCGCTCGGGCCGAAGATATCCAGTTTGCGCGCGCGGAACAGATCGACCACGCCTGCAACCAGCGGCGCTTCCGGGCCAACGATGGTCAGTTGCACATTCTTCTCGGCGAAATCGGCCAGCTGCTCCAGGGCCAGCACGTCAATGGCGACGTTCTCGCACTTGGCTTCGGTGGCGGTGCCGGCGTTGCCCGGAGCGACGAATACTTTGGCGACGCGCGGGTCTTGCGCGACTTTCCAGGCCAGGGCGTGTTCGCGACCGCCGCTGCCGATGATCAATACGTTCATATCTGTCTCCTTGTGGAGGCGGGCCAGCGGCCCGGCTGGTGGATAGAAAAAGCGCTATCCACCCTACAAAAGCGATGTTGGGTATCGCTGTGCTCAGGCTACGCGCCCCAACCTACGGTTCAAAACTTGCGACTCTGTCGAGGTCGCGATGAAGCCGGTAGATGCAAGGCGCCCCGGGGTTCGACAAGCGGAGTTGCCGATTGGCAATGAGCATTGGCGGAACCCGGGGCAACACAGCAGATGCCGGTTTCAGTGCGGCCGATTTTAGTGCCTAAAATGACGCATGCCGGTGAATACCATGGCAATGTTTGCCTCATCGGCGGCGGCGATCACTTCCGCATCGCGCATCGAACCGCCCGGTTGGATCACCGCAGTGATGCCGTTGGCGGCTGCATTGTCGAGGCCGTCGCGGAACGGGAAGAAGGCGTCCGATGCCATCACCGAACCGGCCACTTGCAGGCCGGCATGCTCGGCCTTGATCGCGGCGATGCGCGCGGAGTTGACGCGGCTCATCTGGCCAGCGCCGACGCCGATGGTCTGGCGGTTCTTGGCGTAGACGATCGCGTTGGACTTGACGAACTTGGCCACTTTCCAGGCGAAGATCAGGTCGTGGATTTCCTGATCGCTCGGCGCGCGCTTGGTGACGATCTTCAGGTCGGAGGCGGTGATCATGCCGATATCGCGGCTCTGCACCAGCAGGCCACCATTGACCCGCTTGAAATCCCAGCCCGGTGCGCGATCGGCCGACCATTCGCCGCATTCGAGCAGGCGCACGTTGGCTTTGGCGGCGACTACCGCACGGGCCTCGGCACTGATTTTCGGCGCGATTATCACTTCGACGAACTGGCGCTCGACGATGGCCTGGGCGGTGGCGCCATCCAGCTCGCGGTTGAAGGCGATAATGCCGCCGAACGCCGATTCGCTGTCGGTGGCATAGGCCAGCTCGTAGGCCTGGCGGATCCCGCCTTCGGCGTCCAGGGCCACGGCCACGCCGCACGGGTTGGCGTGCTTGACGATGACGCAGGCCGGCTTGACGAAGCTCTTCACGCATTCGAGGGCGGCGTCGGTGTCGGCGACGTTGTTGAACGACAGCTCCTTGCCTTGCAGCTGCACGGCGGTGGAGACGCTGGCTTCGCCTTTGCCATTCAAGGAACCGGCTTCCACATAGAAGGCCGCGCTCTGGTGCGGGTTCTCGCCGTAGCGCATTTCCTGCGCCTTGATGAACTGGCTGTTGAAAGTCCGCGGGAAGGTGCCGCGGGCTTCGGTGCTCAGGGTTTCGCGGCTTTGCTCGATGGTGCCCAGGTAGTTGGCGATCATGCCGTCGTAGGCGCTGGTGTGCTCGAAGGCTTTGAGGGCCAGGTCGAAGCGCTGTGCATAGGTCAGACCGCCGGCTTTCAACGCGTCGAGAACGCTGGCGTAGTCGCCGGCGTTGACCACGATGGCCACGTCCTTATGGTTCTTCGCGGCGGAGCGGACCATGGTTGGACCACCGATATCGATGTTTTCGATGGCGTCGGCGAGGTCGCAGTCGGGCTTGGCGACCGTGGCTTCGAAGGGGTAGAGGTTGACCGCGACCAGGTCGATCGGCTTGATCCCGTGCTCGTCCATCACCGCGCCGTCGAGAGCCCGCCGGCCAAGGATGCCGCCGTGGATTTTCGGGTGCAGGGTCTTCACCCGGCCATCCATCATTTCCGGGAAGCCGGTGTAGTCGGCGACTTCCACTGCGGCCACGCCATTGTCCTTGAGCAGCTTGTAGGTGCCGCCGGTGGAGAGGATTTCCACACCAAGGGCGGACAGCTCGCGAGCGAATTCAAGAATGCCGGTCTTGTCGGAGACGCTGATCAGGGCGCGGCGAACGGGGAGGCGGGTGGTCTGGTCGGTCATAACGATTCCATCAGGGGTTTAGCTGCAAGCTGCAAGCTGCAAGTCGCAAGCTGCAAGAGATGAGCCCTCTCGCTTGCGGCTTGCAGCTCATCACTTAGAGAAGATCGTACTGCTTGAGTTTTTTGCGCAGGGTGCCGCGGTTCAGGCCGAGCAGCTCGGAGGCCTTGGTCTGGTTGCCCTTGACGTAATTCATCACGGTCTCAAGCAATGGCGCTTCCACTTCGGTCAGCACCAGGTTGTAGACGTCAGTGACGTCCGCGCCCTCAAGGTGGGCGAAATAATTGTGCAACGCTTTCTCCACGCTGCCGCGCAAGGTCTGGCCTTCTTCGCTGGGCGTGTTTAGGTGCTGCTTCAAACTGCTGTTTTCAGTCACGGGAGCCATTCCACTCGCTAAAGTCTCGGTCAACATCGTCATGCGGCCACCTCTTCTCCCTTGTTATGACGTGCGCTGAAAAACTCGCGAACGTTGGCGCACTGCGCGTCCGTATTGTCCAGACGATTGAATTGGGCGCGAAACTCCCTGGCGCCCGGCAAGGTTGCTAGATACCAGCCGACATGCTTGCGGGCGATGCGTACGCCCATCACATCGCCATAGAAGGCGTGCAGTGCCGCCAGGTGCTCCAGCAAAATGCGCTCCATTTCGAACAGCTCCGGTGCCGGGTAGTGTTCACCGGTACGCAGGTAATGCTCGATTTCACGAAATATCCACGGCCGCCCCTGGGCCGCGCGTCCGATCAGCAAGCCGTCGGCGCCGGTCTTGTCCAGCACCGCTCGGGCCTTCTCCGGCGAATCGATGTCGCCATTGGCCAGCACCGGAATCGACACCGCCTGCTTGATCGCGGCAACCGTGTCGTACTCGGCTTCACCGGTATAGAGGTCGGCGCGGGTGCGGCCATGTACGGCCAGCGCGACTATGCCTTCCTGTTCGGCGATCTTTGCCACCTCGATACCGTTCTTGTTCTGTCTGTCCCAGCCGGTACGGATTTTCAACGTCACCGGTACATCCACCGCCGCGACCACCGCCTGGAGAATCTGGCGAACCAGCTGTTCGTCCTTCAGCAGCGCCGAGCCGGCGGCCTTGTTGCACACTTTCTTCGCCGGGCAGCCCATATTGATATCAATGATCTGAGCGCCCAATACGACATTCTGCCTAGCCGCCTCGGCGAGCATCTGCGGGTCGCCGCCGGCAATCTGCACCGAGCGCGGTTCCGGGTCCCCAGCATGCATCAGGCGCAGGCTCGACTTGCGGGTGTTCCACAGGCGCACATCGCTGGTGACCATCTCCGATACTACCAAGCCCGCACCCATGCGCCGGCAGAGCTGACGGAAAGGCCGGTCCGTGACGCCCGCCATGGGGGCGAGGATCAGCGAGTTGGGTAATGTGTAGGGGCCAATGCGTAACGCCGACATGGGACTTCCCTGCTCAGTGGGCCTGCTGTTGAGACCACCGGGGTCCATTTCTTGTTAGTCGTATGCCCTGTATCTGCGCGTCCCGAAGGAATGGGGTCGGTTCTGCGCGTCGCTCATATGGAACAACCAAACCTCACTCCTCAAGCCTCGTTCTGCGCGAAAAGGGCCTCCGTGCGGCTGCGGCAATGTGCCGGCAGAGCCTAAGGAGAGTGCGAAAAAGGGTGGGAATCATACCTGCTCTGGATGACCGGATAAAGGCTGTTTTGAACAAATTCTGAGCAGCTTTCGGCTTATCGCCAGGGGTTAGGTTGACGCCAAATATCCGTGCCAGGCCGTGGTGCGCTCTAGTCCGGGGGCTTCCATCGAGGGGCCGAGTCAGCCGGGCGCGCCCGTCAAGTACCGGGTGCGCAGCTATTCCGGTGAGTGGAAGCTCAGGCTGTAGTTCACCGCTTGTGTGCCCGGGTCGAGGATATCCAGGGAAATATGGATCGGCGTTTGCGGGGGCATTTCGTCCTGGCCCGCCAGCTCCCCGGCGAGGTACTCGCTGGGCTTGAAGCGCCGGCTGGCCAGTAGTCGTCCATTGATGTCGGCGAAGCGGATTTCCAGCAGAGGGAAGGGCTGGGCGAAGGGCGCGCGATTGTAGAGGATCGCGTCGACCACCAGGGCGCCGCTGAACTCTGGATGGCTGCGCACCACCAGGTTGCTGCTCTTGATCTGGTTGATGTCGACCTTGGATGGCAGCGTGCAGCCGATCAGGGGGCAGAGTTGCTCGAACCAGGGACGGTAGCTGTCCTGGCGCGCCAGTTCATCGAAATGATAGTGGGCGTACTGCCCGGCCAGTGCGGCCGCCGCGATCAGGTTGAGCAGGCCCCAGCCGAGCCAGCGTCCCCATGGCTTTTTCGGCGCCTGCCAGTCCAGTTGCAGGGGCTCTTCATCCAGTTCGAACAGATGCTCGTCGCGCAGTTCGGGTTCATTGCGCGGGTTTTTCGCCTTTTTGCCCGCTACTGGTTCGGGTGGCGTAGCGACGGGCTCCTCGATGTCTTGATCGAGTGGCTCCGGCTCGTCGTGCTCGTCGACGGCGGGTGTGGGCAGCGGCGCTTGTTTTGGGCGGTCGAGAACGGGCGCTGCGGGGCGGGGCGGCGTGGGCGCTTGCACTGGTGCGGCCGGCGCCGTGCGCTTGGGCTGAGGTGCGCTCGCCTCGCTCGGGGCGGCGCTCAAGGGCGCTTTGGGCGGGCTGTCGTGCAGCAGGGCTTCGGCCCATTGCTCGTCATGGGGTTCGGGCTCGATGCTCGGTGGCCGATTGAAGGCTTCGTTGTACTTGGGCGCCTGTTCGAGGTCGAGGAACTGCCGCGATAGCTGTTGTTCCTGCTGCTCCAGCTTGGCCAGCTCTTCATCGAGATCGAGGCTGTCGAGATCCAGGTCGTCGTGAATCCATAGGGTGTCGCTGGGCTTTTTTCCTGGCGGTGTTTCGCTGGCCGGACGCGGCTGAGGTGCTTTAGTGGCTGCCGGCGCAGGATTCTGCTGAGCGACGCTGGGCTTGGTGGCTGTAGGCGTTGCGGCGTTCGCTGAGGCCGTCGCAGTTGGCTGGTTCTGCCGTTGCGCCAGCAACTGCTGAGCCGCGTTGAACACGTGCAGGCAGGCACCACAGCGCACGGCACCATGGGCTGCGCCGAGCTGGGCGTGGTTTACGCGAAAGCTGGTACGGCAATGAGGGCACTGGGTAACGAAACTTTCGGTCATGCAAGGGTCCGGCGCCGGCGATCCGGCAAAGCGGCTAGTCTAACGCATGTGTCTGGGAAAACAGCAGCTAGGAGCCTGTCGGACGTAACGCTGTTCTACTGCGGAAAAGCCGGACTTGGTCATTTTTGCTGCTTTCTCTCGTTAAATAGCTAGCTATTCGCCTCGGAAAACCAGCAAAACTACCTCAAGCCGAAATGTCGGACCACGGCCTTTCCCTCGCTACGAACGGTTAAGTCCGACAGGCTCCTAGCCGCGACGGATGCCGCTGATGCGTACCCAGCCATCTTTTTCCGCGGTGGGGTCGAGTGTGAAGGCCTCGCTGTACGCTGCGCGAACTTCCTCGGCCTGTTCGGCGAGGATGCCCGAAAGTGCCAGGCGTCCGCCGTTCTTCACCAGGTCGATAATCTGCGGCGCCAGCGCTACCAGTGGTCCAGCAAGGATGTTGGCGACCACTACGTCGGCCGGTTGGCGCGGCAGATCTGCGGGCAGATAGACCGGGAAGCGCGCCGGGTCGATGCCGTTGCGTCCGGCATTGTCGCGCGAAGCTTCCAGCGCCTGCGGGTCGATATCTGTACCGACCGCCTGGGGGGCGCCCAGCAGCAGGGCGGCAATCGCGAGAATTCCAGAGCCACAGCCGAAATCCAGCACGCTGCAGTTGTCCAGGTCCTGGCCGTCGAGCCATTCCAGGCACAGTGCGGTAGTCGGGTGGGTGCCGGTGCCGAACGCCAGGCCGGGATCGAGCAGCAGATTGACCGCATCCGGTTCGGGGGCGGCGTGCCAGCTCGGTACAATCCACAGGCGCCGGCCGAAACGCATCGGCTCGAAACCGTCCATCCAGCTGCGCTCCCAGTCCTGGTCGGCTATCACCTCGGCATGATGCTCCGGCAGGTCTGCGCCAGTCAGCAATTGCAGGTGGGCGAATACCGCATCGGCCTCGGTGTCGGCTTCGAACAGGGCGAGCAGGTGGGTGTGCGACCACAGTGGCGTGGTGCCCAGGTCCGGCTCGAAAATCGGTTGGTCTTCGGCGTCCATAAAGGTTACCGAGACGGCGCCCACTTCCAGCAGCGCATCTTCATAGGTTTCCGCCTGCTCCGGGGTGATGGCGAGACGGACTTGTAACCAGGGCATGGCAAAACCTCATGAACGATGCGGCGGGACGAATTGGCGCGCAGCTTACTTGAAGGTCGGTGTTGCCTGCCACCGCTTGCGGTCGGCAGAAACGACAAGGGCCGCCAGATGGCAGCCCTTGTCTTGTGCGCTACGCCGAAGCTTAGTGCTTATCCATACCCAGTTTCTTTTCCAGGTAGTGGATATTCACGCCGCCCTTGCAGAAACCTTTGTCGCGGACCAGATCGCGGTGCAGTGGCACGTTGGTCTTGATCCCGTCGACGACGATTTCATCCAGGGCATTGCGCATGCGCGCCATGGCTTCTTCGCGGGTCGCGCCGTAGGTGATCAGCTTGCCGATCAGCGAGTCGTAGTGCGGCGGCACCGTGTAGCCGCTGTACAGGTGCGAATCGACCCTTACGCCATTGCCGCCCGGAGCATGGAAGTGCTTGACCTTGCCGGGGCAGGGCATGAAGTTGTCCGGGTCTTCGGCGTTGATCCGGCATTCCAGGGAATGGCCACGGATCACCACGTCTTCCTGGGTGAACGACAGCTTGTTGCCAGCGGCGATGCTGAGCATCTCCTTGACGATGTCGATGCCGGTGACCATTTCCGATACCGGGTGCTCGACCTGGACGCGGGTGTTCATCTCGATGAAGTAGAAGTTGCCGTCTTCATAGAGGAACTCGAAGGTGCCGGCGCCGCGGTAGCCGATCTCGATACAGGCATCGACGCAACGCTTGAGTACTTCGGCGCGCGACTGTTCGTTGATGAACGGGGCAGGCGCTTCTTCCAGGACCTTCTGGTGACGGCGCTGCAGCGAGCAGTCGCGGTCGCCGAGGTGAATGGCGTTGCCCTGGCCGTCGGACAGTACCTGGACTTCCACGTGACGCGGGTTGCCGAGGAACTTCTCCAGATAGACCATCGGGTTGCCGAACACCGAACCTGCTTCGCTACGGGTCAGCTTGGCCGATTTGATCAGGTCTTCTTCCTTGTACACCACGCGCATGCCGCGACCACCGCCGCCGCCAGCGGCCTTGATGATCACCGGGTAGCCGACGTCGCGGGCAATCGCCAGGGCGACTTCCTCGTCTTCCGGCAGCGGGCCGTCGGAGCCGGGCACCACGGGCACGCCGGCGCGCTTCATGGCGTCCTTGGCGGAAACCTTGTCGCCCATCAGGCGGATGGTTTCGGCTTTCGGGCCGATAAAGGCAAAGCCGGAGTTTTCGACTTGTTCGGCGAAATCGGCGTTTTCCGCGAGGAAGCCGTAACCGGGGTGGATGGCGGTGGCGCCGGTGACTTCGGCGGCACTGATAATCGCCGGGATGTTCAGGTAGGACAGGGCGCCGGAAGCCGGGCCTATGCATACCGATTCGTCGGCCAGGGCCAAGTGCATCAACTCGCGGTCGGCGGTGGAGTGCACCGCAACGGTTTTAATGCCCAGCTCTTTGCAGGCACGCAAGACGCGCAGGGCGATCTCGCCGCGGTTGGCGATCAGAACTTTTTCCAACATCGCAGGCTCTCCGCAGTTCAAACGATAGTGAACAGGGGTTGGTCGTATTCCACTGGCTGACCATTTTCGCCCAGGATGGATTCGACGACGCCGCTGGCTTCCGCCTCGATGTGGTTCATCATCTTCATCGCCTCGACGATGCAGAGAATGTCGCCTTTCTTCACGGTCGAACCGACTTCAACGAAGTTGCTCGAGGTCGGACCAGCGGCGCGGTAGAAGGTACCGACCATCGGCGAACGCACCACGGTGCCGTTCAGCTTGGCGGCAGCCGGGGCTGCGCTTTCGGCGGTGGCAGCGGCGACCGGTGCGGCGGCTGGTGCCGGTGCAGGTGCCTGGGCATAGACCGGCTGCTGGGCGTAGGCCGGTTGCTTGCCGTGGCGGCTGATGCGTACCGACTCTTCGCCTTCGCGGATTTCCAGCTCGTCGATGCCGGATTCTTCCAGCAGTTCGATCAATTTCTTAACTTTACGAATATCCATAGTGGTTCAACTCCCAGTGAGGTCAGGGCCGTTCAAGTTGTTCGAGCGCGGCCTCCAGGGCCAGCCGGTAACCGCTGGCGCCAAGGCCGCAGATCACGCCTACGGCTACATCGGAAAAGTAGGAGTGATGGCGGAAAGCTTCGCGCTTATGCACGTTGGACAGATGCACTTCGATGAATGGGATGCTCACCGCCAGCAATGCGTCACGTAATGCGACGCTGGTGTGAGTAAAAGCGGCGGGATTGATCAGGATAAAGTCGACACCTTCGCTTTTCGCCGCATGAATACGATCGATCAGCTCGTATTCGGCGTTGCTCTGCAGGTACAGCAGGTGGTGGCCGGCCTCGCGCGCACGACGTTCCAGATCGAGGTTGATCTGCTCCAGCGTGGTCGCGCCGTAGACGCCCGGCTCGCGGCTACCCAACAGATTGAGGTTGGGGCCATGGAGTACCAATAGGGTGGCCATGCTCATGTTTCCCTTGTTTTTTGCTGCGGAGGACTATGCCGGAGACACCTTGTGACTGTCCAGTTCTCGACAGTAGTCGACACGATGTCTGCAACTTAGTTGCCTGAGGTGCTTAAAATCGCGCGCGCGCACTGCTCAGGCGCGTGGCGAAGGTGGCGGCGTCGACTTCACCTACGACTCGTAAGTCCCGCCATTCGTCACCTTTGCCGTCGAACATCAGGATCGCCGGCGGGCCGAAAAGCTGATAGCGGTCGAGCAGGGCGCGCTGCGCCGTGGTGCTCTCGGTCATATCGAAGCGCACCAGGCGGTAAGCGCCGAGCTGACGGCTTACCTCGGGGCTGACCAGCACTTCGCGTTCGATCACCTTGCAACTGATGCACCAGTCGGCGTACCAGTCGAGCAGCAAGGGGGCGGCGTTGCGCTTGGCGTCGGCCAGGGCGGCATCCAGCTCGGCGGGACTGCTGACGGTCAACCAGGCGTTTGTCTCGGCTTGGGCGGTGACGCCGGTCGTGTGTGGCCGGCCGAGTGGTCGTAGCGGGTCGATCTCCCCTTGCAGGGCACCGACACCTGCGGCCAGGGCATAGATCAGCAGGGCCAGACCGGCCAGTTGGCTGAGTTTCTGCTTGTGGGTCTTGGGGCCGAATTCCAGGGCGCCGAGAAACAGCGCCACGCCGCCCGCGAGCAAAGCCCACAGCGCCAGGGACGCCTGCCCCGGCAGCACGCGTTCGAGCAACCAGATCGACACCGCCAGCAGCATCACGCCGAAAGCATTGCGTACGCTGATCATCCAGGTGCCTGATTTCGGCAGCAGGGCGCCACCACCGGCGCCGAACAGCACCAGCGGGGTGCCCATGCCGAGGCCCAGGGCGAACAGTTGCACGGCGCCGCCAACCGCATCGCCGGTGCTGCTGATGTACAGCATCAGGGCGGTCAGGGGCGCGGTGATGCAGGGTGAAACGATCAGGCTGGAGAGCACCCCGAGGGTCGCCGCGCCAGCGATCGAGCCACCGCGCACCTGGGTCGCCTTATGGTCGAGACGGTCGCGGATAAAGCCCGGCAGGCGCAGTTCGAAGACGCCGAACATGGCCAGGGCGAACAGTGTGAAAAACAGCGCGAAGGGCACCAGGATCCACGGCGATTGCAACATCGCCTGCAAATTCAGGCCGGCGCCGAACAAACCCATCAACGCGCCGAGCAGCGCATAGCAGGCGGCCATCGGCAGCACATAGGCCAGCGACAGGACCAGGCCGCGGCTGTTACTGGGGCGCCCGCGCAGCACCACGCCGGAAAGAATCGGCAACATCGGCAGCACGCAGGGAGTAAAGGTCAGGCCCAGGCCGGCGAGGAAAAACAGCGCCAGATCGGTCCAGGTCCAGTCTACGGCGGGGGGCACGTTCGCCATTCTCCGCGCCGGGCTGGGGGCTGAAGTCGACGTCGAAGTCGCGCCATTGGGACTGGCAATTTGCAAGACCTCGGTTTCCGGCGGGTAGCACAGGCCCTTGTCGGCGCAGCCCTGGTAGGTGACTTCGAGGTTGAACGGGCGCTGCTCGGGATTGGCTACCGCCAGCTCGACATCGAGTACCCCGTGGTACACCACGACATCGCCGAAATATTCATCATGCTTCGGCTCGCCCTCGGGCAGTTGCGGCGGTGCCAGGCTGACCTCCGCGGAGTCGCTGATGAACTTGAAGCGATGCTGGTAGAGGTAGTAACCGTCGGCGGCGATGAAGCGCAGCTTGACGCTGCTGGCGGAACTCTCGACCAGGCTGAGCTTGAACGCTTCGCGCACCGGCAGGAAGTCTGCGCTGTTGTTCAGTGCGGCGCCCAACGGGGCCGGTGCCGGGCGGTTGTCGAAGAGACCCGCGCTGGCGGGCAGCGCAACGGACAGAAGCAGCAGGATAAACAGGCGGCGCATGGACGTCTCGCAAATCGGAGGTGCGGGCATGATAGCGGAAGCGCCCTGCGAGGTCAGTCGACTCCTGGCCGGGTGGCGCGAATAAGCGGCTGGCAGGTTGCTATGCGAGCTAGGTAGGCGGGCTGTCTGACTTTTCAGCCGGCTATTCGAACTCCTTGGCTGTGGGCAGGATATCGCTCACCGCAAAGCGCTGCGCCAGCTCGCGGTACCCGGGCTCCTGGCGAAAGGCCTGATAGCCCGCGGCGAATTGCTCGGCCAATTGTTCGGGCGCCGCGCGGGAAAACGCCACGTACATCGGTTTGCCGGAAAAATGCGCGCCCGGCAATGCCTGTACCTGACGGCTGAGGCCGGCGACTTCAGTATTGGCCCTCACCAGCGAACTGTTGGAGCCGAACACCGCATCGAAACGATCGCTGATCAGCATGACGAACAGCTGCGCCTGGGTGACGGTGGGCTGTTCGATCGGCGCGCCAGCCTTGATCAGGGAAAGGATTTCATCGCTCATGTAGTAGCCGTTGGGGACCGCGGTGCGCCAGCGGGCGACCATCTCCGCCAGAGGCTCCTGATAGTGGATCTCGCCGGCCCGGCTGCGCTTGATGTACAGCGCTGTACCGGAGACATGCAGAAGGTTCTGCGGCAGGAAGCGGGCGAAGCGTTCGCGCTCGGCCGAGCGGGCGACGAAGGTCGCTGCTTGCACCTCCCCCGATTCGAGGGCGCGCATGGTGCGCTTCCACGGCGTGCGCTTGAATGTCAGCTGCCAGTCGAGGCGGTCGCAGACCGCGCGCACCACCTCGATATGAAAGCCGGTCAGTTGGGCCTGTTCGTCGATAAATTCGAACGGATAGTTGTTCGCTTCTTCAATGCCGACCGTCAGCGTGGTGGCATGGATGCACTGGCTCGCGAACACCAACACGCCTATTAGCAGCATGCGCAACCGCATGGCGCCGTCCTCCTTGGTATGGGGCTATTGCAGTGTAGGCGATACTGTCGGCCACCCCGACACTGTCGTCGGCTACAAGCGAAATGCCTGTACCGCGGTATGCAATTGCTCGCCCAGGCGCAGCAGCTGTTCGCCTTGCTGGCGACCTTCACCGATGCGCAGCAGGTTATTGCCGCCAAGTTGGTGGATGCGCTCGCTGTGTCCATGAATCTCGCTGACCGCACCGCTCTGCTGGGCGGTGGCGTCGGCGATGCGCTCGGCCATGCTGGCAATGGTGCCGATTGCCGCGACTATTTCATCCAGTGCGCCGTCAGCGGCTTGGGCCTGGCCCGCCGCGGCTTGTGCATGTTCGACTTGCGTGCGCATGGCCTCGACCGATTGCAGTGCGGCCTGCTGCAGGCGGCCGATCAGTTCCTGGATCTCCGCGGTGGCGCCGCTGGTGCGTTGCGACAGCGAGCGAACCTCGTCGGCGACCACGGCGAAGCCGCGGCCCAGCTCGCCGGCGCGTGCGGCCTCGATGGCGGCGTTCAGCGCCAGCAGATTGGTTTGTTCGGCGATGCCGCGGATCACCGTCAACACATTGCCGATGGTCGCGGTTTCCTCGCTCAGGCGTTCGACCGCCTGGGCGTTGTCCTGCACTTCGCCGACCAGCGCATGCAGGCCGGTAAGGCTCAGGCCGATGACCTGCTGGCCCTGTTCCAGGGCGCGGCCGGCATCACGGCTGGCATCGGCGGCCTGGCTGGCGTTGCCGGCGACTTGCTGGATGGTGGCATCCAGCTCGCCGAGGGCGTCGCGGATCTGCGCGGTATCGCCTGCCTGGCGCTCGGCCCCGTCATGCAGGCCGCCGCTTAGGTCGGCGAGCACACGGCTGGAGCCTGCGACCTGTTCGGCATGCTGGCGAATGCTGCCGACCAGCTCGACCAGGTAGTGGCGCAGGCGGTTGAGCGAGGCCTCGATGTCGCGCAGCTCGCGGGTACGCGAGCCGAGTGCGATGTCCTCGCTGAAGTCGCCGCCGGCCCAGGTCGAAAGCGCCGGCACCAGGCGGTTGAGCACGCGGGCGAGGCGGCGCTGCAGGGTGTCGATGACCAGGGCGATCAGCAGGATCGCCCCTATCATGAGGCCGAGGATCAGTTGCACCTCGCCCTCGATTCGCCCGTGTTCGGCACGCACCGCCGGTTCCAGGGCGGCCAGGGCGTGCTGCACGCCGTCGATCCGGGCGCGGGTGGCGCTGCTCAACTCGCGTCTTTGCTCGATCAGGGTGCGGGTGCGCCGCAGCTCCGCGGGGTAACGCTTGAGCAGGCTGGCGAAGTCGCGCTTGAGGGCGATGCCCTGGTCTTCCGTCTGCTCGGCGGTCGTGTCGCTGGCCAGGCCGAGCATGCTGGCGAAACTGTCCTCGGCGGCGGCTTCGGTCTGGCTGACGCCGAGCAGCGGTAAGCCGTCGAGGTCGTGGGCCAGGCGTTCGAGGGTCGCCAGCTCGCGCTCGATATCGGCGGCCAGTTCGTCACGTTCGCTGCTGATCAGCTTCTCGCGGGCATGGGCCAGGCGTGTCAGGTGCTGGGCCGCGGCAAACAGCGGCTGTCGGTAACCGGCTGCCACGGCCGGCGCACCGCGGTCCGCATACTGCGCCAGCTGCTCAAGGGTGCCGCCGAGTTCCCGTTCGGCTTGCAGCAACAAGCCTTGCGGATTGCCGGCAAGTTTGCCGGCAGCGAGCAATTGGTCGGCGCTAAAGGTTTTCAGCTCCGCCAGGCTGGGGCCGACGTCCGCCGCCAGTTGCGGCGGTAGTTCGGCGACCGCAGCGGTCAAGGTGTCGAGCGCTTGCAAGGCGGCACTGTGTTTCAAGGCGTCGCCGCTGTCGAGGTAGCCGAGTACGTTGCTCGCCGCCTGCTGCTGGAACTGCTGGGACAGGCTGAGGTAACGCTCCATCAGCAGATACGGGCGTTCGAGTGCACGTTGCGACCACCAGAGCGTAGCGCCCAGGGCGATGCAGACGATGACCAGTAACAGGGTGTTGAGGTTGGTGAGTGACTTCAGGCGCATAGGGGCTCGACCGAGACGGAACGCTGTTGGCCCGCTCGTGTGATCACGAGCGAGGCTGGCGAGCCCTGAAGCTATTACGTTTTCATGACAGCAAGATGACGTTGCACCCGGTTAATGGCGCTAGGCCATTATTTGCGCGCAAATATTTCCACTCGGTTGCGCCCGCCGTGTTTCGCCGCATACAGGGCTTCGTCGGCCTGCTGCGACAGCACCTTGCTGTCGGCGCCATGGGCGAGCTGGGTGATGCCGGCACTGAAGGTGCAGGACAGATCCGCCGGTTGCGCCGGGAAGTGGATCTCGGCGAAACGCTTGCGGATCTCATCCAGTACCTGCTGCGCTTCTTCGGCCTGGGTATCGGGCATGACCACGGCGAACTCTTCGCCGCCATAGCGGCCGATGTAGTCTGTTTTGCGCAGTCGTTGCTTGAGAAACAGGGCCAGGCTCTTGATCACTCGATCACCCATGGGGTGGCCGTAGTTGTCGTTGACCTTCTTGAAGAAGTCGATATCCAGCATGGCGAAGCTCAGCGGCTGGTTGTCGCGTTGCGAGCGGATGCGGCAGTCCTCCAGCAGCTGCAGGGTATGGGTGTGATTGAACAGCCCGGTGAGGCTGTCGCGCACCATGCGCGCCTTGAGGTTGCGCGCGCGGGCGGCGCGGTTGCGCACGGTGGCGATCAGATGGCGAGGTTTGATCGGTTTGGTCAGGAAATCGTCGCCGCCCTCGCTCATCGCGTCGAGTTGCTTGTCCAGATCGTCTTCGGCCGACAGGTAGATGATCGGCACGCTGACATAGCGGTCGTTATGGCGGATCACCTTGGCCAGTTCCGGGCCATTGCACTGGGGCATGTACATGTCGAGGATGATCAGCTCCGGTTGGAACTCGGCCAGCTCGGTCATCGCCTGGATCGGGTCGAGCAGGGTACGGGTGACGATCCCGGCGCTGTTCAACACCCGTTCGGTATAGGTGGCCTGGGCGCGCGAGTCGTCGATGATCAACACCCGGTAGGGTTCGCTCTGGCTGACGTGGGTCAGTTCCTCGATACGCTCGAGCAGGGTCGAGGCGTCCAGGGCACCGATGAAGAAGTTCTGCCCGCCAGCGCGCACCGCGGCCAGACGGGTCGGGGTATCGGTATCGGTATGGCTGAAGAACAACAGCGGGATCTTCTGCGCCAGGCCGTCCTGCACCGTCTCGGCCAGGCGCAAGCCGCAGCCCGGCCCGGAAAAATCTACGTCCATGACGATGGCGGCGGGGTGCCGCTCGAGCATGGCGTCGCGGAAGGCGTTGGCGGTTTCCAGCGGCAGCGCGGTGATGCCGAAAAACTCCAGCTGGCGGGCCAGACGCTCGGCCTGGTCGGGATGCTGCATGGCCAGGTAGACGGGCTTGCGCAACTGCTGCAGCACGGTCTGGCCGAGGCGGTCACCGTGGCGCAGGCCGATGCGCGGCAGGCGATGCATCAGTTGATTGAGTTCGTTAATGAACTGGCTGGTCAGCCGCCCGCCATTCTTCGCCACTGCATCCAGGCAGTGATTAATGCTCTGCGCCAGGGTGCCGTGCTCGACTTGTTCGAAGCGTTCGGCGTAACGCTGCAACAGTCGCGTGGCATCGCGCAGCTCGTGCATGCCGAGCTCGTTCCACTCGCTGCGCTGCAAGCGTTGCCAGATTTCCAGAACCTGCCGCGCCTGGTGGATGACCCGCTGGGCGAAGTGCTGCTTGAGGCGGTCGTGGCTTAGGTCTTCTTGCTCGGTCATGGCCTTCTATTCTGGTGGGGCGAGAAGTGGCCCGGCTTATTATGATGGCGCTATGCTACCAGTGGTGTCGGCTGATGCCAGCGCCGTCGATCCCTCGCTGCAAGCCTTCTGTCCAGATTGCCAAGCAGGTCGCGGTTTATTGCACTGTTGCCAAGTTTGTTACCAGGCACTGCGTCCGCGTCTAGGCTCCTTTATAGTACAAGGCTGTAAGTTCCAGACCATAAGCAACCCAAATGCGGGCTTGTGGTCGTATTTTTTATGCCGTAGCGAATAAAGGACGTTGTCATGTTGGATTGGAAGAATCGCACTGCTGGTGCGCGTAACAGTGTCGATGATTCGACCACAAATAAGCGTGGTTTCCTTGGCAAAAGCCGGATCGTTCGGATAGGCGGCGCCCTGCTCGGCGTTTATCTGCTGGCCGCCTTGCTGGTCGGCTGGTACTGGAGCCAGGAGCCCGAGCCGTTCTCGGTGCAGCAGAATGCCCAGGAGGTCGCGCAGCGCGCCAACCATCAGTTGGTCAATGGCTACACCACCGTGGCCACGCTCAAGCAGGTGGCCAGTACGCTGCTCCAAAAGCCGGGCGGCTATCTGGCCAATGACCTGGCTCCGCCGGGCCTGTGGCTGGACAACATGCCGAGCTGGGAATACGGCGTGCTGGTGCAGGTGCGCGATATGGCGAGGGCCTTGCGCAAGGATTTCTCCCGTTCGCAGTCGCAATCCACCGAGGACCCGGATCTGGCCAAGGCCGAGCCGCGTTTCCATTTCGACAACAAAAGCTGGGCGCTGCCGGCTTCCGAGGCGGAGTACGGCGAAGCGATCAAGTCGCTGGACCGCTACATGGAGCGCCTGGGCGATCCGAGTGTGAACAACGCGCAGTTCTATACCCGTGCCGACAACCTGAACAACTGGCTGGGCGATGCGGCGACGCGACTGGGCTCGCTGTCCCAGCGCCTGTCCGCGAGCGTTGGTCGGGTGCGGCTTAATACCGAGGTCCGCGACCCGGCCCAGGGCGACAGCGGCGAAGCGCAAGTGGTCGAGGGCGGCTACGAGACGCCCTGGTTGCAGATCGACAATGTGTTCTATGAGGCGCGCGGTCAGGCCTGGGCCCTGGCGCACCTGCTGCGTGCGATCGAAGTGGATTTCGCCGACGTGCTGGTGAAGAAGAACGCCACCGTCAGCCTGCGCCAGATCATTCGCGAGCTGGAAGCCGCTCAGGAACCTCTGTGGAGCCCGATGGTGCTCAATGGCAGCGGCTATGGCCTGCTGGCCAACCACTCGCTGGTCATGGCCAACTACATCTCGCGCGCCAATGCCGGATTGATCGACTTGCGTACGCTGCTGAGCCAGGGCTGAAGCATGAGCGTTTCGGCACTCGAGGCGGCGCACCGCGCCGCTTCCGATGCGGAACTGATCGCCTGGGTCGACGAGCACGACCGCCTGCTCGGCAGCCTGCCGCGTGCGCAGTTGCGCGAGCGTGGGGCGATCGGCCGCGGCACCTTTATCCTGCTGTTCAACTCCGCCGGCGAACTCTGCGTGCATCGCCGCACCCTGAGCAAGGCGCTGTATCCCGGCTATTGGGACGTGGCGGCCGGTGGTATGGTGCTGGCGCACGAGAGCTATGCCGAGTCGGCGGCGCGCGAACTGGCAGAGGAACTGGGCATCGCCGCGGTCGAATTGCGCGAACACCGGCGCTTCTTCTTCGACCAGCCGGACAACCGCCTGTGGTGCACGGTGTTTTCCGCGGTGTCCGATGCGCCCTTGCGCTTGCAGCCCGAAGAGGTGCTGGAGGCTGCATTCATGCCTACCGAGCAGGCACTGCTGCGGGCACAGCAGCAGCCGTTCTGCCCCGACTCCCTCGAAGCTCTGCGGCATTACTTGGCGGCGCAGAACTAGCCATTTAGTCGAGTAGGGTGGACATGGCGAAGCCTTGTCCACCGCAGCGCTCCAGGCATCGAACCACCGTCCTACCAAGTATCGACAAATGTGCGCTTCTTGCCTTCGCGCGGCGCCGGTTTAGGCGCGGCATTCAAACCACGCAGCAACCAGGCGCGGGTTTCCGCCGGATCGATCACCGCGTCGATTTCCAGGTAGCTGGCCATATTCAGCGCCTTACCGTTGTCGTAGGCCTTGGCCACCAGCTTGTCGAACAGCGCTTTGCGCGCCGCCTCGTCCGGCTGGCTGGCCAGCTCCTTGGCGAAGCCCAGGCGCACTGCGCCTTCCAGGCCCATGGCGCCGAACTCGCCGCTGGGCCAGGCGATGGTAAATAGCGGCGAATGGAAGCTGCCGGCCGCCATGGCCTGGGCGCCGAGGCCGTAACCCTTGCGCAGCACCACGCAGAAAAACGGCACCGAAAGGCTCGCCGCGGCGACGAACATGCGCGACACATGGCGCACCGTGGCCTGTTTTTCCGCCTCCGGGCCGACCATGAAGCCGGGGGTGTCGCACAGCGACAGCATGGGGATATCGAAGGCGTCGCACAGCTGCATGAAGCGCGCGGCTTTGTCGCCGGCCGCCGCGTCGATGGCGCCGCCGAGGTGCGCAGGATTGTTGGCGATCAGCCCGAACGGTCGACCCTCGATGCGCACGAAAGCGGTGATCAGCCCTGGCGCAAATTGCCGGCGCAGTTCCAGCACGCTGCCGGCATCGGCCAGGGTCTCGATCACCTGGCGAATGTCATAGACGCGCAGGCGGTTTTCCGGAATCAGGTGGCGCAGTGCGCGCTGGTCGGCGCATTGCCAGTCGCCCAGGGGGCCCTGGAAGTAGGACAGGTACTGCTTGGCCACCCGCACCGCTTCGGCCTCGTCCGTCACCACCACATCGATCACCCCGTTCGGCCCCTGCACGCCGACCGGGCCGACCTGCTCCGGGTTGAAGCTGCCAAGGCCGCCGCCCTCGATCATTGCCGGGCCGGCCATGCCGAGCGTTGCGTTCTCGGTAGCGATGATCACATCGCAGCAGCCGAGCAGCGCGGCGTTGCCGGCGAAGCAGCGCCCGGAAACCACCCCCACAAGAGGCACCAGGCCGGACAGCCGGGCCATGCCGACGAATGTATGGCAATCCAGCCCGGCCACGCCGACGAAGTCGGTGTCCCCCGGCCGGCCGCCGCCGCCCTCGGCGAACAGTACCAGCGGCAGGCGCCATTGTTCGGCCAGGTGCAGTAGGCGGTCGGTCTTCTTGTGGTTCATCACCCCCTGGGTGCCAGCGAATACCGTGTAGTCGTAGGCGATGGCCAGGCAGCGCGCCGCCTCGGCGCCGAACTGCGCGGCGTTGACCGTGCCGGTGCCGGCCACCAGGCCGTCGGCCGGGCTCAGTTCGATCAGATCTTCGGGCGTACGTCTGCGCCGTTGCGCGGCCAGGGCGAAACCGCCGTATTCGTTGAAACTGCCTTCATCCAGCAGTTCGGCGAGGTTTTCCCGCGCCGTGCGCTGGCCTGTCTTGCGTCGCTTGGCCACGGCCTGCGGGCGACGCTCGTCGGTGAGCAGGGCCTGGCGCTCAAGCACCTCGGCGAGGTCGGCGCGGATATGTGCCAGGTCCAGGCTTTCCTCGGTGTGCAGGTGGCCGCCGTCGACCTCGGCGGGTTCGAGGAACAGCAGCGCCTGGCCCTCGCTCAGTGCGTCCCCGGGACGGGCGGCGAGGGCGCGTACGATGCCGCTGCGCTCGGCCTTGACCACGAACTCCATCTTCATCGCTTCCAGCACCGCGACGACTTGCCCGGCCGCCAGCGCATCGCCCTCGGCGACTTCCAGGCTGACCAGCACACCGGTGCTGAGCGCGCTTAGCGGCTCGCTGCCGGGCGGTGCATCAATCTGGTTTTGCGGCTGGTTGGCCGTGGCCGCCGTCTGGGCGAAGAACAGATGAGGGTGAGCCTGGGATTGCGCGGCCAGCAGTTCGTTCAGGTGGCTTTCGACGAAGCGCGTGCCGACCCGATTGGCCTGCACGGCGGGATGGCGCAGCAGGTTCTGCAGCAGGTGCAGGTTGCTCGCCACGCCCTCCAGGCGGAATTCGCAGAGCGCGCGATAAGCGCGGCGTAGCGCGCTCGGGTAGTCCGGGGCGTGGGCGATCAACTTGGCCAGCAACGAATCGTAGGCCGGGCTGACCGGGTAGCCGACATAGCCGTAGCCATCGACCCGCAGCCCAGGCCCGCTCGGCGTTTCGTAGGCGGTCAGGATGCCGGCGGCCGGGCGGGTGCTGCCGTCGGCGTGCAGGGTCTCCAGGTTCAGACGCAGTTGCACGGCGCAGCCCTTGATTGGCGGTGGCTGATCCAGGCCCAGCTCGCCCAGGCTGGCGCCTGCGGCCAGACGCAGCTGGCTGTGCAGCAGGTCGATGCCGGTGATCTGCTCGGTGACCGTGTGCTCGACCTGGATGCGCGGGTTGGCTTCCATGAAATAGAAGCGCTCCGGCTGGGCCTCGTCGAGGAGGAATTCGAAGGTGCCGATGCCGCGATAACGCACCTCGCCGGCCAGGCGCAGCGCGGCATCGATCAAGGCGCCACGGGTGGCGTCGGGCAGGTCCGGGCTGGGGGCGATCTCGATCAGCTTCTGGTTGCGTCGTTGCAGGCTGCAATCGCGCTCCCACAGATGGCTGACCGCGCCGCTGCCATCGCCGAGCACCTGCACCTCGATATGCCGGGCCTGGCCAACCAGTTGCTCGACGTAGAGTGCGCCGTTGCCGAACGCCGCCTGCGCTTCCGACTGGCAGCGCGCATAGGCGTCTGCCAGATCGGCCTCATCCTGCACCGCACGCATGCCGCGCCCGCCACCGCCGGCCAAGGCCTTGAGCATCACCGCGGCGCCGTCGCCGAGGCCGAGCAGAAACTCGCGGGCTTCCTCCAGGCTCACCGCGCGGTTGAGGCCGGCCACCAGCGGTACGCCGCAGCGTTCGGCCAGGTCGCGGGCGGCGGCCTTATTGCCGAACAGCGCCAGCACCTCCGGCGCCGGGCCGATGAAGCGAATGCCGGCCTGTTCGCAACGGCGGGCGAACTCGGCGTTCTCGGCGAGAAAGCCATAACCCGGGTGGATCGCCTCGCAGCCTTGTTCTTGCGCGATGCTGATCAATTGCGTCATGTCCAGGTAGGCCGGCACGCCACGGCCCGCAAGTGCCACCGCGCTATCGGCCTTGCGCAGATGCAGGGAAGCAGCGTCGTCCTCGGCGTACACCGCCACCGAGCGAATGCCGAGGTCCGCGCAGGCGCGGGCGATACGGATGGCGATCTCGCCGCGGTTGGCGATCAGCAGGGCGGAAAAGGGCATGGCGGCTCCGGATTTGTAGTTCTGCAGCCATCTTAGGCGCTCGGCGGGCTGGGTAAACCAAGCCATGTCGGGCGTAGGAACGGGTATTTGCCTGGGTGATGATCGTTCGGATTGCATGAGCTACGAAGCGCGCTTTTACTTTCGTAGCCTGGATAAGCCTTGGCGCAATCCGGGGAGGGTGACTGACGACGGAATGCTGTCCCGGATTGCATCCGGGCTACAGAGGCGGGTAGCGCGCTGCCTAACTGCGGCGTTCGACGATAAACCGCGCCAGCTCGCGCAGCGGCTCGGCGGCGTCGTCGAACGGGCGCAGGGCGTGCAGGGCCAGGTCGCGCAGTTCCAGGGCGTAGGCCTTGGCCGCGTCCAGGCCGAGCAGGGCGGGGTAGGTGGGCTTGTCGTTGGCCTGGTCCTTGCCCTGGGTCTTGCCGAGGGTGGCGGTGTCGCTTTCCACGTCGAGGATATCGTCCTGCACCTGGAACGCCAGGCCGATGGCGCGGGCGTAATTCTGCAGGGCCGATAGCGAGTGTTCGTCCGCTCTGCCGCTGGCCAGGGCGCCAAGGCGCACGCTGGCCTCGATCAGCGCGCCGGTCTTGTGCCGGTGCATGCTTTCCAGGGCCTGGCGGTCCAGGCGCTGGCCAACCGAGCCGAGATCGATGGCCTGGCCGCCGACCATCCCGGCCGGGCCAGCCGCCTGCGCCAGGCACGCGACCATGGCCAGGCGCAGGTCGCTGGCCAAGGGATTCAGTTGTGGGTCGGCGAGTGCGCTGAAGGCCAGGCTCTGCAACCCGTCGCCGGCGAGGATCGCGCAGGCTTCGTCGAACGCCTTGTGAGTGGTCGGCTGGCCGCGGCGCA
>NZ_CAMPHI010000055.1 GCF_946885955.1 uncultured Pseudomonas sp.
CTCCTCATCAGGCTAATCACGGTTATTGACCCGGCTCTTGCCGGGTCTTTTTTTGCCTGTGATTCACGCCGAGAAAACCGCCTGCCAATACTGGCGTCTCCTGCCCGCTTACTGCTGGCTGGACCTGCCGAAATCAGCGCAGTGGTCCTGCTGCGGCAAGGCGGCGGTGTACCAGACCAGATCCGCCATGCTCGCATCGACCGGTTCGCCGACTTCGGCCAGCATCAGCACCAGATCGCCGGTCGGCGCGCCCAGATCCGCCAGGTGCAGGGGCACGCCCAGGTCACGGCGTACATGGTAAGCGCCGGCCAGCAACAGGCTGGGCGCAGGCGCGGCCAATAGCGCCTCGGCCATGCGCCGGTCGCGCTGCTGCTGAACCGCGAGCATGGCCGGCAACTGGCTCTCCGGCATCTGTCCGCAATGCGACAGGCGTATTTGCGCCAGCAGGGTTTCCCGTACCGCCGGGGTATTCGATAGCGCCCCCTGAAGGATGGGGCGCTGGCGATAGATGCGCGATATCTCGGCCTGCTGCAGATTGGCCGCCAGCAGCGGATAGCGCTGTGCCAGAGCGTGACGCACGATGGGCGAATAAAGGCTCCAGTCCCAACCCGGGTTCCAGTTCAGCAGTATCGCCAGGCCCTCGATCGGCAAGCCGTCGGCGATCCTCGCCCGCACCGCAGCAATCCGCGGTTGCTGGTCCGGGGTAAGCATTTCCAGCAGCACGCTGCCCTGCCTGCGCTGTGTCGCCAGGGCCTGCAACAGCCAGAGTTGCAGGGCATGGTGATCGGGATTGTCGTGCTGTTCGCCAACCAGCAGCCGTTGCGCAGTGGCCAGGCGCTGCACAAGCTGCTGTGGGCTGAGCTGCTCGCCGCTACGCAGGTCGACGATCCGTCCCAGGTCGGCATGCTCGCGCCCTTCCGGGCTCTGCCATGCCGGCAGCGGCGGCAAGGCGGTCTGGCAGCCGGCCAACAGGATCACGGCGAACAACAAAAGCATGCGCATACAAACATTCCTTCAAGTACCAGCAGGCGGGTGAAATCAGCGCGCCACGATCAGCGGATGGTTGCGTTCCGGGTGGCGCTGCACCAGCACTTCCAGGCCGAAGACCGTCTGCAAGGGTTCGGCTCGCAACACCTGTTCCGGGCTACCCAGCGCATGCGCTCGACCATGATCGAGCAACAATAGACGGTCACAATAACGCGCCGCCAGGTTCAGATCATGCAGGATCACCAACACCGCCGCGCCGCGCTCGGCGAACGTGCGCACCGCTTGCAACGTGGTGTGTTGATGCAGCGGGTCGAGCATCGAGGTGGGCTCGTCGAGTAACAGCACCTGCCCGGCCACGCCCGGCCACAATTGCGCCAGCACCCGGGCCAGATGCACACGCTGGCGCTCGCCGCCGGACAGCGCCAGATAGTTGCGCCCGGCCAGGTGCAGGGCGTCGGCAGCTTGCAGCGCCGCGCGCACGATCTGCTGGTCGCACAGTCGACCGCTGGCATGCGGCAAACGCCCCATGGCCACGACCTGGTCGACGCGGAAGGCGAAGTTCAGCGTCGAGCTCTGGGGCAATACCGCCAGACGCCGGGCACGCTCGTTGCCCGGCCAATCGTGCAAGCGTCGCTGGTCCAGCCAGACTTCACCGCGCGCAGGCGCCAGTTCGCCACTAAGTGCGCCGAGCAAGGTACTTTTGCCGGCGCCATTCGGCCCGAGCACGCCGAGCACCTCACCGGGCCGCAACGCCAGATCGATACCCGCCAGTACAGTCGCGCCGCCGCGCTCGACCGCCAGATCGTTCACGCTCAGCATCAGCTGCGCTCCCGCACTAACAGATAAAGGAAGAAAGGCGCGCCGATCAAGGCGGTGACGATACCGATCGGCAGCTCGGCCGGCGCCAGCAGCAGGCGCGCGGCCAAGTCGGCAAGCAACAACAGGGTGGCGCCAGCCAAGGCCGAGGCTGGCAATAGCACGCGATGATCCGGACCTACCAGCAAGCGCAACAAATGCGGCACCACCAGGCCGACAAAGCCGATCATCCCCGCCGCCGCCACCGCCGCACCGACGCCCAGGGCGGTGCAGAACACCAGCTCACGCTTGATCTGTTCGACGGCGAAGCCCAAATGACGCGCCTCGGATTCGCCGAGCAGCAATGCGTTCAACGCCTTGGCCCGGCGCGGCAACCACAGCGCCACCGTTGCGGTTACCAGCAACAACGGCCATAGGCGCGCATAACTGGCGCCATTGAGACTGCCGAGATTCCAGAACGTCAGGGTGCGCAAGGTGGAGTCGTCGGCCAGGTAGGTGAACATGCCGATCGCCGCGCCAGCAAGGGCGGTCAGCGCGATACCGGCCAGAAGCATGGTCGCCACGCTGGTTTCGCCGTCGCGCCGGCCCAGGCGGTAAACCAGCGCGGTAACGCCTAGGCCGCCGAGAAAAGCACTGAACGACAATAAATAGGGGGCGAACGCCTCGGGCATTCCTCCCAGCGCCGCGCCGCCCACTATTGCGATGGCGGCGCCCAATGCCGCGCCACTGGAGACCCCGACCAGGCCGGGATCGGCCAGCGGATTGCGAAACAGCCCCTGCATCGCCACACCGCACAACCCCAGCACCGCGCCCACCGTCAGCCCCAACAGGGCGCGCGGCAGACGAATCTGCCCGAGGATCAGCTCCGCCTGCTGCATCTGTTCGCCGTCCACCCTCAGGCCGACCAGGCGTAGCGCGGCCCGCAAGGTATCGGTCAACGGCAGGCTGACTGGCCCGAGAGCCAGGGACAACCAGAGTGCGAGCACTAGCAACAGGCCCAGCGCGATAAACAACGAGCGGGGCTGAATGACGGATTTCATGGGCGTGGGTGGGCTTCGCTAAGCGGATTGTGCCTGGCAGGATAAAAGCCTGTCGGCTGGGCCGCCAGTCCGGGATAATGCCGCTCCTGCCGAGGAGATAGAGATGTTGCGTTTATGTGCCCCCGAGGCGCTGGCCGAAAGCCAAAGCCTGGGTTTCGAAATCGACGGCGAGAAGCTGTTCGCCGTGCGCAAAGACGGCCAGGTCTACGTCTATCGCAACCGCTGCCCGCACAAAGGTATCTCCCTGGAATGGCTGCCCGACCAGTTTCTCGACGCCAGTGCCAGTCTTATCCAATGCGCGACCCACGGCGCCCTGTTTCTGATCGACAGCGGCGAATGCGTCGCAGGCCCCTGCGCGGGTCAATCGCTGGAAGCGCTGACTTGCACGGAAAACAGCGAAGGGATTTGGCTAACGCCGTAGCCCGGATGAAATCCGGGGAAATGCTTATGGCCGGACACCGCTCCCGGATTGCATCCGGGCTACAACTTAAACACCGGTGCGCACGGCGCACCCTACAAGTGCACGTCGAGCCGTCGCACCAGTTGAACCCCCTGCGGGCTGATCTCGGCGCCGTAGGCCAGGACCTCGACACCCGCCGCGACCGCGTCGCGCAGTGCCGCGGCATAGGCCGGGTCGATTTCCTCGGCGGGGCGCACCGCGTCGATATCGCTGAGGTTGACGCAATACAGCTGCACCGCGCGGACACCGGCGCGGGCCAGCGCGGCCAGTTCGCGCAGGTGCTTGGCGCCGCGTTCGGTGCGAGCATCGGGAAAGGCCGCGACACGCGTATCGGCAAAGCCCAGGGTCACGCTTTTCACCTCGACGAAGGCCGTGCCGCTCGGATACTCCAGGCAGAAATCCACCCGGCTGCGCTCCTGGCCGTAAGGCACCTCGCGTTTCAGCGCGGTGAAACCGGCCAACTCGGCGATCAGCCCGGCGCGCAATGCCTCCTCGACCAGGCCGTTGGCCCGCGCGGTATTGATCACCGCCAGGCGCCCGTGGGGCGTTTCGCCGATTTCCCAAGTGCCTGGCAACTTGCGCTTGGGGTCGTTGGAGCGGCTGAACCAGACCTGCGCGCCCTCACCCATGCAGTTGAGCATCGAGCCGGTGTTGGGACAGTGAATGGTCAACAGCTCGCCGCTGGCGGTCTCGATATCGGCGAGAAAGCGTTTGTAGCGACGCAGCAGCCTGGCCTGTTCCAGCGGCGGTTCAAAGCGCATCGGGATGCCAGCTTTTCAGACCGCGGGCGATGCGCTCGACCGCCTGTTGCAAGCGCGGCAGATCCTGGGTGTAGGCGAAGCGCACGTGTTGTGCGGCCAGATGGCGGCCGAAATCCAGGCCGGGGGTAAAGGCCACGTGCTCGGTTTCCAGGAAATGCTGGCAAAAGGCGAAGGCGTCGCCGCCAAAGGCACTGATATCGGCATACAGATAGAAAGCGCCTTCCGGCTCCACGGCGATCTTGAAGCCCAACTCGCGCAGCGCCGGCAATAGAAAGTCGCGACGTCGGGCGAACTCATGGCGGCGTTGTTCGAGTATTTCCAGGGTCTGCGGCTCGAAACAGGCCAGCGCGGCGTGCTGGGCCATGCTCGGCGCGCTGATATAGAGGTTCTGCGCCAATTTCTCCAGCTCCGGCACCGCTGCCGGCGGCGCCACCAGCCAGCCCAGGCGCCAGCCGGTCATGCCGAAATACTTGGAGAAGCTGTTGAGCACGAACGCCTCGTCGTCGACTTCCAGCACGCTGGCGGCGTCCACGCCATAAGTCAGGCCGTGGTAGATCTCGTCGACCACCAGATGCCCGCCGCGCTCTTTCAAGCCCTGGGACAGCCCAGCCAGTTCTTCACGTGCGAGCAAAGTACCGGTCGGGTTGGCCGGCGACGCGACCAGCGCACCGACGCTGTCCTGGTCCCAATGCCGTGCGACGAGTTCGGGCGTCAGTTGATAACGCACCTCAGGCCCGACGGGCACGAGCTGCGCCGCGCCTTCGACCAGGCGCAGAAAATGCCGGTTGCAGGGATAACCCGGATCGGCCAGCAGCCAGTGTTTACCGGGGTCGACAAGCAAGCTCGCGGCCAATAGCAGCGCGCCGGAACCGCCCGGGGTTATTAAAATCCGTTCAGGGTCTATGCTCAATCGATAACGTTGCGCGTAGAAGCCGGCAATCGCTTCGCGCAGGGCCGGCAAACCGCGGGCCGCGGTGTAGCGCGTATGGCCATTGGCGAGCGCCGCCTGGCCGGCCGCGACTATCGGCGCTGCGGTGGTGAAATCCGGTTCGCCGATTTCCAGGTGGATTACATCGTGGCCAGCGGCCTGCAACTGGTTGGCGCGCGCCAGCAAGGCCATCACGTGAAAGGGTTCGATGGCACGGCTGCGAGCACTGTAGGACTGGGCCATGGACCTGCCTTGAAAGAAATAGAGGGCGGATTCTACCCAACCGTCAGGCGAAACGGCAGCCACCACGACAGTCGGGAGTGGCGCGGCTTGAGTTGTTCTGGTAAGTTCGCCCGCTTGCAGCCGCAGGGCCGAATAAAATCGGCAAGGGACACCGTCCTGCGCAATGGATTAGTGAGAGTGAGAGGCGGTCATCCATGCCCACCAAAGCAAAAGCAACAGCTAAAAGCAGCAACCAGCTGACTCGTGGCTTCGAACCCTATCCAGAAATCAAGGGCGAAGAGTACATGAGCGAGCAGATGCGCGCCCACTTCACCGGCATCCTCAATAAGTGGAAGCTGGAATTGATGCAGGAAGTCGACCGCACTGTGCACCACATGCAGGACGAAGCGGCGAACTTCCCCGATCCAGCGGACCGCGCCAGCCAGGAAGAAGAATTCAGCCTGGAACTGCGCGCACGCGATCGCGAGCGCAAGCTGATCAAGAAGATCGACGAAACCCTGCAGTTGATCGAAGACAACGATTACGGCTGGTGCGATTCCTGCGGCGTCGAAATCGGCATCCGCCGGCTCGAAGCCCGCCCCACCGCCACCCTTTGCATCGATTGCAAAACCCTGGCGGAAATCAAGGAAAAGCAGATCGGTTCCTGATCTGACCCAAGGGGTGCTTCGGCACCCCTTGTTGTTTCTCCCTTCCCTGGCGGCTTCAGCCCGCGCTAGCCTGTATATTCGTTCGCATGAACACGCCCGCCTATATCGGTCGCTTCGCCCCCACCCCTAGCGGTTATCTGCATTTCGGTTCACTGGTCGCAGCGCTCGCCTCCTACCTCGACGCCCGTGCGGTGGGCGGCCGCTGGCTGCTGCGCATGGAGGATCTCGACCCGCCGCGTGAAGTGCCCGGGGCGCAACAGGGGATACTCGCCACCCTGGAAAACTACGGCCTGCATTGGGACGGCGAACTGGTACGGCAAAGCGCGCGCCATGACCAATATGCCGCGGTAGTCGATGCATTGCTGGCCAGCGGCCTGGCCTACGCCTGCACCTGCTCGCGCAAACGCCTGGAAGGCTACCAGGGCATTTATCCGGGGTTCTGTCGGGATGCCGGCCACCCGCGGGCCGACGCGGCGATCCGCCTGCGCGTGCCTGAACTGCGTTACAGCTTCGACGACCGGGTACAGGGCCGCTACAGCCAGGACCTGGGCCGCGAAGTCGGCGACTTCGTGATCCAGCGCCGCGATGGCCTTTATGCCTATCAGCTCGCGGTCGTGATCGACGATGCCTGGCAAGGCGTGACCGATGTGGTGCGCGGCGCCGACCTGCTCGACTCCACGCCCCGCCAGCTGTACCTGCAGGAGCTGCTCGGCGTGGCGCAGCCGCGCTATCTGCATGTGCCGCTGATCATCCAGCCCGATGGCCACAAGCTCGGCAAATCCTACCGCTCGCCGCCCTTGCCGGCCGACCAGGCCACGCCCTTGCTGATTCGCGCACTGCGCGCCCTCGGCCAGCCGTTGCCCGACGATGCCGCTTATGGCCGACCCGATGAGCTGCTCCTGTGGGCCAGCCGGCGCTGGAATGCCGACCTTATCCCGCGTACCCACACCCTTGCCGAGGCGCAGCTGCGCTGATAGCCGATGCCAGGGCATGCGGTATCGAGCGGAGCGCCGCTGATAGCACATTGCTATTGGGCGCATACAATGCCTATTCTGAATTCCGGGCGCGCGGAGTTCAGCCATGCAAGCCAACCAGCCACCCCAACAGCCAGAGCTGTTCGCGCTCTGGCGCGAAGCACGAGACTGCCGCAATCGCACCCGCCTGGGTGGTATCTACTACCTGCTGATCTGGCTGTTCAGCGACGTCCCCAGGCAACAGATACCCCTGGGGCTTTCGCTCAGCCTGCTGTTCGGTCTGCTGTTCGCCCTGCGCCTGGCCCATCGGCTGCCTAGCGCGGACAGCCTGCCCGCCCTGCGGCGATGGCTCCGCCGGCATTGGCTGCTACTCCATCTGACGGTATGCGCCTGGGGGCTGTTGCAAGCCTGGGTGCTGCTGCGCCCGGATCTACGGGATGCGCGCCTGATCGCGATATTCGGCACCGTCGCCTTCAGCACCGCCATCGTGTTCAACTTTCCGATGCGCAAGGCTCCGGTGCACCAGGCCATCGCGCTGATCCACCTGCCCGGCCTGCTGGTGTTGGCATTGGACTGGCAGGAACACCGCGCACTCCTGCTCGCCATGCTTATCTACCTCAGCCACCTGCTGCTGGCCCTGGCCCGCGGCAACCGCGAATACCACGCCAATCTGGCCATGGAGCACGAATTGGTGCTGCAGCGCGCCAACCTGGAATGGCTCAGCCGCACGGACAGCCTGACCCAGTTGGGCAACCGCTACCTGTTCAACAGCCTGTTCCCGAAGCTGGTCGCCAGCTGTAAACGTCAAGGCGGCCCACTGGCGCTGGTGCTGCTGGACATCGACTTCTTCAAGCAGATCAACGACCAGCATGGCCATGGCATGGGCGATGCCTGCCTGTTCGCTTTCGCCGAGCACATGCGCCAGGTGTTTCGCCGCGACAGCGATTGCCTGCTGCGCCTCGGCGGCGAAGAGTTTGGTGTGCTGATGTCGGGCACCAGCGAGGAACAGGCCCGGCAACTGGCCGAGGACTTTCGCCAGACCCTGGCCGAAAACGGCCTGAAAATCCAGGGCCAACACCTGCCCCTGACCGCCAGCCTCGGCGTCGGCTACTTCACGCCTGGTGTGGATGCCGACGCCGAGGCCTTCTTCAAACGGGTCGACAAGGCACTCTACCGGGCCAAACAGGAAGGCCGCGACCGCCTGGTAATCGCCTCGACCACTGATTGATATTGCGCATCGGGCAAGAAGCCACGCGCCAACTAAACTGATGGCAAAACGCCAATAGCTCCTTTGCGCCATGCGAGGCTCGCCGTGAATGCATTCTCGCCCCTCAGCGATTTCTGGGCTTTGCCTGGTGTCGCGGTCAATCTCACCCTGATCTTCAATATTCTCGGCGCCCTGCTGCTTGGCCTGCTGGTCGGATATGAGCGTTCCTACCATGGCCGCGCTGCAGGCATGCGCACCTATGGCATGGTGTGTATGGCCTCAGCTGCGCTCACGGTGCTGTGCATCTACCCTGAATATTGGTACGGCGGGCATTTCGCCGGGGCGGTCGACCCGACGCGGGTGATCCAGGGCGTCGTCACCGGCATCGGCTTTCTCGGCGCCGGGCTGATCATGAAAGACGGTATGAGCATCAGCGGCCTGACCACCGCAGCATCGATCTGGGCCTCGTCGGCCATCGGCGTACTGGTCGGCGTCGGTTTCTATGGTGCGGCGACGCTGCTCGCCCTGATCTCCGCCGCCCTGATGATGTGGGGCGCCAAGTTGGAATCCCGGCTGCCGGCGCGCCCGGCGATCGCCATCGTCCTGCGTTTCGCCCCCGGCTTCACCCGACCGCGCGAAGACGTATTGCGGCAAATCGCCCGCGACCGCGGCTATGTGATCGCCAACGGCTCGTTCTCCGTAAGCTTCGAGCAGGGCCAACTGGAATGGCGCTTCGTCGCCGTGGCCGTGGACGGCCAGCACAGCGCACGGATCAACGTCATGGCCGACGAATTGATGGGCTTCGAAGGCGTGGCGAAATTCCAGATGAGCCATGCGCGCAATTGACAGGCCGTCACAGCACCATGGAAGCCGCGACGGCGAGCATGCACAGACCGAACACATAACCCTGTATGCGCATCGCCCTTGGCGTTTTCAGGCGGCTGAATAACAACTGCCCGCCATAAATCCAGAAAAAGTGGCAGGCAAGGCCGAGCACCAGGAACACCGCCGTCATCTGCCACACCTGGCTGAACAGAGGCAGCGACGGGCTGAGGAACTGCGAGAACATCACCAGAATCATCGAGTGCACTTTTACGTTCAGTGACAGGGCGATGAAGCCATCGAGAAAGCCAAGTGGGCGCAGATCCTGCCGGTCCGCCAAGGCCGACGAACGAAAGAAGCCATACGCCAGATAGAGCAAATACAGGGTGCCGCCCCACTTCAGCACCTGGTAGGCAAAGGGGTAGTGTTGAAAGACCTGGGTCAGACCGAATCCATAGACCAGACACCAGAGCAGATTGCCGGCCTCGAAACCCATCCAGAACGGCACCGAACTCTTCACCCCGAAGCGCCCGCCCGATGCCGCCAGGATAGTATTGCCCGGCCCGGGGCTGGCGATCATCGGCAACGAAAACCCCAACATCAGAATCCATACATCCCACGCGATCATGCGCGTCTTCCTTTTTCGGCGTTGTCTTACCTGCGCCACCGGGTATTGCCCCAACCACGCAGACTGAGCGCCGATTACAGCCGACTTCAAGCGCCGGGCAAAACGACGTATTCTCGGCCAATTAATAAGAAAAACTAATCCAAGGCTCTGCCATGCCACGTCGTCTACCACCACTCAACGCCCTCAAAGCCTTCGAAGCCGCCGCCCGGCATCTGAGCTTTACCCGCGCAGCGCAGGAGCTGCACGTGACCCAGGCGGCGATCAGCCATCAGGTCAAGCACCTGGAGCAGTGGCTGGCGCTGACATTGTTCGAACGCAAGGGCCGCACGCTGTCACTCAGCCCGCACGGCAAGGCCTATCTACGCGATCTGTCCGGCTTGTTCGACGGGCTGGCGGCAGCCACCGCACGGCTCACCGACGACACCTCCGGTGGCCCGCTGCGCATCACCGTGCTGCCGTCATTCGCCAGTAAATGGTTGCTGCCTCGCTTGGGACGCTTCCACGCCGCGCACCCGCAAATCGATCTGCAGATAGCCACCAGCGCCGATCTCTGCGACCTGTCGCGCAGCGACTACGATCTGGGCATCCGCTCCGGGCTCGGACGCTGGCCCGGTCTGCAGGCCGAATTGATCGCCCATGAGTGGCTGACGCCGCTGTGCAGCCCGACCTTGCTGGCCAGCGCGCCGTTACGGAGCGTCGCCGACCTGGGCCGGCATACCCTGCTGCACGACCGGCCTGGCAATCAATGGCAACGCTGGCTGGAGTCGGTCGGTGCGCCCGGTGTCGAGGCGCGCTCGGGATCGGGCTTCAGCGATTCCGCCCTGGTATTGCAGGCGGCGATCGACGGCCGCGGCGTGGCAATGGGCCGACTGTTCCTGGCCGCCGACGACATCGCCGCCGGGCGTTTGCTGCAACCCTTCACGCAACAATTGGCCAACGACTTCGACTACTGGCTGGTGTACCCCAAGGCAGCGGCAGCCAAACCGAAAGTGTCCGCGTTCCGCGACTGGCTACTGACCGAGGCCAGGGCCGACTAAGCACGCCGGCGCGTTTCAGCTAGCGGCCGGGGCCGGCATCAAATGAATCGTCTCGCCGCGCAGGCGCACGTCGATCGCCTGCCCCACCGCCAGACCGTAACGCTGCGCCACATGGCGCGGCACGTTCATGCTCAGCTGGTCCGCGCCGGCCGATAAGCTCACGCGGAACTGCTCGCCAAGCGGCAGCAGGCGCTCGATGCGCACCGCGACGCGGTTATCCAGGGCGGTGCCCGGCCGTTCGTTAAGCGGCATCAGCAACACCCCCGAGGTCGGCATGGCCCAATCGACCGCCTGCCCCACGGCCAACTGCGGCTGGGCGCGGACTTTCAAAACATGCCCGCCCCAGGCCAACAGGCTGTGATCGGCGGCGTGCCCGACGAGGCGCCCGGCGAATAGGTTGCGCATGCCCAGCAAGCGCGCGACTTCGGCGCTGGCCGGGGCCTGCAACAGGCGGTCGGTGCTGTCGGCTTGCAATGTGGTGCCGGCGGAGAGGATGCACATGCGGTCGGCCAACAGCGTCGCCTCGTCCAGGTCATGGGTGACCAGCAGCACCGGCATGCGCAGCTCTTCGCGCAACTCGGTCAATTCGCCGTAGAGCGCCTCGCGGGTGCCGCGGTCGACCGCGGAAAACGGCTCGTCGAGCAGCAACACCTTGGGCTCGCGAGCCAGGGCACGGGCCACGGCGACGCGCTGCTGTTGGCCGCCGGACAGTTGATGAGGCAAACGCTCGCCCAGGCCATGCAGATGCACCCGCTCCAGCCACGCCTCGGCCCGCGCCATGCGCTCGGCCTCGGGGTAATCGCGCAGTGCCTCGGCGACGTTGTGGCGGGCGCTGAGATGGGGGAACAGGGCGAAATGCTGAAACACCATGCCGACTCGCCGGTTCATGGTCGGTTTGGCGATGCCGCGCCGGCTGTCGAACCAGGTCTCGCCATCGCAGCGGATGCTGCCGGCATGGGGTTGGTACAAGCCAGCGATACTGCGCAGCAGCGTGGACTTGCCGCTGCCGGATGGCCCGACCAATGCCAATACCTCGCCCGGCGCACAGCTGATCTGCGCATTCAGCGGGATCGGGCTGCTCTGCCGCAGGTCGAGTTGCAAGCCCTCAGTCATGCCGATAGCTCCGTCCCAGGCGCGCAGTGGCGAAGTACGACAGGCCGATGGCGCACAGCGAGATCAGCAGTAGCACCGCGGACATCACCCCGGCGGCGTGATCGTCGAAGGCTTGCACCCGGTCGTAGATAGCGATGGCGATGGTGCGGGTTTCCCCGGGAATGCTGCCGCCGACCATCAGCACCACGCCGAACTCGCCGAGGGTATGGGCGAACGTCAGCACCAGCGCCGAGATGATCCCCGGCCAGGCCAGCGGCAACTCGATACGCCGCAACACCCGCCACGGCGACATGCCGCAGCACCGCGCGGCCTCGCGCACATCCCGCGGGATCGCCTCGAAGGCGCGCTGCATCGGCTGGATGGCGAACGGCAGGTTGAACACCACCGAGGCGATCAGCAGGCCGGCAAAGGAGAAGGTCAACTGGCTGCCGAACAGCGTGTGGTAGGCCTGGCCGATCGGCGAGTTGGCCCCCATCGCCACCAGCAGGTAGAAGCCGAGCACGGTCGGCGGCAGCACCAGCGGCAGGGCCAGCAACGCCTCGACCGCGCTCTTGCCGGCGAAGCGGCTCCAGGCCAGCTGGCGCCCGACCCAAATGCCGACGGGCAGCAGAATCAGCATGGTGCACAGGGCCAACTCCAGGGACAACAGCAGCGCGGGCCAATCCACAGCGTTCTCCCTCTAGTTTTTCTCAGGTATATCGAAGCCGTATTTGCTCATGATCGCCTGGGCGGTCGGTTGCTGCAGATAGTGGTAGAACGCCTCGGCGGTAGCGTCGGCATGCTTGAGTAAAACCATGCGTTGGCGTAGCGGCTGATGCCAGTTCTGCGCGATCAGGGCGAATTCGCCGCGCTTGGCGACACCCGGCGCCAGGGCCAGAGAATAGGCGATGATACCGCCCTGGGCATTACCGGAGGTGGCGAACTGCGCCGCCTGGGCAATGTTCTCGCCGAGTACCAGTTTGTCCTGCAGGGCATCCCACAAACCGGCATGGCGCAGAGCCTGCTCGGCCAGGCGACCATAGGGCGCGTGCTGCGGATTGGCGATGGCGAACTTCTCGACCTGCCCCGCCGCCAGCGCGGCTTTCAGGCTCTGGAGCTGGCCGTCGACGGCCACCGGTGATCCCTTCGGCACCATCAGCACGATCCGCCCCAGGGCATAGAGCGCGCCCTCGTCGACGGTCTTGCCAGCGGCCACCAGTTGCTGCACGTAGTCCTCATCGGCGCTGAGAAACAGCTGGAAAGGCGCCCCCTCACTGATCTGCCGGTAAAGATTGCCGCTCGAACCGAATACCAGCTTCACCGAATCGCCGCTGTCGGCATGAAAGCGCGCGGCGATCTCCTCCAGGGCGAACTGCATGTTGGCCGCCGCGGCGACATTGCTGGCCTGTGCCATGCACAGGGCAGGAAACAGGCTGCAGATCAGCAGCAAGACATATAGCGGTTTACGGAACATCGGGGCGAACTCCTCGGCAAGCGCTATATCCTTCCATATATAACGAAATACCGTCCAGCAAAACCTGGCCAAACACTCAAACGCCTGGCAGGCAGCGGGAAAAGGTTAGCGAGGCAGTCGATACACGGCACATGGCCTTTATCTAAGGGGCTGGCGCAACGTCGGCAGCGAGCAGATCGCCGAGCTCGTCGAGGCCGTCCTGCACCGCGGCCAGCGCCTGCGCGCAGAGTTGCCGATAGCGCTGCAGCACCTGCTCGCCCATCGCGGTCAGCTGCGTACCACCGCCGTGCTTGCCGCCGGCCAGGGTGGTGACCAGCGGTTCCTTGAAGCTGCGGTTCATGGTTTCGACCAATAGCCAGGCGCGTCTGTAGGACATGCCCAGGCTGCGCGCGGCGGCGCTGATCGAGCCCTCCCGGGCGATGGCGTCGAGCAGGTCGGCCTTGCCTGGGCCGATGGCGATATCGGCACCGTTATGCAGGCGGATTTTCAAATCGAGACGGTACATGGCGGCGCGCTGCGCAAGGGTTCGCCGCGCAGACTAAACCCTGGCGGCGCGCGATAAAAGCAGCGCGTCGCCTGGCACAGCTACCTCCGCATAGGTGACGAAGCCGGCAAACGCCGGCTTCGCTTAGCAGGCCGCAGCCTGCGCAGAGGGCATTTGGGCCGGGCTACAACACGCCCAACAGCAGCAGGACGAGCACGATCACCAGCACCGCACCCAAACCACCAGAAGGCCCGTAACCCCAACCCCGGCTATATGGCCATGTGGGGATCGCACCGACAAGCAGCAGAATTACAACGATCAACAGTATGGTTCCCACGGTCATGTTTTTCTCCTCGATGAGTAGCTTCATGCATCCGCAGCGGTCGCGAACGACCCACCGGCCCGACAGCGCGCGATGGCCTGGACGTACGGGTTGAACGGCAGCCAATCCCCCGCTGAAGCGCGCGAATGGCGGGGTCGACATAGTTGTGACTGCCGGAGGAAATAGAAAGTGCAGGCTTTTCAATGGCTATGTAGCCATTGAAAAGCCTGGGTCACCATGGATAGGGTGCGCATCGAGAACCGGAGCCGGTGCGCGCGGCGCACCCTACGTTTAGGCACCGATACCTGACGACAACGCAGCGGGCGATGCCTTTGTGCTGTTTGTTGGCCCGGCGCGTTGCGCGCCGGGCAGGAGCAATGGTTCTAGGACGCCAATGCCGCGTCGACGATCTGCTGCGCCTCGCCGAGGATACGTTGCAGGTGCGCCTCATCGCGGTAGCTTTCGGCGTAGATCTTGTAGATGTCCTCGGTGCCCGATGGCCGCGCGGCGAACCAGCCGCCCTCGCTGACCACCTTGATGCCGCCAATGGCCGCGCCGTTGCCCGGCGCCTTGTCGAGCACCTGAACGATGGCATCGCCGGCCAGCCGATCGCTGTCCAGTTGCTCTGGCGACAGCTTGCCCAAGGCTTTTTTCTGCGCGGCATTGGCCGGCGCATCGACGCGGTCGGCGTAGATCGCGCCGAACTCATCGACCAGCCCGCGATACAGCTCGCCCGGATCGCGTCCACGGCTGGCGGTCATCTCCGCAGCCAGCAGGGCCAGCACCATGCCGTCCTTGTCGGTGGTCCAGACGCTGCCGTCGCGGCGCAGGCAGGTGGCGCCGGCGCTCTCTTCGCCGACGAAACCCAGGGAGCCATCGACCAAGCCGTCGACGAACCATTTGAAGCCCACCGGCACCTCGACCAGCTGGCGCCCCAAACGCGCGGCGACCCGGTCGATCATCGCGCTGCTGACCAGGGTTTTGCCCAGCGCGGTGCGCGCGCTCCACTGCGGACGCTGCTGGAACAGGTAATCGGCGGCGACGCTGAGAAAGTGGTTGGCCGGCAGCAGGCCGACGCTCGGCGCCACCACGCCATGGCGGTCGTAGTCGGTGTCGCAGGCGAAGGCGATGTCGTAACCGTCCTTGAGGCCGATCAGGCGCTGCATGGCATCGCGCGAGGACGGGTCCATGCGGATCTTGCCGTCCCAATCCAGGCTCATGAACGCGAATTGCGGATCGACGGTTTCGCTGACCACATGCAGATTGATCGCATAGCGCTCGGCGATCCGCGACCAGTAACGCACGCCCGCGCCGCCCAACGGATCGACGCCCAGACGCAGGCCGGCCGCACGAATCGGCTCGAAGTCGATGACGCTGCCCAGGTCCGCGACATAGGCGCCGAGGTAGTCGTGCCGGTGGGTGCTCGGCGCCTGCAGCGCCTCGGCCAGGGACATGCGCTTGACCTCGCGCAGCCCGCCTTCGAGCAGGCTATTGGCACGGTTCTGCACCCAGCCGGTGATATCGGTATCGGCCGGACCGCCGTTGCTGGCGTTGTACTTGAAGCCGCCGCTGTCCGGCGGATTGTGCGAAGGAGTAATCACGATGCCATCGGCCAGGCCACGGCTGCGGCCCTGCCCCCGATCATGGTTGTGCACCAGAATGGCGTGGGAAATCGCCGGTGTCGGGGTGAACTCGTCGTCTTGCGACAGCAGCGTCTGCACGCCGTTGGCGGCCAGCACCTGCAGCGCGGTCTCCAGCGCCGGCTGCGACAGCGCGTGGGTGTCGGCGCCGATGAACAACGGGCCGTCGATGCCCTGGCTGCTGCGGTAATCGCAAATCGCCTGGGTGATGGCCAGCACGTGCCATTCGTTGAAGCTGCATTGCAGCGAGCTGCCACGGTGCCCGGAGGTGCCGAACGCCACGCGCTGCGCCGGAACGCCGGAATCCGGGCGCTCATCGAAGTAGGCCGCCAGCAGGCGGGCGATATCGGTCAGCATCGATGCGGGCGCCGGTTTGCCGGCCAGGGGATGGATACGCGAACTCAAGGATAACTCCTGACATGAACGACGAGCGCAAATGGAAACGACCCTCGGGCCGCGGCGCAGTTTACCAAGGCGCGGACAACATCTGTTGCGTTCAGATATCGACACCCGTTACCCATGTCTCCCGACAGGCGTTACCCATGTATCCCGACTGAACACCATGCGCACCGACAGCCAATACCGACACCAACAACGATACCGATGCCGCCCCGGTGCGCGCGGCGCACCCTACGGATTCGACCCGTGCGGGGTACTCGCACTACCGCCGAAAAGCACCCACCTTATGGCCGGAAACGACCGTCGCAGAGGCTCTGCGCTGCGGTATACAGACACGGGCAATACCGTTGATCGGCCGCCTCCGGCAGGAGGAACCGTCACCGATGGGTTCGGTCGATATACCTCAGCACAGCATCTCCGCAGCACCGGCTCCATGCTCTGCGCCCATCGAAACCCGTCAGTCCGCATGCGTGCGCCGTACCCCGGCGCCAAGCGCGTCGCCAGTCTAAAAGCCGTTACCGGATCGCCCCGCCTGTGCATGCCCTCCGCAGCCAGCCAGGTTGCGGCGTGTTTCGCCCTGAACGTTGCTCAAACGGAGTCGCGCAACATGCCCCATCGAATCTTGATCATTACCGGCAACGCCCGCCATGCCGAAACGTTGCGCACTACTCTGGCCCGCTCCCAGGACGACGGTTTCATCAGTGAATGGCGGCGCAACCTGCACGATGCGCTGGTGCGTTTGGGCAGCGCCGGCCAGGATGCCGTGGCCGCCGTCCTGGTCGAGCTGAACCTGATCGACAGCCAGGGTCTCGATACCTTCGATCGGCTGTTCGCCCTGGCGCCCGGCATTCCGCTGATGATCCTCGACCAGGACGAAGACGAGCGACAGACCTGGCAAGCGATCCAGCTCGGCGCCCAGGGCAGGCTGTCCCAGGAATATTTCGGCAGCTATCTGGTGGCGCAGACCCTGCACATGCTGATTCAGCGCAGGAGCGCCGAGGACGCACTTTTCATCGAAAAGTCGCGAAATACCCTGACCCTGGCACTGATCGCGGACGCTGTGATCGACACCGATGTCAACGGCAGGGTCATCGGCCTGAATGATGCGGCGCATGCGCTTACCGGTTGGTCGGCCAATGAGGCCCATGGCCAACCCATCGAAAACGTCATGCGCCTGGTCAACGGCGAAACCCGCGAGCCGGTGGCCAACCCGGTTGTCGGGGCATTGCGCGAGGGGATTCACAAGCGCCTCGGCGGCGAGATCCAGCTGATCCGCCGCAACGGCAGCGAAGTGGCGATCGCAAACTCGGCGGCGCCATTCCGCGACGCCAAGGGACGCCTGCAGGGCGCGGTGCTGGTGTGCCACGGGACGTAGCAACGGATGCCCGCCACGCGGGCAAAGCCGCCTGGCAGCAACCTAGGCACCGTTTCAACGAACGGCCATGCGCCCGAGCGATGGATTTCAGGCTATCCTTGCCGGCCCGTTTTGCCACCCATGGAACACCTCGATGAAGGCTCAGCTCGAAGAACTGATCAGCAAAATAAGCTCGGGCTGCATGACCCCGGAAGAAGTCGCGCGCATCGCCGACGAAGCCGCCCAGGCCTACGCCGACCCGCAGGCCTTTCTCGCCGCCAACCCGGATATCAACTACGACGACAGCTTCCCCATTCCCCTCGGCGAATGGGTGGTGGTCGGCAGCCTGCCGGACACCGTGCTGTTCCAGGCCGACGACTATGAGCAGCTGTTCCAGCAGATCGTCGACTCCTTCGGCCCGCAGGTGAGCTTCGTGCTCAAGCCCAAGCAACTGGCGAAAACCGAAGCGCTGAAAGCGCTGAACCGCATTCAAGTGCAGCTCAGCAGCCTCTCGCCGGAAACCAAAGGTTATGTGCTGCTGGACTTCAGCGAACCGCTGGACGACGAACTGCAAGCGGTGCTGGTGTACACCAGCGACCTGCAACGGGTGATGGAACTGGCCGTGGCAGTCGGCATCTACGCCGCGCCGGCCTACGAAAGCCTCAAAGCCGCCCAGGCCGCGGAATAAATCGCAGCCCCGTAGCCCGGATGCAATCCGGGGAAATCTTCCAGATACTCGACTTCCCCGGATTGCGCCAAGGCTTATTCGGGCTACGCACGATCAACTGTGGGAGGGGCTTTAGCCGCGACAGCCGCCACTGGAAACTTGACGCTGAAGCGCCTCCCACAGCGCGCTTTCGTAGCCCGGATGCAATCCGGGGCCGGTTTCCGAGGTTAAAAAATTTCCCGGATTTCATCCGGGCCACATCCGGTCACCATTGGTCGCTCCCCCGCTCCGACGTGTGAATCAGCGAAACGGCTGTCGAACCCGGCGCAATAAGCCGACAACAATGGCAATACATTGGCCTGGGCCTCCTCTGCCGGCGCTCTCATCGCTCACCTAAACTGACGCACCTTTCCTGGAGTTTGCGCAATGAGCTTGATGATATGGGGCTACCTGATCGCCGGTTTGATCCTGCTGGTAGCCGGCGCTGAAGTATTGGTGCGCGGCGCCGCCAAGTTGGCGGCTCAGTTCGGCATACCGCCGCTGATCATCGGCCTCACGGTGGTGGCGTTCGGCACCAGCGCGCCTGAAACCGCGGTCAGCGTGCAGGCGGCGCTGAATGGCAGCGGCGACCTGGCGATCGGCAATGTGGTGGGCAGCAATATCGCCAACGTGCTGTTTATCCTCGGGCTTACCGCCCTGCTCGCGCCTCTGGTGGTATCGCGCCAACTGATCCGTCTGGACGTGCCGATCATGATCGGCGCCAGCCTGCTGACCTTCGCCCTGGCCTGGGATGGCAGCCTGGGTAAGCTCGATGGCCTGCTGCTGTTCGGCGGCATCCTGGCCTACACCGCCTTTCTGATCGTCAGCGCCCGTCGCGATAAAAGCGCGAACGCGGACGATGAATTCACCAAGGAGTTTGCCCTGGACGAGCCGGCCAAGCCCTATGCCTGGCTGCTCAACGCAGTACTGATAGTGGTCGGCCTGGTGCTGCTGATCAGCGGTTCGAACTTCCTGGTGGAGGGGGCGGTAAGCCTGGCCCGCGCCCTGGGGCTGTCGGAGCTGGTGATCGGCCTGACCGTGGTCGCGGTCGGCACCTCCCTGCCGGAACTGGCCACCTCGTTGCTGGCGGCCATTCGCGGCGAGCGCGATATCGCGGTGGGCAACATCGTCGGCAGCAATATTTTCAACCTGCTCTGCGTGCTCGGCTTGGCCTCGCTGGTAGCGCCCCTGCCCATCGCCGTGGCGGCCAACGCCCTGGCCTTCGACTTTCCGGTAATGATCGGTGTGGCCATCGTCTGCCTGCCGATCTTCTTCTCCGGCTATCGCATCAACCGTTGGGAGGGGCTGCTGTTCCTGGCCTACTACACGGCCTACACCCTGTACCTGGTGCTCAGTGCTTCCGGCCGGCCGTTGGCCGATCAGTTCGCCCACGCCATGCTCGGCTACGTCCTGCCGTTGACCGCCGTGACCCTGGCGGTGATTGCCGTGCAATCGTGGCGCAAGTCCGGCAGCTAGCGTGGCAACCAGCGGGTGGTGCTGCCATCCCGTAGGGCGGGTGAAACCCGCCAGGGCCATAACACACACAAGGCCCGGCGGGTTGCACCCGCCCTACCTCTGCCCCCCGCTACAACTCCCCGCGCAACGCCTTCTCGAACAACTGGCTGTACTGCGCCGCGCTGAAGGCGATCGGGTTGGTCCCCGCCGAGGGGTCGACTTCGGCCATTTTCCCGACCTGCTCGATGCGTTTGTCGTCGATACCGATCTCGCTGAGGCTATGGGGAATACCGACCTCATTACGCAGGTGCAACACCCAATCGAGCACGCCGACAAAACCGGGCTTGGCCAGGTTCAGGTAACGCGCCAGCTTTTCCATTTGCGGCTCGATGCTGGCGCGGTTGGCCGCCAGCACGAACGGCATCAGCACCGCGTTGAGCAGGCCATGATGCGCGTCGTAGAGCGCGCCGAGCGGGTGCGCCAACGCATGCATGGCGCCCAGGCCGCGCTGAAACGCGGTGGCGCCCATGCTCGACGCCACCAACATCTGCAAGCGCGCCTCAACATCCTCGCCATGGCTTACCGCCCGCGGCAAATACTGCTGCACCAGGCGCATGCCCTCCAGAGCGATGCCCTCGGCCATCGGGTGGAACAGCGGCGAGCAATAGGCTTCAAGGTTGTGCGACAGCGCGTCCATACCGGTGGCGGCGGTGATTTTCGGTGGCAACCCGAGCGTCAGTTCCGGGTCGAGGATCACCAGCGCCGGCAGCATCCTGGCGTGGAAGATGATGCGTTTGATCTGCGCCTCGTCATCGGTGATCACCGAGGCGCGGCCGACTTCCGAGCCGGTGCCGGCGGTGGTCGGCACCGCCACCACCGGCGCCATGCCGGCGACGTTGACGCGGTTGCAGTTGTCGCCAATATCCTCGAAATCCCACAGCGGCCGGTCCTGGCCGGCCATCAGGGCGATGGCCTTGCCGGCATCCAGCGCCGAGCCGCCGCCGAAGGCGATCACCCCGTCATGCTTGCCGGCCTTGTACGCCGCCACGCCATCCATCACGTTCTGCCCAGTGGGGTTGCCCTTGATGCCATGGAACAACCCGGCCTTGAGGCCGTCATCACGGCATTGCAGCAAGGCCCGATCGATCAACGGCAACGCCGCCAAACCGGGGTCGGTAACCAGCAAGGGTGCGCTCATGCCCAGCTGCCGGCAGGCTTCGGGCAATTCACGGATACGGCCGACACCGACGCGTACCGCGGTCGGGTAATTCCAGTTCATCCGGTAGCGATTCAGGTCCATGGCGCGCCTCACAGTTGGGTCTTGAAATGGAAGGACTTCGGCCGAGTCAGCGACTCGTAACCGACGCTCGACAGGGTGCAACCGCGCCCGGAGTTCTTCACCCCGGTCCAGGCCAGCGCCGGGTCGAGGTAATCGCAACGGTTGAGGAACACCGTACCGGCCTCCACCCGGTCCGCCAGGGCCAGGGCGCTGTCGACATCGGCGCTGAAGATCGCCGCGGTCAGGCCGAACTCGCTGTCGTTCATCAGCGCCAGGGCTTCTTCGTCGTCGCGTACTTTCTGGATGCCGACCACCGGGCCGAAGGATTCCTCGGTCATCACCCGCATGCCGTGGTGCACGCCGGTCAGCAGTTGCGGCGCCAGGTAAGGCGTGCCGCGCCGATCCAGGGGGAAGTCGGCCGGGTCGATATGCGCGGTCGCGCCCTGGGCCAACGCCTCGACGATCTGATCGCGGACGAAATCCGCCGCCTCGGCCTTTACCAGTGGGCCGAGGGTGGTTTCCTGGTCGTCGGAACGGCCCAGTTTGTATTGTTTGACCAAGGCCACCGCGCGCTCGACGAAGGTGTCGTACAGCGACTCATGCACATAGATGCGCTCGATGCCGCAGCAGGATTGCCCGGAGTTGAAAAAAGCCCCATCGATGGTGGTTTCCACCGCGTGATCGAGGTTGGCATCGGCGCGCACGTAGGCCGGGTCCTTGCCGCCCAGCTCCAGCCCCACGCCGATAAAACGCCCCGCCGCCGCCCGCTCGACCATCGCCCCGCCCGGCACCGAGCCGGTAAAGGCCACATGGCGAATGGCGGGTGCCTGGATCAGGCGTTCGGTTTCCGCGTGGCTCAGGTGCAGGTACTGGAACACGCCATCCGGCAAGCCGGCTTCGGCGAAGGCCTCGACCATCCGTTCGGCGCACAGCGGGGTTTGCGCCGAGTGTTTGAGCAGCACCGCGTTGCCGGCCAGCAGCGCCGGCAGCACCGCGTTCACCGCGGTCAGGTAGGGATAGTTCCAGGGCGCGATAACCAAGGCCACGCCCAAGGGTTCACGGCGGATAAAGCGGATAAAACCGGGTTTGTCCGGCAGCTGGATATCGGCCAGGGCGCTTTCGGCGATATCCGCCATATAGCTGGCGCGCTCGGCGAAACCACGAATTTCCCCGGCGGCATAGCGGATCGGCCGGCCCATCATCCAGCACAGCTCTTCGGCCAGCTGACTTTCCTTGGCGACGAAGGCGGCAATGGCCTTGCGGCCGATGGCCACACGCTCGCTCAGCGGCGTGCGTTTCCACGCCTGCTGCGCCTTCTCGGCCTTGGCCAGCGCGGCGGCGATCTGCTCGGCGCCGGCCAACTCGCGCTCGACGTACAACGAACCGTCGATGGGTGAAATGCAGTGCAATTTGCTCATTGCTCACTCCGTAGAATCTGTCGCGATCCCTTCGTAGCCCGGATGCAATCCGGGGATTTCGGGTCCGATTTCAAACCACCCCCGGATTGCATCCGGGCTACAACGGCGAGGCCTGGATCTCGTAGGGTGGATGACGCTTCACCCATCCACCAAAACGACGGTGGATGAAAACAGCGTCATCCACCCTACCCAGCCCATAGCGCATTCAAATGATTTCGAAATAACGATCCAGTTCCCAGTCACTGACATGGCGGCGGTACTCGCGTTCCTCCCATTCGCGGCTGGCGGCGAAGTGCTCGACGAACTCGTCGCCGAACAGCTCGCACGCGGCCGACGAGCCTTTCAAACGCTGCGCCGCATCCCACAACGTGCGCGGCAGGGCCAACTGCTCGGCGTGTTTTTGCGCATAGGCGTTGCCAACCACCGGGTCGGTCGGTTCCCACTGCTGCATCACCCCGTACAGGCCCGAGCCGATGGCCACCGACAACGCCAGAAACGGGTTGCCGTCCGCCGCGCCGAGGCGATATTCCTGGCGCTGGGATTTATCGCTACCCGGAATCACCCGCAGCGCCGCGGTGCGGTTTTCCACGCCCCAGGTGGCATCGGTCGGCGCCCAGAAACCGGGGATCATCCGCCGATAGCTATTCAGCGTCGGCGCCACCATGCAGAGGAATTCCGGCATCAAACGCTGCTGGCCGGCGAGAAAATGCCGCTGGATATCGCTCATGTTGTGCGCCTGGCTCGGGTCGTAAAACGCCGACTTGCCACTGGCCTTGTCGCGCAGCGAGACATGGATATGCCCGCTCTGCCCCGGATACTTGCCCGACCACTTGGCCATAAAGGTGGCCATCAAACCGTTGCGCTGGGCCAGCACCTTCATAAAGGTCTTGAACAATGCGCCCTTGTCCGCCGCAGCCTCCGCGCGGTCGTAGGCAATCGCCGCCTCGAGCACGCCGGGGCCGGTTTCGGTGTGCAGGCCCTCGATGGGGAAATCCATCTGCTCGGCCATTTCCAGAATCTCGTGGTACAGCTCGGCGTGCACCGAATTACGGATCATCGAATAGCCGAACCAGTCCGGGGTGAACGGCTTGAGATTGCGAAAGCCCTTCTCGCGCGCCGAATCGGGTGTCTCCTCGAACATGAAGAACTCGTATTCCAGGGCCGCGAACGCATCGAAGCCCATCGCCTCGCAACGCTGAATCACCCGGCGCAGCGTGCCGCGCGGGCAGACCTTCTCCGCCGCCTCAGCGAACTCGCAGATAAACAACAGCATGCCGTTCTCGAACGGAATATCGCGACAGGTGTGCGGCAACACGCGCACCGGCGCATCCGGGTAGCCGGTGTGCCAGCCGGTGTACTGGGCGTTGTCGTAGAGCTGGTCCTTGACGTCCCAGCCGAGCACCACATCGCAAAAGGCGAAGCCGTGCTCCAGAGCGGAAAAGAACTTGCTGCGGCTCAGGTACTTGCCGCGCATCACCCCATCGTTATCGAACACCCCGACCTTGACGTGGCTGAGGCCACGCTCCTCGACGATGCGTTTGGCATCCTCGACGGTTTTCACGTCACGCGGATTGAGCATATAGACACCCCCGTCTTTGTTGTTATTAACCGGCAAGCCTTGGGTAACGAACGCAGGGCAGGCACCCCCTCGATGCGCTCGACAGGCACACCCCGGCGAAAAGCCCATTGAGTGTGGTACAGGATTGACCAATTGGCTGATCGATTGGTTAAGAAAAATCTTCGCCCGCGACAGGCCGTTGCGCAGGCCCGTCGGCAGGGTTCTGGACAGCCTTGCGGCAAAACCTTAGCGTGCCGCTACCGCCCCCCGAGGAAACGACCATGGTTTGCCCGCATCTCGCCGAAGTGGAACGCGCGCTCCTGCTCAGCGGCGCCAAGGTCACCTTTCGCGGCCAGGCCTGGTCCGAGAACTGCCGGGAATGGCTATACGTCGACGCCTACCTCGACCTCGCGGCGATTCGCCAACGCTATCGGCTCGACAGCGTCGTCGAAGACCACCGCCACCGCGGCACCCACGACGGGCAGGAACAAGGGCTGGTGTGCAGCGCCTGCCACGACGCCCTGATCGGCCTGATCGAACCCCAGGCAGGCAAACCGGTATTTCCCGGCGCGGCCTGAGGTACGCGGCCAGCCCTGCGCTCGCTCTCAAACCAGTAGGGTGCGCCATGCGCACCAACAATCCGCGCCATCCTCAAATAGCCCCCTCAAGCCCCGCTACAGACTCAACCAGGCCGAGACGACCAGCAGCAGCGCCATCGCCTGATTGAAGCGCCGCATATGCGCCGCGCTACGCAGCACGCTGGCCGCGCCCCTGCCCAGCAGCGCCCAAGCAACCAGGCAGGGAATCGAGATCAGAAAGAACAGCAAGGCGTAGCTGGCATAACCAGCCGCGCCAGCATCGGCCCCGGCAAACAGACTGACCACGGCAAAGGCCATCATCCAGGTTTTCGGGTTGACCAGTTGCAGGCTCGCGGCGCCACTCAAGCCGAGGCGCTTGGCGGCGGAATCCGCAGCGATAGGGCCGACCGGGCTGCGGGCGATCTGCCAAGCCAGGTGCAGCAGCCACGCCAAGCCGAACCAGGCCATCGCCTGTTGTATCCGCGGATGGCCCAGCAACCACTCGCCAGCGCCCAGCCCGACCAACAGCACGATAGTCGCCGCAGCCGAACAGCCGCCCAGAATGATCGGCACGGCCGCCGCCAGGCCGAAGCGTGCGCTATTGCTCAGCACCAGAATATTGGTCGGCCCCGGCGTTATCGCGGCGACAAAGGCGAACAGGGCGAAGGGGAGGAATTGGTTCATCGCTGCGCCCTGCCGATAGCGCGCGTGCCTGGCGGTTGCCGGTAAGGGTCGTGATTGAAGGTGTGAAGCATGGGACGGGACTCCATTCGATTGCAGTGAATCGATTGTTGCCCCGGCCCGTTCAGGCGTCTGGAAGATTCGAGCAGCGCTTGCGGTAGAGCGCCGGCGTCAGCCCGTAGGCGCGGCGAAACCAGCGGCCCAGATGGCTTTGATCGGCGAAACCGAGATTCATCGCGACCAGCGCCGGGGCGTGCCCGGCCGCCAGCAGGCGCCGCGCCTTGGCCAACCGCAACTGGATCAGATAGGCATGCGGCGCCAGGCCGAACGCCGCCTTGAACGCCCGCGACAAACGAAAGCGATCCACCCCGCTCGCCCGCGCCAGGTCATCCAGCCCCAGGTCCTGATCCAGATGCGCATGCAGATAATCCCGCGCACGCAGGGCGACCGCCGGCAAACGCGGGTCAGCCTGATGCTTTGGCTGCCAGGCCAGGTGCCTGGACAACTCGCCGAGCAGCGCATCCAACGCCGCCTGCCGCACGATGCGCAGCTCCCGGCCCTGCAACGCGCGAATCGCATTGGCGATCACGCCCAACAGCGCCGGCTCCTCGCCCAGAATCCTGGCGAATGTCGGCTGGCAATGGCTCGGCGCATCCTCGAATAGCGCCCTGAGTTCGCCCTCGATCCACTGCGGTTCCAGATACAACATCGAATAGGTAAAGCCACCCACGGCCGGCGCGTGGCCGTCATGAATCTCGCCCGGTTCGAGCAGAAACACCTGCCCCGGCGTACTGCTGTGCAATTGCTTGCGGCAATGAAACTGCTGCACGCCCTGCTCGGTAAAACCGATCAGGTAGCTCTCGTGAAAATGCGGGTCGTAGGCGTGACCTTCGAAATGCGCACGGATCGTCTCGATGCCGGTTTCGGCATCCTTCCCCAGATCGACCCAGTTGTGCGTGCCCATGGCGACTCCGCAAAGTTCAGACAGCTAATGCGTTCAGGGCAATATTCTCGGCCAAGAGCAGATGGATTTCTGGAATATTTGTGCAAATGCCGCAGCGCGGCCGTTCAGCTCGGCATCTAGGTGGACGGTGCCGCAGGGCATCGCGCGCGGGGAAATATCTGCTCTTGTTCTGCGTACTGCAGAGAGGCTCCGCCAGGGGCAGCCACTCGAGCGGCCTTCGGCCAACGGCGGAGTGTCACCAAAGCTAAACGCGGCTAGCAGCCAGTTGACGGGGTGTACACAGCCTCAAAGGCTGCTGTTGCGAAAACTACCGGGCGTGACGCCGACCACTTTCTTGAACGCCCGAGTCATATGGCTTTGATCGAAGAAACCGCAAGAGGACGACGCTTCGGCGAGGCTGACTCCAGCGCGTAACAGTTTTTGCACCTGGGCGATTCTTTTCTGGATTTGATAGCTGTGCGGGGAGACTCCCACGCTCTTTTTGAACACCCGGATCAGATAGAGCGGATCAAGGTTCACCAGCTGCGCCAGCTCTTCCAGCGGTATATGTTTGTCGAACTCGTCTTCGAGTTTGCTCTTGATTCTTTTTACTGCGTGCTGCTCGGCGGCACTGGTCGGTGCGATAGGGGCGCCGCTGCGCTCGAAGAGCTGCGCCAGCAGATCCAACAGGATGATTTCCCGCTCAAGGCTGGGGTTGGATTTTTCAATGATTTGATGTTGATACAAAAAGACCTGGGCAAACTCAGGCGTCTGGCTCAGGGGCGATTGAAAAAGCTGAATGTGATCGGCCGGGAAGCGCCCCTGGAACACCATCCGATTGGCCCATTGCGGGTCGATGTAGAGCATGCGGTACATCCAGCCCGAGTCGTGTCCGGGCAACCCATCGTGGACTTCGCCGGGGCTGATGGTGACCACACTGCCCGCGCCCCCAAGGTGGTAACTGCCGCGATAGAACAGCTTCTCAACGCCGCCACTTATAACGCCGAACGCATAGCGGTCATGTGAGTGTCGACCAAACGATTGAGCGCTGTAACGCGCGGACAATAACTCGCAATCGCCTTCAGGTATACGCCAGAACCGGGCAAAGTCCTTGCCTGTAGAAGGGGTTGTATCGAATAGATGCCCATCCATGATTTGTCCAGTTTTGTGCAATACGATGGAAGCGAAGACGGCTAAGTTTAGCCTCCATTTCATTAAACAAGCTAGGGGCTAGCGATGTCGGCAAAATTAGTTATTGGGGATTTTGGTAAGTCTTCATGGTCATTACGCGCATGGCTGGTTCTGGTGACGGCCGATGTTTCATTTGAAACCCTGCAAATAAAACTGGAACAGCCCGAAACCCGTAAACGTATTCTTGAACTTTCACCGTCCGGCAAGTTGCCGGCGCTGTTGATTGACGACATCGTCATCAATGACAGCCTGGCCATTAGCGAATACATTGCCGACGCCTATCCGGCTGCCAACCTATGGCCTCAAGACGCGCGACTCAAGGCCATGGCCCGGTCCGCCGCCGCAGAAATGCATTCCGGCTTCACCCACCTGCGCACGCAGATGTCATTCGGCCTGAACACCGGCGATATTTCTGAACCTCTGTCAGCCAATACCGAAGAAGAAATCCAGCGGATCTTTGCCATCTGGAGCCACCTGCTCGATATAAGTGGTTCACAGCAATTCCTATGCGGCGACTTCGGGATTGTTGATGCCATGTTTGTTCCCGTGGTGTTTCGCTTCCGCCGTTATGGCATTGCCATACCAGTAGAACTACGGGGATATGTTGAAAGAATCCTGGCGTATCCACCTGTAGAGCGATGGTTGAAGTTGGCTGCACAGGAAGTTTAATAAGCCACATCCATTGCAGGCGAAACAAGTAACCAGTAGTTACGGGACTTTGGCCCCAACAGAAAAGACCTTTGGTCTTTTCTGTCTGGCCGATTGGTTTTTGTGAGAGGGAAGGAAATAGTTGTGAGCGCTCATACATTTAATGACAGCGGCACTTCGGCCTGCCTCAATGAGGTTTCCCATGTCGACGACTAACAATCGAGCGGTCGTCGAGTTGATCATCGGCGGGCTAATGCTCAGTCTGTCGGCTTTAGCTGTGGCATTCGCCCATATCGGCGCGGGTGGCGCGGGGTTCTATCGGATGCTGTTCGCCTCGATCCTGTTTTTTCTGCTGCTCAAAGTGCGCAAAACCCCGGTGCTGCTCCAAAGCTTCAGGGCGCAGCTGTACACCGCGTTGGCCGGAGCCTTCCTGGCCATCGACCTGGTGCTCTGGCACCAGAGCATTTATATCGTTGGCCCGGGAATCGGCTCGATCCTGACCAACTGCCAGGTATTCTTCATGACCCTATTGGGGATCTACCTGTTAAAGGAGCGACCTTCGCTCTACTTCCTGATTTCCATCACCCTGGCGTTCGCCGGGCTGTACTTGCTGCTGTTGCCCGAAATGCACAGCGCGGTGGGCGTTAAGGGCGTGATCTATGGCGTGCTGTCCGGGTTGGCGTATGCCATTTGCGTGTACTTCCTGAAAATCAATACACAGCTGCCTGACGGCGGTGGCGACAAGATCGCCCAGATGCTCAACCTGAGCCTGTGGGCAGCCCTGGTATTGCTGGTCTATGCCCTGGCAACCGGGGAAAGCCTGGCGATCATGGATGGGCAGACTCTGCTGATGCTGATTATCTATGGCGTGCTAGTGCAGTTCGTTGGCTGGCTGCTGGTCAATCGTTCCATCGGTGCTATCAGTCTGGGGCTGGCAGGTTTGATTCTGTTATTGGAACCCGTCATCACCTACTTCATTGATATCGCCTTTCTCGGCAAGGCCAGCTCCGCGCTGCAGATTGGTGGTGCGCTGCTGACCATCTTTGCGGTGTACGTCGGTTCGATCAAACCACCGGCGAAAGAGCAGCCCTTGCCCGAGGTTGATCTTGCCCAGCACTAGTGGACACCCCGTTAAGCTATAAACTGCAACGAGGT
>NZ_CAMPHI010000056.1 GCF_946885955.1 uncultured Pseudomonas sp.
GGCTGTAGTCGAGATACAAGGGTGGGTTAGCGGCGCTAGGGGCTGGTTATAGGGGAGCTCCACGCAATTCGAGCGCCGCGTAACCCACCATTGCGGTTTGTCGGTAGACCGCAATGGTGGGTTACGGCGCGTTGAGAGTCGATGGGGCTTTCCTGATCCCGGCTAGCGCCTAACCCACCCTACGTATTACCGCGCTCCATGCCTCACCGAGGCAACCGCAGCCGGCTCGCAGACGCCCTGCCTGGCCCGATATAGAGGGGCTGCGAGAATCGGATCGCATATTTTTCAGCGAACTATTTGCGCATTCCCGAATCAACTTGACACCACCATCGGTTCGTCTTCAATCCCTCCTGTCGTCGCATTAATCCCAATCGCCCTCCCCTGAATTGATGGGCCTCTCATCCTTTCGTTCGGAGTTGCGTGTCATGCGTAAATCTCATAGTGGCAGTCATGCTTTCGGCATCGTTCTGCTGGTTTGCGTTGCTCGGCAGGCGTGTGCGGTATCGTTTCAAATCGTCGATCTGGGCAGCCTGGTCGGCAACTCTTACAGCGTTCCTCATACCATCAGCAACAATGGGCTCGCCACCGGTTATAGCTACAACGGCACGGCGGCGCGCGCATTCACCTGGTCGGCGGCTGGCGGCATGCGCGATATCGGTTCGCTCGGCGACGCTGCCAGCTACGGCTATGGCATCAACGATCGCGGCCATATCGTCGGCTACAGCAAGGTTGGCGATGCTGATCGGGCATTCTTCTGGTCAAACTCCAGCGGCATGGTCGATCTCGGCAGTTTGGGCGGCGCCAATAGCCATGCCCGGGAAATCAACGGGTACTCCCAGGTGGTCGGCTACAGCCAGCTCAGTTCGGGTAAGTACCGGGCGTTTTATTGGACAAAATACGGCGGCATGAAAAACCTCGGTGCGCTCAACGAGCTGGGCAGCAGCTTTGCCACCGATATCAACGACCTGGGCCAGGTCACCGGCTTCAGCCTGTCCACCACCGATGTGCGCGCATTTCTCTGGACCAACGGCATCGGTATGCAGGAGTTGGGCAGCCTTGGCGGTACCAACAGCTATGGCAAGGCGCTGAACAATTCCGCGCAGGTGGTCGGCTACAGCGGGGTTGGCGCTTTCAATCACGCGTTTATCTGGAACACCGCCAACGGCATGCGCGATCTCGGCACGCTCGGCGGTGCGAACAGTTACGCCAAGGGCATCAACGACGCCGGCGTGGTGGTTGGGCAAAGCGATACGGTCAATGGCCCGCATGCTTTTGTCTGGGCTGCGACCATGGGCATGCTCGACATCAACCTGATGCTTGCCGATGCCCTCGGTTGGTTGGTCGAGGGCGGCGTCAGCGTCAGTGCGGCAGGCGAGATACTCGCCCTGGCGCGCAACCCCCAGGGCAAGTACCACGCGCTGTTGCTGCTACCGAATACGCCCTATCCGTAGGCCTGTTCAGTCGTGTCAGGGCGTTCCCAGTTCGAACGCGCCGAGGTCGCAAATCGCTACGCCGTCACCATCGCCATCGACCGGGCGCGGAAAACCGCGCTGGTCATGGTCGTGACAGTCGCCGATGCCGGCATCCAACGCCGGGCTGCCCGGCAGCAGGGCGTAGGTCTTGGTCGGCCCGCCGTTGTCGCCGTCGAGAAAAAGCGACTTCATCAGCACGCTGTATGTCTGATCGTAGGGCACGAACAGGTTCGCCGTGCAGTTGCTCGGTTCGTCGTTGAGCAGCAGGCCGATGGCCTCGTAGCGGTATGCGTCGCCGAGGTTTTCGCAGTTGAAGGCGGCGCCGGTGTCCCAGTCGAAATTGCCGGCGAACAGGCTGTTGCGAACACGCAAATCCCCCCAGTTGTGAACCCCGCCGGCATTGCCGGCGATGGTCACATTGATCAACTTGGCGATCGGTAGAGCGCCCGCCGAGTTGCCGGGATAGCCGTTGCTCAGGCCTCCGCGGATATGACCGCTAAGGGTGCTGTTGACCATCTGCAGCTGGCCGCCTTCGTTGGCTATGGCGCCGCCGACGGTATAGCGCAGGCCGTAATTTTCCAGGAAGGCGCTGCGGGCGATATCGGCGTTGCCAAGGTTGTAGAGGCCGCCGCCCGCGCCCATCAAACCCTGATCGGCGACGCGGTTACGGCGCACCGTACTGCTACGCAGCTGGACCGTACCCTGGTTGAAGATGGCGCCACCGCGGCCCTGGTTGCTGCCGCTGGAACCCTGGGCCAGGTTGTCCTGGATATACAGATCGCGTATCGCCAGGCTGCCGTAGTTGGCGATGGCGCCACCCTGGCCGTAGCGATAACGATCCGCTTCGGCGACCGGAACCACGGCGTCCGGGGTCATCGCCTGGTTGTCCTCGAGCAACATCCGCCGTAACGACAACTGCCCGTGATTTTCAATCGCGCCGCCGTTGTAGCTGGTGGCACCGCCATCCATCACCAGCAGGTCGAGGTTGAGCACGGCGCCGGGCAACACCTCGATCAGACGTTCGTTGGTCTGCCCGCTGATGCGGCTGTGGGTGCTGCCGGTCACGCCTTGAATGGTCAGCTCCCCGGCGACATCGAGATCGCCATTCAGGTTGCCGTCTTCATCCAGGGCAACGCCGTTGGCGCCGAGCGGCACGGCTTGGGTCAATACATAGGTTTGCGCCTGCAGCAGAATCCGATTGGCGCCCGGCGCCTGATTGGCGGCGCTCACCGCATCGCGTAGCGAGCAATGGGCATCGCAGTTGCCGTCGTATTCATCGGCGGTGGTGGTTACCGCAAAATCGCTGGCGTTGGCCAATATGGGCAGTGTCCCGAGCACGCTGCAAAGCAGGATGCGCGGGATGGGTTTAACGCGGGAATGGAACATGTCGATACCTTTGGCAGCATGCGCTGCATCGTCAGGATTGGCAGTAGTGTGCTTTCACCTGTTGTTGTGAACCCGCGCGGCTACTGCTCTGAACCTCGCGGGGTTGATACGAGCGTCACGACCAGGTCGGCTCGAATGGGTTTCCGCCAGGCACGCCGCGAACAGCGCTGCCCGCAGATCTGCAGAGCGCTGTCGACCGCGTCTTGGAGAAAATGGCAGCCAAATAACCGCAGCCCGGCCTCGGTGAGGCCGCTGACGATCGCACTGGTGGATCTACGGGATGGCCAAGCGATGCTCGGGGTTTTGTGCCCTGCCCTGTGCAGCGGCGTGCCGAGCAAGCGAGGGAATGCAGGAAGAAGCATGGCGAGTTCCTTTCGGCCTGTGCCGTATTGATCTTGTTGTTATGTGCGTGGCGGCGTACGCATCGACGAGGCGCCATCCTGAGGATGGATGACTGAGCGCCTCGAAATAAGGTTCCATGGTATTCGTCGCCGCGGCAGCACGAATTCGTCGAAGCGACGGACGGCGCGGCTCGCCAGAGCAACGCCCGCCCCAGCGGAAATAAGCCACTTATCGAGCGGTCAGCTCAACCGCGCCCAGGTCGCACACCGCTACGCCGTCGCCATTGCCGTCCTGCGGCCGAGGTACGCCGCGCTGGTCGTAGGCGCTGCAATCGCCGATGCCGGCATCTATGGCCGGGCTTCCCGGCAACAGTGTGTGGAACCAAAGGGTTTCGCTGGGCTTGCTCAGGGTCGGCGACAACACCTGGGTGAAGGTCTGCTCGATCGGCACGAAGAGATCGGCGCCGCAGTTGCTCTGCTCGTCGTTACGCAGCAGGCCAATGGCCTGGTAGCTGTAGTCGTCGCCTAAGTTAGTGCAATTCGTTAGTTCACCGTTGTCATCTTGGTTGCCGGCGATGATGCTGTTGCGTATTAACAACTCGCCCCAGTTCTCGACGGCATCCCGACCATTGGCGAAATCGCGATTTAGGGTAATGGTGACATTGCTCAGCGTGGCCTTGGAGCTAGTAGCGGAGCTTTTATGGCCATTGGTTAGTGCTGACCAGTTGCGGCTAAGCGTGCTGTTGCTGAGCAGCAAGGTACCGCCATCGTTGGTGATGGTGCCGCCTCTGGATAGCCCATCGTTGTAGTTGCGGTGAAAGGTGCTGCTCTCCACCGTCACATAACCGGAGTTGTAGATGCCCGCGCCCTCGCCTTCTTCGCTGAAGTCGCCGACCAGGTTTTCATAGAAATTACTGCCCCGCACCGATGCGCTGCCGCTGTTGAACAGGGCGCCGCCCCTGCCTGCGAGAAAGTCGCCAAAGGCGTAGTTTTCCTGAAACCGCGAATCCTCAATCCGCAGTTGACCGTAGTTGGCGATAGCGCCACCGCTGGAGGCCTGATTGCGTTGCGCCAAGACCTTGCGCAGTTGCAACTGCCCGCGGTTCGTCACCGCGCCGCCGTTGTAGGCACTGTAGCTGTCCTCCAATGTCAGATTTTCCAGGGTTAGTTTGGCGCCGACCGGCACCTCGAACAGGCGGTCGTGAAGTGCATACAGGCCCTTGATACGGCTGCTGCTCGCGCTCAGCCCGCGAATTCGCAACTCGCCGAGCACATCCAGGTCGCCAATCTGGTTGTCCTGATCTTCGATGGGGTCGCCCTGTGGGTCGAGCAACGCCGAGCGGGTCAGCCCGTAGCTGCCGGGAGGCAGCAGGATGGTGCTGGGCCCCGCCGTCTGGTTGGCCACCTGCACCGCATCGCGTAACGAGCAGTGCAGGTTGCATTGGCCGTCGTAACTGTCCGTTGGGGTGGTCACCAGCAGCGTAGCCGCTTGCACGGCGGCAGTGCCAAACAGCAGAAACGCGCCGGCCAGCGTGCGGGGCATGGATATCGGAAACATGGTGCAGCTCCTTCCGGTTTTATCCGGATCTTGTTTTAGGAGCGGACAAACATAATTCCCGCCGGGTTGGGTGAAACCCGCCCTGCCCTGACCACGGAGCCAGGCGGGGTACATCGCTAAGGCTTCAATTCATAAGCGCCCAGGTCGCACACCGCTACACCGTCGCCATTACCGTCCTGCGGGCGGGTGACACCGCGTTGATCCCGGGCGAGGCAATCGCCGATACCGGCGTCTATCGCCGGGCTGCCCAGGGGCAAGGCATGGAACCAGAGCCGGCTGTTCTGTTTGCTGAGGGGAAACTGCAGGACCTGGGTGAAGGTGTCGGCGAGGGGCACGTAATAGTCCGCGCTACAGCTGTTCCACTGCTGCCCCTCGAGATTGGTCAGTAGGCCAGTCGCCTGCAGACTGCCCTGGTTATAGCAATTGGCCGCTTCGCCGGTATCGTCGAGATTGCCGGCGATGACGCTGTTGTGCAGTTGCATATCCCCAGCATTTCGCAAGCCAACGCCACTGGTGGCGGTGAGTGTGACGTTACTCAGGGTTGCCTGCGAATTCGGCAAGTTGTATACACCGCCGGCGACGTTGCCACTCAGGGTGCTGTTGCTGAGCATGAGTTCGCCAGCGTCGTTGAGTACCGCAAAGAAGCCGAGTTCACCGCCACCGTTGGAGACTATGCTGGTGCGCTCGACGGTCAGGCTCCCGGCAAGGTTGTACAAGGCCATACCCAACGGATTCTCGGTAGCGGTCGAGTTGCGCAACAGCAGGCTATCGCGTAACAGTGCGCTGCCTTGATTGAATAACGCACCGCCTCGCCCACCATTGGCGTCGCCGATCGGCGAACCATTGGCGTTGTTTTCCTGAAAGCGCGAGGCCAGCACCCTCAGATCGCCATAGTTGGCGATGCCGCCGCCATGACCGTGCTTGATTTGTTCCTCATCGGGCAGCGGCACCCCACCGGGGTTATGCGCCTGGGCCTGATTGTGCTGGACCAGTACCTGATTCAGTTGCAACTGACCATGGTTTTCCAGAGCACCGCCGTTATGGGCGGTGTTGCCATCTTCCAGCACCAGCTTTTCCAGCAGCAATCGGGCTCCGGGGCGCACCTCGATCAGCCGCTCGTTGAACTGACCTTTGATATGGCTCTTGGTCGTACCCCGCCCCCTGATGCGCAATTCGCCGAGCACGTCGAGATCGCCGAGCTGGTTGTCGTCGTCATCGACGGGCACGCCGTCGCTGTCCAGAACGGGTGGCCGATTGAGGATGAAATTACCCGCCGGCAGCAGGATGGTGTCCGCGTTGGGCGCCTGATTGGCCACGGCGACCGCGTCGCGTAGCGAACAATGTGCGTTGCAGACGCCGTCATAGCTATCCGCGGCGGTGGTGACCAGCAGAACCGCGGCTTGAGAAGTGCTGGCGGCAGCCAACAGCAGAGTGCCGCTCAGCACACGGGGCAGGATTGATGGAAACATTGAGGACTCCTTCCGGCTGGGGCCGGATACCATCGTTAAAGCGGGCTACAAGACTCCCGCGGGTTGCTAAGAGCCGCCGACCGGGCCGATCAGGCGGCATGTTCACCAGGAATCCATCGGGATTGTTGCCAATGCCCGATCGCCCCTAGGGAATCAATTCATAAGCACCCAGATCGCACACCGCCACGCCATCGCCATTGCCGTCCCAAGGCCTTGGGGCGCCGCGTTGATCGTGATCGGGGCAATCACCGATAGCGGCATCGATCGCCGGGCTGCCGGGGAGTAGGTCGTGGGTCCAGTTGGTGGTGTTGTACTGGGTGGGCGTACGCGACAGCACCTGAGTGAAGGTCTGCCTGAGGGTTACATAGAGGTCGGCGCGGCAGTTGCTTGGCTCGTCGTTGCGCAGCAGACCGATCGCCTGGTAAGTGAAGCTGTCGCCGAGGTTGGCGCAATTGGCAACCTCATACGCGGTCAGGGCGCCGGTATCGACGACCGAGGAAATGTTGCCGACAACCAGACTGTTGCGGATCAGCAGTTCGCTCCAGTTCAACAACACTTCGCGCGATGCGAGCCCGCCCGCCGGTCTGGGCGGATTACGGGTAATGGTGACGTGATTGAGAACCGCCTTGGAGTGCCTGCCGGGATCGGCGCCGACGCCGTTGTTCAGTACTCCACCCCAATTGGCGTTCAGGGTGCTGTTGCTCAGCGTGAGCACGCCGCCTTCGTTGACGATCGCGCCGCCTGATGTGCCATAGGCAGAGTTGCGGGATAGATAGCTGCGCTCGATGCGTGCGCTGCCCATGTTGTACAACACGGCCCCCTCGGCGCTGCTGGAATTGTCGCGAAACAGGCTGTCGCGCACCAACAGGTTGCCGACGTTGTAAATGGCGCCGCCAAGGCTGCGATTGCTGCCGGCATAGATGTTCGCCACATTGGCTCTGAACGTTGAGGCCAGCACTGTCAACATGCCGTAGTTGGCGATGGCACCACCGTATGCACGGCTGCGCGGGTCGGCTATCAGCGGCTCGTAAGCCCAGTTGTTGAGCACCTGTACCTCGCGCAGCAACAGATGCCCCTGATTTTTCACCGCTCCGCCCTCGAAGGGCGTGGTGCCACCTTCGAGCGTCAGGTGTTCCAGGGTCAGCTCTGCGCTGGAGGCAACCTCGATCAGGCGGTCACCCGCCGCACGCCTGATACGGCTGAGGCCCGTGGACGCACCGAGGATATGCAACTCGCCGAGCACATCCAGATCGCCGATCCGGTTGTCCTGATCCTCACTGATGCGTTGCTGCTCGTCGACGGCCGAGGGCTGGCTGAGCACGATATTGCCAGGCGGTAGCTGGATGCTGCTGAGGCCGGGACTCTGGTTGGCGACCGCGATGGCATCGCGCAGGGAACAATGCGCATCGCACTGGCCATCGTAATCATCCTGCCCGGTGGTGACCTGCAACGCGGCGGCGTGGCTAGCGATAGCGGGCAGCAACAATGCAGCGATAAATACGAAATCTGCCGGCCTGAGAATAAACATGAAGCAGCTCCTTGCTCTTAATGGGATTCCTTTCAGGGCGGACCATGGCAGCAGTACTGAACTGGCCAGGTCCGCCCGATCGTGCCTACGGCGCTAGTTCATAAGCCCCCAGGTCGCACACCGCCACGCCGTCGCCGTTGCCGTCTTTGGGGCGGGAAACTCCGCGCTGATCCTTGCTCACGCAGCTGCCAATGCCGGCATCCACCGCAGGACTGCCAGGCAGCAAGGCATGGAAGAAGGTCTTGCCATCGCTGCTCAGCGTGGGTGACAACACCTGGGTAAAGGTCTGCTCCAGCGGCACGAACAGGTCGGCGCCGCAATTGCTCGACTCGTCGTTACGCAGCAGGCCAATGGCCTGATAGCTGTAGTGGTCGCCGAAGTTGCGGCAATTGAGCGGCTCGTCGCCGTAATAATGATGATTACCAGCGATCAGGCTGTTACGTATCCGTAATTGCCCCCAGTTCATCACCGCATAAGGGCTGTCCGTCTCGATCAGATTGTTAACAATGGTGACGTTGGTCAGCGTGGCCTTCGAGCTGGGGTCTGTTCGGCCGTTGCTCAACGCGCCCTGGCTATTGCCACTCATAGTGCTATTGGTCAGCGCCAGCACACCGCCTTCATCATTGGTGATGGCGCCGCCTTCGACGCCTTCCGAGGAAAGGTTCTCGACAAAGGAGCTGCCTTCTATCTTGGCGTTACCGCTGCTGTAGATGGCTGCGCCGGCACCGTTAAGTGGAAAGCCGAAAGATGTATTCCTGGTGAAATGGCTGCCGCGTACCCACAAGCTGCCGGTATTGAAAATGGCGCCCCCCAGCGGGCCCAGAACATCATCCAGAGGCGCGCTGTTATGTTCGAACTGCGAGTCCAACACCAGCAGTTCGCCATAGTTGGCAATGCCACCACCATTTCCGGTCCCTGAACCCGGGATGCCACGGGCAATGTTCTGCAGCACCTGTACATCGTGCAGCAACACGCGGCCATGATTTTCCATTGCGCCGCCGTTATAGCCAGAGCGACCTTCGGTCAGGGTCAGGTGTTTCAGGGCCAGGTGGGCGCTCGCCTGCACTTCGATCAATCGGTGCTCGACGGCGAACAGGTCGCCGGTCGCGCCCTTGATGATGCTTTTGCCGATGCCGGCGCCCTTGATCAACAGATCGCCGCTGACGTCCAGGTCGCCGAGTAGATTGTCGTCCTCCTCGATGGGGTCGCCTTCGTCATTCCTGGAATTGAGTCGAGTAAGCGTGTAGGTGCCGGCTGGCAACAGAATGATGTCCGCGCCCGCGGACTGGTTGGCCACGGCCACCGCATCGCGTAACGAACATTGCTGATTGCACTGGCCGTCGTAGGTATCGGTTTTGCTGGTAACCAACAGCGTGGCTGCATGTACGCCAGTAGCGCCGGACAGCAGCAAGGCGCCGAGCAGGGATTTAGGCAAGGATAATGTGCGCATGATGTAGCTCCTTTACCCGGATCGCTCCGGATTCCTTCGGGGCGGACAGCGCAAAACCCGCTTTATTCTTGTTGATCAGGCTTACCGCCCGAAGCACCTAGGGCCGGGCGAAGTATCGCGTTGAGGTGTCTGCTAAAGCCCAGCGAACCCTGGGTAAGCACAACCCAATGCTGGGACGATTCGCTGCTTTTCCGTACGGGTGCTGCTGAGCATGGCGCCCGTCCCAGTCTCAACAAGCGAGACGTCCTGAAATGAGGACATAGCCGCCAGGACAAAGGTTCAATCAGCTCCGTCGCCGCCCCAGGCGAACGACCAACGGCACTGCTGTTATTGGTTTGATCGCGGTCAATGGTCAGTCAATAGGCTGTGTTCACAATGAATCAGTACGGAGACCGCCAATGAAACACAAGGGCGCGCCGGTTGCCGTTATCCGCTGCCGCGTCGCACCTGGGTTGAACCACACAGGCAGGAGGATACGCATATGCGCTTTCATCAAGTTCGGGACATCGTTACCTGGGCAGCCGACTTCCACGCGCAACTCGCCGGGCAATACCACGACCTGGCAAAACATTGCGACGATGAGCGCGTACGCATGGCGCTGACCTACCTCGCCGGTCACGAGCACAAAATGCAACGCGGACTGAAGCGCTATCTGGATTCGGAAAATGAACACCTGCATGTGCTCGACACCTGGTACAGCGAACTGCCCGACCTTCCGCACCCCGAGGTGCTTATCGGTTTGTTCGACGGTGGCGACTGCAAAACGGTCGATCAGGTACTGGCCCATGCCCTGAAGGTCCACCAGACCCTCGGCGACATGTACCGCCACCGCGCCGCTGAATCGAGCATCGATGCGGAGCAGGCGTTCTTCGCTGCCCTGGCCAACGGTCATGAAGGCGAGGTTCGACGCATGGTGCGCAACATCGCGCGGCTTGAGGCGTATTGAGGCGCGGGCTACACAGCGTGTGGAGTTTCACCGCAATCTTGGGGCAGCGCCTTAAGCAGCGTGCAACTCAACCGCCGCTGGCATTCATAAAGCGCAGCACTTTGACTTCGCCGTCTGGGCTGAATTCGTGGCGCCAGGGTTTGCCTTGCAGGGCTTTTTGCACCGCGTCGATGATCGGTTGGTCGTCCAGCGGATAGCGGCGCACCAGGGCGCGCAGGTCGATGGAGTTCTCGTGGCCGAGGCATAGCAGCAAACGCCCTTCGACGGTCAGGCGCACGCGGTTGCAGGTGCCGCAGAAGTTGTGCGAATTCGGCGAGATAAAACCGATGCGAGTGCCGGCATGTTGCTTCAGGCGGATGTAACGGGCCGGGCCGCCGCTGTGTTCGGCGCTGTCGAGCAATTCATATTGGCTGGCAATCAGGTTGCGCACTTCCTCGCTGGAGCAGTAGGACTCGCCGCGCGAACGGCCGACATCGCCCAGGGGCATTTCTTCGATAAAGCTGATATCCAGTTGCCGCGCGATGGCGTAGTCGACCAGGCGCAGCACTTCATCGAAGTTGCGCCCTTTCATCACCACGGTGTTGAGTTTGATCCGCTCGAAGCCGGCGTCGCGGGCCGCTTCGATGCCGTCCAGCACCTGGCGCAGGCTGCCGGTACGGGTGATACCGCGAAACTTGCCCGAGTCCAGGCTATCGAGGCTGATATTCAGGCGCTTGACCCCGGCATCGGCCAGCGGCTTGGCCAGCTTTACCAGTTGCGAGCCGTTGCTCGTCATCACCAGCTCGCGCAGGCCGGGCAAGGCGGCAACGCGCTGGCACAACTCGACTATGCCGCTGCGTACCAGGGGTTCGCCGCCGGTCAGGCGGATCTTCTTCACGCCCAGGCCGACGAACAGCGCCGCCAGCCGATACAGCTCTTCAAGGCCCAGCACCTGCTGGCGTGGCAGGAAGGTCATGTCTTCGGCCATGCAATAGACACAGCGGAAATCACACCTGTCGGTAACCGACATGCGCAGGTAATCGATAGTGCGGCCGAAGCCATCCTGCAGTTGTGTGTCCATCCTTCCTCCGATGTCTGCATTGCCGTAGCCCGGATGCAATCCGGGGGAATTGCGCGCCGACAAGATTGTTCCCGGATTGCACTCGGGCTAAGGGCTGGCCCGTTCCTCTGCTGTCGCCTGAAAATCGTCGCGGCTAAAGCCCCTCCCACGGAGGATCTGCGCTCCCGTAGCCCGGATGCAATCCGGGGAATTTGTGCGCCGACCAGACCGCTCCCCGGATTGCATCCGGGCTACAGAACTGCGATCCAGCAATAGCGATGGTGGATGAAAAAGGTGTCATCCACCCTACCCAATCGCGACCGCCGCTATTGCAGCAACGGCGAATCGGCGGCCTGCAGCTGAATACCGACGATATCGGCCGCGCCGATCAGGGTTTGCAGGTATTGCGCCACGGCCTTCTGCCATACGCCCTGTTGCAGCAATGCGCGGATCGAGCCGGCGACTATCTCGTAGGGCAGCACCTTGCCTTCCAGGCGTTGGTCGATGCTGACCACATGCCAGCCGTAGCGGCTTTCGATCGGTTGGCTGGCCAGCCCTGCCGGCAGTTTGAACAGCTGACGTTCGAACTCGGGCACGGTCTGGCCCTTGCTGATCTGCCCCAGGGAACCGGCCTGGGCCTTGGATGGGCAGGCCGAATGGGCTTGCGCCAGCTCGGCGAAACGCCCGGCATCTTCCTGCAGCAAGGCCAGCAGGCTTTCCGCTTTTTCTTTCGCCAGGCTGCGTGCCTCGGCATCTTCCGGTGCGCACTCGAGCAGGATGTGCCGCGCCGCCAGCAAGGGCGCAGTGGCATAGCGAGCGCTGTTGTGCTGGTAGTAGCGCTGGCAACTTTCCTCATCGCATTCGGGCAGCGTTACTTCCCGCTCGATCAGCAGCGCGGTCGCCGCTTCCTCTTCGCTCTGCCCGGGTTCGGGCGTCACGCTCAGGCCCAGCTCATTGATGCGTTGCTGCAACAGCTCGCGGATCACCAGCGCCTGGGCGGCGAGAAACAACGCGTCCTCGCGGCTTTGCGCCGGGTGATATTGCAGCTCCTGGGCCATGGCTTCGGGGGCGATGGTCACGCCGTTAACCCTGATCCGCGGCCACTCCTGCTCGCTGCTGGCGATCAGCAGCGGTTCGGCGCCCGGCGCCGGTTGCTGCTCGACCACCGCACCCACCGCAGGCGCTGCCAGTTCATGGGCCAGTTCAGTTTCGAGCACTGCGGCGGGCGGCGCTTTGACATCGCCACAACCGCCCTGCCCCGCATTACCACCACCGCATCCACATCCCATGATCGTTACCTCGTTGATTGTTTGATCGACTACCTCGCGCGCCCCGGCCGGCGCGCTTGCGCCAGCCGGGGCAAGTGCTCAGGCATCCTTGGCCTTCAAGGCGAAAGCGGGCGCCGGTTGCACCGGTGCTTCACGAGCCGGTTCCTGGAACTTGCGCGCCTTCGCTGGCCGCGCTGCGACCGGACGTACACCTTTCTGCCGGACGATCTGGTAGCGCCGGCCCAGGTACCACACCGGCGCGCTGACGATGTGCACCAGGCGGGTGAAGGGGAACAGCACGAACAGGCTCAGGCCGAGGAACACGTGCAGCTTGTAGACCAGCCCCACCGGCGCGATGGCGGCTGCGGCAGCCGCTGGTTGCAGGGTTACGGTGTACTGCGCCCAGTTGGCCAGCATCACCATTACCGAACCATCCATATGGCTGGTGGAAGCAACGATGGTCAGCAGGCCCAGCACCAGTTGGCTCAACAGCACCACCAGCACCAGGATGTCCGAGGTGTTGGAACTGGCCCGCACTCGCGGGTCGCTGAGGCGACGCTTGAGCAGCATCACCAGGCCGATCAGGCAGAGCACACCGAAGAATCCGCCGGACAGCATCGCCAGCAGTTGCTTGTTGGCCGTGCTGATCAGCGAGTGATAAATCGATGCCGGGGTCAGCAGGCCGACGAAGTGACCGGCGAGAATGAACAGCACGCCGACGTGGAACAGATTGCTGGCAATGCGCATATAACGTTGCTCGGCCGCCGAGCGAGCTAATATCTGGCTCGATCCGGCCTTCCAGCTGTACTGCGACAGGTCGAAACGCGCCCAGCTACCGATGATGCAGACGGCCAGGGCGATGTAGGGATACACCCCGAACGCCAACAGGTTGATGTTAGACATTGCGCACCTCCTGAACCGGCGCGGCGGCCGGGCCTTCATGCTTGAAATCCACCCAGTGCAACGGCACCGGCACTTCTTCGCGGGCCTTGCCCGGCATCGTTGTCTGGCTCGGGCAACGGTCCTGCTGCTCGGCCTGGAGGAAGTCGACGGCCTCCTCCTCCCATACCTTGTCGAGGGCCTCGAGCGAGTCGTCGCGGACCTCGGCGGCGACCTGTTCGCGGATCTCCGCCATGGCCTGCTGCGGCTCCACGCCGGCAATCTGCAACAGCGCGCGGAAGCAGCTGGCGTAAGCGCTTTCGCGCTCGTCCAGACGGGTTGCCAACAGCGCCAGCAGATGACCGACATCGGCCAGGCCCTCGCGGGCCTCCAGGTCTTCGCGGGTGGAGAGGAACTCCAGATACAGCGGGATATAGTCCGGCAGCTCCTTGATGCCGATGGCAAAACCGGCGGCTTCGTACTGCGCCATCATGTCGACCATCGCCTGGCCGCGGTCGCGGGACTCGCCATGCACATGTTCGAACAACAACAGCGACAGCGAACGACCCCGGCCGAACAGCGCGCCGTAGTGTTCCTGGCCATCCATCAGGTCGTTATCGCAGATCAGCGCCAGCAGCTCCTGCAGCGCGCTGCGTTGCGCCGGGCTGATTTCCCGCGAGGCGTCGATGGCCAGGGCCAACTCGGCCCGGCCCTCCAGCAACTGCTCGGTGGGGTAATCCAGCAGCAGTGAAATCACCTTGAGAATTTGCATGCTCAGTCCTCCCACAACTGCACGGTTTTCAGGATGTCGCGCTTGTTGGCCTTCTTCGCCCCGAACATGTTGGTGTCGGAACTGCCGCTGCAGCCGCTGCCGAAGCTGAAGCCACAGCCGGAACGCTCGGCGAAGGCGTCGCTGGCGGCGTCTTCACGGTGGGCGCTTGGCACCACGAAACGGTCCTCGTAGTTGGCGATGGCCAGGTAGCGGTACATGTCTTCGACCTGCGCCACGCTCAGGCCGACATCGGCCAGCACTTGCAGGTCCTGCACCCCGTCGACCTGCTCGGCACGCTTGTAGGCACGCATCGCCAGCAGCCGCTTGAGCGCGAGCTTGACCGGTTTCTCGTCGCCAGCGGTGAGCAGGTTGGCCAGGTAACGCAGCGGAATGCGCAGGCTGTCGACATCCGGGATCACCCCGTTCATGCCGACGGTGCCGGCGGTCGCGGCGTTCTGGATCGGCGACAGTGGTGGCACGTACCAAACCATCGGCAGCGTGCGGTATTCCGGGTGCAACGGCAGCGCCAGCTTCCAGTCCACCGCCATTTTGTACACCGGGGATTTCTGCGCGGCGTCGATCACCGACATCGGCACGCCGTCGGCCAAAGCTTGGGCGATGACTTTCGGGTCGAACGGGTCGAGGAACATTTCCAGTTGCTTGTGATAGAGGTCCTGCTCGTTCGGCGTGCTGGCCACTTCATGGATGCGGTCGGCGTCGTATAGCAGTACGCCGAGGTAGCGGATGCGCCCGACGCAGGTTTCCGAGCACACGGTCGGCATGCCGGCCTCGATGCGCGGGTAGCAGAAGATGCACTTCTCGGATTTGCCGCTCTTCCAGTTGAAGTAGATCTTCTTGTACGGGCAGCCGCTGATACACATGCGCCAGCCGCGGCACTTCTCCTGGTCGATGAGAACGATGCCGTCCTCTTCGCGCTTGTAGATCGCGCCGCTCGGGCAAGACGCCGCGCATGCCGGGTTGAGGCAGTGCTCGCACAGACGCGGCAGGTACATCATGAAAGTATTTTCATACTCGCCATAAATGTCGGCCTGGATCTTGTCGAAGTTCTGGTCCTTACGCCGTTTGGCGAACTCGGTACCGAGAATTTCCTCCCAGTTCGGGCCCCACTCGATTTTCTGCATGCGCTTGCCGGAAATCACCGAGCGCGGCCGGGCCACCGGCTGATGCTCGCCGAGCGGCGCGGTGTGCAGGTGCTGGTAATCGAAATCGAACGGCTCGTAATAGTCGTCGATACTCGGCAGGTCCGGGTTGGCGAAGATATTCGCCAGCACGCGGAACTTGCCACCGATCTTCGGATTGATCGAACCGTCCTTGTTGCGTACCCAGCCGCCCTTCCATTTGTCCTGGTTTTCCCACTCCTTGGGGTAGCCGATGCCCGGCTTGGTTTCGACGTTGTTGAACCAGGCGTATTCCATGCCTTCGCGGCTGGTCCAGACGTTTTTGCAGGTGATCGAACAGGTGTGGCAACCGATGCACTTGTCCAGGTTCAACACCATGCCAACTTGTGAACGAATCTTCATGGCATCAATCCTCAGATATCTTGTGGCAAAGGTTGTGGCAGAGCTTCGTCGTCTGTGCCGTCAAGCCAGTCGACCTTGTCCATCTTGCGCACCACGACGAACTCGTCGCGGTTGCAACCGACCGTGCCGTAATAGTTGAAGCCGTAGGCCTGCTGGGCGTAGCCGCCGATCATGTGGGTGGGCTTGAGCACCACGCGGGTCACCGAGTTGTGGTGGCCGCCGCGGGTCTTGGTGGTCTCGCTGCCGGGCACGTTCACGATGCGTTCCTGGGCGTGGTACATCATCACCATGCCGTCCTTGACCCGCTGGCTGACCACCGCACGGGCAGTCAGGGCGCCGTTGGCGTTGAAGCACTCGACCCAGTCGTTGTCCTCGATGCCGGCACGCTTGGCGTCGGTCTCCGAGAGCCAGATGATCGGCCCGCCACGGCTCAGGGTGAGCATGATCAGGTTGTCGGTGTAGGTGCTGTGGATGCCCCATTTCTGGTGCGGGGTGATCCAGTTCAGGACGATCTCGGTGTTGCCGTTCGGCCGCTTGCCTTTGACGTAGTCAATGGTGCGGGTGTTGATCGGCGGCCGGTAGCTCATCATCTGTTCGCCAAACGCCTGCATCCACGGGTGATCCTGGTAGAACTGCTGGCGGCCGGTGATGGTGCGCCACGGGATGTACTCGTGCACGTTGGTGTAGCCGGCGTTGTAGCTGACGTGTTCGTCTTCCAGGCCTGACCAGGTCGGGCTGGAGATGATCTTGCGTGGCTGCGCCTGGATATCGCGGAAGCGGATCGCCTCGTGTGCCTTGTTGATCGCCAGGTGGCTGTGATCCAACCCGGTGAACTCGGACAGCGCCGCCCAGGCCTTGAGCGCCACGTGGCCGTTGGTTTCCGGGGCCAGGGAGAGAATCACCTCGGCCGCATCGATAGCCGACTCGATCTGCGGCCGGCCCTGGCTGACGCCTTCGGCACGCACCTTGTGGTTCAGTTCGCCGAGGAATTCCACCTCATGCTGAGTGTTCCAGTTGATGCCTTTGCCGCCGTTGCCCAGCTTGTCCAGCAATGGGCCGAGGGAGGTGAACTTCTTGTAGATGTTCGGGTAATCGCGCTCGACCACGGTCATGTTCGGGCAGTTCTTGCCCGGCACCGGTGCTTCGCCTGCGGTTTTCCAGTCGATGCCGCCGAACGGCTGGGCCAGTTCGCCGACGCTGTCGTGCTGCATCGGAATGGTCACCAGGTCCTGCTCGACACCGAGTTGGCCAACCGACATTTGCGAGAAGGCCTTGGCGATGCCCTTGTAGATTTCCCAGTCGGAACGCGACTCCCAGGCCGGGTCGATGGCCGCGGACAGCGGGTGGATAAAGGGGTGCATGTCCGAGGTGTTCATGTCGTCCTTCTCGTACCAGGTCGCCGTCGGCAAGACGATGTCCGAGTAGACGCAGGTCGAGGACATGCGGAAGTCCAGGGTGGTGACCAGATCGAGCTTGCCGATCGCGCCTTCGTCCACCCACTCGACGTCGCCCGGCTTGAAGCCGCCGCGCTGACCGAGGTCTTCGTTCATCACGCCATTCTTGGTGCCGAGCAGGTACTTGAGCATGTACTCGTGGCCCTTGCCCGAGCTGCCCAGCAGGTTGGAACGCCAGATAAACATGTTGCGCGGGAAGTTGGTCGGGTTGTCCGGCTGCTCGCAGGAGAAGCGCAGGGTGCCGTCCTGCAGCGACTTGAGCACGTAATCCACTGGCGACATGCCGGCCGCCTTGGCGTCACGGGTGATCTGCAGCGGGTTGCGGTTCATCTGCGGCGCGCTCGGCAACCAGCCGGCGCGTTCGGCGCGGATGTTGTAATCCAGCGCATGCTCGGGGAACTGCGACTTGTCGGCCAACGGCGAGAGCACTTCGTGCATGCTCATCTTTTCATGGCGCCATTGGGATGAGTGACCATAGAAGAAGCTGGTGCCGTTCATCTGCCGTGGCGGACGGCTCCAGTCCAGGCCGAAGGCCAGGGGCAGCCAGCCGCACTGCGGACGCAGTTTTTCCTGGCCGACGTAGTGCGCCCAACCGCCACCGGTTTGGCCGACGCAACCGCAAAGCATGAGCATATTGATCAGCCCGCGGTAGTTCATGTCCATGTGGTACCAGTGGTTCATCGCCGCACCGACGATGATCATGGAACGGCCCTTGGTCTTGTCGGCGTTATCGGCGAACTCGCGGGCGATCTGGATCGCCTTCTCGCGGCTGACGCCGGTGATCTGCTCCTGCCAGGCCGGGGTGCCCGGCACGCTGGCGTCGTCATAATCCTTGGCGACGTTACCGCCACCCAGGCCGCGATCGATCGCCAGGTTGGCTGCCGACAGGTCGAACACGGTGGCGACCTTGGCTTGGCTGCCGTCGGCCAGGGTGATCGAACGCACCGGCACACGGCGCAGTTGCACGGCTTCGCCGGCGACATGCTGGAAGTGCTCGTGGGTCTGGCCGCCGAAGTACGGGAAGGCCACTTCTACGACTTCAGCACCCGCGGTCTTATCGTCGATCAAGCTCAGTTGCAGCTTGACCTCACGGCCCTCGCCGCCCTCGCGGGCTTCGATGTTCCACTTGCCCTTCTCGCCCCAGCGGTAGCCGATCGAACCCAACGGCGAGACCAACTGATTGGTTTCGCTGTCGAGGGCGATGGTTTTCCACTCGGGGTTGTTTTCCTGGCCGAGGTTGTCGGCGAGGTCGGCGGCGCGCAGGAAGCGATCCGGCTGGTAGCCGTTGAGTTCAGGTGTAGCGCCCTGATGATCCTTGAGCAACACCAGCACCGGGAAGTCGGTGTAGCGGCGCACGTAATCGGTGAAGTAGGCGCTCGGTTTGTCGAGGTGGAATTCCTTGAAGATGACGTGGTTGAACGCCTGCGCCAGCGCCGCATCGGTGCCCTGCTTGGGGTTCAGCCAGAGGTCGGTGAGCTTGGCTACCTCGGAGTAGTCCGGGGTGATGGAGACGGTCTTGGTGCCCTTGTAACGCACCTCGGTAAAGAAGTGCGCGTCCGGGGTACGCGTCTGCGGCACGTTCGAGCCCCAGGCGATGATGTAGTTGGAGTTGTACCAGTCGGCCGACTCCGGCACGTCGGTCTGCTCGCCCCACACCTGCGGCGAGGACGGCGGCAAGTCGCAGTACCAGTCGTAGAAGCTCAGGCACACGCCGCCGATCAGCGACAGGTAACGGCTGCCCGCGGCGTAGCTGACCATCGACATCGCCGGGATCGGCGAGAAGCCGACCACACGATCCGGGCCGTACTGCTTGACGGTGTAGACGTTGGCCGCGGCGATGATCTCGTTGACCTCATCCCAGCTGGAACGGATGAAACCGCCCATACCGCGCTTGCTCTTGTAGCTGGTCGCCTTGACCGGGTCTTCGACGATGCTCGCCCAGGCCTGCACCGGCGCCATGGTGGCCCGCGCTTCGCGCCAGAGCTTGAGCAGCGGCTTGCGCACCTTGGGGTACTTCAGGCGGTTGGCGCTGTAGATGTACCAGCTGTAGCTGGCGCCACGCGGGCAGCCGCGCGGCTCATGGTTGGGCAGGTCGTTGCGGGTGCGCGGGTAGTCGGTCTGCTGGGTTTCCCAGGTGATCAGGCCGTTCTTCACGTAGATCTTCCACGAACAGGAACCGGTGCAGTTCACCCCGTGGGTGGAGCGCACGATCTTGTCGTACTGCCAGCGCGAACGGTAGACGTTCTCCCAATCGCGCGACTCGATGCGGGTTTCGCCATGACCATCGGCGAACTCACCTTGTTTGCGATTGAAGAACCGCAGTTGGTCGAGTAGATGACTCATTTCTTTTTCCTCTAAGGCTTGCCGCGGGATCTACGCCCCGCACACGCAATGATTCGATTCGTTACCAACTAGTGAGTCGCGTAGCGACGACCTCTCTATGCCCTTCTCCCTCGGGAGAAGGTGGCGCGAAGCGCCGGATGAGGGCCGCTCGCACCGCCACGCGCACCATCTCAGCAGGGAATTTCCGCGCCCTTGCGCGAGTACCACCACCAGGTCGCCAAAATGCAGCTCACGTAAAACACGATGAACACGTACAGAGCCATTTGCGGGCCGCCGGTCAGCGCCATCGATGTGCCGAAGGACTTGGGAATGAAGAAGGCGCCGTAAGCCGCCACCGCCGAGCTGAAGCCGAGCACAGCGGCCGCTTCCTTGCCGGCGTTCTTGATCGCCAGCTCCTTGATCGCCGCCGACTGGCCGGCGCTGCTGCGCTCGTGCAGGGTGCGGAAGATCACCGGAATCATGCGGAAGGTGGAGCCGTTGCCAATGCCAGTGGTGACGAACAGCAGCATGAACATGGCCAGGAAGCCGTAGAAGTTGCCCTCAGTGCCTGCTACCGGGATGAAAGCCAGTACGCCGAACACTGCCGCGATCATCACCACGAAGTTCCACAGGGTGACGCGCGCACCGCCCATCTTGTCCGCCAGCCAGCCGCCGAGCGGGCGCACCAGGGCGCCGACCAGGGGGCCAAGGAAGGCGAACTTGAGCGGATCGACGCCAGGAAACTGGGTCTTGATCAGCATCGGGAAGCCGGCGGCGAAGCCGATAAAGGAGCCGAACGTGGCCAGATACAGCCAGCACATCAACCAGTTGTGCTTGCGCGTGAAGATCACCGATTGCTCTTTGAAAGACGCCTTGGCGCTGGACAGGTCGTTCATCCCGAACCAGGCCACCACGGCCACCGCGGCAATGAACGGCACCCAGATGAAACCGGCGTTCTGCAACCACAGCTGGCTGCCGTCGCCGAGTTCCTGGGCTTGCCCGCCGACCGCGCCGAACAGGCCGGCACCAATCACCAGCGGCACGCAGAACTGCATCACCGAGACGCCGAGGTTACCCAGACCGGCATTCAGACCGAGCGCGGTGCCCTGCTGCGACTTGGGATAGAAGAAGCTGATATTGGCCATGCTCGAGGCGAAGTTGCCGCCACCGAAGCCGCACAGCAGCGCGATGATCACGAACACGCTGTAGGGGGTGCTCTGATCCTGCACAGCAAAGCCCATCCACAGCGCCGGCAACAATAGCGAGGCGGTGCTCAGCGCGGTCCATTTACGCCCGCCGAAGATCGGCACCATAAAGGAGTAGAAAATCCGCAGCGTAGCGCCGGACAAACCCGGCAGCGCCGCCAGCCAGAACAGTTGGTCGTTGCTGAAGCTGAAGCCGATGCTGTTCAGGCGCACGGTCACCGCGCTCCAGACCATCCACACGGCGAAGGCCAGCAGCAACGCGGGAATCGAAATCCACAGGTTGCGGGTTGCGACCGCCTTGCCGCTGCGGCCCCAGAATGTGGGGTCCTCGGGGCGCCAATCGTGGATCAGCGGGCCTTTTTCAGGCTGTTGCAGGATGGACATGGTCACTCTCCTTCAGAGATACGGGAATACGCAGCCACAGGCGCCGGGCCCATGACTTGGGTTTTGCGAACTTCGCTGAAGTACATCCAGATCAGGGAGACCCAGACCACGCCGTACATCAGCATGAAACTCGAGCTGCGCACGCCGGTGAGGTCCACCAGGGCGCCGAACATGATCGGCAGGATGAAACCGCCCAGGCCGCCGGCGAGGCCGACGATGCCGGAGATGGCGCCGATGTTTTCCGGGTAGTCGTTGGAGATGTACTTGAACACCGAGGCCTTGCCGAAGGCGAAGGCGACCCCGACGATGAACAGCAGCGCGGTGAAGGCCCAGGCGTTGAGGCCGATGCTGAACGTCTGCGGGCCGTTGACGGTCTGGATGGTCAGTTCGGTCTGCGGGTAAGAGAGCAGGAACAGGCAGATCCAGCTCACCCACATCACCCACCAGGTCACGCTCTGCGCGCCCCACTTGTCCGACATCCAGCCGCCCATGGCACGCAGTACGCCGCCCGGCAGGGAGAAGCAGGCGGCCAACAGCGCCGCGCTCTGCAGGCTGAAGCCGTATTCCTGCACGTAGTACTTGGTCATCCACAGGGCCAGGGCTACATAGCCGCCGAACACGATCGAGTAGTACTGGCAGTAGCGCAGCACCTTGGGGTCCTTGAGTGCGCGCAGCTGATCGCCCAGCGACACGCTGCTGCGTATCTGGTGCGTCTTGTTCTGGTAGGTGCAGAACCAGAACAGCAAGGCGGTGATGAACATGATCGCCGAATAGACCTTGGGCACCATCTGCCAACTGGCCACCGCGATGATCGCTGGCGCGACGAACTTGGTCAGCGCGGCGCCGGCGTTACCGGCACCGAAGATGCCCATGGCGAACCCCTGGTTCTGCTTTTCGAACCACTTGGCGACATAGGCGATACCGACCGAGAAAGAGCCGCCAGCCAGGCCGACGAACAGGCCCAGTACCAGGAAGTGCCAGTACTCGGTGGCCATGCTGATCATGTAGATCGGCAATACGCAGACCAGCATCAGCAGAAAGAATACGATGCGCCCACCGAAACGGTCGGTGAGCATGCCCAGCGGCAAACGCACCAACGAACCGGTTAGCACAGGTGTGGCGGCCATCAGGCCGAACTGGGTTTCGTTGAGATGCAGCAATTCCTTGATCGGAACGCCGAGGACGGCGAACATCATCCAGACCATGAAACAGATGGTGAACGCCAGGGTACTCATCCCTAGCACCAGGCCCTGTTGTGCTTTCAGACTTGCCATAGCGGACTGCCTCAATCGCTTAACCATGGCGGCACACTAGGTAGCGAAGCGCTTGGGGCAATTGACTTGGGTCAATTAAGACAGTGCCGCTTCGGCCTACTCTGAGGCCCTATACCTCCTTGGTGGTAGTACCGCAGCAAGGATAAAAATCCTTTTAAAACATATAGATATGAATAAGCGCTGCGCTTGTTCGAACAACCGCGGGCCGTTCGAGTTCTTTAGAGGTAGTCAGGCCGATGTTGAGATGGATGCGCAATTCCCTGCCGGTCAGAGCCGGCTTCGCGGTGACCCTGATCGCCGTGCTGGCCCTCGGCAGCTCGCTGAGCGCCGGGCTGATCGCCTGGTTCAGCGAAGACGACGCCGCGGCAATCAACACCGCGGGTTCCCTGCGCATGGCCACCTACCGCATCAACTGGCAACTCGAAGCCGGCGCGTCCGCCAAAAGCCTCGCGGCGCTGGGCGATGATCTGCAGCAGCGCCTGGATACCGGCAACCTGCAACAGCGCGTGAGCATCGACACGGGCGACCCCTTGTCGAAGACCTACCGCGAGATCCAAAAGCTCTGGCAACAGCAACTGCGCCCGGCGCTGGATCGCGGCGACAAGGCGGCCTTTCAGCAACACACCGAAGCCTTTATCGAGCAGCTCGAGCATTTCGTCCTGCTGCTGCAGAAACAGAGCGAGCGCCGTCAGGGTTGGCAGCAAAGCATCCAGGGCGCGGCGCTGTTGATCACCGTAATCATCCTGCTGGTGGGCATGTACGAATTGCAGATCAACGTGATCACGCCGCTGCAGGAACTGGTCAAAGCCGCCGAACGCTTTCGTAACGGCGACCACAGCGCACGGGTCGAATTCCGCTCCGAGGACGAGCTCGGGCAGATGGCCGAAAGCTTCAACGCCATGGCCGAAACCATCGAAGAATCCCACCGCACCCTGGAAAGCCGGGTGGTGCAAAAAACCCTGACCCTGGCGCAAACCAATGCCGCCCTCGAACTGCTCTACCAGAGCAGTAGCAGCCTGGCCACCCGCCAAGCCAACGCCGAACGCCTCGACGAACTGATCAACCGCTTCCAGCAGCGCCTACCGGGCCTGCGCCTGACCCTGTGCCTGCAGGACAACCTGCAAGCGCCCGCCGAACAGCTGCTGGCCCTGCACGGCAGCGAAACCCGCGAAGTCTGCGCACGCACCGATTGCGACACCTGCGAACGCAAGAACAACCCCGACCAGGCCGTGTTCGGCATCAGCAACCAGGGCAACGACCTCGGCGAGCTGAAAGCCTACTTCCGCGACGGCCACAAACCGGAATCCTGGGAAACCGCGCTGATCCAGGCCCTGGCCAACCTGATCGGCACGGCGCTGTCGCTCAAGCGCCAACGCGAGCAGGAGCATCGCCTGTTGCTGCTCGACGAACGCACCATCATCGCCCGCGAACTGCACGACTCGCTGGCCCAAGCGCTGTCATATATGAAGCTGCAAGTCAGCCGCCTGCAGACCCTGATCCGCCGCGGAGAAAATCCCGAAATGCTCGACAGCGTCAGCGGCGAACTGCGCGACGGCTTGAACACCGCCTACCGACAACTGCGCGAATTGCTGACCACCTTCCGCCTGCAAATCCAGGACGGCGGCCTCGACCAGGAACTCAAGGACACGGTGGAAGAATTCTCCCAACGCGGCGCCTTCGCCTGCGAACTGCAGATCGACCGGCTGGCGTTCCAGCTCTCGGCCAGCGAACAGATCCACCTGCTGCAGATCACCCGCGAAGCGCTTTCCAACTGTGCCCGCCATGCCCAGGCCGAGCACGCCTGGCTGTACTTGCGCCAGGTCGGCGAACAGATCGAACTGCTCGTCGAAGACGACGGCATCGGTTTCAGCCCGGGTTTCGACCCGCGCATGCACCATGGCCTGACTATCATGCAAGAGCGCGCCCGCAACCTGCACGGCCAGCTCAGCATCGAATCGCGCGCCCCGCGGGGCACCCGCATCCACCTGCAATTCCGCCCGGATTTCCTCGGGCGCCACGAACAAGGTAGCGCCGCATGAATGCCCCAACCCGCCACAGCATCCTGCTCGTCGACGATCACCCAATGATGCGCCGCGGCATGCGCCAGCTGCTCGAACTGGAAGACGACTTCGAGATAGTCGGCGAAGCCAGCCACGGCGGCGAAGTCCTCGAACTGGTCGGGCGCCTGCAACCCGAACTGATCCTGCTGGACAACAACATGCCGAACATGAACGGCCTGCAGACCCTGAAACGCCTGCGCGAGCTGCACTACGCCGGCAAGATCCTGATCTTCACCGTATCCGACTCCGAAGACGACATCCGCGACGCCATGCGCCTGGATGCCGACGGCTACCTGCTCAAGGACATGGAACCGGAACTGCTGATCCAATCGATCCGCGACGCCCTGCAAGGCAGCCTGGTGGTCAGCCCCACCCTCACCCGCGTCCTCGCCCAGGCCCTGCGCTCACCCCACACCAACTCGCACGTCGACCTCACCGACCGCGAACGCCAAGTGCTGAAAACCATCGCCGCCGGCTATAGCAACAAAGTCATCGGCCACAAACTCGGCATCACCGAAGGCACGGTTAAAGTTCATGTGAAGAATTTGCTGCACAAACTTGGCCTGCGTTCGCGAGTCGAAGCGGCGGTTTGGGCGATGGAGCATTTGCGCTAAGAGGTAGGCGGTTTGGACTCGTCGTCTTCTCTCTATTACACCCGCCTCCTCTACTCGCTTCCGGCAATTCTGCGACACGTAAACGGGGGCATAGCCGACCCCAAAACTCGAAGTCAAACCTACCGACTCAACCTAGGGTGGAAAACCGCAAAGCGGTTTCCACCCTGGGCAAGCGCGCTCAAATATCTGCCATCCTTTTGCCACTTTATCGGTGACGATTGCGGTAAAAGCCGATATAACAAACCTCAATTCAGTCACCATTCAGATGAGTCTGGCCGACCAATCGAGGCTTTCCGGCCTTGGTGGATAACCTCCCAAATCGCTCATCCTGACATCGAAAGCACCAACCTAGACAGGGAACAGCGATATGACAAGGAAGGTTATCCCCCAATCCCGTCCGGCAGGTTATGCACCAATTGGTGTCTATTTATAGTTAGGGTAATAGGAGTAACCAGTCAGCATGCAAAACATTGACTTAGTCTTAGATCACGCTAGGGATCACTACTTGACTGGTTACACCCAAAGGATTGCTGAGTACAAAAAAGAATTCAATCCATCATCCCCAGAAGTACTACTTGAAATTGGAGGAAGAGAAGACCAGCCTTTACCATATCGGCTCTATAGAGTTGACTTGGCGAGCGGAGCAGTTGAACCACCCAACCTAACGGAGTTTAACCACGACAGCCACTTATCATTTAAGCCAATTGAATTCAAAATTAAAAATAAACTCTCAGGTATTTTGAATGCCATTTCATGGAATGGTGTTGAATTCGAAACTATTTGCCTTGACCCAAACGCCAAGCCTTTAGCTGACTGGGCTTTAAAGTGGATAGATATTGAAGAAAGTCACACAGAAAACCAATACGGCCTAGGTGGTTACGTTCACTCTATTACTTACCCTCAAAAAACCAGAGAAAAGTGTACATTCTCCGTTGATTTCGGCTCTGCCGGAAAAGAAAGTTTCTATGAGCTTATGAATGTTTTTATCGCACTAGAAATTACTGAGTTAACAGTACATTCTCGCACCCTCCATGCGGCGCCCTAACAAATGTTCAAATCGTTCGCTGCGCTCACTGGGACGGGCTAAAGCCCGCCCCTTAACCAAACGTTAGACGGCGCCAGACTTTCTGATTTACTCAAGGAGCAATCTTGAAATCAACCATTCGACGACTTGTTGTCATCGCGACGAGCCTTGTCATTGGCGGCTGCACGACAATGGCCTATGAGAGGCCTGCGCAACCCGATAGCGCAGTCGCAACCATCACCTCAGAAAAAACGATGATCGCCTCAATCGACGGTAAGGCAGTGCCGTATAGCGGAGGAAATTTTGCGACCTTCAAGGTTCTGCCAGGGGTGCATGCCGTGGTAGTAAAGTTGAATGACATTCCCTTGTGGGTGGGGCCTGCGCGATACTCCGAAAGTGATCTGACGGTCGTGTTTTCGGCAGAGGCAGGAAGGGCCTACATCATTCGACCGGCGTACGTCGGCAACACTTGGCATCCGGAAATTTCCGAGAGGCTTACGACGAATGGCCCATCATCTGTTCGAAAGTGACAGGTGTGACCTCACTCCACGCGCAAGACCTCTAACAATAAGTTCAAGTCGCTCACTTCGTTCGCTGGGACGGGCTAAAGCCCGCCCCTTAACCAAACGTTATGCACCTTAATCTGACACAAAGGTGAATCATGGAAGAACCAACAGATCTAGAAAAATATTCTGGCGGGTTAAGCGCGGGGATTGGAGCTACGACAGTTGCCGTGTTAGGTAGTTCTATTACACCGTTGGCAGCCTTCGTCCCTTTTTTGCTTCAATCATTAGCATCAAGAAGACACTCAAAAAGAATTGAGCAGGCCTTATTGGAAATAAATGAAATCCTTAGAAAGCATAGCGAAGAAATAGAAGGATTATCAGACCCAAAATACAAACTTATAAGCGAGTCCATTTCAGCTGTTTTTCAGTCAGTCGACGAAGAAAAGATTGAATTTCTGAAACGCGCTATAGATAACGCTATAACTTCTGAAGAAATAACTGAAAAGAACACAGCTTTAATTTCTAGAATTATCAGGGACATATCAGTTTCAGAGGCAAGATTTCTCATTGAGAAATTTCAATATAAATACATGTTTATTGGGGGGCGGAGAGAACTCGAAAGAGGTTTATCAAATACACCCAAACTCTGATGATGAGCTAACTTTCCACGGACTTTTAAATTCAGGTCTTGTCTATTCACCAACCCCTGTAATGGACGCAACAAGGTATGAATTCTCACCTGTAGTTGTGAAAGTAATCGCATTATTAAAAAGCAATGCATAATAAATAGCTGTAGGTCGCACGCTTCGCGTGCTGGACGTCAGTCCGCAGAGAAACCAATGCTGAGTGGAAAGTTAAATTCCCATATCGAAAAAGAACTAGAAAAAATTGAGGCTCTACCTAAAAACGAAGGTAGAAAGGCACTGATAAAAAAGCTAAAACAGGAGTTAGTGCGTGTAAACGCATAACAACTGGTTCAAGCTGCTCGCTTCGCTCACTCGGGACCGGCTGAAGCCGGCCCCTTAACCAAACGTTAGGTTTCATCATGCGCGCACTCGCTCATCTAGAACGCATATTCGCGTCGGGGGCACACTCCATTGGTACTGAACGTTTTTTGTTCAACGGCTCTCTATCGGCGCAATCGGATGGCCGCTCTGCGCTTGAGCACCATCTCGGCTACACAATCCCCGAAGAAATCGCTACTTTCATAAGTATTTTTGGTGGCAGCGAACTGTTCGTTGATAGCTTTGGCCTTGGTGTAAAAATACTACCCTTCCAAAAAATATATGAAATAAATATAGGCATGGAGGAAATTAAGGAGCAGTTTTTCCCGAAGTATATGATATTTGGTTTTGACTCAACTGATGACATGCTTTGCCTATACTGCCATGACACTAATGTACATTTCGGCATCTTGGATCATGAAGCGTGGGGAGAACCTGACAGCTGGGCAAGTGAAGCAATGATTTTCGTAAATTTCTATAATTGGTTGGAATTCCTGGTTGAGACCGGGGAAACAATTCCTCCGTCAGCACTGAGATATAAAACCTAACAACTGTATATGGACTCTCCCCATAAGTAGTGAACAAAGCTTTTCTTTTGCACTTGTCGTCAGCGCGGTTGCATTCGTATATCCGGC
>NZ_CAMPHI010000057.1 GCF_946885955.1 uncultured Pseudomonas sp.
GCGGCGTGGGGCACGGGCGAATTCGTCGGTTGCTCGGAGCGCGCGAGTCTAGCATGGTCATTCGCGGCGATCAGGGGGTGCTTGGGGATTGCCCGTGGCCGGCGTTCGAACGGTGCGTGGCACAGGCCGCCAATGCGCCGATTTTGCAGGGGCTGGCGGAGTTCTGCGGCCATCCCCGGGTTCGGGCGCTCGTCGCCCGGCGACTTGGCGCTCCGGCGCATTTACGGTAGTTTGCCCGGCGCACGTTCTGTGGGATTCACCTGAGGTCGTTATGAAGAAGTGGCAATGTGTAGTTTGTGGCCTGGTTTACGATGAAAGCCTGGGCTGGCCGGATGAAGGTATCGCCGCCGGAACGCCCTGGCAGGATGTTCCGCAAGACTGGCTGTGTCCGGATTGCGGTGTCGGCAAATTGGATTTCGAGATGATCGAAATCGGCTGATTGGTAACCCCGCCAGCGGCGCCCATGTGCCGGTCTGGCCGAATCCAAGCGAGGAACGCATGCGTAAGTGGCAGTGTGTGGTGTGCGGTTTCATTTATGACGAAGCCCTCGGGCTGCCCGAGGAGGGCATCGCGCCCGGCACGCGCTGGGAAGATATTCCCGCCGACTGGCTGTGCCCGGATTGCGGTGTGGGCAAGGTCGACTTCGAGATGATCGAGATCGCTTGAGTGGCCTGATCCTCGTTGCCTGTACAGCGGACGACCCGGTCGTCTGTCTGCTTGCCCTGGCCAAACGCAGCCGAATCGTCAGGCAAATTCCGCGGCGCTATGCCGCCATCTTTGGGAGTGAAAAATGACTGCCCCGCTATCCGCACCTGTGGTGATCATCGGCACCGGCCTGGCTGGTTACAACCTGGCGCGCGAGTTCCGCAAGCTGGATGGCGACACCCCTTTGCTGCTGATCAGTGCCGACGACGGGCGTTCCTATTCCAAACCGATGCTCTCCACCGGTTTTGCCAAGGACAAGGACGCGGATGCCCTGAGCATGGCCGAGCCGGGCGCCATGGCCGAACAGCTGAAGGCGGAGATCCGCACCCATACCCGAATCAGGGGTATCGATCCGGGGCACCGACAGCTATGGATCGGCGAGGAAGCGGTGCCTTACCGCGACCTGATCCTGGCCTGGGGCGCCGAAGTGATTCGCGTGCCGGTTGAGGGCGACGGCGCCGAGGCGATTTTCTCGATCAACGATCTTGAAGACTACGCGCGCTTTCGCGCGGCGGCGGCCGGTAAGCGTCGAGTGTTGATCCTCGGTGCCGGACTGATCGGTTGCGAGTTCGCCAATGACCTCAGCCTTGGCGGTTATCAGGTCGAACTGGTGGCGCCCTGCGAGCAGGTCATGCCCGGCTTGTTGCATCCGGCGCCAGCGGCGGCGATTCAGGCAGGCCTGGAGAGTCTCGGTGTGCGCTTGCACCTGGGCCCGGTATTGACCCGTCTGGAAAAAGCCGGCGATGGCCTGCAGGCGCACCTTTCGGACGGCAACTGCATCGCCTGCGATCTGGTGCTCTCGGCGATCGGCCTGCGCCCGCGGATCGACCTCGCGGCAGCCGCCGGCCTGGCGGTCAACCGCGGTGTCATGGTCAATCGGGAGTTGCGCACCTCGCACGCCAACATCTACGCCCTGGGCGATTGTGCCGAGGTTGACGGCTTGAGCATGCTGTATGTGATGCCGCTGATGAACTGTGCCCGGGCGCTGGCGAAAACCCTGGCCGGCGTGCCGACAGCGGTCGCCTATGGCCCGATGCCGGTGACGGTGAAGACGCCGGTGTGTCCGCTGGTGGTGTCGCCGCCTCCGCGCGGAACGAGCGGCGAATGGACGGTGCACGGCAGCGGCGCGGACATTCAGGCACTCTGTCACGACGCCAGCGGAGCCTTGCTGGGCTACGCGCTGACCGGTACTGCGGTGCAGGAAAAGTTAGCGCTGAATAAGGCACTTCCCAGTCTATTGGCGTAAATGGCGGATGTTCTGGCGCTTTTGTCGTAAAATAGCCGCTTTAAATTGTCGGACAAGACTGGCGCAGGTCCACGCCACATGCCATTCTCCATGGGGTCTGCCGCAGCGCAGAGCTGTTGCAGCGCCTTGGGCGCTGTTCTGGAATGAGCAGCACGGATACAACAACAAAAACCGTCAAAGAGGCATTTATGCGTAAACCGGAACTCGCCGCCGCCATTGCCGACAAGGCAGATCTGACCAAAGATCAGGCTAATCGTGTACTCAACGCCGTGCTCGAAGAAATCACCGGCGCACTGAACCGCAAGGACAGTGTGACGCTCGTGGGCTTCGGCACTTTCGTGCAACGCCACCGCGGTGCCCGCACCGGCAAAAACCCGCAAACCGGTGAGCCGGTGAAGATCAAAGCCAGCAATACCGTCGCCTTCAAACCGGGTAAATCCCTGAAAGACGCCGTTAATTGAGTGACCTGCACCGGAGCCGCTATTGGCCTGTACGGCTAGTCGGTTTACTCAGGTTCGGATGGTGAAGTTCCGAATAGCTCGCTGAATTGGATCTCACCCGCTGAAGTTGAATAATTGAACTAGCCATACACGCCACTGGCTCCGTGCACCTCCCGCCCAACCGTTCGGTTGGCTGTCGCTGACGCGACAACTCGCTACAATGCGCGCCGTTCTTTCCCCCTTCGAGGCCATGCGCATGAAATTTCGCTTTCTTCTGTGGATGCTGGGTCGCCTAATGGCCAAAGCCAGCCGTGAAAATCCCGCTTTCCAGCAACAGCTGGTCGATCGCGACATGACCTTCCAATTGCACACCCTCGACGGCAAGATCGCCCGCCATTTCATCGTCAAAGACCAACGCATCGTCAGCAGGCGCGGCGCCGCTGAATCGCCGGCCTTCGCCATCGGTTTCAAGGACGGCGCTTACGGTTTCGCCACCATGAACGCAAAGAACAAGCAGCTGGCATTTATGCAGGGCATCCAGAACAAGGACATCCAGATTCAGGGCAACCCGGCACTGGTGATGTGGTTTCAGGGCCTGACCAAATACCTGGTGCCGAAAAAGCCGAGCGGCGAGAAAAAAGCTGCCTGATAGACAAGCTCGCACCAGGGCGCTGGCCGATGCCGGCCGCGTTCGCTAGGCTGGGCACAGTTATCCGGGAAGCCCAGCCATGCGTTTTGTCACCGTATTACCGCTGTTACTCGCCAGCGCCCTGGCGCTCGCCGCCCCACCTAAAGCCGATGGCTTCGTCGAAGTGTTCGAACTGTCCGGCATCCGCTTGCTTTGCGAGCAAAGCGCGCCACTGTTGCGCCGAGGCCTTGATGCCAAGCAGCAGACCGCCTTGGGCGAGGCCTTTAGCGCCGATGCCCTGTGCGGGGATCTGGCCGAACGCTTGAGCGGCAAACTGGATCAGGGACAACTGGCGCGCGCCCGGCAACTACTCGATAGCCCGCTGGCGCAGCGTTTTACCGCCGCCGAACGGGCGGTTGGCGAAAAGGATGCCAAGGGCCTGGCGGATTACCGCGTGCAACTGAAGGAGCGTCCACCGCGCCAGGATCGCCTGGATCTGGTCAAGCGTCTGGACATGGCGGCCCATACCACCGAATTGGCCACCCTGCTGCGCTACGAGGTGGGCAAGACCCAGGCGCTGTTGGCACTCAGGGCGCGCGGCGAAAGCATCGACGAGCAGACAATGAGCAAGCAGACCCGCGAGCAGGAAAAAGCCCTGCGCGAGTCCAGTGGCAAGGCGGTGGAGTCCTTTATGCTCTATGCCTATCGGCAGATTCCCAGCGACCAATTGGCCGACTATGCCGCGCTCTATGAGCAACCCGCCGTCGCGTTATTGCTGAAAAGCAGCGTCGAGGCACTGCCGCAGCTATTCGCCGAGCGGCGCGCGGCACTGCGCTAAAGCCGACGGAAAAACGCTACAAAAGCAAAGGGGCCTGTTCGGCCCCTTTTGCGTTGAGTGCTATCGCGTTCAATGAGTGGGGTGGAACTGCGAAGCCAGTTCGCGCAGCGCCACTTCGGCGGCGAGCACTTTCTCCACCGCGTCCTCCGCTTTCTCCCGGCTCAGCCCCAGGCGGTCCAGTAGGCTTTGCGGAATCTCGTTGTAGGGGCCGGCGCCGATACCGCGGTTGCGCAGCAGGCTGACCGCCAGGCAGACCAGATTCGGGTAGGCGGCATGGGCGCCGTCGTAGTCCGGGTCGTGCTGGAAGCGCAAGGCGCTGGCCAGTTCCTCCGGCATGTCCCAGAAGCGCATCAGCCAGGCGCCGATCTGCTCGCGGGTGATACCCAGCAGGTGCTGCTCGATATAGCTGGCCGACAGATGCGGATTGGCCTCCAGGTGCCGGCAGATCAGCGAGAAGTGCGGTGGAAAGACATGTGCCAGCACCAGATAGCCGAAGTTGTGCAGCAGCCCGGCGAGGTAGGTCAATCCGGCCTCCGGGCGTTGCGCGCGCGGCATGGCGCGGGTCAGACCCTCGATCACCGCGGCGGTGTAGATCGACTGCTGCCAGTAGGGCGTGGCGTGTTGCGGTTGGTCCTTGGGCAGGCTCAGGGTCTTGCCCAGAGCCAGGCCCAGCGCCAGGTTGATCACCAGATCGAAGCCCAGTACGCGGACGATCGCGTCTTCCACCGAGCGGATCTTGCCGGGCGCGGCGTAATAGGGTGATGCGGCCCAACTGACCACCTGCGCGGCCAGGGCGGGGTCGGTCTCCACTACGCCGGTGATGTCGTCGACGGTGGCGTCCGGGTCGACGCGGAAGCGAATGATCTTCTGCGCGGTTTCCGGCAGCGGCGGGATCTCGATGGTTTCTTCCAGGCGCTGTTGGATGCGCCGCGCGGTGAAGGTCTGTACCGCCAGAGTGATCTCGGCGCGGTCATCGTCAGGGCGGTCGAGGTTGGGCTGGATATTGCTGATCGGCTCGCCGAAACGCGCGGCGCTGGCCTTGCTCAGTACCTTCTTGTAAGCCTCGCTGGGGATTTCCAGGAGCACGCCCGGTTGGCCGGATGCGATGAACAGGCTGGGTACCTGCAACAGGCGTTCGTCATACAGACAGGGCGAACTGGTCAGCGGCGGCAGGCCGGGCAATACGCTGAGGTTGTGCTTGCCGAGCATGCGCTCCAGGCGTTCGGCCTTGACCGCGGTGAGCTGGCGCCCAGTCAGTTCGGCCAGGCGGTTGAGATCGAGCAGCTGGTTCTGCGGGTAGAGCACCAGCAACGCACCGACCGCATCGTCGAGCAACACCGCTTGCACGCGCTGCGCCGCGGGCAGACCGGGCTGGTCGCGGCATACCTGATGCGGCAGGCCGAGTTTCTCCAGCAGCTGCAGAATCATCGCAGGGGCTTGCGGCGTATTGTCGGTGGCGAGGACTGCATCGGTCATGGCGAGATCCGTTTGTGGTGCGTTTTGCGAAGTATAACCAGCAGACAAGCAGGGCGCCGGTTAAGGCGACAAGCGCCTGTGCCCTGGGTCACACTTGGCCGTATTGCTGGCCGTGACGCAGCCAGCGCTGCAGCAATGGGCTGACGTGCTGCGGCCATTGCGCGAGTAAAGCTTGCGCCGCATCGCGTACCGCCGGCAAGAGGTCGGCGTCGCGCATCAGATCGGCCACCTTGAATTGCAGCAGGCCGGTCTGGCGTGTGCCGAGCATTTCTCCGGGGCCACGCAATTCCAGATCCTTTTCGGCGATGACGAAACCATCGCAGGTCTCGCGCATGATGCCCAGGCGCTCGCGGCCAATCTGCGACAACGGCGGGTGATAGAGCAGTACGCAGTGGCTGGCGGCGCTGCCGCGGCCGACCCGCCCGCGCAACTGGTGCAGTTGGGCGAGGCCGAGGCGCTCGGGGTTTTCGATGATCATCAGGCTGGCGTTGGGCACATCGACGCCGACTTCGATCACCGTGGTGGCGACCAGCAGCTGCAGCTGGCCATCCTTGAACTGCTGCATCACCGCGGCTTTTTCCGCTGGCTTCATGCGCCCATGAATCAGGCCGACATGCAGCCCGCCGAGCGCCGCCGCGAGGTCCTCGAAGGTGGTTTCCGCAGCCTGGCAGGTCAGCTCTTCGGACTCCTCGATCAGGGTGCAGACCCAATAGGCCTGGCGCCCTTCGTTGCAAGCCGAGCGTACCCGCTCGACCACTTCCAGGCGGCGGCTATCGGCCACCAGTACGGTGTTCACCGGGGTACGGCCGGGCGGCAGTTCGTCGAGGATCGAGGTGTCGAGATCGGCGTAGGCGCTCATCGCCAGGGTCCGCGGGATCGGCGTGGCGGTCATGATCAGCTGGTGCGGACAGAGCCGTCCGCCCATGCCTTTCTGGCGCAACGCCAGGCGCTGCTGCACACCGAAGCGGTGCTGCTCGTCGATGATCGCCAGGGCCAGGTGCTTGAACTGCACCTCCTCCTGAAACAGCGCATGGGTGCCGACCACCATCGGCACGCCGCCGGCGATCTGCTCCAGCGCCGTGGCGCGGGCCTTGCCCTTGAGCTTGCCGGCCAGCCAGGCGACCTCGATGCCCAGCGGCGCCAGCCATTTGCTGAAGGTGATGAAGTGCTGCTCGGCGAGAATTTCGGTCGGCGCCATCAAGGCCACCTGATAGCCGGCCTCCAGCACTTGCAGGGCGGCGAAGGCGGCGACCACGGTCTTGCCGGCGCCGACATCGCCCTGCACCAGGCGCAACATGGGTTCGTCCTGGCTCAGGTCGTAGGCGATTTCGGCGCCGACCCGTTGCTGCGCGCCCGTAGGGGCGAAGCCCAGGTTGGCCAGAAACTGCTGGGGCAACTGCCTGGCCGGCGGCACGGCGGGCGCCTGCTGGGCGCGCACGCTTTCGCGCAGGCGCTGCAGCGACAGTTGATGGGTCAGCAATTCCTCGAACGCCAGGCGGTGCTGGGCCCAATGCCGGCCTTCGGCGAGCTCTTCCAGGTCGGCATCCGGCGGCGGCCGGTGCAGGTAGCGCAGGGCCTGGTCCAGCGGGCTGAGGTGATAGTCGCGGGCCACTTCGCCGGGCAGCCAATCCGGCAGACTATGCGGGCCGAGGCGCGCCAGGGCCTGTTCGCTCAAGGCGCGCAGGCGCTGCTGGGTCAGGCCTTCAGTGCTCGGGTAGATCGGCGTCAGGGTCTGTTCCACGGCAATCGGTTCGCTGCCCGACAGGGCGCGGTATTCCGGATGGTAGATCTCCAGGCCCGAGGAGCCGGGACGCACTTCGCCATAGCAGCGCACCAGGGTGCCGCGCTTGAGGCCTTCCTTCTGCGCCTGGCTGAAATGGTAGAAGCGCAGGCTGAGGGTGCCGCTGCCGTCCTGCAGGCGTACCAGCAGGCTGCGTCGGCGACCCATGACCACATCGGCACCGGCCACAGTGCCTTCGACCACCGCGTCCTGGCCGGGGCGCAGCGCGCCGATCGGCACAATGCGGGTGCGGTCCTGATAGCGCAGCGGCAGGTGGAACAGCACGTCCTGCAGGGTTTCCAGGCCGACCTTGGCGAGCTTCTCGGCCAGCGCCGCGCCCACCCCTTTGAGTGCGGTAACGGATACCTCGGCCAGTTCGGTCATGGTCGCGCCTTAGCTGGCCACTTTCGGTGCATGGCTGACCGAGCACAGGCGGATCGAATCGGCCAGCACTTCGATGGCCTTGGGCCGCGGGAAGCTGGCGCGCCAGGCGATCGCCACGGTGCGGAACGGTGTCGGTGCACTGAGCGGGCGCACCTCGATAATGCCGGGCGCGTAGTGGTGGCTGTCCACCGCCGAGAACGGCAGGATGGAGACGCCGAGGCCTGAGGCGACCATGTGGCGGATGGTTTCCAGCGAGCTGGATTCCACAGTGGTGTGCTTGGCGTTGTCTTCACCGCCCTTGCGCAGGGTCGGGCAGGCTTCCAGCACTTGATCGCGGAAGCAATGGCCCTCGCCGAGCAGCAACAGGCTCTTGTCGTTGAGCAGCTTGCTGTCGATGGTTTTCATCTCGGCCCAAGGATGGCCGGCGGGCAGCAGGGCGTAGAAGGGTTCGTCGTACAGCGGCTTGGTCAGCACGTCGGCCTCCTGGAACGGCAGGGCGATGATGATCGCGTCCAGCTCGCCGGTGCGCAGCTTGTCGCGCAGCACGTGGGTGAAGTTTTCCTCGATATACAACGGCATCTGCGCGGCGACCCGGTGCAGCTGCGGAATCAGGTGAGGGAACAGGTAGGGGCCGACCGTATAGATCGCGCCGATCTTCAGCGGCGCCGCCAATTGGTTCTTGCCGGCCTGGGCCAGTTCGCGGATGCCCTGGGCCTGCTCCAGCACCTTGTGCGCCTGGGTGACGATGCCCTCGCCGACCGGGGTCAGGCGGACCGCGCTCTTGCTGCGCTCGAAGATCATCACGCCGAGCTCGTCCTCGAGCTTCTTCACCCCCACCGACAAGGTTGGCTGGCTGACATGGCAGCGTTCGGCGGCGCGGCCGAAGTGTTGTTCCTGAGCCAGGGTGACGATATAGCGCAGTTCGGTGAGGGTCATAGTGTCTATCCATTGATGTGCCGCCAAGCATAGCCTTTGCATTGCAAACCACCAACCGGGCTAGCAGGTCGTTGAAAAACTACCTGCGTTGGCAATACTGCGTTAAAAACAGCCTAAAAATGCTCATTTACAGCAGTAAACTCCGCTTTTTCGGCCGTTTTTGCCTTGTCTTGCCTGCCTCGCCTACGTTTTTCAACCGCCTGCTAAACTGCCGCTTTGCGAAAAACCTGGAGCGCACCATGACAGTCATTGTATTGCTTGCCGGTTGCGGCGATCTGGGTGCCCGCCTGGGCATGCGTCTGGCGGCGGAGGGCTGGCGCGTGCATGGTTTGCGCCGTTCGGTTGGGCAATTGCCCGCGGCTATCCTGCCGGTGGCTGGCGACCTTGAAGTGGATGCCTGCCCGACAGCCTGGCCGGTGGGCGAGCTGGACTACCTGGTGTATTGCGCGTCGGCCAACAGCTCCGATGAGGCCGGTTATCGCGCGGCCTATGTCGAGGGGTTGCGCCGGGTACTCGGCTGGCTGGCGCAGCACGGGCAAAAGCCCAAGCGCCTGCTGTTCGTTTCCAGCAGCAGCGTCTATGGCCAGCAGAGCGGCGAATGGGTCGACGAATCGTCGCTGGCCGAAACCGAGGGCTATTCGGGGCGGATCATGCGCGAGGCCGAGCAACTCGCCCTGAACAGCGCGATACCGGCCACGGTAGTGCGCCTGACCGGGCTATACGGACCGGGCCGGCAGTGGCTGCTCAATCAGGTGCGCGAGGGCTATCGGGTGGCGAGCGAGCCGCCGTTGTACGGCAACCGTATTCATATCGACGATGCCGCAGGCCTGCTGGCGTTTCTGCTACAGGCCGATCTGCGCGGCGTGGCGCTGGAGGATTGCTATATCGGCGTCGACGACCAGCCGGCGCCGCTGCATGAGGTGGTCGCCTGGCTACGCGAGCAACTCGGCGTCAGCCACTGGGCCGAGCAAGCCACTGTGCGTCGTGCCGGCAGCAAGCGCTGCAGCAACGCCCGCGCTCGCGCCCTGGGTTGGGCGCCGCAGTATTCGAGTTATCGCGAGGGTTATGAGGCGATTTTGCGGGAAGCCTAAAGCCGCTCTCCCGTAGTCCAGATGCAATCCGGGAGCGGTTGGTGAGGCTATACATTGCCCCGGATTTCATCCGGGCTACAAGGCTGGCGCCGTCGCCAGCGGTGGACAAGGCTTCGCCATGTCCACCCTACAAAGGCGTGCTCGAATGCAATCCGGGGGTTATTCGAGGACCAGGATCGCGTCCATTTCCACTTGGGCGCCACGCGGCAGGGAGGCGACGCCGATGGCGGCGCGGGCCGGGTAAGGCTGCTCGAAGTAACGGCCCATGACCTCGTTGACCTTGGCGAAGTGCGACAGGTCGGTGAGGAAGATGTTCAGCTTGACGATGTCCTTGAACGAACCACCGGTCGCTTCGGCCACGGCCTTGAGGTTTTCGAAGACCTGTACGGTCTGGGCTTCGAAGCCTTCCACCAGCTCCATGGTCTTGGGGTCCAGCGGAATCTGTCCGGACATGTAGACGGTGTTGCCCGCCTTGATCGCCTGGGAATAGGTGCCGATAGCGGCCGGGGCCTGGTCGCTGCTGATGACGCTCTTGCTCATGGGAGCTCCTTGAAAGCGGTGTTGAGAATGACGTACGCCACGGTCGGCGGCGCGCCGTCGCACCCTGTACGCGATCTGCGCTCAGGGTTGGGCTGCATAGGGTGGTCGATAGCGGGGGGCGCTGTCAAAGTGGTCGGCGCTGTAAAAGATATTTACCGCTCGCCGGCCCTGAGCAAGCCCCGAGCGGTTGCGCTCAGGGGCGGCTGAACAATGCCAGCAAGCCCATGCTGGTCAGCAGCAGACCGCCGCTCAGCACTACCAGCAAGAGCAGCGGTCTCCAGCCCTGGGCGATCAACTGGCCAAGGCTGGTGCGCATGCCCAGGGCGGCCATGGCCAGCAACAGGCAGGTCTGCGAGGCCAACACCAGCCAGTCGCGCAGGCCGCCCGGGAGCCAGCCGAGGCTGTTGAGGCCGAACAGGGCGAGAAACCCCAGGAGGAAATACGGGAACTCGCTGGCGCCGCTATCGCCACTGCGCAGCAGTACGCCGAGCAACAGCACCAGCGGCGCCAGCAGGGCGACCCGCAGCAGTTTGGTCAGGGTGGCGACATCGCCAGCGCTGTCGGACACCAGATAACCGGCCGCGGCGGCCTGGGCCACATCATGAATGCTTGCGCCGAGCAGCAGGCCGCTGTCGATGGCGCTGTAGCCGAGGCTTGCCAGCAGCGGCGGATAGAGCAGCATCGACAGGGTGCCGAGGGCGGTCACGCCGACCACCACGCCGAGCAAGCGGCGCTCTTCCAGGCGCCCGGCAGGAATCACCGCGGCCACCGCAATGGCCGCCGACACCCCGCAGATCGCCACCGCCACCCCGGCCACCAGGCTGTGCAGGGTCGGCAGGCGCAGCCAGCGGCCGAGCAGCAGGGCGGCGCCGATGATCAGCGGCACGCTGCCGAGCACCACCAGCAGCGGTAAGCCGCCAACCGCCACCAGCTGTTCCACGCCGATTCGCGCACCCAGCAGGGCGACGCCGATGCGCAGCACCTGGCGGCTGCAGAAGCCGACGCCGGGCTGCAGCCGTGGGTCGCCGGCCTGGCTGGCGAAACCGAAGCCGAGCAGTAACACCAGCAGCAGCGCCGGGGCGCCGTAGTGCTCGGCGAGAAAGCTCCCGGCCAGCGTCAGCACCACGCCGAGGGCCAGGCCGGGATACAGGCGACGCAGACTGTCGAGCGGCGAGGCGAGCCAGTGCAGGGCGCGTGCATTCATGGTTGCGGCTCGCTCAGTTCGCCGAGCTCGCGCAGGTAGGCCCAGGGGTAGAGGCCACGGAAATGACCGTCGCTGAAAAACAGTTGTAGCCCGCTGATGCCCGAGACTTCCAGCTTGTTTACCGCAACATCGGCATCGATCAGCGTCAGGGCACCGCGTTGGCGGGTCTGGTTGCAGGCCGAACAGGCGCAGCTCTTGCGCAGGGCCAGGCAACTCAGGCGGCTCAGATGGCCGTCCGGCCAGAGCACTTCGAGGGTTTTCTGCGCCTTGCGCAGGCGGATTTCGACAGGTGCGGCGGTCAAGGCGTTCATGGACATGATCTCCGGTGTTCTGCTGCGCGCCGGCGACCTCGTCAGGCGCCAGTCGGGTTACGGGAATTGCGGCGGTTCGGCTTGCGGCAGCAGCAGGGTCGGCACTTCCGGCGGCTTGACCTGGCGCTGCTCGCTGTCCAGCGGGCGCGCGCTGCCGGTGGCCGCGGCGCTGGCGATCAGCACCGCCAGCAGTGCGCGCTCGAACCAGGGTTTAAGGCGCTCGGGCACGGTTAGCGCTCCAGAAATTGCAGTTTGTCGGCCTGGTCGACCCAGGCGTCGGCCTCGGCCAGCGGGCTGCGGGTATGGCTGAGCAACGGCCAGACCTCGGCCAGCTCGGCGTTGAGTTCGATGAAATGGCTCTGCTCCGGCGGCACGTCGCTGTCGGCGAAGATCGCATCGGCCGGGCACTCCGGCCCGCACAGGCTGCAGTCGATGCAGGCGCCGGGGTTGATCACCAGAAAGTTCGGGCCTTCGTGGAAGCAATCGGTCGGGCACACCTCGACGCAGTCGGTGTATTTGCAGCGGATGCAGTTTTCGGTCACTACGTAGGTCATCGGGTCTTCCTCGCTTCGTCGGTGGGAGGGGCTTTAGCCGCGACACTTGGTTGTCAGCGATTCGCGGCTAAAGCCCCTCCCACGCGCCTGCCATGCGGCCTCAGGCCGCGTCATCCAGCTTCGACAGGGCCCAGCGCGCCAGCTTGCGCACGTCCGGGTCGGGGTCTTGCATGGCGGTTTCGACGAACGGCCGGCCGGCGCTGTGGCCGATGCTGCCGAGGGCGCCGATGGCCGCCTTGCGCAGGTTGCTCATGGGGTCGCGGGCGCACACGCCCAGCGCCGGAATGGCGTCCACTGCGGCAAGCTTGCCGAGGGCGTCGACGGCTTTTTCGCGGACCTGCCAGAAGCTGTCGTGGGTGGCGTCGACCAGCGGTTGCAGCGCTGCCTGGCAATCGAGTTTGCCGAGGCTGACGGCGGCCTCGACGCGCACCTGCCAGTGTTCGTCCTGGAGGATCTCGATCAGGGTCGGCCCGACCTGCTCGGCCTCGGCGTAGACCAGGGCGCCGGCCGCGGCGCGGCGCACCTCGGCATCGGGGTCGTGCTGCGCGCGCTGCATCAGTGCCGGCAAGTTCTGCGGCTGCTTGAGCCAGCCGATCACGGCCACCGCCTCGCGCCTAACCTGCGCATCGGCGTCGGTCAGGCGCGCCAGCGCCGGGACCTGGGCCGCCGGATTGCGCAGCGGTTTGAGCGCACGAAGAATGCCGGCGACCACGAAACTGTCCTGGCTCTGTTCCAGGGCCGCGAGCAGCGGTGTGGCGGCGGCCGGGTCCTTGAGGTCCGCGAGGGCGTGGGCGGCGGCGTTGCGCACCACCTCGTCGCTGTCACCGAGGGCGGCGATCAGGGCATCGGCGATATCCGCGGCATCGAACTCGTCGACCACCTTGGCGGCCTCCTGGCGCACCGAGGGATCGGGATCGTTAAGGGCGAAAATCAGCAGCTCGGCCGCTTCAGGCTCGCCGCAATCGACCAGTTCCAGCACCGCCACCCGGCGAATGCCCGGATCGGCCGAGGCAAGGTTTTCGGCGAGGACCTGCAGTTGAGGGTCGTCATAGTGTTTCATGGGCAATTCCTTGATCAGCGCAGCAAATAGGGAATGTTCACTTTCACTGCATCGGTCGGGCAGTCGGTCTCGCAGGGCATGCAGTACCAGCATTCGTCGTACTTCATATGGGCCTTGCCGGTGTTCGGGTTAATCCACAGGACATCCAGCGGGCAGACGTCGATGCACACGCGACAGCCCTTGTCGGCGATGCATTTGTCCTCGTCGACGACGACCGGGACGCTGGAACGGTGGTTGGCTACGGGCATGGTGTTCTCCTCATCCAAACAGTTTTTGTAGGAGGGGCTTTAGCCGCGAAAACATCTCAGGCGCTTCGCGGCTAAAGCCCCTCCCACAGGGATCAGTCATTGCGGCTATCAGGCATTGGCGGCTTTTTTCACGCGCAGCTTGCTGTAGGCGTCCTTCTCGTCGCCGAGGGCCACCACGTAGTCGGCGACCGGGCGTTTGCCGTGGGCCATCTGGCCGTTTTCGTCCTTGAACAGGCGGCTGTGGTAGAACCACTCGGCGTCGTTCTGCTCGGGGAAATCGACCCGGTAGTGGTACAGGCCCCAGCGCGATTCGGTGCGGTACAGTGAAGCGCGGGCGGCCATCTCGGCGCAGTCGATGATCGATTGCACCTCGAGGGCACGGAGAAGCTCGTGAGGGTCGGCGGCGCACAGTTTGGGCAGGTCCGCGCGTACGGCGAGGATGCGTTCCAGGCCGATTTCCAGCTTCTTGGTGACCTTCGGCGGCTGTAGGTAATCGTTCACCAGGCGACGCACCTTGTATTCCATCTGCTCCGGCGGGATGCCGTCCTTGACCAGCAGCGGCGCCTGGATGCGCGCCAGCTCCTCGGCAATAAACGCCTCGTCGAGCTGGATTTCGCCGCGGGCCTGGGCGAAGGCGGTGGCGCTCTCGCCGCAGATCTGCCCGTAGACGAAAGCGCCGAGCATGTAGTTGTGCGCCACCGAGGCCATGTCGCCGGCGCCGTACAGGCCCGGCACCGTGGTCGCGCCGGTCTCGTCGGTCCACACCCCGGAGGCCGAATGGCCGGAGCAGAAGCCGATCTCGGAGATATGCATCTCGACCATGCGCTGGCGGTAGTCGACCTGGCGGCCTTCGTGGAAGCGTCCGCGGGTCGGCCGCTCGTTGGTGTGCAGTACGGTCTCGATTTCCTGGATGGTTTCCTCGGCCAGGTGGTCGAGCTTGAGGAACACCGGGCCGGTGCCGGATTCCAGCTCCTTGAAGAACTCCAGCATCATCTGCCCGGACCAGTAATCGCACTCGATAAAGCGCTCGCCGTAGGCGTTGGCGGTAAAGCCGCCGAGCGGGCCGGTGACGTAGGCGCAGGCCGGGCCGTTGTAGTCCTTGAGCAGCGGGTTGACCTGGAAGCACTCCAGGTTCACCAGGTCGGCGCCGACGTGGTAGGCCATGGCATGACCGTCGCCGCAGTTGGCCGGGTTCTCGTAGGTGCCGAACAGGTAACCGGAGTTCGGCAGGCCGATGCGCCCGGCGGCGCCTGTGGCCATGATCACCGCCTTGGCGCGGATGATGATCGGCTCGGCGGTGCGGGTGTTGACCCCGATCATCCCGGCAATATTGCCGTCGGCGTCCTTGAGCAGGCGGGTGGCCTGGAAACGGTTCTCGATCTCTACCCGCACCCGGCGCAAGCGGCGGTAAAGGATCTTCTTGACGTTGTGGCCCTCGGGCATCGGCAGCACATAGGTGCCGAGGTGGTGGACCTTTTTCATGTCGTAGTCGCCGGTTTCGTCCTTCTGGAAGTGCACGCCCCAGGAGTCGAGCTTTTCGATCATCGGAAACGAGCGCTGGGCGTAGGCCAGCAACGCCGGCTGGTGGACGATGCCGTCGTTGGCGATGGTGATTTCCTTGACGTACTGCTCGGGTGTGGCGTGGCCGGGGACCACGGCGTTGTTCAGCCCGTCCATGCCCATGCAGATGGCGCCGGAGCGCTTGACGTTGGCCTTCTCCAGGAGGATCACCTTGAGCGTCGGGTCCTGCTCCTTGACGGTCACGGCGGCCATCGGACCGGCGGTGCCGCCGCCGATGACCAGCACGTCGGTGTCGATCACCGGAATACCGTTGATATGGGTGGTAGTCATTGTCGTCTCCTATTTCCGATCCACTCGGAACTGGTATTTGAATGAGTCGCCGCGGTAGCACAGGTATTCGAAGTCGATCGGCCGGCCGCCGCGGTCGTGGGTCAGGCGCTCGACCCGCAGAATCGCTTCGCCGGCCTTGAGACCCAGCAGGTGCTGCACCTCGTCGTCGGCGAGCACGGCGTCGAGGCCGATATCGGCGCGGCCCAAGGCGATGCCGAAGAGGTTTTCCAGCATCGGGAAGATGTCGCCGGAGAGGTCCTGGCCGAACAACCGGCGGCCGATATCCAGGGGGAAGTAGCTGTTCTCCACGCACACCGCCTCGCGGTTGAGGTAGCGCACGCGCTTGACCTCGACCACGTCCTCGCCGGGCGCCAGGTGCAGGGCGGCGACCACCGCCTTGGGCGGCTTGCGTTGCTGAATGCTCAGCAGTCGCGCGGTGGCCTCGTAACCCTGGGCCGCCATGGCCTCGCCGAAGCCCTGCAGGCGCTGCACGTTCTGCACCGCCTTGGGCTTACTGACGTAGGTGCCCTTGCCCTGGGCGCTGAACACCAGGCCCTCGTTGTGCAAGTCGCGCAGGGCCTGGCGGATGGTGATGCGGCTGACCCCGTAGGCCTGCATCAGCTGGTTTTCCGAGGGCAGGCGGCTATGCACCGCGTAGCTGCCTTCGAGGATCTGCTGGCGCAGGCTGTCGCGAATCTGCACATACAGCGGCAGCGGCGACTGCCCGGGGGCGAGCTGTTGGATACCGTTCATCGTGGGAGCCTCCAGCCTGTCATGACAGGTCATGTCGAGCGCGGACGTGAGTAAGGGCTGTGCGTTCATGGCTCAGCCCACCTGGTTCTGTTGCTGGAAGGCGCACAGGGTTTCCTGGCGGATCAGGTCCATGCACTGGCGCTTGATTGCGATGAACTCGGGGCTGGTCAGCAGGCTCTGCTCGCGCGGGCGCGGCAGCGGCACCGGAATGTCGGCGATGATCCGGCCGGGGCTGGCGCTCATCACCACGATGCGGTCGGAGAGGAATACCGCCTCGTCGATGTCGTGGGTGACGAACACCAGGGTGTTGCGGAACTCGCGCCAGATCTGCAGCAAGTTCTCCTGCATCATGATCCGCGTCTGTGCATCCAGGGCGCCAAAGGGTTCGTCCATCAGCAGCACGCTGGGGTAGTTGGCCAGGGCGCGGGCGATGCCGACGCGCTGTTGCATGCCGCCGGAAAGCGTCGCGGGATAGGCATCCTCGAACGCCGCCAGGCCGACCAGGGAGAGAAAAGTGCGCGCCACGCTGCAGGCCTCGTTGCGCCCGACCCCGGCCATCAGCGGGCCGAAGGCGACGTTGTCGCGCACGGTTTTCCAGGGGAACAGCGAATGCTGCTGGAACACCATGCCGCGATCCGGGCCCGGCTCGCTGACGGCCTGGCCGTCGATGCTCAAGCTGCCGCGGGTCGGCTGGACGAAGCCGGCGATGGCATTGAGCAGGGTCGACTTGCCGCAGCCGGACGGGCCGAGCAGGCAGACGAATTCGCCGGGCTTGATCTCCAGTTGGGCGTTCTGCACCGCAGCGCGTTTGCCGCCGTTGTGCTCGAACTCGATATGCACGTCGTTCACGCGGATATGCCCGCGCCCGCTGGTTTCGGCCTGGGCGCGCTGGCGGCTGTGGTCGAGCACGGCCAGGCGGTTATCGATAACGCTGCTGTTCATGGCCGGCCTCCTTTGGCCTGCCAGCGCAGCAGCGGTTCGCAGGCCTTGCGCACGAGCAGCGTGCAAAGGGTGCCGAGACCGCCAATGGTGAGCATGCCGATGATTATTTGCGGGTACTGGATCAGCGTGTAGGAGGTCCAGGTGAAGTAGCCGATGCCGTACTGGCCGCTGATGATTTCCCCGGCCAGCAGGGAGAACCAGGCCACGCCCATGCCGATCGCCAGACCGGCGACTATGCTCGGCATGGCGCCGGGAATGACCACATGCCAAAGGATCGCGCGCTTGCTCGCGCCCAGGCTGCGGGCGGCGCGCACCAGCACGTCGGGGGTCTGTTCGACGCCGTGCACGGTGTTCAACACGATGGGAAACAGAGCGCCGAGAAAGGTGATGAAGACAATGCTCGACTGCTCGCTGGGTAGCATCAGGATCGCCAGGGGAATCCAGGCCACCGCCGGGATCGGCCGCAGCAGCTCGATATACGGCAGGATGATGTCTTCGGCCCAGCGCGAGCGGCCCATCAAGACCCCGAGCAGTACGCCGAGAGTCACCGCCAGGCCGTAGGCGATGGCGATGCGCTCCAGGCTGTAGCCGATATGCCAGTAGAATTCCTGGCTGGCCAGTTGCGTCAGCAGGGCCTGGCCGACCACCAGCGGGGTCGGGATATTTTCGAAATTCAGTAGGAAATTGAAACCGTTACTGGCGGCCAGATGCCAGAACACGACCGCCATGATCAGCGCGCCGATGCGCACCAGGTAATGCACGGAATCGACCGGTAGGCGCCGCCGGCGGATCGGCTGCGCGACCGCTGCTGCAGTTGGCGACACCTGCAGCACCGCCGGGTTGACGGGTTCGGCGGGCTGCAACGCAAGGTTCTGTTTAACGCTCATGGTTAATCCTCGGCTCAGGGGCGCCCGCGCGCTCTGCGGCGCGTAGGGCGCTCAGGCGGGTTACGGCAGCGTGGCCAATGCTTCGCTGAGCGGCAGTGGGCTGCCGCCGTGCTCGGCGATGTGTTGCTGCGAGTCGGCTTTCTTCATGAACGCGAGCACTTCGCCGGTCTTGTCCTTGACCAGGTAGGCGGCCTTGCCGAACAGCTTCAGGCCGGTCAGGTTGTCGTAGACATAGGTGCTGTTGATCATCTGGCCGCTGCTCTTGGCGGCTTCCGCTGCGGCGAGCATGGCGGCGACGCTGTCATAGGCGACCACGCCTTTGTCCTTGAACCAGATCTCCGCAGGCTTGAGCGCCGGGTCGCGCGGCTTCGGTGCGACCACGCTGGCGACCAGCGCGTCGTAGTCCAGGCCGCTGGCGGCGTAGGCTTTCTTCAGGTAACTGGGGTCGATCCAGGCGGCGAAATCCAGGTCGGGGATGTTCATTTCCTTCTGCAGCAGCGCATGGTCGTATTTCAACGCCTCGACCCACTGCGGCTTGATGCTGGCTTCCATGGTGGAAATGCCGCCATTGCTGAAATACAGATAGAGCACTTCCTTTTCCGCCCCGGTCCATTCGGCGACCTGGGTGGCAGCGGCCATCGGATCGTTCTGAATCCAGCGCTGCGCTTCCAGCGTCGCCATCAGCACTGCTTCGACCACTTCCGGGTATTGCTTGGCGAATTCCTCACGCACCACGATGCCGTGGAAGGTCGGCACGCCGGCCTCGCTGCCATCGAAGATTTTTCGTGCGGTGCCGCGAAATTCCATGATCTCCGACCAGGGACAGAAGTCGGCGTGGGCGTCGATCTTGCTCGCTGCGATATTGGCCGCGCCCACCGGCGGGCTCTGGTTGGCGATGCTGACCTTGTCGAACAGGCCGGCGTCACGCAGCGCCTTGAGTGTCATGCCCCAGGCGGCGCTGCCCACCGGTACCGAAATGGTCTTGCCGGCGAGGTCGGCCAGCGACTGCACCGACGAGGACGCCGGCACCACTATGGCGTTGCCGGTGCCCTTGAGGTTGTAGCCGGTCACCGCGATAAGGCGGCTCTGCTGCTTGCCGGTTTCCTGGAATTTGGCGCCATTGACGATCAGCGGGTAATCGCCCATCACGCCGAAATCCAGTTTGCCGGCGAGCATCTGGTTGGTGATCGGCGGGCCGGAGTCATAGTCACGGAATTCGAGGTCGTAGGTGGCGTTCTGGTACTTACCCGTGGTCGGCAGGTATTTCTCGATCAGCTTGAGTTTCTCCAGCACGATGCCGCCGGAAACGGTGTTGGTGACCATGCTCTGATGGCCGATGCCGATGGTGATTTTTTCCGCGGCTGCCGCGCCGCTGAACAGCAGAATCGAGCTGAATAACAGGGTGGTGAACAGGCTGTTTGGGTTGTGCATAGTCTTCCCCTTGTCGGTTGGGCAACTTGTACTAACAGGACATAACGCCTGCTTTGAAAGGTGCACCGGCCGTGCCAGGAAGCGCGAAAATCGCCTTAGGCGACTGTTTTCAAACAAGTATTGGCGGGCGTTTATGACCTTGTGGTCAGGCCCGTTTTTCCCGCCGATCGCCCTTCGCTGGTGCGTTGCGTGCACGCGAGGGCCACACCGGCGCAAGCGCCGAGGCGGGGTTTAGGACAAGTAAGGCAAGTGGCGGGAAAGATGCGGGGTGCGTTTTGTAGGGCGGACATGGCGAAGCCTTGTCCGCCGAGGGATGGCAGATTTAATAGAAGAGGCAGGGGCTTAGCAGGTGTTTTTCAGCGCTCTTCCGCTAGCAGGCTGTTGAAAAACTACCTGCGTTGCCATCGTGGCGTTAAAAACAGGCTCAAAATGCTCATTTACAACTCGTAAATTCCGCTTTTTCGCCTGTTTTTGCCTTGCGTTGGCTGCCTCGCCTACGTTTTTCAACGGCCTGCTAGGCGCGTACGCGGGAGATATGCACCACGCCCTTGATCGCCCGTAGCTTCTTGATCACCCGGGCCAGATGGACGCGGTCATGCACGCTGACGACCAGCTGTACGACGCTGATGCGGCCATCGCGTTCGTCCATGCTGATCTTCTCGATATTGCCGTCGGCGGCGTTGACGCTGCCGGCCAGCAGGGCGATCAGGCCGCGTTGGTGTTCCAGCTCGATGCGCAGTTCGACGTTGAATTCGCCGACCACGTCCTTGGCCCAGGACAGCTGGATGCATTTTTCCGGGTTGTGCCGCACCTCGCCGATATTGCGGCAGGTATCCAGGTGCACCACCATGCCTTTGCCCGCCGACAGGTGCCCGACGATCGGGTCGCCGGGAATCGGCGTGCAGCACTTGGCGTAGCTCAGCACCAGGCCCTCGGTGCCGCGAATCGCCAGCGGGCCTTCCGGGCTCGGCAGTTCTTCGCCGCCTTCGCTGAGCAGGCGGCGTGCAACCACATAGGCCATGCGGTTGCCCAGGCCGATGTCCTCGAGCAGGTCTTCCAGCACGCTCTGCCGGTATTCGGCGAGCACCGCTTGCACGCGCTCGGGCGAGAGCTTGTCGATATGGCTGTCGAAGCCGCCGAGCACCTTGTTCAGCAGGCGCTCGCCGAGGCTGATCGACTCCGAGCGGCGCTGCAGCTTGAGCGCGTGACGGATATGCGTGCGCGCCTTGCCGGTGACCACGAAATTCAGCCAGGCAGGGTTCGGCCGCGCACCGGGGGCGCTGACGATTTCCACCGTGGCGCCGCTTTGCAGCGGCTCGGAGAGCGGTGCCAGGCGCCGATTGATGCGGCAGGCGATGCAGGTATTGCCGACGTCGGTATGCACCGCGTAGGCGAAGTCGACCGCGGTGGAGCCTTTCGGCAGCTCCATGATGCGACCCTTGGGCGTGAACACGTAGACCTCGTCGGGGAACAGGTCGATCTTCACGCTCTCAATGAATTCCAGCGAGTTGCCGGCACGCTGCTGCATTTCCAGCACGCCCTTGACCCACTGGCGGGCGCGGGCGTGGGTGCCCTTGGGCTGGTCTTCTTCGTTGGATTTGTACAGCCAGTGCGCGGCGATGCCGTTGTTGGCCATCTCTTCCATTTCGCGGGTGCGGATCTGGATCTCGATGGGTACGCCGTGCATGCCGAACAGCGTGGTGTGCAGCGACTGATAGCCGTTGGCCTTGGGGATCGCGATGTAATCCTTGAAGCGTCCCGGCAGCGGCTTGTACAGGTTGTGCACCGCGCCGAGCACGCGGTAGCAGGTGTCGACCTTGTCGACGATGATGCGGAAGCCGTAGACATCCATGATTTCGTTGAAGGCGCGACGCTTGCCGCGCATCTTCTGGTAGATGCCGTAGATGTGCTTCTCGCGACCGAGCACTTCACCTTCCAGGCCTTCGCGGGCCAGGCAATGGGTCAGCGATTCCTCGATCTTGTTGAGGATTTCCTTGCGATTGCCGCGGGCGCGTTTTACCGCAGCGCGGATGTGCGCACTGCGCATCGGATGCATCGCCTTGAAGCCGAGGTCCTCGAATTCCACGTGCATGCTGTGCATGCCCAGGCGGTTGGCGATGGGCGCGTAGATTTCCAGGGTTTCCTTGGCGATGCGCCGGCGCTTCTCGCCGGACAGCACTTCGAGGGTGCGCATGTTGTGCAGGCGGTCGGCCAGCTTGACCAGGATCACGCGGATATCGCGGGCCATGGCCATGGCCATCTTCTGGAAGTTCTCGGCCTGGGCTTCGGCCTTGGTCTCGAAGTTCATCTGGGTCAGCTTGCTGACCCCGTCGACCAGTTCGGCCACGGTTTCGCCGAACTGCGCGTTGAGCGCTTCCTTGGCGATGCCGGTGTCTTCGATCACGTCATGCAGCATCGCGGCCATCAGGCTCTGATGGTCCATGTGCATATCGGCCAGGATGCTCGCCACCGCCAGCGGATGGGTGACGTAGGCTTCGCCGCTACGGCGGCGCTGGCCGTCGTGGGCTTGTTCGGCGTAGAAGTACGCGCGGCGGACCAGGTTGACCTGGTCGCTGTCGAGGTAGTCGGCAAGTCGATCGGCGAGGGCATCTATGCTCGGCATGGGCGATCCCCCTGCCGATTCCGATGGTCCTGCGCCGCGCGACTTCGACCGACCATAAACTTACAGAGGCTCGTTAGCCTCTTCCTCGAATGCGGCAAACAGCGGCTCTTCCTCGACGATCTCGTCCTCGGCGATGACGTCATAGCTCATCAGGCCAGCGGCGATTTCGCGCAGGGCGACCACGGTCGGCTTGTCGTTTTCCCAGGCGAGCTTCGGCTCTTTGCCGCCAGTGGCGAGTTGGCGCGAGCGCTTGGTGGCGAGCATGACCAGCTCGAAGCGGTTATCAACGTGTTCCAGGCAGTCTTCGACGGTAACGCGGGCCATGGTGTTCCTCGTAGCAAATGCGTAATAAAACTGGGCCCGAATGGGCGAGCGGACTGGATAGTCTAGTTAAGCCCGTGGGGCAGCCGCAAGCTTTAAGCTACAAGCGGCAAGAAATAGCCATGCCTGCGGCCTGCGGTTCATCTGCCGTCAGGCCAGTAATTCGCTAAGTAAACCTGCATGGCGCTGCTGTTGCGGGCCTTGCAGCAATTGGTTGGCGCGGAAAATCGCCTTCAGGTCGCTGAGCGCGTGGACGAAATCGTCGTTGATCAGCAGGTAGTCGTATTCGACGTAGTGGCTCATCTCGCTGACCGCTTCGCGCATGCGCCGCTCGATGATCTCGCCGCTGTCCTGGCCGCGGTTGGTCAGGCGATGGCGCAGGGCTTCCTGGGTCGGCGGCAGAATGAAGATGGATTTCGCTTGCGGCATCAGGCGGCGCACCTGCTGGGCGCCTTGCCAGTCGATTTCCAGAATCAGATCGTATCCTTCGGCCAGGGTTTTTTCGACCCAGGCTTGCGAGGTGCCATAAAGGTTGCCGAAGACTTCGGCGTGCTCGAGGAAGTCGCTGTTGTCGAGCATCTTGTGAAACTGCTCGTGGCTGGTGAAGTGGTAGTTGACCCCGTCGACTTCGCCCGGACGCATGGCGCGGGTGGTGTGCGAGACCGATACGCGGATCAGCGCCTCGCTGTCGATCAGCGCCTTGACCAGGCTGGTTTTGCCCGCACCGGAAGGGGCGGAGATGATGTAGAGGGTGCCGGTGGTAAGGGTCATAGCGGTTCCCGAGGGGCCTTTGTTCCAAGTTGTGAAAGCGTAGCGAGTGAGTCGTTGCGGCGCAGCAGTTTTTATTCGATGTTCTGCACCTGTTCGCGCATCTGCTCGATCAGCACTTTCAGGTTCACCGCGGCCTGGGTGCTGCGGGTGTCGAAGGCTTTGGAACCGAGCGTGTTGGCTTCGCGGTTGAGCTCCTGCATCAGAAAATCCAGGCGCCTGCCGGCGGCGCCGCCGCTTTTCAGCACGCGGCGTACTTCGCTGACATGGGTGACCAGGCGATCCAGCTCTTCGGCGACATCGCTTTTCTGAGCAAGAAGAACAAGCTCCTGCTCCAGGCGCTGCGGATCGAGTTCGGCCTGCATCTCGGCGCAGCGGTCGAGAATCTTCTGCCGCTGAGCGGCGAGCATTCGTGGCACCAGGGTGCGCAGGGCGGCGACTTCGGCGCTAATGCCGTCTAGGCGTTCGTTGAGCAGCCTGGCCAGTTCTTCGCCTTCGCGTGCGCGGCCGTTTTTCAGCTCGCCGAGTGCCTCGGTGAACAGCTTCAGCGCCGCATCATTCAGCGCCTTGGGGTCGGCGGCGTCGGCCACCAGCACACCGGGCCAGCCAAGCATTTCCAGGGGGTTGAGCGGTGCCGGCTGCTGGATCAGCTGGGCCACGCTTTCGGCGGCGGCAACCAGTTGCGCGGCGCGTTGCAGGTCGACCTGCAGCGGCTTGCCGGCGCTGTCTTCGGCAAAGCGCAGGGTGCATTCGACCTTGCCGCGCGACAGGCCGTTACGTAGCGCTTCGCGTACCGGGCCTTCGAGATCGCGGAAGGCTTCCGGCAGGCGTAGGTGCGGTTCCAGGTAACGGTGATTGACCGAGCGCAGTTCCCAGCTCAGGGTGCCGTTGGCGCCGGCCTGTTCGGCGCGGGCGAAGGCCGTCATGCTGTGGATCATGGGTTAACCTCTCGGAAGTCGGGCAGGGGCATAAGCCATCATCGTCGCCGGCTGCGCTGGTCGCTGCGAAACAGCGAGGCCGGGCGATTTTCGCGATTGCGGCGCGGGCGGCGGATGGTGCCGGGGCGCGGGATTGTAGCGCAGTGTGTCGGTCACTCCCAATTACGCGCGTCGCGACTGGTATAGTGCTCGGCAGTTTTTTCCCAAGAAAGGTATTTTTTGATGATACGTCCCAGTGGCCGCGCCGCCGATCAGTTGCGTTCGATCCGCATCACTCGCAACTACACCAAACATGCCGAAGGTTCGGTATTGGTCGAGTTCGGCGACACCAAGGTGATCTGCACGGTCAGCGTCGAGTCCGGAGTGCCGCGTTTTCTCAAGGGCCAGGGGCAGGGCTGGTTGACCGCCGAATACGGCATGTTGCCGCGCGCCACCGGCGAGCGTAATCAGCGCGAAGCCAGTCGTGGCAAACAGGGCGGCCGCACCCTGGAGATTCAGCGGCTGATCGGCCGCTCGCTGCGCGCCGCGCTGGACATGTCCAAACTCGGTGAAAACACCCTGTATGTCGACTGCGATGTGATTCAGGCCGACGGCGGCACCCGTACCGCGTCCATCACCGGCGCCATGGTGGCCCTGATCGACGCGCTGAAAGTGATCAAGAAACGCGGCGGCCTGAAAGGCGGCGACCCGCTCAAGCAGATGATTGCCGCGGTGTCGGTGGGCATGTATCGGGGCGAGCCGGTACTCGATCTGGATTACCTCGAAGACTCGGCCGCCGAAACCGACCTGAACGTGGTGATGACCAGCGCCGGCGGCTTTATCGAAGTGCAGGGCACGGCCGAAGGCGCGCCCTTCCAGCCGGTGGAGCTGAATGCCATGCTGGCCCTGGCGCAGAAGGGCATGACTGAGCTGTTCGAGTTGCAGCAGGCGGCGCTGGCCGACTGAGCGGGTAGCGACTGCCGGGCGGTAACGCGTCCGGCAGCCTGGTTTACCCCGTTCACCACTGCCGTTGCGCATGGCACGAATGCCTGACTGGTTACGTCCAATGGGCAATCGACCCAAGGAGAGCAAAGGTGAACGACGATCCGCAAATCCCGCAATCAACCCCAAGCCAGGAAGCGCGACAGTGGGCGATGTTCTGCCATTTCGCGGCCTTTCTCGGCCTGGCATTCCCCTTCGGCAACCTGATCGGTCCGCTGATCGTCTGGCAGATCAAGAAGGACCTCGATCCTTTCGTCGACGACCAGGGCAAGGAAGCGTTGAACTTCCAGATCAGCGTGACGTTGGCCGTGGCCCTGTGCTTCTTGCTGATGGTCGTGCTGATCGGCTTTCCGTTGATGATGCTGGTCGGCATTGCGGCGCTGGTGCTGACGATCATCGCTGGGATCAAGGCCAACGAAGGCCAGGTTTATCGCTATCCGTTCGCCTTGCGCCTGATCAAGTGATCAAGTGATTAAGTAGGCAAAAGCCGCGACTTGCAGGCCGGGCCGGCGAACTTTTTCCTGACTGTCTGGTCATCAGGTTACGGGTGATAGTTCTGTGCGGCAGCCTTATGCCCCCTTGTCGCCCATATTCCCCAGGACGGTGATTATGGATGAGCTCAGCGAAGTACCGCATGAGTTGGAAGAGTTGACCCTGGCGCTGCTACATAGCCGCGCCGAAGTCGCGCGTCTGCGCGAGCGTGAGCAGCTGTTCAGCAGCCTGCTGGGTAGCGTCAATTCGGTGCTCTGGGCCTTCGACTGGCAGGAGCAGCGGATTATCTACGTCAGCCCCGCCTACGAAAATATCTTCGGCCATTCCGCCGCCCTGCTGCTCGCCGGCTATGACGAGTGGCGCAACAGCATTTATCCGGACGATATGGAATACGCCGCCGAGAGCCTGGCCAAGGTGCTGGAAACCGGCGCCGTGGAAGCGCGCGAGTACCGCATCATTCGCGCCGATGGGCAATTGCGCTGGCTCAGCGACAAGTGCTTTGTCAGTCGGCGCGACGCTTCAGGCGCGGTGCAGATCGTGGTCGGAATCGCCGAAGACATCACCGAGAAGAAGCAGCTGGAAGGCGAGTTGCAGCGGCTGGCGACCGTCGATGTGCTGACCCAGAGCAGCAACCGTCGGTATTTTTTCGAGTGTGCCCAGCGCGAATTCGAGCACGCTCGCAAATTCGGCAGCCCATTGGCCTTCCTGCTGCTCGATGTCGACGACTTCAAGCAGATCAACGACCGCTATGGACACCAGATCGGCGATCAGGTGTTGCAGCGTCTGGCCTATTGCGGTGCGGCGGTGCTGCGCCGTAACGACCTGTTCGGTCGGGTCGGCGGCGAGGAATTCGCCGCGCTGTTTCCCAGTTGCGAAGAGGACCTGGCGACCCTGATCGCCGAGCGTCTGCAACGTGAAGTGCAGCGCCTGAGTTTCACCCATGAGGGCCGGACGTTCGGCATTACCGTCAGCCAGGGACTGGCCAGCCTGCGTGGTGATGACGCCAGTCTGGATAGCCTGTTCGGCCGCGCCGATATCGCCATGTACAAAGCCAAGCGCCAGGGCAAGAACCAGATCGTGCTCGGCTGAACCTGGCCGGCGGCATTGGCGAAAATCCGCCGTGGGCGGTTTCACGTTCGGCTGAAATCCGCTTACCCGCAAATCCCCAGAGGGCCGTCACAGGCGCTCTGTTGCTATTCAAGTTATTGAAACTGAACGATTTTTTATCCCGAATAAATCATTGGCACAGTATCTGCCTTGTGCTCTTCACGCTAACCGGCTGTCTCGGCCGGAACACAATAAAAATGAAGAGACCACAGCATGAAAGCGCTCAGCCCTCGCCGTCTTCCTGAAGCCGATTCCCCGCCTGCCCGCCAGCGATCTGCCGCGCAGTCCTGATTCCTTCGTCCACCGCTTGCCTTCTGCCCTGGCGCTTTTGCGCTGGCTGGTTGCGGCTGCGTGTGGGCGGGCAACGAATTCGGTCAGCGCCCCGGCGACCTAGGGTCGTGGCCGATGCACCACCCATAAAAACACACTGGAGAAAACCACAATGAAAAGAACCTCCCTTGCCCTGGCGATCGCGGCCAGCACTCTCGGCCTGTCGCTGAGCCAGATGGCCCATGCCGAGTTCCTCAAGGACAGCAAGGCCAGCATCGAGGCGCGCAACTTCTATTTCAACCGTGATTTCCGTCAGGCTGATACCCCCACTCCGTCCCAGGCCAAGCAGGAAGAGTGGGCGCAGGGCTTCATTCTGCGCATGAACTCCGGCTATACCGAGGGCACGGTCGGCTTCGGTATCGATGCTATCGGCATGCTCGGCTTCAAGCTGGACTCTGGTGAGGGGACAGCGGGCAGTGGGTTGTTGGTTCCCGATCGCTCGGGCGGCTCGCAGGACTACTCTTCCGACCTGGCCTTGGCCGGCAAGGCAAAGCTGTCCAACACCACCCTGCGCGTTGGCAGCATGCAGTTCAAGAACATGGCCATCGGTTCCAGCGATGGTCGTCTGCTGCCGCAGGTCTTCAAGGGCGGCCAATTGATTTCCCAGGAAATTGACGGCTTGACCCTGGACGCCGGTTATCTGCGCGAGGTCAACCACCGCAACTCGAACGATTTCGAAGACATGGCCATGACCTCTGGCGGCAAGCGCGGCATCGCCATCAGCGGTGGCAACCAGAG